>NZ_JAQSDN010000048.1:0-145360 GCF_029945925.1 Polaromonas sp. | reverse complement strand
ACCCACCCCATCCCACCCCTCCCACCCCTTCAGTCGTCCGCGCACAGACCCCAGCCAGAGCGCCAGTTCGCGCAGCGGTCCGGTATCGGCCCCCTCTTCCCCCCACTTCAGCGATGGGCAGCTCGCACAGCTGGAGCGGGCCTTGAGCCAGTTCATCGGCCCGCTGGCGAAAATGATTGTGGAAAAAGAGGTGGCCCGGCATACCGCGCTGGAGACGCTGGTGCAGGCCCTGGCTGCCGAAATCGACCGGCCGGCCGACCGCGCCAGCTTTCTGGCGGTGGTGAAAAAGCTCTAGGAGCCTGTCTGGACTGCTATCCTATTGATAGCACTTTGCGCAAGTACAGCGGGCGCTACGGGCCCATTTGACCCTAAGCCGCGACGACCTGTCCAGCCTCGATGGTGATGCGCCGCTCACAGCGCGCAGCAATGGCGGGGTCGTGGGTCACGAGCACCAGCGTGGTACCCAGTTCCTGGTTGAGTTCGAACATCAGCGCCATGACTTTTTCGCCGGTGGCAAAGTCCAGGCTGCCGGTCGGCTCGTCGGCCAGCAGCACCGCAGGCTGGACCACAAAGGCCCGTGCCAGCGCCACCCGCTGCTGCTCGCCGCCCGACAGCACCTTGGGGTAGTGGCCCAGGCGCTCACCGAGGCCGACCCGTTTGAGCATCTCGGTGGCCTGCGACCGCGCGTTTTTCGCGCCCGACAGTTCCAGCGGCAGCATGACGTTTTCCAGCGCATTGAGGTTGCCCATGAGCTGGAAACTCTGGAACACAAAACCGACCTTCTGCGCGCGCAGCGCCGCGCGGTCGTCTTCACTGAGCGCAAACAGGTCCTGGCCGGCCAGCCGCACCGTGCCTTGGGTGGGCCTGTCCAGCCCGGCGATGATGGACAGCAGCGTGCTTTTACCCGAACCGGAAGCACCGACAATGGCGGCAGTCTCCCTGGCCGCGAGTGCGAAGTCAATATCGCGCAAAATGGTCAGCGTACCCGTCGAGTCGCTCACGCTCTTGAAAACATGCTCGACGGAAATAATTGAAGATGAACGGTCTCCCGCCCCTGCCGCCAAGGTGGGCAGCGCCGGAGAAACAGGAACAACGGGTTCAAACATGCCAGCCTTGTCGGATATTTCGGGAATTATTTTTGGAATGAATCGCCCTGACTTTACCAAGCCCGGGCGGCGCGCGGGTCTGCTGGGCCTGATGCTCTGCACTTTCATGCTGGTATTGCCGCAGAACGGGCAGGCCCAGCCCGTTGCCAAACCGGCGGCCGGCGCCGGCCCGACGATTCTGGTGGTCGGCGATTCGCTGAGCGCCGAATACGGCCTCAAACGCGGCAGCGGCTGGGTCAGGCTGATGGAGCAGCGCCTGGCCAGCGAAAAAATTCCGGCCCGGGTGGTCAACGCCAGCATCAGCGGCGACACCACCTCGGGCGGGCGCTCGCGCCTGCCGGCCCTGCTGAACCAGCACAAGCCCGGCGTGGTCATCATCGAACTGGGCGGCAACGACGCCCTGCGCGGCCTGCCGCTGGGCATGACCGAAGGCAACCTGCGCGCCATGACGCAGGCGGCGCAGAAGGCCGGCGCCAGGGTGCTGCTGGTGGGCATGCAGGTGCCGCCCAACTACGGCAGCGACTATGCGGCCAGGTTTTCCGGCTTGTTTGCCAAGGTCGCGAAAGAGCGCAAAGCGGCACTCGTGCCTTTCCTGCTCAAGGGCGTGGGCGACACCGAAGATGCCACCCGGCTGTTCCAGGCCGACCGCATCCACCCGAACGAGCAGGCGCATCCCCTGATGCTGGCCAATGTCTGGCCGGAACTGGGAAAACTTCTCAAGTGAGCGTCGACCGCATCACGGCCCAGGAGGCGCTGGTCCGCCTTGCCGACTTCCCGACCATCATCGACGCCCGCAGCGAAGGTGAATACGCCGAGGACCACCTGCCCGGCGCCCTCAACTGGCCCAGCCTCAACGACGAAGAACGCAAAATCGTCGGCACGCGTTACAAGCAGATCAACCAGTTCGAGGCGAAAAAACTGGGCGCCGCGCTGGTCGCCAAAAACATTGCGACCCACATCCAGCGCGAGGTGCTGGACAAACCCAGGGAATGGCAGCCGCTGGTGTACTGCTGGCGCGGCGGCAAACGCAGCGGCTCGCTGGCGTTGATCCTGGACCAGATCGGCTTCAAGGTGACCCTGGTGGATGGCGGTTACAAGGCCTTCCGGGCCGCGCTGGTCGCCGATCTGCCGCAACTCGCCGCCCGCCACAGCTACCAGGTCGTGTGCGGCACCACCGGCAGCGGCAAGACCCGGCTGCTGCAGGCCCTGCAGGCCCAAGGCGCGCAGGTGCTGGACCTGGAGGCGCTGGCCAACCACCGCAGCTCGGTGCTGGGCCTGATCCCCGGCGTACCGCAGCCCAGCCAGAAAGCCTTTGACAGCCTGATCTGGGCCAAGCTGCGCAGCTTCGATCCGGCCCGCCCGGTCTACATCGAGAGCGAAAGCAAGAAGGTCGGCAACGTGGCCGTGCCCGAAGGTCTGATCGCCGCCATGCGCGCCGCCCCCTGCCTGCAGCTGGACCTGGCCGAAGACGAACGTGTTGCGCTGCTGCTCGAGGACTATGATTTTTTCGTCCAGGACATCGCGTTTTTCTGCGAACGCCTGGGCGCGCTGACCGAGGCCCGCGGCAAGGACACCGTGCAGGACTGGCAGGCGCGTGCGCGCAGCGGCGACGTGGCGTCCGTGGTGCGCGAGTTGCTGGTCAGGCACTACGACCCGGTGTACCTGCAGTCGATGCGGCGCAACTTCAGCCACTACGAAACAGCCCGGGTCCTCGCGCCACGCGACCACACGGCGGCGGCGATGGCCGAACTTGCGGCCCGCATGCTGGAGAGCTGAAGCGCAGCCGCCAACAAACAGGCCCCGGAGGAACAGTTGCCTGTTCCTGCGGGGCCTGGCGGTCGCATCAGCTATCAAAAAGAGAGCTGCTTGCGCTTGTAGATCAAGGGCTGAAGCCCGATTTGATTCAAATTATCAAAGGTCTCCGGCATCTCAGGGTGCGGGATCGGCCGGTGGCGGCGTGCCGCCCGCGTCTTCGCCATCGGGCGTATCGTCATCGGGCAGGTCCGGCTTGCCTTCGGCCTTGCGCTTGAGCTTTTCTTCTTTCTTCTTCTTTTTGGCCAGCTCTTTCTGACGTTTTTCGTAGGAATAATTGGGAGTTGCCACAGCGTGCTTTCTTCAGGAATATGTCCTAACTGTACTGCATCCCCGCCAGCGCGTTCGCCAGGTCGGCCTGCAGGTCGGCCACCGCCTCCAGCCCGACTGAAAACCGCACCAGGCCGCCCCGAAAGGGCCAGGGCGTGGTGCGTATCGCCGGCACGTCGTAAGGCGCGCACAGGCTCATGGGGCCGGCCCAGCTGTAGCCAAGCCTGAACAGCCGCAGGCTGTCGCAGAAGCGGTCCACCTGGGCTTGCGGGTAACCGGCCTTGAACACGACGCTCAGCAGGCAGGCCGCGGCGCTGCAGTCGCGTTGCCAGGCCGCGTGGCCGGGCGAACCGGCCAGCGCCGGGTGCAGCACGGCCTCGATCTGCGGCTGCTGCTGCAACCAGGCCGCCAGCGTGCGCGTGGCGCTGTCCTGCGCGGCGTAACGCAGGGCCATGCTGCCCAGCCCGCGCAGCACCAGTTCGGCGTCGTTGCCGGCCACGCCGTAACCGACGCGCATGTGGCAGAAATGGACCAGGTGATGCAACGCCTCGTCGCGCGTGACGACCGAGCCCATCAGCACGTCGGCGCCGCCGCTGGGGTACTTCGTCAGGGCCTGCACGGAGATGTCGGCGCCCAGCGCAAAGGCATTGAAGGCGATGCCCGCACCCCAGGTGTTGTCCAGTGCGGTCACGATGCCTTGCGGATGCACGTCGCCGTGCGCCTTGACGGCGGCGACCAGCGCCGGCAGGTCCGGAAACTCCAGGGTGATCGAGCCCGGCGCCTCGAGCCAGACCAGGCGCGTTTTGCCACTCAGTTTGGCGGCCAGGTCGGCGGGCTGCATGGGATCGTAATAACGGAAACTGACGCCCCAGCCGGTGAGCTCATGCTGGGCAAACGTCTTGTTGGGTCCGTAGGCGTTGTCGGGAATCAGCACCTCGTCGCCGGCGCTGAGCAGCGCCATGTCGACCAGCGCCACCGCCGCCAGGCCGCTGGGCACCAGCGTGCAGAACTGCCCGCCTTCCAGCGTGGCAATGCGTTCCTCGAGCGTGAAGGTGGTCGGCGTGCCGTGCAGGCCGTAGGTGTAGCCGCTCTTGTGTTTCCAGTCGCGCTGGCGCAAGGCCGCAACATTCGGAAAGATGACCGTCGAGGCCTTCTGGACGGCGGGATTGACGGCGTCAAAGCCGGCGGGCGGCTTGTACGGGTGGTGGATCAGCTGGGTGGAAATATCGCTCATCTGCCGATGTTAACGGCAGGCTTGCTCCGACGCCGCGGAAGCGACGCGAAGCGAGTGACCGCAGGGCTCCCCTTCAAGCAGGGGCCGCGGAACCGGCTTCGCCGGGCCGCAGGCGCAGCGGCCCCCTCGGGGGGCAGCGCATTACACGCAGTGAAAAGCGTGGGGGCCTAAATTTTCCACTTTTCCATGAGTTGCGCCGGTCGCAGCGCATCGTAGCCTTCGAAAGGCTGGTGTATCCACGGGTTGGTCGGCAGGAACTCGACCGAGTAATCGGGTTGGAAGGCGGACACACCCTTGGTCCAGATCACTGCGCTGCGCAGCTCGCTGATCGGCTTGTAGTTGTTGCGCAGCTGGTGAATGACGGCGTTGAGTGTGTGGCCGGTGTCGGCCAAGTCGTCGACCAGCAGCACCTTGCCGGCGATCTCGCCCTTGGGCGTGGTGATGAAACGCGCGATGTCGAGGTTGCCCTGCACCGTGCCGGAGTCGGCGCGGTAGGAGCTGGTGGACATGATGGCCAGCGGCTTGTCGAAAATGCGTGAGAGGATGTCGCCGGGCCGCATGCCACCGCGCGCCAGGCACAGGATGGTGTCGAACTGCCAGTCGGACTGGTGGATCTTGATCGCCAGTTTTTCAATCAGGTTGTGGTATTCGTCATAACTGACATAAAGGTGCTTGCCGTCTTCGGTCAACATGAAAATGCTCCTGATTCGATAGCTGGTTGCGCCCGCCCCGACTGGGCTGGAGCACGATTTAACTGAAAACCCTGCAAAAAACGCTCAGGCCACGAACGGGTGGCGCAGCAAAATCGTGTGGTCGCGGTCGGGGCTGGTCGAGATCATGTGGATGGGCACGCCGGTGACTTCCTCGATGCGATGCAGGTAGCGCTGGGCCGCGGCGGGCAATTTGTCGTAGTCGGTCACACCGACCGTGCTCTGGGTCCAGCCCGGCAGGGTTTCGTAGATCGGCTTGCAGCGGGCAATTTCTTCGGCGCCCATGGGCAGGATATCGGTGATGTGGCCGTCAAGTTCGTAGCCGGTGCACAGCTCCAACTGCTCGATGCCGTCGAGCACGTCGAGCTTGGTGATGCACAGGCCGGACAGGCCATTGACCTGCGCCGAGCGTTTGAGCAGGGCCGCGTCGAACCAGCCGCACCGGCGGCTGCGCCCGGTGGTCACGCCTTTTTCGGCACCGACGGTGCTCATGTGGTAACCCGGCGTGCCCGGTGTTTCCCAATCGAGCTCGGTCGGGAACGGCCCACCACCCACGCGGGTGCAGTAGGCCTTGGTGATGCCCAGAATGTAGTGCAGCATGCCCGGGCCGACACCGGCGCCAGCGGCCGCATTGCCGGCCACGCAGTTGCTGGAGGTGACAAACGGGTAGGTGCCGTGGTCCACGTCGAGCAGCGTGCCCTGCGCGCCTTCAAACAGCAGGTTGGCGCCGTCACGGTGGGCATCGTTGAGTTCGCGCGAGACATCGGCCATCATGGGCTTGAGCAATTCCGCATGGCGCATGGCCTCGTCATAGACGGGCTGGAATTCGATGGCCGGCGCATGGAGGTAGCCGGTCAGCACGAAGTTGTGCAGGTCCAGCAGCTCGCGCAGCTTGGCGGCAAAACGCTCGGGATATTTGAGGTCCTGCACGCGCAGGGCGCGGCGGGCGATCTTGTCTTCATAGGCCGGGCCGATGCCGCGGCCGGTGGTGCCTATCTTGACGGTGCCGCCGGTTTCGCGGCGGGTTTCGCGCGCCACGTCCAGTGCCACGTGGAAAGGCAGGATCAGCGGGCAGGCTTCGCTGATGCGCAGGCGCGAACGCACCTCGACACCGGCTTTTTCCAGCCCTTCGATTTCCTCGAACAGCTTGGCCGCCGACAGCACCACGCCGTTGCCGATGTAACACTTGACGCCGGGGCGCATGATGCCGCTGGGGATCAAATGCAAGGCGGTCTTGATGCCGTTGATGACCAGCGTGTGGCCGGCATTGTGGCCGCCCTGGAAACGCACCACGCCCTGCGAGCTTTCGGTCAGCCAGTCCACCAGCTTGCCCTTGCCCTCGTCACCCCACTGGGTGCCCACGACCACCACGTTGCGGCCGGCGGTTGCGGCGATTGTCTTTGTCATCTTCAGTCTGCTTTCAGGAGGGGTTGGTTATGCGGGCGGCGCGGCTTCAGGCCGGCTTGTTGCCCAGCGGCTGGACCTGCCACTGGCCGGCCACGCTGGCCAGTTCGCGGTCACAGTCAAATTCATCAACTTCGTGTTCATGGCCGGGCAACACGCAGGCCACGGTTTCACCGCCGGCGCGCAGTGCGGCAATCGCGCTGCGCAACCCGGCTTCTTCGCCCCAGGGGGCGCGGATGGCGGGACGCAAGGGTTTGGGTGTCAGCACGCTGACCAGCTCTTTCAGGTCCAGGCTGAAGCCGGCGGCCGGACGGTTGCGTCCGAACACGGCGCCGACCTCGTCATAGCGGCCGCCGCGCACCAGCTCGGCGCCCTGGGCGCCGCCCTGCTGGCCGTGGCCATAAATCGCAAAACGGGTGCCGCTGTAGTAGGCATAACCACGCAGGTCAGCCAGATCAAAACCGATGCTGACATTGTTCGTCAGGCTGCTGACATGGGTGGCCAGCCACTTCAGGTTCTGCAGCGCCTTGAGCGCTTCGGGCAAGGCCTTGAAAGCTTTTTCGGCCTCAGGCAATACCTTCTCGTCGCCATAGAACTGCAGCAGTGCGAGCAGTCCCTGGCGTGCCGCGGCGGGCAACTCGCCGTTGAGGCTGGCGGTCAGGCTGGCCAGCTCACTGGCGTCCTTGCTCGCCAGGGCGGCATGAATCCGGGCCAGCATGGATGCACTGACTTTGGCGCCCGCCAGCAGGCTGCTCACGATGCGCACATCGGCCATATCCACCGACAGCTTCGTGACGCCGGCGGCGCTCAGGCCTTCCAGCGCCAGCAACTGGGCTTCGAGGTCGGCTTCCAGACCGGCATGACCGTAGATTTCGGCGCCGAACTGCAGCGGCTCGCGCGTGGCATGCGGGCGGTCGGCGCGGGTGTGCAGCACAGGGCCGCAGTAACACAGGCGGGCCACACCCTGGCGATTGAGCAGGTGGGCGTCGATGCGGGCCACCTGCGGCGTGGTGTCGGCGCGCAGACCCAGCGTGCGGCCCGAGAGCTGGTCCACCAGCTTGAAGGTCTGCAAATCCAGCGCCTCACCGGTGCCGGTGAGCAGGGATTCGAGATGTTCGAGCAGCGGCGGCATGACCAGCTCGTAGCCGTAGCTGCGGGCCGTGTCGAGAAACAGGCGACGCAGCTCTTCGATGTGACGCGCCTCGGAGGGCAGGACATCGGCAATTTGATCCGGCAATTGCCATGATGACGACCAGGCGGGCATGTATTTATCGTGGGCTGTTAAAAACAGGATTTTACCGGGCTTGGGGCCTGTTTTTGGCCCGCGCCGGCACACAGGTGCCCGGCGGACTCAAATACAGGCGCCAGACCAGCCGCGTCAGCGGCTGGCGGTCAGAGCAGAAAGGCCATCCACACCAGGCCGGCAGCGATGCTGCCCAACCCGAAAAAGCGGATCTGGCCGTCCGTGAGCTTGAGGATCTTCTCGAACATGCCGCGCCAGCCGCGCGGCGAAAAAAACGGCAGCAGCCCCTCAATCACCAGCATCAACGCCAGTGCCTGCCAGATCGTGCTGCCGTCCAAGAGGGGCCGTTACTTTTTGCCGGCCGGGGCCGTCCCGCTGCCGGAGCTGCGCATGGCCTTGAAGAAGTCGGACGAAGGATCGATCACCATCACGTCGCCCTTTTTGTCGAAGCTGGCCTTGTAGGCGTCCAGGCTGCGGTAGAACTGGGCAAACTGCGGGTCACGGCCAAAGGCGTCGCTGTAGGCAGCGGCAGCCTGCGCATCGCCCTCACCCTTGATTTTCTGCGCTTCGCGGTAGGCATTGGCAACGGTGACCTCGCGCTGCCGGTCGGCATCGGCGCGGATTTTCTCGCCCTCGGCAGCACCGGTGGAGCGCAGCTCGTTGGCGACCCGCTTGCGCTCGGCCTCCATGCGGCGGTACACCGATTCGGTGATGGCCTCCACATAGTCGACACGCGTGATGCGTACGTCGATCACGTCAATGCCCCAGGGCTTGGCACCGCGCACGACTTCCAGCACCTCGGTCTTCACGTCGGCCATCAGGGCTTCGCGCTTGAGAGACAGCAGGTCCTTGACGGTGCGTTTGTTGATGGCTTCCTGGAAGGCATTGCGCACGACCCGGTTCAGCTGGTTGGCACCGGCACGCTCGTCCAGACCCACGTTGCGGATGTACTCCGAAGGCTGGGTGATGCGCCATTTGACATACCAGTCGATGACCACGCGCTGCTTCTCGGCGGTCAGCATGGGCTCGGCATCGGTGCTGTCCAGGGTCAGCAGCCGCCGGTCGATGTACGACACGTTCTGGAAAGGCGGAGGCAACTTGAAGTTCAGGCCGGGCTCAAGGATGACTTCCTTGATCTGGCCCAGCGCGTACACCACGCCGAACTGCCGCTGGTCGACCACAAACAGCATGGAACTGAGCAATGCCAGCGCCACCAGCATCGAAGAAGCAATAAATCCAACTCTATTCACGGCAGTTCCTTAGCGTGTTTCGCGGTCGCGGGTGCGTGAGGTGTCACGGGCCCGCGTATCGAGGGTCGAAGTGGACGGAGCGACCGGAGGCAAGGTCGCCGAGCCGGCCGGCTCCGCGCCGGTCTTGGCGGCACCGCCCTGGGCGGTGGCCTGCATCAGCTTGTCGAGCGGCAGGTACAGCAGGTTGGACCCCTGGCGCGACTCCACCAGCACCTTGGTCACATTGCTGTAGACCTGTTGCATGGCATCGGTGTACATGCGGTCGCGCGTCACCTGCGGCGCCTTCTGGTACTCGGTCAGCACCGAGCGAAAGCGCTCGGAATCACCCTGGGCCTGTGCCACCACCCTGGCCTTGTAGGCTTCCGACTCTTCCTTGAGGCGCGATGCCGAACCGACCGCGCGCGGAATCACGTCGTTGGCGTAGGCCTGGGCTTCGTTTTTCGCGCGTTCCCGCTCCTGGCCGGCTTTCAGCACGTCATCGAAGGCAGCCTGCACCTGCTCGGGCGGCCGCACACCACTCTGTTGGAGATTGACCGCCACGACTTCCACGCCCACCTTGTAGCGGTCCAGGATGGTCTGCATCAGCGTCCGCACGCGCGGCGCGATCTGGTCGCGTTCCTCGGCCAGCGCGGAGTCCATTTTCATCTTGCCGACCACTTCGCGCACCGCGGTTTCTGCCGCCTGCACCACCGTGGCGGCCGGATCCCGCGTCTCGAAAAGATAGGCGCGCGCGTCGTTCAGGCGGTACTGGACCGCAAACTTGATCTCGACAATGTTCTCGTCTTCCGTGAGCATGGCCGACTCACGCAGGCCGGTGGCCTTGATGATGGTGTCGCGGCCGACATCGACGGAGCGGATCTGGGTCACCACGACGACTTCATGGCGCTGCACAGGGTAAGGCAGACGCCAGTTGAAGCCGGCACCCACGGTCGAGTTGTACTTGCCGAACTGGGTGATGACGGCCTGCTGGCCCTCCTGCACGATGAAAAAGCCGGTACCCAGCCAGATCAGCACGGCCACGCCGGCGATCAGGCCGACACCGACACCCGCACTTTTCATATCGGGCTGGAACCCGCCGGGGCCGCCCCCGCCACCCAGTCCTCCGGTGCCACGGCCCCGCTGCCCGGCATTTTTGGCGCCGCCAAAAAGACCGCCGAGCTTGCGGTTGAAGTCACGCCACAACTCGTCGAGGTCGGGCGGGCCCTGGTTGGGACCCTGCCCCTGGCCCTGCGGACGGTTAGGCGCTGGCGGCCGCACAGGCGGCACGTCATCGCGACCGGGCTCCGACTTGGAGTCGTCCGGCGGGGTCTTGTTGTCGTCGTCGCGGCCCCAGCGTGGATCGTTCAAATTGAACATTCCTCGGGCGCGTTGCCTCAGCCTTGAAGGCAGGGTCGTCAGCGTCTGTAACACAGGGTTCAGGTTCATGAAATCGAGCTCACTTTTTTTATGATTCCCACATTGTGCCTAATCAGGCCACGGCCTCATCGATCGGGGGTATATCTTCGACGGGGGCTTGCGACGCATGCCGGGCCAGCAACTCGCGCAACAGGGGTACACCCTCGCCTGTCTGTGCGCTGACAAAAACCCGGTCCACACGCCTGCCCGTGTCCGAAAAGGCGTCCTTGATCTCGAAACTGTCACTTAACTGCAGTGGCCGGCGCGATATTTCAAGGGCGTCGAGCTTGTTGAAGACCAGAATCTGCGGCACGTCGGCCGCGCCGATCTCGGCCAACACGCGCTGCACCTGCTCGATCTGCTCGAGATGGTCCGGGTTTGCGCCATCGACCACATGCAGCAGCAAATCGGCGTCCGCAGCCTCCTGCAGGGTGGCGGCAAACGCATCAACCAGGCCGTGCGGCAGGTCGCGTATGAAGCCAACCGTGTCCGACAGCGACACCGACCGGGCAGCGTCGCCAAGGTACAGCTGCCGTGTCGTGGTGTCCAGCGTCGCAAACAGCTGGTCGGCTGCGTAGGCGCGCGCCTTGACGAGGGCATTGAACAGCGTCGACTTGCCGGCATTGGTGTAGCCGACCAGGGAAATCGTGAAGGAATTG
This sequence comes from Polaromonas sp., assembly GCF_029945925.1. GTDB lineage: Bacteria > Pseudomonadota > Gammaproteobacteria > Burkholderiales > Burkholderiaceae_C > Polaromonas. Next base: position 134,277 of record NZ_JAQSDN010000048.1, on the reverse strand, counting down.
CGCCGCTCGCGCTGACGCCGCTGGGTCTGGCGCTGCTTTTTGACCTTGGTCAGGCGCTCCTTGGTGCGCTTGATGGACTCGCCGATCATGCGTTTGTCGAGTTCAATCTGCTTTTCACCCGGGCCGCCGCGCACGCCGGCGCCGCCGGTCTGCCGCTCCAGGTGCGACCAGCGCCGGACCAGCCGGGTCGACAGGTACTGCAGGCGCGCCAGCTCGACCTGCAGCTTGCCTTCGTGGCTGCGCGCGCGCTGGGCAAAAATCTCGAGAATCAGCAGGGTGCGGTCGTTGACCGGCAGGCCCAGCACCCGCTCCAGATTGCGTTGCTGGGCCGGGCTCAGGGACTGGTCGAACAGGATTTCGCTGGCGCCCGTCTCCAGCGCGAGCATCTTGATCTCGTCGGCCTTGCCGCTGCCGATGAACAGCGCGGCATCCGGCGCCCGGCGCTTGCAGACCACACGGGCAACCGGCTGCAGGCCGGCCGTCTGGGCCAGCAGGCCCAGCTCTTCCAGGCCGACATCAAAATTGGGGAGGCCCAGATCGACCCCGACCAGAATGGCCAGAGGCGCTGCCGCCGGGGAGAGGTCCTGGGAACTCAGCTGGCTGGGCTTTCTTGGGATTCTGGTGCAGCGAAATTGACTGCACGACCAGGAACAATGGTCGAAATGGCGTGTTTGTACACCATCTGGGTGACGGTGTTGCGCAGCAGAACCACATACTGGTCGAAAGATTCGATCTGACCCTGAAGCTTGATGCCGTTGACGAGGTAAATCGACACCGGCACATGCTCACGGCGCAAAGTATTGAGGAAAGGGTCCTGCAAGAGCTGACCTTTGTTGTTGCTCACGATATTTTCCGTGTTCAAGAGTTGGTAGGACTTCACCTTACCACAGCCGGTTGGCCGTGCATGTAGTCCTAGGTGGAATCTTTGTCCGCATAGGGGTTGCTGGACGATTTCATCTGGATGCGCAGCGGCGTGCCCACCAGGTCGAACTCCTTGCGGAAACGCCCTTCGAGGAAACGTTTGTAGGCGTCGGTGACGTGCTCCAGCGAATTGCCGTGAACAATGATGATGGGCGGGTTCATGCCGCCCTGGTGCGCATAACGCAGCTTGGGGCGGAACATGCCGGCCCGTTGCGGACTCTGGAACTGCACCGCCTCGAGCAGCAGGCGGGTCAGCACCGGGGTCGACATCTTGCGGTTCGCCGAGGCATGGGCCTGGACAATCGATTTCCAGACCGGGCCCAGACCCTGGCGCTTGATCGCCGAAATATTGTGGATGGTGGCGAACTTCAGGAAGGACAGCCGCGTTTCGATGGAGCGCTGCAGGATTTCCTTCTGGTAGGCGTCCACCGCATCCCATTTGTTGACGGCCAGCACCACCGCGCGCCCGCTTTCCAGGATGTAACCGGCAATGTGGGCGTCCTGGTCGGTCACGCCCTGGGTCGCATCGAGCAGCAACAGCACCACATTGGCGCTTTCGATGGCCTGCAGGGTCTTGACCACCGAGAACTTTTCAATCGCCTCGAACACCTTGCCCTTGCGGCGCAGACCGGCGGTGTCGATCAGCTCGAATTTCTGGCCGGCCTTCTCGAAAGGCACGGAAATGGCGTCACGCGTGGTGCCGGGCTGGTCAAACGCCACCAGGCGCTCCTCGCCCAGCCAGGTGTTGATCAGCGTTGATTTGCCCACGTTGGGCCGGCCCGCCACCGCCAGCTTGATCACCGTCGGGTCGCTCGGCTCGCCCTCCTCGTCCGGATCCGGCAGGTTCAGCGGTTGCAGCGCCATCTCGACCAAGGTGCGCATGCCCTGCCCGTGCGAGGCGGACACCGGCAGGACTTCGCCCAGGCCGAGCTCGAAAAACTCGGACAGCTGCACGCCCTCGGTCATGCCTTCGGCCTTGTTGGCAGTCAACACCGTCGGCTTGCCCAGCTTGCGCAGGTATTTGGCGATCTCGTGGTCCTGGGCGTTGACCCCGGCGCGCGCATCGACCACAAACACCACAACGTCGGCTTCAGCCACCGCCTGCCGGGTCTGCTTGGCCATTTCCTTGTAGATGCCATCGACGGCCTTGGGCTCGAAGCCGCCGGTGTCGATGACGATGAACTCCTGTGCGCCCAAGTGGCCATTGCCGTAGTGGCGGTCCCGCGTCAGGCCGGCATAGTCGGCCACGATCGCGTCGCGCGACTTGGTCAGGCGGTTGAAAATCGTCGATTTGCCCACATTGGGGCGACCGACCAGGGCAATAACAGGTTTCATCAATACAATTCGCGGCCGTCAAATGGCCGATAAAACTTACTCGGGCGCGAAACCGAAAACAGCGCCTGAACGGGTGACCGCAATCAGGATATTGCCGGCCAGCACCGGGGAGGCCGCCACCGGCGAGCCGTCGGTCACGAGGCGGTTCAGCGAGGATCCGTCTGCGCGGGACAACAGGTGTACAAACCCGGCGGAGTCGCCGATGGCGATGGAGCGGCCCACGACCAGCGGCGCGCTCAGGCTGCGGTAACGCAGGCTGTCCGAACTCCAGGCGCTTTCGCCGTCGCTGCGGCGCCAGGCCAGAACCTTGCCGTCCGCTTCGGTACCAAACACCAGGCTGTCGTCGCCATCGATGCCCTGCGCGCCATTGGCGGGCTTGGTCCACAGCAGGGCGCCGCGCTGGGCATCGACACAGCCGACGCTGGCCTGGAAAGCCCGGGCGCAGACCGTGTTGCCGGTGCGGCTCACGGTGCCCACCAGGTCCACCAGGCGCTCCACATCATTGATGCCGCGCGGCGAGGCAATCGGGGCTTCCCAGCGGATGCTGCCATTGAGCGGATTGAGTCCGGTCAGGCGGCCGGCCAGGCCCACCACCAGTGTGTCGCCGACGGCAAGCATCACACCCGACTGGCGCAGCACCAGCGGTTCGCTGGGGCGCTGCTGGGACCAGAGCTTGCGCCCGGTCTGTCCGTCAAAGGCATTGACCGACCGGTCGGCCGCGAGCACAAAGACCCGGCCACCGGCCACAAAAGGTGCGGTGAAGGCCTGGGCCGCCAGCTTCTGACGCCAGATTTCCTTGCCGCCCGACAGGGCCACCACTTCGTTGGTCCGCGTGACCACAGCGGCCACCTTGCCGTCGCTGCCGACGCCGGCCGCGATCGGTGCGCCTACATTCGTGCGCCAGGAGTCGCGGCCGCTGCGCGCGTCCAGCGCCACCACGGTACCGTCGGTGCTTGCCGCCACCACGGTATCGGCCGAGACGTTCACCTGGAGCGGGAAAGCAACCTCGCCGATACGGGCCATCCAGACCTGTTTGGCCGGCACCAGCGCCACCACCGGCTGCAGTTCGGCCGGCTGCGGCTTTTTGACGGAGCTGCTGAACATTGAGCAGCCGGCCAGGGATGCTACTAAAAAGATAGCTGCAGGCGCTTTCAGCGTATGGGCCAGAGGCCGAAAAGACTTTAAAATCACTGCTTGACCTCCGGGGCGGACGCGGGAGAAACTGCAGCGGCGGCTGCAGAAGGGGCCAATGCCGCCGACGGGTTCAGCCCGAGCGCATTGAGTTTGACTTCGACCAGACGCCGGTACTCGGTGCGGTCATCCATGCCTTTGTAGGCTTTTTCGTATTCGGCCCGGGCTTCGCTTTTCTTGCCTTGTGCGGCGAGAATGTCGCCGCGGCGATCCGCCGCCAGCGCAACAAAGTCCTTGGGGAAGGTGCCGGTGAGCTGCTGCAAGGCCTCGTCGTAGGCTTTGGCTTCCAGCAGCAAACCGGCCAGACGCAGCTTGGCAATCGCCTGGTAACCTTCATCGGCGCTTTTGCCGGCCACCCAGCTCAGGGAGGCCTTGGCGGCATCGATGTTGCCCTTGTCGTAATAGGTCCTGGCCGCCAGCAGGCCGGCCTGCTGGGCGAAGGCCGTCCCGGCAAAACGCTCCTTCATGTCGGCCATCGCGCGGTCCAGCCGGCTGGTGTCTCCCGACTGGGCGGCACGTTCGACCTCGTCGTACATCATGGCCGCCTTGGCGGACTGATCGCGCTGCCAGTAGTTGTAGCCGTTCCAGGCTGCAAAAGCACCAAAAATGACAATCAAGCCCCAGGTGATCAGGTCGCCGTATTGCTTCCAGAAGTGTTTCAGCTCGTCGAGCTGCTCCTGTTCTTCCAAATCGAGATGTTTTGCCATAGAGCTCTGCTGGTTCCGCCAAATGAATAGTGTTGATTGTAGGGGGCGCTGTCAGACGCCAGCCCGCAGGCTGTGCGCCCACAGGGCCACGGTCTCCAGCGGCTGCAGGGTTTGCGCCTGGGCGGCCTCGACCTTTTCGCCGCGCAGGGGCTTGACGGCCACACTGCCCTGCGCCAGTTCAGCTTCGCCAAAGATCAGGGCGAAGCGCGCGCCGCTGGCGTCGGCCTTCTTGAACTGGGATTTCATGCTGCCCATGCCGTCGGCGGCGGCGCCGGAGGCCGCATGCATCTGCACGCTGACGCCCAGGGCGCGCAAGGCCTGCAGGGTTTTCAGCACCAGAGGCAAAGCCGAAGCTTCGGGAACAATCGCGTAGGCGTCCGGCACCGGCAGGTCCGCGGCCCCGCCCTGCTCCCTGATCAGCTCGAGCACCCGCTCCACGCCCAGCGCCCAGCCCACGGCAGGCGCGGCCTTGCCGCCGATCTGCTCGATCAGGTAGTCGTAACGGCCACCGCCGCAAATCGTGCCCTGCGAGCCCAGGCTGTCGGTGATGAACTCGAACACCGTGAGGTTGTAGTAGTCCATGCCGCGCACCAGCCGTGGGTTGATGCTGTAGGCGATGCCGTTGGCCTCGAGAATGGCCTTGACGCTGCTGAAATGCGCCAGTGAGGCCTCCCCGAGGAAGTCAATCAGCCGCGGCGCAGCCTCCACCAGGGCCTGCATCTTCGGGTTCTTGGTGTCCAGGATGCGCAGCGGGTTGCTGTGCAGCCGGCGCTTGGCTTCTTCGTCGAGCTGGTCGGCGTTGGTTTCGAAATAGCTGATCAGCGCCCCGCGGTGCGGCCTGCGTTCGTCGGGCTGACCCAGGCTGTTAAGCTCCAGCCGCACGTCCTTCAGGCCCAGCTCTTTCCACAAGGCATCGGCCAGCAGGATCAGCTCGGCGTCGACTTCGGCGCCGGGAAAGCCCAGCGCTTCGGCACCGATCTGGTGAAACTGCCGGTAGCGGCCCCGCTGCGGGCGCTCGTGTCGGAACATCGGGCCCATGTAATAGAGGCGCTTGCCGCCGTCGTAAAGCATGCTGTGCTCGGCCACGGCCCGGACCACACCGGCGGTGTTTTCGGGCCGCAGGGTCAGGGCTTCGCCATTGAGCCTGTCCTCAAACGAGTACATCTCTTTTTCGACAATGTCGGTCACCTCGCCGAGGCCGCGCACAAACAGCGCCGTCGGCTCGACGATGGGCGTGCGGATGTTCCGGTAGGCATAACGCGCCATCAGCGCGCGCACCTTGTCCTCCAGCCATTCCCAACGCGCCGAATCGGGCGGCAATATGTCGTTCATGCCTTTGACGGCAGTCAGTTTTTCAGCCATGGATATCCGTCAGGCGACCTGGGCAACGACTGGCGTGCCAAAGCGCTTTTCAATGTAGTTTTCGACAATGGTCCGGAACTCCTGCGCGATCCGGTCGCCGCGCAAGGTCACGCTTTTTTCGCCGTCGATGTAGACCGGCGCGGCCGGTGCTTCGCCCGAGCCCGGCAGGCTGATGCCGATGTCGGCATGTTTGCTTTCGCCCGGTCCGTTGACGATGCAGCCCATCACCGCAACCTTGAGTTTCTCGACGCCGGGGTACTGGACACGCCAGACCGGCATCTGCGCGCGCAGGAAATCGTCGATTTCCTTGGTCAGTTCCTGGAAGGTGGTGCTGGTCGTTCGGCCGCAGCCGGGACAGGCGGTAACGCTGGGCACAAAGCTGCGCAGGCCGAGTGCCTGCAGGATTTCGGAGGCAATCAGCACCTCTTGCGTGCGCGCTTCGCCGGGTTGCGGCGTGAGCGAGACACGGATGGTGTCGCCGATGCCTTCCTGCAGCAGGATAGCCAGCGCGGCGGCGGATGCCACCGTGCCCTTGGTGCCCATGCCGGCTTCGGTCAGGCCGAGGTGCAGCGCATAACGCGAGCGTTTTGAAAGTTCACGGTAGACCGAGATCAGGTCCTGCACGCCGCTGACCTTGCAGGACAGGATGATCTGGTTTCTGTCCATGCCCATCTGCTCGGCCAGTTCGGCCGATCCGACGGCCGAGGTGATCAGTGCCTCGTACATCACCTGTTTCGCGTCCCAGGGCTGGTCGCGGCGGCTGTTTTCGTCCATCAGGCCGGCCAGCAATTCCTGGTCCAGGCTGCCCCAGTTGACGCCAATACGCACCGGCTTGTTCCAGCGGACCGCCGCTTCTATCATCTGCCCGAACTGCCGGTCATGTTTGTCGCCCTTGCCCACATTGCCCGGGTTGATGCGGTATTTGGACAGCGCCTCGGCACAGGCCGGGTAGTCGGTCAGCAGGCGGTGGCCGTTGTAATGGAAGTCGCCGATCAGCGGCACGTCGATGCCCATGCGGTCGAGTTGCTCGCGGATGTACGGCACCTGCGCCGCAGCCTCCGGCGTGTTGACGGTGATGCGGACCATTTCCGATCCGGCAATCGCCAGTTCCTTGACCTGGATGGCCGTGCCGATCGCGTCCACCGTGTCGGTGTTGGTCATGGACTGCACACGCACGGGCGCATCGCCGCCCACCGTGACCACACGCGAGCCCCAGACCACACGCGCCTGGGACGACACACGCGCCCTGGGCGCGGCCGACGCCACGGGAAAACATGCTGCCACTACTTCACCTCAAAACGTGCAACGTTGTCTTTGCTCACAGCACCCAGATCAAAGGCTTTGCCCCGCACCTCGACCTGCGTCGCATCGACCCGGCCCACCACAGCCGCCAGCGGCAGGACGCCCGATGCTCCCGCTTCCTCGCCGGCAGCCAGGGTGCGACGCAGAACGACCGTGCCTCTGGCATCGGTGACTTCGACCCACGACTCCCCTTTGGCCTTGAACACGATGATGCCGGACGCTGCGGGCGACACAGCCCCCGCCGGCGCGGCCGGTACCGACATGGCCACCGACACAGCAAAGGGCGGCGGCGCGGCAGCGGACGGCTGCGGTGCCGGCACAGGGGCGACCGGTGCCATGCCAGCAGTGGCAACGGGCTGGGCCGCGCTGTCTGTCACGGTGGGCTTGTCCACTTCGAGCAACTCGGTCCTGGCCATGGCCACCCCTGACAGCGCGCCCGATGGGGCCGCAGGTGTGTCGGCAACGGCAGGCGACGGTGTCGCCGGCTGGGTGACGATACCGGGCTGCTGGGCAGCCGGCAGGAAGATCAGGACCAGGGCACCCAGCAACAGCAGCAAGCCCGCCAGAACGGCAGGCCGGGAAATCTGCGCCAGCAGGGAGGGGCCGGGTCCATCACCCGGGGAACGAAACGGGGTATTGATGGGCGCACTCTGCTGCCCGAGACTGGGCTTGCCGGTTTGCGGCAACAGCGCCAGCACCTGAGCCGCATCGATCTTGAGGGTGCGGCAGACGCTGGCCGCCAGCGCGCGCACAAACACGGCATCCGGCAACAGGTCCAGCCTGTCAGCCTCCAGCGCTTCGAGTTTTTTGACCGGCACCTTCAAGGCCACCGCCAGTGCCGCGATATGCAGGCCTGCAGCCTCGCGTGCCTGCCGGATCAGGGAGCCGGCACTGACTGCAGGCATGGCATCTGCCTGATCTTGCAGAATGTGGGGCGACAAGTCTTGCTGCGCCATGGCAACGTTGCCCGGCAGCTGGACGCCGGCGTCAGTCATTGAAGGCTCCTCTTTCGTAAGCTGCGGCCTCGCGTGACTGGCCAAAGCGTTTTTTGAGTTGATCGGCCAGCTGCAGCATCGCTTCGCGGTTGCCCAAGCTGCGCTCCACCTTGACACCCAGCCACAGCGTTTCGGCATTGGCCAGATTGCTGTTGTTCAAACGGCGAATGTAGAACTGCGCGCGGACCAGGTCCCCGCGCTGGAAAAGCAGGCTCGCCAGGTTGTAGCCGGTGACCGGGTTGCCGGCGTCCAGCTCATACGACTGCAACAGGCTGCGCTCGCCTTCCGCTTTCTGCCCTGCCCGCACCTGACAAAGCCCCTGCGTCATGAGTGTTTTGGCCTGGCCGCCGTACTGGGGCATGGCGATAGCGCGCCCGAACAGCGCGGCCGATTCGCTATAGCGGTTTTGCTGGCACAGCAGCCAGCCATAGTTGTGCAGCACGTCGCCGTCCCGCGGATTGAGCACCATGGCCCGGCGGAAACTGTCCTCGGCGAGCGCGTTGTCATTCATGCGCATGTAGACCAGGCCGCGCAGGTTGTAGGCATCGGCATAGGTCGGATCGGTCACCAGCGCCTGCTTGAGTTCGTCGAGGGCGACGTTGGTCTGCCCCTGCTGAAAATAGTTGGCGGCCAGCTCCAGCCGGATGCGCGCGCGTTTGCGCACGTCCGGCTCGTCCGACTCCGTCATGATCTCCCCGCGCCCGCTCGCGGCGCCCGGGACGGAGCCCGGTTGGCCGGCACAGCCGGTGAGCAGCAAGGCCGCCCAGCAGGCAGACATCAACAGGACATTGCGGACACGCTTCATACACCGACCTCTCTGGAGACTATCTTGATGCCCTTGAGCATACCTTGCCGCTGCGTGGCCATGCGCTGCTGGACACCGGTGCGGTCCTGCACATCGCCGGCGAGCTGGCCGCAGGCGGCGTCGATGTCGTCGCCCCGGGTTTTTCGCACGGTGGTGACGATGCCGGCATCCATCAGGATTTTGGCAAAAGCCAGCACCTGCGCCATATCGGAGCGCTTCAGGCCGGAGGCCGGAAACGGATTGAAAGGGATCAGGTTGAACTTGCAGGCCAGCCCTTGCAGCGAATGCTTGCGCATCAGTTCCACCAGCATGCGCGCATGTTCAGGCTGGTCATTGACGCCGTCGAGCATGCAGTATTCAAAGGTGATGAAGTCCCTGGGTGCCGCCGCCTGGTAACGCGTGCAGGCCTCGAGCAGTTCAGCGATCGGGTATTTTTTGTTCAGCGGCACCAGGTTGCTGCGCAGTTCGTCTTCCGGCGCATGCAGCGACACCGCCAGCGCAACCGGGCAATCCTGCGCCAGGCGGTCCATCATGGGAACCACGCCAGAGGTCGATACGGTCACGCGCCGGCGCGACAGACCATAGCCATGGTCGTCCAGCATCATGCGCAAGGCCGGCAGCAGTTGCGCGTAATTTTGCAGCGGCTCGCCCATGCCCATCATCACCACGTTGGAAATGACGCGCTCGGTTTTGCCAAGGTGTTTGCGCAGAAAATGTTCGGCATACCAGAGCTGGCCGATGATCTCGGCCGTCGTCAGGTTGCGGCTGAAGCCCTGGTGTCCGGTGGAGCAAAAACGGCAGCCGACAGCGCAGCCGGCCTGCGACGAAATGCAAAGCGTTCCACGGTCGGCCTCGGGGATAAAAACGGTTTCAATGACATCGCCGGCACCGACGTCGAACAGCCACTTGATGGTGCCGTCGGCCGAGTCGTGCCGGGAGACCGGGTTGAGGCCCTGGATATGGGCCGCACCGGCAAGTTTTTCGCGCAGGGACTTGGCCAGATCGGTCATCTGGTCGAAATCTGTCGCGCCCTTCTGGTGAATCCAGCGAAAAAGCTGGGTAGCCCGGAAACGTTTTTCTCCGAGCTGCCCGCAAAAGGCGGCCAGACCTTCCAGATCGTAATCAAGCAGATTGGCCGTCATTGCATGGAGAATCCGCGCCGGCGTAGTGCCGGGCCGCCCCAAACGCGCCGAAACCCCCATGGGGGGCAGCGAAACGCAGTGGAGCGTGGGGGCAGCATGTCAGCGCGAATAGATGTTCATGCCCGCGAAGAAGAAGCTGATCTCCACCTGGGCAGTTTCGACGGCGTCGGAGCCATGCACGGCATTGGCATCGATGCTGTCGGCGAAATCGGCGCGAATGGTACCGGCGGCGGCTTTCTTCGGATCCGTCGCACCCATCAGGTCGCGGTGTTTCAGGATCGCGTTTTCGCCTTCAAGAGCGGAAATCATGACCGGGCCGGAAATCATGAACTCAACCAGATCCTTGAAGAAAGGACGCTCTTTATGCACCGCATAAAAGGCTTCGGCTTCGCCGCGCGACAGGTGCGCCATCCGGGCAGCAACCACTTTCAGGCCGGCAGCCTCAAAGCGTGCATAAATTTGACCAATGACATTTTTTGCCACTGCATCGGGTTTGATGATGGAGAGAGTGCGTTCGATCGCCATGAGATTTCCTTAACCTTGATTTTCTGGGATTTATTCAAATCGAATAAAGCCTCTGATTTTAACCCGCGGACAATGGCCCTTGGGCAAAAGAGCGTGTGGATACGCGGGGAGTTAGCGGTTTCCGCCGCGGTTGCCGCCCCCGCTGCGATTTCCGCCGCGGTTTCCACCCCCGCCACCGCCGCCGCTGCGCCGCGGGCCTGAAGCACCGCCGCCGCCCGTTCCGCTGCCCCCACGGCGCTGGCCCTGGCCCGGCGCCTGCCGCTGGCGGGTAAAGGTTTCCGCGCCGATATAACCAAACGAGGTCTTCATCGGGTCGGGCTGTGCCCCGCCGGGACCCTTGTCACCGCGATCGCCACGATCACCGCCCCGGTCGTCGCGGCGCTTCGGTCCCTGTCCGCCGGTATTGCCCCCGAATTTGCCGGGCGGGCCGGACCGGGGACCGGCGCCGGGGTTGCCCCCATCACCGCGTCCACCCTTGGCGCCGCGGCGACGGTTGGCGTCGCGTGGCGCTTCGTTGCGGTTCATGGGGGGCTGGAGGTCCAGCGGATCATGGCCGGTCTCATCGCCATGGTCGTCTGGCCCGGCTGTCCGGCTTTTTTCCGGCATGGCCTGCGCATCCGGTGCCCGGGTAGCCCCATTGTCGGGGCGTCCCCGTCCGCCGCGTGAGCGGTCGTTGCGGCGCGGTCCGCGCCCTGGACGGCCCTCGCCGGCGCCGGTTTCCCCGGCCTCTCCTGCTTCCCCGGCGCTTCTGCCGGCTCCACGCGGGTCGGCGCGGGCCTCCGAACGCCCGACAGCGCTGGTCAGTGCGTCGATGTCCCGTTCGTCGAGTTCGACAAAGGCGCCGCGCTTGAGGCCGCGCGGCAGCACCACCGCACCGTAACGGATGCGGATCAGTCGGCTGACGGCGTGACCCACCGCTTCGAACATGCGGCGCACTTCGCGGTTGCGGCCTTCTGAAATCGTCACGCGGTACCAGCAGTTGGCGCCCTCGCCCCCGCCGGCTTCAATCGTGCTGAACTGGGCCAGGCCGTCGTCGAGTTGCACGCCATCGAGCAGGCGCTTTTTTTCTTCGTTGTTCAGCGCGCCCAGCACCCGCACGGCGTACTCGCGCTCCAGGCCAAAACGGGGATGCATGAGTTTGTTGGCGAGTTCGCCGGAGCTGGTCAGCAGCAAGAGCCCCTCGGTGTTCAGGTCGAGCCGGCCCACCGATTGCCACTTGCCCTGGAACAGCTTGGGCAGACGGCGAAACACCGTGGGCCGGTTTTGCGGGTCGTCATGCGACACCACCTCACCGGCGGGCTTGTGGTAGGCAATGACACGCGGCGGCGGCGGGTCGATGCGCACCCGGATCGGCTTGCCATTGACCTTGACCGTGTCGCCAAACTGGATGCGCTGGCCAATATGGGCCGGTTCACCATTGACGGAAATCCGGCCTTCCAGGATCAGCTGCTCCATTTCCAGGCGGGAACCGAGTCCCGCCTGCGCCAGCACCTTGTGCAGCTTGGGCGTTTCCGGCTGGGGCAGCAGCACGCGCTTGGGAAGCTCGAGCGCTACGTCCTCCTCTTCATCGGCATCGAACTGGCCGGTCACCACGTCTTCAAAACGGGCCAGCGCCGGCGTCACCTGCGCCACACGCTCGGGGCTGCCCGGCGCCGCGTTGGCCGCATCGCCGGCAGATGGCCCCTCGATTGCTATCAAATCAGGAGCTGCCTGCGCTTTTGAATCGGGGGCTGGCGGCACAATGGGCGCATCAACCTGGGGGGCGGGAGCGGTGGCCGGAGCCGGAGGGTCTTTTTGATTCATGCGTTTGCGTTCAGGCGTTGGGATCGGTGGCCGTGGGGCTGGTTAACGGCGCGTCCTGGGAACGGCCGGCATCCGCCGCATCGGAAAGTTCTGCGACCAGCAAGCCGGTCCCGGGATCGTCCGGCAAGCCGGCATACTCTGCAGCCGCTTCGTCGCCGGCCACAGCCGCCGTCATGCCAAACTCGATCTGATCGAGCATGGACGCCTGCGCGGCCGTGGTGTCCATGACCGGCAACTGGTCCAGCGACTCCAGCCCCAGGTCGTCGAGAAACTGCCGCGTCGTTGCGTACAGACCCGGCCGCCCGACGGTTTCGCGGTGGCCGATGACCTCGACCCAACCCCGGTCCTCAAGCTGCTTGAGAATCATGCTGTTGATGGTCACCCCCCGGATGTCTTCCATGTCACCGCGGGTGACCGGCTGGCGGTAGGCAATGATCGCCAGCGTCTCCAGCGTGGCGCGCGTGTAGCGCGGCGGTTTTTCAGGGTGCAGGCGATCGAGGTACTCGCGCATCTGCGGCCGGCTCTGGAAACGCCAGCCGGTCGCGACATGCACCAGCTCCACCCCCCGCCCGGACCAGTCGTTTTGCAGATCCTCCAGCAGGAGCTTGAGGGTGTCGGCGGTCAGTGCCCCGTTGAACAAAACACCCATCTCACGCAAAGGCAGCGGCTGCTGCGCGCAAATAAGTGCCGTTTCGAGGACGCGCTTGGCATCCGTCGTATTCATGGTCTTGGTTCCGAAATGATTCGAGATAAAGGCGCCTGGCGGCGCAGTTCACATTCATGCGCAACCACTTTCATCTGGGCGCGCCATGCGGCGGGTAGCAGAAAACTACTGGATTTGATTGTATCCCAGCCCCAGCTGGGCAAGCGCCGCGGCCAGATCCGCCGGCAACGGCGCCCTGAATTCGAGGGCTTCGCCGGTCACGGGGTGGGTGAAAGCCAGGCGGCAGGCGTGCAGGGCCTGACGCGCCATGCCCGCGGCAGGCTTGCCGCCATACACCTCGTCGGCCACCAGCGGATGTCCGATGGAGGCCATGTGCACCCTGATCTGGTGGGTCCGGCCGGTCTGCAGCCGGCAACGCACCAGGCAAAACGGGCCTTCGTTTTGCAGCAGGTAGAAGCCGGTCGAGGCGGTCTTGCCGGCGGTTTTTTCCAGATCCACCACCGCCATGCGCAGGCGATTGCGCGGATCGCGGCCTATCGGTGCCTCGACCTGGCGCGACTTCGGCCCTTCCCACACACCGTGAGCCAGCGCGATGTATTCGCGGCTGACACTTCGCTCGGCAATCATGGCCACCAGCTGGTCCATGACCTGGCGCCTGCGCGCCACCACCATGAGGCCGCTGGTGTCCTTGTCCAGCCGGTGCACAATGCCCGCGCGCGGCAGCAGACTGGCCTGGGGATCGCGCGCCAGCAGCCCGTTGAGCAGCGTACCGCTCCAGTTGCCGGGCGCCGGATGCACCACCAGGCCGGCCGGCTTGTTGATGACCAGCAGATGCTCGTCCTCAAAAAGAACCTCCAGCGCCATCACCTCCGGCTTGAAGGCCTGGCTTTGCGGCGTGGGCTTGAGTTCGATCTTGAGCTTGTCGCCGGCCTTGACCTTGGCCGAGGCCTTGGTCACCGTGACGCCATTGAGTTGCACGGCGGCCGCCTCGATCAGCTGCTGCAGATAGCTGCGGGAGAACTCGGGCACAATGCCAGCCAGTGCCCGGTCCAGACGCGCGCCGTGACTCTCCACGGGAACACTGACCTCGCGCAACTCGGCATCGGCGGCCGTCTCGCCCTCCCCCAGGATGTCATCAACCAGAGTGCCCGCCGCAGTGGCGCTCGATATAATCAGTTTGCTTTGTACAGAATCAGTCATTAACAGGATCAATTGCGATGTTTTCCACCAAATTATCGGTTGTTCCAGCCACACGCCCCGCGGCAGCGGCCATGCTTGTCTGTGCATTCGTCCTGTCGGCATGCTCCTCCACCGTGAAGGACCCCACGGCCAACTGGAGTCCGAACAAGATTTACACGGAAGCCAGGGACGAAGCGAATTCCGGCGCCTACGACAAGGCCGTGCCGCTGTTTGAAAAGCTCGAAGGCCGCGCGGCCGGCACGCCGCTGGCGCAGCAGGCCCAGTTGGAAAAAGCCTATGCCCAGTTCAAGAGTGGCGAGCAGGCACAGGCACTGGCCACGCTGGACCGTTTCATGAAGCTGCACCCGGCCAGCCCGGCGATCGACTATGCCCTGTATCTCAAGGGCCTGGTCAACTTCAATGAAAACCTGGGCCTGTTCAGCTTCCTGTACAAGCAGGACCTGTCCGAGCGTGACCAGAAGGCCGCCAAGGAGTCCTTCGAGTCCTTCAAGGAGCTGGTCAACCGTTTTCCCGAGTCCAAATACTCGGCCGACGCACGCCTGCGCATGAACTACATCGTCAACTCCCTGGCCCAGTATGAAGTCCATGTGGCCCGCTACTACTACACCCGCGGCGCCTATATCTCGGCCATCAACCGTGCGCAAACCGCGATTGCGGACTACCGCGATGTGCCGGTGCTCGAAGAAGCCCTGTTCATCCTGTACAAGTCCTATGACGCCCTCAACATGACCCAGCTGCGCGACGACACCAAACGCGTGATGGAAAGAAGCTTTCCCCAGAGCGACTACCTGTCCAAGGGTTTCAAGTCGGTGGATGGGCCCTGGTACAAGTTCTGGTAAGCAGATCCAGCCGCTCGTTCAACTCCTCCTCCGAGGCCAGGCGCTGCATGGGCGGCAGCGCACGCAGCAGGCGCTTGCCGTAACCCATGGAGGCCAGGCGGCTGTCGCAGACCACCAGCACGCCCTGATCGGTTTCACGGCGTATCAGGCGCCCGGCGCCCTGCTTCAGCGCGACGGCGGCTTCCGGCAGGAAATAGTCGTTGAAAGCGCTTTTGCCTTCTGACTCCAACAGCCGCGATCGGGCCTCCACCATCGGGTCGTTGGGCGGCGGAAACGGCAGCTTGTCGATGATCACCAGTTGCAGCGCATCACCCGGCACATCGATGCCTTCCCAGAAGGAGGCGGACGCCACCAGCACGCAGCCGCGCCCGCCGCGGCTGTCGGCCTGGCGGAAACGCTCAATCAGGGTCCGCTTGGGCATGGCCCCCTGCACCAGCACCTCGATGTCGGCCGAATTCCCAAAACTCGCCTGCAGGGCCTCGCCGATGGCGCGCAGGGCGCGCAAGGTCGTTGTCAGGACCATGGTGCGGCCGCCCAGCCGGCGTGCCCAGTCCGCTGCCGAGGCCGCCACCGCAGCCGTGTGCGTGGGGTCGCCGGGCTTGGGGAAGTTTCGCGGAATGTAAAACGCAGCCTGACGCGCATAGTCGAAAGGGCTGCCCACCTGCAGCGTCGTGGCGTCGGTCAAACCGCAGGGCTGCGTGAACCAGCTCAATTGCGCATCGTCGCCCAAGGTGGCCGAGGTGAATATCCAGGTTTTGGCAGCCGCCTTGTCGTCGCTGAACACCCTGGCATGGATGGCTTGGGCGATATCGAGCGGGGATTCCACCAGCCGCAGCTGGGTGCCCACATCCAGCCAGCGAACACCGCCGGGCTCGGGCGCCAGCGCAAATGCATGGGCGCGCGCCGCCAGTTCGGCCGCGCGCTCGTGCAGGCGCACAAAGTCCGGTGCGATGTCGCTGACTGTGTTCAAGGCCTCACAGGCGCCAGCCAGCGCGGTGCCGACGTCCGCCAGCGCCTGCGCCCATTCGACGGGGGCCAGGCCTTCGGGCGCAGCATCGGTCCAGCGCAGCTTGCTACCCGGGTAGGCTTTGCCCACACACAGACGCAGGTCACGGGCCGCATGTTCGGTCGCCCCGGCCAACGCCTGCCAGTCCAGCAGGCCGCGCGCCAGTTGCAGCCCGGTGCCCAGCATGTCGCGCGCAAAATCGAGGAGTTGCCCGGTCGACAGGTTTTTTCCCAGAAACTGCACGCCGGTTTCATTAAGCTGGTGCGCCTCGTCAAAAATCGCAATGCGCACTGTCGGCAGCAGCTCGGCCACGCCCGATTCGCGGACCGCCAGATCCGCAAAAAACAGGTGGTGGTTGATCACCACCACGTCGGCCGCCAGCGCTTCACGGCGTGCATGGTTGACGTGGCAGGCGCGAAAACGCGGGCACTGGGCGCCAAGGCAGTTCTCCCGGGTCGAGGTCACCCAGGGGATCACCGGTGAGCGTTCGTCCAGCCCGGGAAGTTCAGCCAGATCGCCGGTATCCGTTGCGCGTGCCCACTCCTCCACCTTGGCCAGCGCGCGAAGCGAGCTGCGCTCCGGAAAGTTCGCGTCATGGCGGGCCATCTCGATGCGGTGCAGACAGAGGTAACTGCCGCGCCCCTTGAGCAGGGCGGTGCTGACCGGCACGCCCAGGGCCTTGACCAGGGCCGGCAGGTCACGTCCGAACAGCTGGTCCTGCAAGGCCTTGGTGGCGGTGGACAGCAGCACCCGCTCCCCGCTGAGCAGGGCCGGCACCAGGTAGGAAAAGGTTTTTCCAACACCGGTGCTGGCCTCCACCACCAGCGGATACGCACCGTCGATGGCGCGCGCCACGGCCAGGGCCATGTCGGTCTGTCCGCTGCGCGGGACAAAATGCTCGGCCGCGCGCGCCAGCACACCTTCGGGGGCAAAAGCCTCCAGGACTTGCGATTCCAGGTTCATCAGGCGGGTTCGGGGGGGTCGAGGGCCAGTTCGAGCTGGGAGATCAGGTCGCGCAGGAGCAAACGGCGTTTTTTCAGGCGCCTGAGCATCAACTCGTCAATCGGTACGGCATGTGCGGTGAGGTCCACCAGCGCATTGAGATCCGCATGTTCGATCTTGAGGTCTATGAGGCGACGCTCCGGGGAGTGCAGGTTGAAGTCCAAGTTTTTTATCCGGGCGGGCAGCTTCATCTGATAATACGTCGATTACGGAGATAAATCGAGTCCACATGACTCGGCCATTTCAATATGTCCAAAGGTTATCGAATCACGGCGTCAACCGGTATCCACAAGGGAGACCGCGACTACCAGCAGGACCAGGTCGCCCTGCTCAGCCATCCGCGCATCGCCGGGTGCATGCTCGGCATCGTGGCCGACGGCATGGGTGGCCGAAGCGGTGGGCGCAAGGCGTCCGACCAGGTCATGATGACCGCCAAACAGCTGTTCGAGCGTTATGCCCCCGACACCGACGATGCGGTGGCCATGCTCAAACAGCTGGTGGAAGAGGCCCACACCGTGATCAAACTCACGGCCATTTCCGCCGAACAGGAGCCGCACAGCACGCTGGCTGCGTTTCTGATCAATCCGGGCGGCGACTGCCACTGGGTGCATGCCGGCGACTCGCGTATCTACCATTTTCGCGGCGCCAAGCTGGTCAAGCGGACCACCGACCACTCGTATGTCCAGACACTGGTGGATAAGGGTGAACTCACCGAGGAAGAGGCCAACGTGCATCCGCAGTCCAACATCCTGATGGGCTGCCTGGGCACCGAGGAGGTGCCGCCGGTGAGCCAGCACTACATTCCCCAACTGGGCCCGGGCGATTCATTGATCGCCTGCAGCGATGGTGTCTGGCACTATTTCAGTCCCAGTGAAATGGGTTCGGCCCTGTCCATGCTGTCGCCGCGCGAGGCGACTGAATTCCTGATCCAGAAAGCACGCTCGCGGGCCCATGGCGGCGGCGACAACCTGTCACTGGTCATCGTCAAGCTCGAGGCGCTGGCCTGACTCTGACTTGACCTTATCCAGGTCCAGGTAAAGGCTTGGCCGCCGGCTTGGTCTGCTCGCGCAGCCTCTGTTCGCGGGTGGCCTTTCTCTCCTGCGCTTCCTGCTGCTTGTCCTTGTAAACCTGGGCCTCTTTGGCACTGGCGGCCTGCTTGTCCGCACGAGCCTTGGCCCTCTCCTTCGAGCCCTGGTCCTTGCCGGCAGCCTCGGCCGCATTGGATGCTTCGTTCTGTTTCAGATCGCTGCGGTCGCTGGCCTTCTTGCGCGTGCGCTCTTCACGGGCTTTGGTGTCTTCCAGCGCCGTGGCGCGACGCTCAGCGGCCTGCCGCTCGGCCTCGGGCGACGATTTCTCCTCGGTCTTGCGAACCTGCTCGGCGGCCTTTTGCCGGCGCTCCTGCTCGTTGAGGGCGACTTCCCGGAACTTCAGGTCGGCCATCGCCTCGCGCCGTCTGGGCTTGATGGCATTGAGACAGCTGTTGACAAAAAACTTCTTGTAACAGGCGTCTTCTTCTGCATCAAACGCCGCCTCCAGGATGGCGCGCTCGGCGTTGATGCGCTGCCGTTCGCGATCGGTGGCGGCCGACAGCAGTTCATCCTGGGTCTGAGCGCTTGAGGCGAAACCCAGGGTGGAAAGCAGCAGGAAAAGAAACAGTTTTTTCATGTCAGGGTGGTATCCACATTTCGGCGCTCCAGCGCCAGAAACTCGGCAGACTGCATTTCATTGAGCCTGGACACCGTCCGGGGAAACTCGTGTGCCAGGGGCCCTTCCGTGTACAACGCCTCAGGGGGGACTTCCGCCGACATGATGAGTTTGACACGCCGGTCGTACAGCACATCAACCAGCCAGGTAAAACGCCGCGCTTCGGACGCCATGCGCACAGGCATATGCGGCACATTGCTGAGAAGCACCGTGTGAAACTGGGTGGCGATTTCCAGGTAGTCATTTTGTGAACGCGGCCCGCCGCACAGGGTCTTGAAATCGAACCAGACGACACCACCCGCCTTGCGTCTGGCATGGATTTTCCGTGATTCGATGTGCAGCACCGGCGACTCATCGTGAGACTCCGCCAGCCGCTGAAAAGTTTCCTCCATCTCCGCATCTGCCTGCGGCCCCAGCGGCGTGTGGTAGAGCCTGACCTGCTCGAGCGTGCGCCGGCGGTAGTCGGTTCCGTTGTCCACGCTGATCACTTCGAGGTTCTGCTTGAGTAGCGCAATCGCCGGGAAGATACGGTCCCGGTGCAGGCCGTTCGGGTACAGGTCGTCGGGATGGAAATTGGAGGTGGTGACAAAACCCACGCCGTTGTCAAACAGCGCCGCCAGCAGGCGGTGCAGAATCATTGCATCGGTGATGTCGGCGACGTGAAACTCGTCAAAGCAGATCAGGCGGTAACGTTTGGCAATACGTTTGCCCAGCTCGTCGAGTGGATTGACCGTGCCCTGGAGGTCGCGCAGTTCACGGTGGACTTCACGCATGAACTCGTGAAAATGCAGGCGCGTCTTGCGCTTGAGCGGAACCGCGTTGTAAAAACAGTCCATCAGGAAACTCTTGCCGCGCCCCACCCCGCCGTGCATGTAAACTCCGCGCGGAATGTCGGGCCGGTTGATCAGCTTCTTGAGCGGATTGGAACGTTTCTCCTTGAATGCCGCCCACTCGGTGGCGCAACGCTCCAGCGCGTCCACCGCCTGCAACTGGGCGGGGTCACTGGTGTAACCCCGCGTCTTCAGTGCAGACTCGTAATCCGAACGCACCGACCCTCGCGGGACGACCATCAGCCGCCGCCGGGCCGCCCCAAGGCGGCTGGGCCCCCCCGGGGGGCAGAGACCCACACGAAGTGGGGGAACGTGGGGGTAAACATCGTCAGAAATTCAGCGTCCGCTTGTCGACGGCCAGCGCCGCCTCCTTGGTGGCCTCGCTGAGCGACGGGTGGGCGTGGCAGATTCTCGCAATGTCCTCTGCGCTGGCACGGAATTCCATGGCCACCACACATTCGGCGATCAGTTCGCTGGCGAAGGGGCCGACGATGTGCACACCGAGAATTTCGTCGCTGGCGGCGTCCGCCAGCATTTTCACCATGCCGGTGGTATCGCCCAAGGCGCGTGCGCGTCCGTTGGCCATGAAGGGGAAGGTGCCGGCCTTGTAGGCCCGGCCCGCCGCCTTGAGCTGCTCTTCAGTCTGCCCGACCCAGGCGATTTCGGGGTTGGTGTAAATCACCCAGGGAATGGTGTTGAAGTTGACATGGCCGTGTTGGCCGGCGATGCGCTCGGCCACCGCCACGCCCTCTTCTTCCGCCTTGTGCGCCAGCATGGGGCCGCGCACCACATCACCAACCGCCCAGACGTTGGGCAAATTGGTTTTGCATTCTTCGTCGACCACGATGGCACCACGCTCGTCGAGCTTCAGGCCCACCGTTTCGGGCGCCAGACCGATGGTGTTGGCAGTCCGGCCGATCGAGACAATCAGCTTGTCGACATCGAGCGTCTGGGCCTCGCCCTTGGCATTGGTCCAGGCGACGGACACCCCTTTTTTGCCGGACTTGATCTCGCCGACCTTGACGCCGAGCTCGATTTTCAGGCCCTGCTTGACAAAGGCCTTGTGCGCTTCCTTGGCGATCTGCTGATCAACAGCACCCAGGAAAGTGGGCAGGCCTTCCAGAATGGTCACCTCGGCACCGAGGCGCCGCCAGACCGAGCCCATTTCCAGGCCGATAACACCAGAACCTATGAGACCCAGTTTCTTGGGAACCGCACCGATGCGCAAGGCGCCGTCGTTGGACAGGATCACTTCCTCGTCGAAAGGCGCGCCGGGTAAGGCGCGGGCATTCGAACCCGTGGCCACGACGACGTGTTTGCCGGAGAGGGTTTCCTCGGCTGCACCGGCCTGTCCTGAGCTTGTCGAAGCGGCCACCTGGATGTCATAAAAACCGTCCTTCGCCGCGACGAAAGAGCCCCGGCCATGGAAGAAGGTGACCTTGTTCTTCTTGAACAGGTAGACGATGCCGTCGTTGTTCTGCTTGACGACCGTGTCCTTGCGCGCCAGCATCTTCGCGACGTCCAGGCCCAGACCCTTGACCTCGATGCCATGGTCGGCAAAGTGGTGAGCGGCATGGTCGTAGTGTTCGGACGATTGCAGCAAGGCCTTGGACGGAATGCAGCCGGTGTTGGTGCAGGTGCCACCCAGGGCCGGTCCGCCCTTGGCGTTTTTCCACTCGTCGATACAGGCCACGTTGAAGCCCAGCTGGGCGGCGCGGATGGCGGCAATGTAGCCGCCGGGACCGCCACCAATGACGATCACGTCGAATTGTTTGGACATGTATGGCTCCTTAGATGTCAAACAACAGACGTGCCGGATCTTCCAGCGCTTCCTTCATGGCCACCAGGCCGAGCACGGCTTCGCGGCCGTCAATGATGCGATGGTCGTAGCTCATGGCGAGGTAGTTCATCGGGCGGATCACGATCTGACCGTTCTCTACAACGGCGCGGTCCTTGGTGGCATGCACACCGAGGATGGCAGACTGGGGCGGGTTGATGATCGGGGTCGACAACATGGATCCGAAGGTGCCACCGTTGGAAATCGAGAAGGTGCCGCCGGTCATGTCCTCGATGCCGAGCTTGCCGTCCTGGGCCTTCTTGCCGAACTCGGCAATCTTCTTTTCAATCTCGGCAAAACTCATCTGGTCGGCATTGCGCAGGATGGGCACCACCAGGCCGCGCGGCGAACCGACCGCGATGCCGATGTCGAAGTAGCCGTGGTAGACGATGTCATTGCCGTCGACCGACGCATTGATCACCGGAAATTTCTTCAGTGCATGCACGGCGGCTTTCACAAAGAAGCTCATGAAGCCGATCTTCACGCCGTGCTCCTTGGTGAACTGGTCCTGGAACTTCTTGCGCATCTCCATGACGGGCGCCATGTTGACCTCGTTGAAGGTGGTCAGGATGGCATTGGTCGATTGCGATTGCAGCAGACGCTCGGCAATGCGGGCACGCAGGCGGCTCATGGGCACACGCTGCTCGGGACGGTCGCCCAGGTCGCTGGCCTTGGCCGGCGCTGCCACTTGAGGCAAGGAAGTGGCTGGAGCGCCCGTAGGTATTGCGCTGACAGCTACTGATTTAGGAGCAGATGGGGCACCGCCGGCCACCGCGCCGAGCACGTCGCCCTTGGTGACACGGCCGTCCTTGCCGGTCCCGGGAACCGAGCCGGAAGCCAGCTGGTTGTCGGCCATCAGCTTGGCCGCTGCGGGCATGGGTACGCCGGCCATACTGCCCCCAGCCGCGGCGGGCGCGGCTGCCGGGGTGGCTGCGACGGCGGCCGCAGGCGCTGCTGCGGCAGCAGAGGCCTTGCCTTCGGTATCGATTCTGGCAATCAGCTGTTCGGCCGTGACCGTGCCGCCGTCGGCGACCAGGATCTCGGACAGGACACCGGCGGCAGGCGCGGGCACTTCCAGCACCACCTTGTCGGTTTCGATCTCGATCAGGATTTCGTCGATGGCGATGGAATCGCCAACTTTTTTCTTCCACTGCAGCATGGTGGCTTCCGCCACGGATTCGGACAACTGCGGGACCTTGACTTCTACGATAGCCATGTGAATTCTTTCGGGTTGTGGGTTCGATGGGGTGCGCCAGCCGGCGCAGCCCTCTTATTTGGTCAGGACAAAGCCCTTGAGCTTGCCGAAAGCGCCGTCTACCAGCGCTTTTTGCTGTTCCTGGTGCAGGTGCGAATACCCCACGGCCGGGGACGCCGAGGCCGCACGGCCCGAGTAACCCAGCTTCTGGCCTTCGGCCATGTTTTCATGGATGTAATGCTGCACGAAGAACCAGGCGCCCTGGTTCTGCGGCTCGTCCTGGCACCAGACGATGTCGGTGACATTCGGGTACTTCTTCAGCTCGGCCGCGAAGGCCTTGTGCGGGAAGGGATAGAGCTGCTCCACGCGCAGGATGGCGACGTCGTCGGCGCCCTTTTCCTCGCGCTTCTTGGCCAGGTCGTAGTAGACCTTGCCGGAACAGGCGACGACACGCTTGACCTTGTCGGCCTTGAGCCCACCGCTGTCGGGAATCACCGTCTGGAAGCCCCCCTTGGTGAACTCGGACAGTGGCGAGGTGGCATCCTTGTTGCGCAGCAGCGACTTGGGCGTCATGATGACCAGCGGCTTGCGCAGGTTGCGCACCATCTGGCGGCGCAGCACATGGAAGATCTGGCTGGCCGTGGTCGGCTGGACCACCTGCATGTTGGTGTCGGCCGACAGCTGCATGAAGCGCTCCAGGCGCGCCGAGCTGTGCTCCGGCCCCTGGCCTTCGTAACCGTGCGGCAGCATCAGCGTGATGCCGTTGACACGGCCCCACTTGACCTCGCCCGAGGCGATGAACTGGTCGATCACGACCTGCGCGCCGTTGGCGAAGTCGCCGAACTGGGCTTCCCAGATCACCAGCGTGTTGGGATCGTTGGAGGCATAGCCGTATTCGAACGCCAGCACCGCCTCTTCCGACAGGATGGAGTCGATGACCACAAACGGGGCCTGGTTCTCGGCCACGTTCTGCAGCGGCACGTAGGTGCCGGTATCCCACTTCTCGCGGCTCTGGTCGTGGATCACCGAGTGGCGGTGGGTGAAGGTGCCGCGTCCGCAGTCCTCACCGGACAGGCGCACCGGGTAGCCGCTGGCCACCAGCGAAGCCAGCGCCATGTGTTCGCCCATGCCCCAGTCCACCGGGATGTCACCGCGGCCCATGGCAGCGCGGTCGTCGTACACCTTCCTGACGAGCTGGTGGGCGGTGACCGTCGTCGGTATGGTGCTGATTTTTTCGGACAGGCGCTTCCACTCGGCCATCGGAATGGCGGTGTCGCCGGCGTCGGTCCACTTCTTGCCCAGGTAAGGGCTCCAGTCCACCGCGTACTTGCTCTTGAAGTTGGTGATCACCGGGTCAAAGGTGCTTTTGCCGGCGTCCAGCGCGGCGCGCACGGCCTTGACCATGTCGTCACCCAGCGTCTCGCCCATGCCCTGCGCCGCCAGCTTGTCGGCGTACAGCTTGCGGGTACCGGGGTGTTGCGCAATTTTC
This sequence comes from Polaromonas sp., assembly GCF_029945925.1. GTDB lineage: Bacteria > Pseudomonadota > Gammaproteobacteria > Burkholderiales > Burkholderiaceae_C > Polaromonas. Next base: position 110,423 of record NZ_JAQSDN010000048.1, on the reverse strand, counting down.
TTGTACATCAGCGGCTGCGTGAGCGCCGGCGTGTCCTGCTCGTTGTGGCCCAGCTTGCGGAAACAGATGATGTCCACCACGACGTCCTTCTGGAACTCCATGCGGAACTCGAGCGCGAGCTGGGTCGCCAGCACCACCGCCTCCGGATCGTCGCCGTTGACGTGCAGCACGGGCGCCTCGATCATCTTGACGACGTCCGTGCAGTACAGCGTGGAACGGCTGTCGCGCGGGTCGCTGGTGGTGAAACCGATCTGGTTGTTGATCACGATGTGCACCGTGCCGCCGGTGGAGTAACCCCGGGTCTCGGCCAGGGCCAGGGTTTCCATGACCACGCCCTGCCCGGCAAACGCCGCATCGCCGTGCACCAGCACCGGCAGCACCTGCAGGCCCTTGGGGTCGGCGCGGCGGTCCATGCGGGCGCGCACCGAGCCCTCAACCACCGGGTTGACGATCTCCAGGTGCGAGGGATTGAATGCCAGGCTCAGGTGCACCGGCCCACCGGGGGTGGTCACGTCGGAACTGAAGCCCTGGTGGTACTTGACGTCGCCGCTGGGCAGGTCTTCGGGGGCGGTGTGTTCAAACTCGGCAAACAGGTCGGCCGGCACTTTGCCCAGGGAGTTGACCAGCACGTTCAGGCGTCCGCGATGGGCCATGCCGATCACGATTTCCTGCACGCCGATGCTGCCGCCACGCTGGATCAGCTCGTCCATGCTGGCGATGAAGCTTTCGCCGCCTTCGAGCGAGAAGCGTTTTTGCCCGACATATTTGGTGTGAAGGAAGCGCTCCAGGCCTTCCGCCGCCGACAGGCGATCCAGGATGTGGCGTTTTTTCTCCGGCGTGAAATTGGGCTTGCTGCGGATGGCTTCGAGTTTTTGCTGCCACCAGCGCTTCTGGTTCTGGTCCGTCATGTACATGTACTCGGCACCGATGGTGCCGCAGTAGGTCTCGCGCAGCGCATTGAGCAGCTCGCGCAGGCTCATGGTGTCCTTGCCGAAGAAGGTGTTGCTGGTGTTGAACACCGTTTCCTGGTCGGCATCGCTGAAACCGTAGAAAGACGGGTCCAGTTCGGGAATGTTGTCGCGCTCGGCGCGTTTGAGGGGGTCGAGGTCGGCCCATCGGGCGCCGACGTTGCGGTAGGCGGCGATCAGCTGCTGGACGGCCGTGCGTTTGCGGCCCATCTCGGAGTCGGCACCGCTGGCCACCACCACGCGGGTCTGGCCCTGCTTGGCGCGTTCGGCGAAGGCGTTGACGACCGGCAGGTGCGGCACGTCTTTGGCGTTGCTGCCATCGACGGCAGGGACGTTCTGCAGGGCGTCAAAATACTCGCGCCAGTTGTCGGGCACGCTGCCGGGATTGGCGAGGTAGTTTTCGTACATCTCTTCGACATAGGGCGCGTTGCCGCCGAAGAGATAGGTGTTGCCTTGATAGGCCGAATAGACGGACGATGCCGCCGGAATTGAACTCATTACGCTGACCTCCGTTTCCCTTGGGGAAACATTAGCTGGCCACAGCAGGATGTGGCTGGTTGATTAACCTTCCGCAACACGGCTGGACCGATTAGCGGATGCGACTGTGGCAAGGAAGGGCCTTCAGAAACACGCTCGATTGTGCCACCGAATGCCGAAATGCTGAAAACCGGACCGCCAACCGGGCGCCCGGGTTTTGTCGTGAATCTGTCAGTTGACGGCTGGACCGAGACACCAGGCGCCCCAGTCCAGGCCGGTATACCGAAACATCGGCAAGCGTGGCCAAAGTCACCGTAATACATGCTGCCTTTTTGTTACGCGTGATATAAAACCATCGGCGTCCAATGGTTTTTCCTGGGTCAGTTGCCTATGTCATTCAAACGCTTCGTTTTTCTAATGTCCGCCGCCTGGTTTTCCGCAGCGCTTGCCGGCGCGGTGCATGCCGAAGCCGACGTACTGGTTCGTGAATCGCTGACGCTGGTGGAACAAGGCAAGGCGCAGCAAGCGTTTGACCGGCTCGCCGCTGTGGAGGCAGAACGCGCGGGCGACCCTGACTTTGACACCGTCCTTGGCATCGCCGCCAATGACACCGGCCAGTTCACGCGTGCCGTGTTTGCGCTCGAACGGGTGCTGACGGTCCAGCCGGGCAACTCGCGCGCCCGCGCCGAATTGGGCCGCGCCCTGTTTGCGCTGGGCGACTACCAGGCCGCGCGGCAAGTGCTGCGGGACACAAAACGGGACGCCATCCCTGCCGAAGTGGCCCGCAGGATCGACGAATTTCTGCAAGCCATTGACCGCAATGAAGAGGCCGCCAGGTCTTCTGTCAGGACCTATGTCGAAACCGCCGCCGGCATCGACAGCAACATCAACAGCGGTCCCGGCAATGCCAACGTGGCCGTGCCATCGCTCGGGGGACTGGTACTGACCCTGGGTCCGGCGGGTGTCAAACTGAAAGACGATTTTTACAGCCTGGGCGCCGGGGTCTCCGGACGTTTCGTGATCGACCCGCGCCTGTCGCTGATTGCCAGCGCCTCCGGCAATTACCGCTTCAATCAGGATCACAACGATTTCGACACCCGCCAGTTTGACGTGAGCGGCGGGGCCAGCTACCGGATCGGCAAGGACGAGTTCACCGCGGCAGCCCAGATCGGTACCTATGCCGCCGACAACACCACCGTGCGCGACCAGCGCGGCGTGGTGGGCGAATGGACCCACAGGCCGGACGGCGCCAGCCAGTGGACCACCTACCTGCAGCTGTCCACCCTGCGTTACCCCGGCCAGAATCTGCGCGATGCCTACCGCCATGTGCTGGGCACGTCCTACGCCAGGGCGTTCCGTGGCGGCCTGCTGGCCTTCGGCGGCGTGTATGCCGGCACTGAAAACGAGCGCGCGGCCAATGTACCCCACCTCGGGCACCGGCTCGCAGGCCTGCGCGCCGGGCTGCAGCAATCCATCAACGCGGACGTGGACCTGTTCGCCAACGCCGGGTATGAAACGCGCCACTACGGCGGCGCCGACCCGCTTTTCCTGGTGAAGCGCCGTGACCGGCAGACCAACCTGAATCTGGGCCTGACCTGGGTTCCTGTCGTGAGCTGGCGCGTGACACCGCAACTGTCGCTGCTGAGGACAAACTCCAACATCGCCACTTCAGACTTCAGCAAGCGCGTGCTGTCCGTGACCGTGCGCAAGGATTTTTAGGCAGCCGCACCCGCCGTTGCCGTTTTACCCAAGCTCCGCCATCAAACGATCCGCCAGGGCCACACCATGAAACATCCCTTCCAGCTGAAAAATGTCGCCCTGCTGATGGTGCTGGCGGTCGCCTGGCCGCTGCAGGTCCAGGCGCTGGCCGGGATCGCCCAGTTCACTGCCGGTGAAGTCAACGTCCGGCAGGCGGATGGGCGGATCACTGCCCTTGCGAAAGGCGGGAACATAGACAGCGGCCATGCCATCGTCACCGGGGGTGATGGCCGGGCCCAGGTCCGGTTCACCGACGGTGGCCTGGTTTCACTGCAACCGAACACGGAGTTCAGGATCGCCAGCTATGTCGACCAGAACAACCCCAGGGAAGACCGCTTCCTCGTTGACCTGCTGCGTGGCAGCATGCGCGCCATCACCGGCCTGATCGGCAAACGCAACCGCGACAACTACAAACTCACCACCACCACGGCCACCATCGGTATCCGCGGCTCGGGCTTCAAGGTCGGTTATAACCCGGACGGTTCACTGGGCATCACCAGCGAACTCGACAAAATCGAGGTCTGCAACCAGAGCGGCTGTATCGGCCTGGTGGCAGGCGAGTCGGTCAAGGTTCTCGACAACGTGACGCCGCCGGTGCGTACCAGCGAACAGCCCAAGGTCGCGACACCCGACACCCGGAAGGAGCCTGTCGTGGCGGGTGACAAGGTGGACGACGCCGGCAAAGCAAAAATTGTCACGGAGAAGGCGGCAACGACAACGACCACGACCACGACCACGACCACCACCAATACCACCACCACGCAGCCCGTAGAGCGCACCTTCACGGACATCAAGGTCGCCACAGTCGGCGTCAACAGTGGCTCGCCGCACACCCTGTCGACCGGCGCCGGAGCCACGACCGTTTTCAGCGACAACAAGCTGCTCAAGCTGCAGGACACCTCGGCCAACACGCCGAAGTGGTCGGAAGCCGGCACAGCGCAGCCGGTGACCAGTTTCAAGTCTGTCGGCAATGTGAGCGACGCCAACTTTATCGGCTGGGGAATGTGGACCACCGGTCAGAAAGAAGATCCGAGCGTCCTCTCGCTGGCTAACGTGCACTACGTCGCAGGACGGCCCACGGCACAGGCAGAACTTTCATCCCTGTTCTACACCGGCGTTGCCAACTACACGCTGTTGGGCAACACGGCCCCCACGCAAAACGGTGTTGCCGGCACGCTCAACAGCGCGACCTTCTCGGTCAATTTCCAGACGGGTTATGCCATCACGGTGGCCATCAACACCTCGTTCGGCAACTTCACGGACTCGGCATCCGGCAGCACGCCGTCTTTCAATGGCACCTATATCCAGGGCATGTTCGTCGGCACCAATGCAGCCTATGCGGGCCTGACCTATGCCAGGAACCCCGGCGCCGGCATGATCACCGGCGCTGTGGTTTTCAAGAAATAGCCGCGGTCCGGTCGCAGGCGACCGCGACGGCGTGCCTGCACCTGCTCGAGGCCGTTGAAACAGCCGAAGTGCTACATTTTTCATAGCTTATGGCGCACGCACCATCAGCGCCAGCACCACTTTTTGCATCAAAAAGCGCGCCCCGGGCTGTCAGGCTGCGCCCATCAGGTCCCTGATCTGCTGCAGCGCCGCCGGGTCGTCCATGGTGGTCAGGTCGCCTGCGTCGCGCCCCTCACACACAGCCTGGATCGCGCGCCGCAGCAGCTTGCCGCTGCGGGTTTTCGGCAGCACCGACACAAAACGCACACGTGAGGGCCGCGCCAGCGCGCCCAGGTCCTGGTCCACGCGCTTCATGATCTCGCCTTCGAGCTTGAGCGCGGCACCGCTGTCCGTCAGCACGCCGCTGTCCTTGGGCACCACAAACGCCATGGCCACCTGCCCCTTGAGGCTGTCAGCCACACCGACCACCGCCACCTCCGCTGCACCGGCATGGCCGGAAATGCTTTCCTCGATCTCGCGCGTGCCCAGGCGGTGTCCCGCCACGTTGATCACGTCGTCGGTGCGGCCCAGGATGAAGTAGTAACCGTCCTCGTCGCGTATGCCCCAGTCGAAGGTGCTGTAGACCATCTTGCCGGGCACGCTTTTCCAGTAGGTATTGACGAAACGGGCATCGTCTTTCCAGATGGTCTGCATGAAGCCCGGTGGTGTCGGGCCCTCCAGAACAACGACGCCCTTTTCGTTCGGCTGTGTCAGCTCTTCCCCGGTCGATTCATGCAGCAGCTTGACGTTGTAGCCGTACATCGGAATGCCTGGACTGCCGAACTTGCTGGCCTTTTTCTCGACCGCGTTGGCAATCGTCAGAATCGGCCAGCCGCTTTCGGTCTGCCAGTAGTTGTCGATGATGGGTACCTGCAGGCCTTCGCTGATCCAGCGCGCGGTCGGCTCGTCCAGCGGCTCGCCGGCCAGGAACAAGGCACGCAGGCTGGACAGGTCGTATTTCTTGAGCAGCGCCGGGTCCTGCTTCTTTAAAACGCGCACCGCTGTCGGCGCACTGAACATGGCCGTGACCTTGTACTTCTCGACCAGGCGCCACCAGATGCCGCCGTCGGGCTGCTTGTCCAGGCCCTGCGTCGGCAGGCCCTCGTACATCAGCGTCGCCATGCCGGCAATCAGCGGGCCGTAGATGATGTAGCTGTGGCCGACGACCCAGCCAATGTCGCTGGTCGAAAAATAGGTTTCGCCCGGCCGGCCGTCGAAAATGTGTTTCATGCTGGCGGCCAGCGCTACCGCATAACCACCGGTATCCCGCTGCACGCCCTTGGGCTTGCCCGTGGTGCCACTGGTGTAAATCGTGTAGCTGATGTCGGTGGAGTTCATCCACTCGCAAGGCACCTGATCGTCCAGGTGCCTGGCACGCAGATCCGACCACAACTGGTCACGTCCAGCCACCAGCTCCATGGGCGAAAGCCCGCGGTCCACCAGCAGCACCGCCTCGGGCTTGTGGCTGGACAGGCGGATCGCCTCGTCAAGCAGCGGCTTGTAGGGAACAATCTTGCCGCCGCGCGAACCCGCATCGGCACTGACGATGACCTTGGGCGTCGCATCCTCGATCCGCGAGGCGAGCGAGCCGCTGGCAAACCCGCCGAATACCACGCAGTGGATGGCGCCTATGCGCGCGCAGGCCAGCATCGCAAACGCGGCCTCGGCAATCATGGGCATGTAGATCAGCACGCGGTCACCCTTTTGCACACCGAGCGCCTTGAGGCTGGCCGCCATGCGCTGCACTTCGCCGTGGAGCTCGGCAAAGCTGTAGATTTTTTCGATGCCGGTTTCGGTCGACACGTAAATCAGCGCCGCCTGGCTGGCCCGGTCTTTCAGGTGCCGGTCCACCGCGTTGTGGCACAGATTGGTGGTACCGCCTTCAAACCAGTGGACAAACGGCGGCTTGTCGTAATTGCAGACACGCGTGAAAGGCTGCTGCCAGTCAATCAGTCGGGCCTGCTCGGCCCAGAAGGCGTCGGGCTGGTCTATCGACTGGTGGTAAAAATCGGCGTAACTTGTCATGCGTTGTCTCCAGTTTTTTGTTCTACGGTTCAGATTTTGACCACGATGCGGCCGCGAACCTTGCCCGCCATCAAGTCGGCGGCTTTTTCAACCACACGGCTCAACGGCACCTCTTCCACGATGGCTTCGAGTTTGGCCGGGTCCAGGTCCGTTGCCAGTCTGTCCCAGGCCTGCTGGCGGCGCACCAGCGGAGCCATCACGCTGTCAATGCCAGCCAGCGTCACCCCCCGCAGGATGAAAGGCATCACCGTGACCGGAAAGTCCGCCCCTTGGGCCAGCCCGCAGGCCGCCACGACGCCGCCGTAACGCGTTTGCGCGCAGGCATTGGCCAGCGTGTGCGATCCCACTGCGTCCACCACCCCAGCCCAGCGTTCCTTTTGCAGCGGCTTGCCCGGTGCAGCCAGCTCGGCCCGGTCCATCACGGCGCCCGCGCCCAGCTGTTTCAGATAACTCTCCTCACTGGCCTTGCCCGTGGCAGCCACCACGCGGTAACCGAGCTTGCCCAGCAGCGCCACCGCCACGCTGCCGACGCCGCCGGTGGCACCCGTGACCAGCACCTCGCCGTCGCCGGGCTTCAGGCCATGTTTTTCCAGCGCCAGCACACACAGCATGGCCGTGTAACCCGCCGTGCCAATGGCCATCGCCTGCCGCGTGGTGAAGGCGGCCGGCAACCTGACCAGCCAGTCGCCCTGCAGGCGGGCCCGCTCGGCCATCAGGCCCCAGCGCGTCTCGCCCAGGCCCCAGCCGTTGTGGATGAAGGGGTCGCCGGTTTTCCAGCCCGCGTGGCTGGATTCGAGCACCGTGCCCGCACCGTCAATGCCCGCCACCATGGGCCAACTGCGCACCACCGGACCGGTGTTGGTGATGGCCAGCCCATCCTTGTAGTTGAGGGTCGAATACTCGACCTGCACCAGCACATCGCCGACGGGCAGCTCGGCTTCATCGAGGGAAACAAGCGCGGCTGAAAAGCCGGCGTCGGACTTGTTGAGTTGCAGGGCTTTGAACAAGGCTGTCTCCGGTTATTTCAAAACTGAATTCATAATTATTTATAACAGACTTGCATGGGGCTGACAGGGTCTTACAGGACAGTCCGATGACGCCGTCGGTACACCGGAAATGGCCAGCTCCGATAAAAAGCGGGTCCCCGACCACGGCCAGAACAGCAAGGTGCCCTTTGCCGTGGAGAGGCCCATGCCATGGAGCCCGCAACCCTTGGGGCAGACAGGGCCCCTTCGATGACGTTAGAACTCCAGCGCGCCGGCGATCGCCTTGATGCCGGCCTGAGCGCATACCTCATCGACTTCGCCGCCAGGGGCGCCGGAGACACCGATGGCGCCATAAATGGAGCCGCCGCCCTCGATCAGAAGACCACCGCCCACCGCGAGCATGCGCGGCACGCCGCGAATGCCGCTCATGGGCCTGCCCGCCTGGGTTTCCGCCGCCAGCGCCAGGGTGGAGGTGCGGAAACTGACGGCGGTCCACGCCTTGCTCGTGGCAACGTCCACGGTGTGGGGACCCGCGAAACGGTCACGCAGAAAGACCTGGGTCAGGCCGGCACGGTCAACCACGGCAACGCCGACCTGGTAGCCCTGCTTGCGGCAAGCCTCCATGGCGGCGCTGGCCGCGACAAGCGCCGTTTCCGGCGTGAGCGACTTGGTCTGAAACGTTGCCTGTTGTGCAAAGGTGAGACCGGTCAGCCCGAAGAGTACAGGGGCCAGAAGGGTTGAAGTACGCATGGATGTATCTCCTACAGATCGCTGGGTTGACGAATAGACGGAACTTCCATAGGCCTGGCGAGCCGCGCGTGAGAGTTCCAGCTTTTCATCCCCCACGCCGGAAGGACACGTCCACCGCCATCTTAGCGGCCGGAGCCGATTTGGCCAAAGCCGCTTCACCAGCCCCGCCACGACCCTGAACGCTGGCGGCTCCGCCGCCAGGAGTCAGCGTGTCACTTGTGCGCGATGGGCTTGTCCGTAAAGAGATAGTCTTTCATCTCACTGGAAAACTTCGGATCCTTCCTGCGGATCCACTCGAGCACCATGGCCGCATGTTCCTTTTCCTCGTCACGGTTGTGCTGGAGGATGGCCTTGAGGTCGGGGTCCTTGCAGGCATCGGCGCGCTGGTTGTACCAGTCCACCGCTTCCAGCTCTTCCATGAGCGAGACGATGGCGCGATGCATGTCCCGGGTTTCGTCGGACAGTTCGTTGACGGGTTCGTGGTAACCAACACTGGACATGGCGTTTCTCCTGTTGCTATGACTTCTTATAGCAGACCCCGGCCAACGGATGGCGGTCAGGGGTCTCGTTCGGCAGCTTCGCCGGGTGGGTTACGGCGCGCCCTACTTCACCAGCGCCAACACGTCCCTGAACGCCGGATGGTCCGCGGTGCGCAGCCACTCGAAGGCCACCATCTCGGTCGTCACCAGTTCGGCGCCGGCGCCGGCCAGGCGGTCGAAGGCGGCATCGCGGTTGCGTTCGGTGCGCGAGCTGCAGGCGTCGGTGACGACCCAGACCTCGAACTCTTCTTCCAGCAGGCCCAGCGCGGTCTGCAGCAGACACACGTGCGCCTCGCAGCCGGCCATCACAATGACGCCCCGCCCTTCTTCTTCCGCCGGCGCGGCTTTCTGCAGGTGTTTGGGCAGGCTGCGGGCATTGCCTCCCGCGGGGGCCTTGCGCGCGGGTGGCCGCAGCCACTCGGCCAGGCCATCGTCCACGGCGTTGAAATGCATCTTGTCCAGCGTCCGGCCGCCGGCCGCCGCGATGGCAGCGCTGACCCCGGGCACGTTGGGGCCCAGCTTGTCGGGCGTCTGCGCCGTGCCCCACACCGGCACGGCCAACAAGCTGGCCATGCCCGCCAGGCGCAGCGCATTGGCGAGCACAAGCTCACCTTCAAAAATGGCGGGCATCAGGCGGACCTGGTAGTCCACCAGAACCAGTTGGGAGTCATCGGCATCAAGCAACATGTTTATTCCTGAAAGTTTTTGTTCAAAGATGGCTTCCGGCAAACACGGCAAGAGCAGCAAGGCCTCTTCGCCGCAAGCCGGGGAATGTCAGGGCGTCGGCGGTTGTATCGGCAGTTGCGCAAACTTGAGCAGGCGCGTCGCCAGCAGGGTCTCGGCCAGGAAACACAGCAGCGCGAGCAGGAAAAAGAATACGCCGGAGAGAAAACACACGGTGGCGATCTTGAGCGCCGGCAGGTCGCTGGTTTCGCCCAGAAACAGCACCACAATCGTCACCCCGATCAGAATCGCGCAAAAGGTCAGCAGGGCCAGGCAGCCGTTGACCAGCCAGCCGCGGTGCCTGAGTTCGCCCAGTTCCGCATACATCCTCACGGCCCGGGCTTCCTCCACGCCACCACTTTCCAGCCGGTTTTCCAGAAAACGCGCACGGTCGATGATGCGGGCGAGGCGGCCGGCCACGGCGGCGATCATGCCGGAAACGGCCGTGAGCAGGAACACGGGAGCCACAGCGAGCTGTATGCCGTGGGTGACCGTCGCGAGGTCGGGGGCAAAATTCATCCGGGGCTCCATCGGCGTCAGGGGGACCGCCGTATTTTGTCATGCAAAAGGCGAAGCACCCGCAACTGCAACGCCGGGGGCGCAGCCTTCCTACGGCAAACTGTCGCCACTGTCTGACAGGCAGCGCGGGCGGCGCAGGCCACACTGGGCACTCAGCCGCTGCACTGCCACCCTCCCGCGAACCAAGGAAACCCCATGCTGCCCAACCGAGAGGGACAACATGTCCCCAACGTCACCTTCAAGACCCGCCGGAACAACCAGTGGGTGGACGTGTCCTCCGCCGAACTGTTCGACGGAAAAACCGTGGTCCTGTTTGCCCTGCCCGGCGCCTACACCCCGACCTGCTCCACCAGCCACCTGCCCGGCTTCAACATGCTGGCGCCGGTGTTCAAGGCCCATGGCGTGGATGACGTGATCTGCCTGTCGGTCAACGACGCCTTTGTCATGAATGAATGGGCCGCCGCGCAGGAGGCCGACCAGTTGACGCTGCTGCCCGACGGCAATGGCCAGTTCTCCGAAGGCATGGGCATGCTGGTCGACAAGACCAACCTGGGCTTCGGCAAGCGTTCCTGGCGTTATTCCATGCTGGTGAAAAACGGCGTGATCGAAAAAATGTTCATCGAACCCGAGAAGGACGGCGACCCCTTTGAGGTGTCCGATGCCGAAACCCTTCTGCGTTACCTCACCCCCGGCACGCCGCCGCCGGCGCCGGTCACGATGTTCACCAAACCGGGTTGCCAGTTCTGCGCCCAGGCCAGGGGCCTGCTGGAAAAAGCCGGCATGCCTTTCGAGGAAATTGCCCTCGGTCAAGGCATCACCTCGCGCAGCCTGCAGGCCGTGGCCGGCGCCAGCACCACGCCGCAGGTGTTCATCGGCGGACAGAAGATAGGCGGCCATGACGCCCTGCAAGCCTGGCTTGCCGACCAAAGTGCGGCCGGCAAGCCTGCCGCGCAGGCGCGGCCCTGAACCGCCCCGTTGCCGCCAGGTCCTCCAGACCGAAACGCACGCGCAGGCCCGATGATAGGATGCGCGAGTTGCCCCCCGACCTGAGTGAAGTGTGATGACCCCACCTGATGTTCCCCTGACAAGCGCCTCTCCCACCCCGGACCTGCTGCGCGAGGAGGCTGCCCGCTATGCACTGCTACGCCGCATCGCGCCCGCCATCCGTCACCACATGGCCGGCACACTGCAGCCCATCGGCATGATTGCCGCCATTCTCGACCGGCGGCTGCAGGCCGAGGCACCCGACCTGGCCGTGCTGCGCGACAACAGCAAGTCGATCAGCACGCTGTCGCGCTCTGCATCCACCGCCAGCATGAACCTGATCACCTGGGTCGTCCCCAAGGAAAACGGCAGCATCGCGCTGGAAGCCGGCATCGAGGAAGCGCTGGGCATGCTGGCGACCGATCTGGCCTTTCGCGGCTTCACGGTCGCCAATCAGGTCAACGCGCCCGATGTGATCACCTCTGTTTTTGCGCTGCGCACCGTGTTCACCGCCTGCCTGATTGCGCTGACCGACGTGGCGCAGGCCCCCGCCAGCGTGGTGCTCAGCAGCGAACCCGCCGGTGACCAGACCCGGGTGTGCATCACGGTCACCCGCACCGAGGGCACAGCGGCGACGGACGAGGGACGCGGCTACCGCGCCCTGGGCTGGGACGATGTGCAGGCCCTGGCGGACGCCGAGCAGATCAGCATCCACTACAGCGCGGCACACGCCGACATGCTGTTCAGCGGGATCGAGCAGACGCTTGTGATCATCTGAAGAAGGCCTCATTTGCTCTTTTTTTAATAGCTGCCAACGCCCAGTACATAAGGGCTGGAAGCCATTTTCAGCCTTGAATCCTGAAAAGGCAGCTGGCCGGCAGGCCAGTCTGATCGCATGGACGACCGCATTGGCGCCCGCAATGGTTATGCTTGGAGGGAGAGAACCTGGTCCGCACGGCCAGCCGTCATCTTCACCAAGCCCTGCTCCAGCCCTCCCGTCCCCACCCTGCTCCCTGGCTTCATGAACAAAAGCGGCATTCTTCTTCACATCGCCGGCCTGTGGCTGCTCTCGGCCCTCGACGCCTCCGGAAAATGGCTGGTCATGGCCGGCGTGTCGGTCCTGATGGTCGCCTGGATGCGTTATGCCGTGCATACCGCGCTGATGACGGCCGTGGTGCTGCCCTCGCGCGGCAGGGCCATCTTCCAGACCAAGTCGCTGCCGCGCCAGCTGGTCCGCGGCCTCCTGATGATCGCCACCACCGTGCTGTTTTTTTCGGTGCTGGGCCGCCTGCCGCTGGCCGAGGCCACGGCCATCAACTTCATGGCCCCCCTGTTCCTGATGATGATGGCGCCGTGGCTGCTGCACGAGGCGCACCGGCTGCACCGCTGGCTGGGCGTGCTGGCCGGTTTTGCCGGCATGCTGATCGTGGTGCGGCCCGGTGCGCAGCTGGACCCGATCGGTGTGGCGCTGGGCCTGGCCACGGCCCTGGCCTTTGCGTTTTTCCAGATCGCCACCCGCCGCGTGGCTCACGACGATCCGCTGACGACCAACTATTACGGCGGCCTGTTCGGCACCATCGCCCTGACACTGGCTCTGCCCTGGTTCTGGACCACACCCGACTTGTCCTTCTGGGAGTGGGTGCTGCTGGTGTCCACCGGTCTCACCGGCTTTCTCGGTCACTGGCTGCAGATTGCCGCCTTCCGCCACAGCCCGGCCACCCTGCTGGCGCCCTTCAGCTACCTGCAAATTGTGGCCGCTGCCACGCTGGGCTGGCTGGTGTTTGGCCAGGCCCCGGGCCGAACCACGGCGCTGGGCATCGCGCTGATCTGCCTGGCCGGCCTGGGCGTGGCGCTGACCGAGGCACGCCTGGCCTGGGTCCGCTCCCGCGCGCTGCGCGAGGCCCGCTGACGCGTCAGGCCTGAAACAGCGGCAGGTCTGCTTTTTTCAGCGTGCGCAGCACGAAGCTGGACTTGCTGTGGCGTACGCCCTTGATCTTGTAGAGGCGCTCGCGCAGCAGGTAGTCGTAGTCGCCCGAGACCAGGTAGACCTCGATCACCTCGGGAATTTTCGCCAGCGTTTCGCCGAATTTTTCCAGCGTGTTGTCCGAGTGGCTGGCCAGCATGATCTGCACCAGCACCATGTCGCTGAGCCGCTGCCGTCTTCCCGGCTTGAGACTCAAGCAAACTTGCGCAGCGCATCAAGCGCCAGCCCGGCGCCAATGCTGCCGAACAGATCCCCCTCGACGCGGCGCGCCTGCGGCAGCAGCGCCGCGATGCGGGCCCGCAGCAGCGGCACGCTGCTCGAACCGCCGGTAAAAAACACCGTATCCACCGCGTCGGCCGGCACGCCGGCATCACGCAACAGGCCGGTCACGCTGCGCTGCACCGCGCCGACCAGTTCCCCGATGGCGGTGTCGAAATCCGCGCGCTGCAATACCAGCGTTTCGCCGGGGGCGATGCGGCCCAGGTCCATGGACGTGCGGGGCGCGTCCGACAGCGCGATCTTGGCTTCCTCCACCTGCATCGCCAGCCAGTGCCCGGCGCGTTCGCTCACCAGGCGCTGCAGGCGCGCGAGTTTGTCTTTCTCCTGCGCCTCGCGGTGCAGTTCGCCGATCTGCGACCACGCCTGCCGGGTGTAGGCGAAGTTGATGGTGTGCCAGGTCGCCAGGTTGAAATAAATCGACGACGGCATCTGCAGGCCATTCCCGAGCCGGCTGCCCAGGCCCAGCATCGGCATCACGCTGGCCAGGCTCAGGACCTTGTCGAAGTCGGTGCCGCCTATGTGCACGCCGCTGCTGGCCAGGATGTCGCTCCGCCGGTCGGCCCGGCCCGCGCGTTCGGGCGCCAGACGCACCAATGCAAAGTCCGAGGTGCCGCCGCCGATGTCGACCACCAGCACCAGCTCTTCGCGCGTGACCTGCGACTCGTAGTCGAAGGCCGCGGCAATCGGTTCGTACTGGAAGGCGATGTCGCGCAGGCCCACGCCGCGCGCGATCTCCGCCAGCGTGTTTTCCGCCTGCCGGTCGGCCGCCGCGTCGCCGTCGACAAAAAACACCGGCCGCCCGAGCACGGCGCGGCTGAAGTCACGGCCGGCCGCGTGTTCAGCGCGGCGCTTGAGTTCGCCGATGAACTGCGCCAGCAGCGCGCGAAACGGCAGCGCGCGGCCGGCGACTTCGGTCTGCTCGTCAATCAGCGAGGTGCCGAGCAGGCTTTTGAGCGAGCGCATCAGCCGCCCTTCGTCGCCCGCCAGGTAGTCGGCCAGCGCCGCGCGGCCGTAACTGGTGCGCCCGTCCTCTGCATGAAAAAACACGACCGATGGCAGGGTGGGCTTGCCGTCCTCCAGCGGCAGCAGGACCACCTGCCCCGGGGCGGCGCCGCCGCAGCCCGCGGTGGAGTTGGAGGTCCCGAAGTCGATGCCGCAGGCATCGATCCACGCGGGAGAAGCGCCCGCCATCAGGGCTTGGGAAAGCCGCTGTCGGCCCAGGCCGTGGCGCTGGCGCGGCTCAGCTTGAAGGCCGGCGACACGCGCACCTGCGCGAGTTGTTCGCCGGCCTCGTCTCGCGCGGCCAGCACGGCGTAGGGGTTGTCTTCATCGGGCACGATGTCCAGCGACACGGTGATACGCGCGCCGCGCGAGTCCACTTCCAGGCGCTGGTGCAGCGTGGCATGCAGCTGCTGCTCATGCCTGCGCACAAACTCCGACGCGGTCTTGACCAGGGTGCTGAAGGCCGGGCCGTCGAGTGGCTTGGGGTTTTTCTTGTCGCGCCCCATGGTCCAGGGGCCCACCAGCGCGGGCTCGGGTTCGCCATCCTTGATCATGGCCACCGCCCAGCCGTCGTCGTCTTCGTTCTTGAGCACGCGGGCCGTCCAACCGTCGCCGCACCACAGGCGCGGCTGCTGGACAGGGGTGTCGGGATCGGGACGATGGTCGGAGGAGGAAGGGTCGGACGGGAGGCTGGCGGTATCGGTCACAGGGGGTCGTTTCAATCAAAAAAAGAGCGCTGCGGTGCGCTGTCTGCAGGCGTCCATTTTACCGCCTGCATCCCGCGGCCCGGCCCCGCGCCGGCCGGCTGTTCTGCCTTGCAGAATACGCTCCCCGCGTAAACCTTGATGACACGCCGACAGCGGGCCGCTACGCTTGAAACTTCAGATGTTCTGCAACCTCCGGAGACTTATCAATGACCAACCGCCGCGCGTTTATTGCCAGCACCACAGCGGCCGTGGCCGGTGTGGCCCTGCCCTCCCTGGCCCGTGCGCAACAGGCCTTTCCGTCGCGCCCCATCAAATACATCTGCCCCTGGCCGGCAGGCGGCTCCACCGACGCGGTCATCCGTTCGCTGGCCGAAAGCGCCGGCAAGACCCTGGGCCAGACCATCATCGTCGAAAACAAGCCCGGCGCCGGCGGCATGCTGGGCGCCATCGAGATGCTGAGCGCCAAACCCGACGGCTACACGCTGACGCAACTACCGCACGGCGTGTTCCGCATTCCGCACATGCAGAAAGTCGCTTACGACCCGCTCAAGGACTTCACCTGGATCGCCTGCCTGACCGGCTACACCTTTGGCCTGGTCGTGCCCGCCGATTCACCAATCAAAAGCATCAAGGACCTGGTGGCCTACGCCAAGGCCAACCCCGAAAAATTCACCTACGGCTCGACCGGCACCGGCACCAGCCCGCATCTGGCGGTCGAGGAGTTTGCACAACGCGCCGGCATCAAGCTCACCCATGTGCCGTTCAAGGGCAACGCCGACAACATGCAGGCCATCCTGGGCGGCCACGTGATGGGTGCGAGCGACGCCACCGGCTGGGGCCCGCACGTCGAATCGGGCAAGCTGCGCCTGATCGCCACCTACGGCAGCAAACGCACCAAGCGCTGGCCCAACGTGCCCACGCTGACCGAGCTGGGCTACGACACCGTGTCGGACTCGCCTTTCGGTGTGTGCGGCCCCAAGGGCATGGACCCGGCCATCGTGGCGACACTGCACGAAGCCTTCCGGAAAACGCTGAACGACCCGGCCGTACTGGCCACCTTCGACAAATACGACCAGTCGGTGATCTACATGAACACCGCGCAATACACCAAGTTCGCCCGCGAAACCTTTGTCGCTGAAAAAGCGACGATAGAGCGGCTGGGCATGAGCTTCAAGGGCTGAGCCCGGCCGGCCGGCGCTTGCCGGCGCTTAATTGGCAGGCAAACTGTCGCAAGCCACGACTGGCAAGCCTTTCGTGGCTTTTTTACGTGCTTATCCACAGATTCGTGCACAGGATGCGTGGGCAACTGGGTACCGCATTGGCGGGAGCACCCGGCGCTGGGTCTGCCCACGGGAAAAAATGCCATCCTTGGGGGAAAGCCGCTTCGTGTCATGATTTTTGACTCTATTTTCATTTTGTTTCAATTTTGGCTGCGCCTGTCGCCGGACCCTTGTCCCCAGAAGCCGTGCAGCGGCGAGCACGTCCCCAGGATCGGCCTGCGTTATGCTGACTGTCTCCCTTTTTTCCGGTGTCGACATGACCTTTCAAGCTTTCCAGATCCTCCCGGCCATGCTGGTGGCGGCCACGCTGCTGTTGACCGCCTGCAAGGACACGCCCGCGCCTGACGTTCCGGCCAAAGCCGGCACCACCCCGGTTTCAACCGCCGCCGTTGCCGCCGAGGCCAAGGGCTTCAGTGTCGGTTCGACCATGAGCGCACGCACGGTGTATGTGTTCTTCGATGCCCAGTGCCCGCACTGCACCGCGCTGTGGATGGCGGCCAAACCCCTGAAGTCGCAAGCCAAATTTGTCTGGATTCCCGTGGGCTTGCTGAACGCCTCGAGCACCGCGCAGGGCGCCACCCTGCTGGCCGCGAAGGACCCGGTGGCGGCGATGGATGAGCATGAAGCCTCCATGCAGGCCAAGGGCGGCGGCATCAGTGCCGGCAGCAACATCGCCGCGCAAAAAGAAATGGTGGAGAAAAACACCGCGCTGCTGACCCGCCTGGGTTTTGCGTCGATCCCGACCATCATCGGCACCCATGCCCAGAGCGGCGCATTGGTGACCCAGGAAGGCTCCATGCCAACCGCCGCCCTGGCCGCGCTGCTTGGCCTGCAGGTGCCGGCCGCGCCATAGCAACATTTTCTTGCTTCCTCTCCCTATGGGAGAGGGTTGGGGTGAGGGTAGGAGGCATACCTCGAGCTATAACTTATCAATGGGGCGCAGGCCCTCACCCTGCCCTCTCCCACAAGGAGAGGGGGTAAAACCGCGTTCAGCTCACATCAGAACAACACGCGGCTGCGGATGGTGCCCGGCACGCCGGCGAGTTTGGCCAGCGCCATGTCCGAGGAAGCGGCGTCGATGTCGATCACCACATAACCGATGGCTTCGTTGGTCTGCAGGTACTGCGACGCGATGTTGATGTTGTTGTCGGAAAACACGCGGTTGATCTCCGCCAGCACACCGGGCACATTGCGGTGGATGTGCAGCAGCCGGTGTTTGCCCGGGTGCGCCGGCAGCGCCACCTCGGGAAAGTTGACGGACGAGGTCGAGGTGCCGTTGTCGCTGTACTTGACCAGCTTTTCCGCCACTTCGACGCCGATGTTCTCCTGAGCCTCCATGGTGGAGCCGCCGACGTGCGGCGTCAGGATCACGTTGTCCAGGCCACGCAGCGGCGACTCGAACACATCCTTGTTGCTGCGCGGCTCGACGGGAAACACGTCGATCGCCGCACCCAGCAGTTTTTTCTGGCGCAGGGCTTCGGCCAGCGGCTCGATTTCAACCACGGTGCCGCGCGACGCATTGATCAGCACGCTGCCGGGCTTCATCGCGGCAATCTCGGCCGCGCCTATCATCCACTGCGTGGCCTGGGTCTCGGGCACATGCAGGCTGACAACGTCGGACTGGGCCAGCAGATCCGTGAGCTTGCCGGCCTGGCGCGCATTGCCCAGCGGCAGCTTGGTGACCACGTCGAAAAAAACCACCTGCATGCCCAGCGCCTCGGCCAGCACCGACAGCTGCGTGCCGATGGAGCCGTAACCGATGATGCCCAGCGTCTTGCCGCGGATCTCGAAAGCGTTCTCGGCCGACTTGAGCCAGCCGCCGCGGTGGGCGACGGCGCTTTTTTCGGGCACGCCGCGCAGCAGCAGGATCGCCTCGGCCAGCACCAGTTCGGCCACCGAACGGGTGTTGGAAAACGGCGCGTTGAACACCGCAATGCCGCGCTCGCGCGCCGCGTTCAGGTCGACCTGGTTGGTGCCTATGCAAAAGCAGCCGACCGCCGCCAGTTTGGCCGCATGGGAAAACACGTCGGCGGTCAGCTGGGTGCGCGACCGGATGCCGACAAAATGGGCGTCGGCGATCTTGCGCTTGAGCTCGTCGCCTTCCAGGGCGCCCGTGAGGCTTTCGATCTGCGTGTAACCCGCCGCCTGAAGCACCGCCACAGCCGAGGGATGGATGCCCTCCAGCAGGAGAAACTTGATCTTTTTCTTGTCGGTCGAGGTTTTGCTCATGGCACTCAGGCAGGTGGTGGAGCACCGAAGTATGAACCAAGGCCTGCGGGCGGGTCGTTCAGACCGTTTTTGCCCGCCCGCCCAAAAGGTTGTCGCGACCGCCCGGTCGCGCTTTGTCAGTCCACCGGTGCGGGCGCCTCACGGGCCAGGGCCTGCCGCCGGCTGGTGAACTGGGCCAGCGCCACGCCGACCAGCGTCAGCGCCGCGCCGGCCAGCTTGATGGCGGTGTACTGCTCGCCGGCGAACAGCCAGGCCACGAGGCCGGCGACCGGCGGCATCAAATACATCAGCGGCGCGGTGCGGGCCACACCGCGCACCGCGTTGACCCAGCCCCAGACCAGCCAGCCGAGAAAAGCCGACACCGTGACCGACCAGACCAGGCTGGCCCACACCGCCAGCGAGGCATCGCCCCAGGGCGCGGACAAACCGGCCGGCAGCGACAGCAGCAGCACCGGCACGCTGCCGAGCAGGGTCGCGTAGGCCATGGTCACGACGCCGCCATGGCGCTCGATCAGCGGTTTGGCGGCCACCGTGTACCAGGAGAAAAAACTCGCCGCGACCAGCAGGAACAGGTCGCCGCCGGTGGCACGCCAGTTGCCGCCCAACAGCTTGTCGGACAGGAAAATCAGCACGCCGGCAAAAGCCACGGCCACGCCGATGATCTGCGCCTTGTGCAGTTTTTCCACCCCCATGAAACGCAGGATCAGCAGCGTGAAGATGGGGCCGCAGGCCAGGATCAGCGAGCTCGAAAACGCGGTGGACCAGTGGATGCCATAGGTCACCATGCCGACATGCAGGAAATGCCCGGCAAAACCCAGGCGCGCGAGTTGCCAGAACTCCCGGCGCGTGATGCGCGGAAACTGCGTGCCGAAACGCCAGACCAGCAAGGCCAGCGCGCACAGCGGCATGATCAGGTAGCGGGCAAACAGGAAGCCGCCGGGGCCCACCACGTTGAAGACAAACTTCTGCAGCGAAAAGTTGATGCCCCAGATCACCACCAGCACCAGCGCAGCGGCCAGGGCGATGGACGCACGGCGGAGTTTTTTCTGTTCGGAGGTCATCGCGCCGTGTTCCGTGAAAGTTTGGGGTCAAACAGGCCTGCAGCCCAATGGATACGGGCGCAAGCAGCTATCAATTTGGAAGCATACCAGCTTCCGGCCAGGTCCGCAGGGTCGCCGTCACGGCGCCGGGCAGGGCTTCAGAAGTTGCTGCCGACCAGCGCCTCCAGGCGGGCCGGGTCCACCGGCTTGGTGAAATGGTGGTCAAAGCCGGCCTCCTGCGCCTTGCGTTTGTCTTCGGCCTGGCCCCAGCCGGTCAGGGCGACGATGACCGGGGCAGGCGCCTGGCCGAGAGCGCGAATCCTGCGGCAGGCTTCATAACCGTCCATACGCGGCATGCCGATGTCCAGAAAAATGACGTCGGGCCTGAAGGCCGCAGCCGCCTCGATGGCCTCGGCGCCGTCGTGCGCGGTGCGCACCTCGTGCCCCAGCATGCCCAGCAGGCTCGCCAGCGTCAGCGCGGCATCGACATTGTCGTCGGTGACCAGAATGCGGCGCGGCTCGAAAACGCCCGCGGGGTGCGGGACCGGAGCCACCGCCGCAGCCGCGACCGGAACCGCGCCTGACTCTGCTGCGGTCAGCGTGGCTGCGGCGTCGGCCACGGGCAGCCAGACGATGAAGCGGCTGCCGGGGCCGTCACTGCGGCTTTCGGCCCGAATGCTGCCGCCATGCATCTCGACAATCTTGCGCACCAGCGTCAGGCCGATGCCCAGCCCGCCCTGGGCCTTCGGCGTGGCCGGGCTGGGCTCGCCCTGAACGAACATGTCGAAGATGCGGGCGCTCAGGTGCTCCGGTACACCGATGCCGTTGTCCTCGATGCTGATGGTCACGCCTTGTGCGTCGGCGGCCACATGCAGCTCGACCGAGCCGCCTTCGGGCGTGTATTTGGCGGCGTTGTTGAGCAGGTTGGTGAAGGCCTGCGACAGCCGCACCAGGTCGGCCGTGATGGCAATCGGCTGCTCAGGCATGGTGACGGTGAACACATGCTGCCGCTCCAGGAGGACCGGCCGGCTGGTTTCCGCCGCACTGCTGATGGCGTCCGCGAGCCGGATCGGCTCGAGGCGCAGCTCCAGCTTGCCGCGGCTGATGCGGCTGACATCGAGCAGGTCATCGACCAGGCGTGTCATGTGCGCGATCTGGCGCTCCATGATGGCTCGGGTGCGCTCCAGGACGGCCGGATCACCCACCCCCAGCCGCAGGATTTCCGCGCTGGCGCGCAGCGGCGCCAGCGGGTTGCGCAACTCATGGGCCAGCATGGCCAGGAACTCGTCCTTCATCTGGCTCATCTGTTCGGCCTCACTGCGCGCGGCGCGTTCGTTGTCGAGCAGCTTTTCGCGTTCCTGCGCGGCCTGCCTTGCCACTTCATACAGCCGGGCGTTGTCGATGGACACGCCGGCCTGCGCCGCAATGCCGGTCACCAGCCGTTCGGCCCGGTCGTCGAAAACGCCGGCATCCGGGTGACCGAGAAACAGGCCCCCTATCACCTCCGCAGAACCCGAAGCAACCGGCACGGCCAGGTAGCTGCGCAGCGGCACCACCCCCGGCGGGGCCGTCGCTTCATGACGCGTGTCTTTGAGCAGGTCGTCGAGATGGACCAGCGGCGCGCCACTGAGCGTGAGGTTGAACAGCGCACCGGCCTGCGGCAGACCGCAGCTGTCGAAGTCCTGCGCGGCGATGCCAGCCACCGTCCGCAGGAAAGGGCCGTCCCCACCCGGGGCGGCGGTGGTGTAGAAGAAGGCGCCGACCTTCGCGCCGCTGGCCTCGGTGGCCGCGTCAATGACCGCCTGCGCCAGCATGTGCACGTCCAGCTTGGCCGTCAGGATGGTGCCGGTTTTGTTGAGCAGTTCCAGCACGCGGGCCTTCTTGCGCAGGGCATCCTCGGTGCGCCGCTGCTCGGTGATGTCGCGAAAAACCCAGACCCGCCCGACATGCTGGCCTTCCACGATCTGGATCTTGGAAGAACGCTCATAGACCCGGCCATCGAGCAGCTTGAGCAGGTCAAAACTTTCCGCCGGCGAGTGGCGGTAGATCTCATGAACCCGGTCCAGAAAGCCCTGCGCATCCTTGACCTGCCGGCTCGCCACCGGGAGCAGCCTTTCGTGGTCGCGAAAGGCCATGAGTTCGTCGGACAGACCCCACATCCGGACGTACTGCTGGTTGAAGCCGGTGACGTGCGCGTTGTCGTCGGTGACCAGGATGCCGTCGCGGCTGGCCTCCAGGGTGGCCCGGACCATGGACAGCGACAGCGCCAGCTCCGTCGTTTTCTGCTCCAGCCCGTCCCTGGCGGCCACCAGCACACCCTCGGCCCGCTGGCGTGCCCGCAGAATGCTCTGCGCATTCTGCAGGGCGACTGAGCGCAGCAGGCGGTCTTCGTCGTCGTTGGCCTTCATCATCGTCCTTCTTCAGGCATCTGTGCCTCGGGATGAACCGGCGGCACCGCGCCGGCCAATACGTGCCGGGCCGCCCGGAAGTGCAAGGGCCAGAAAATGCTGCCAACAGGCGGGGCCGGAATATGCATGGTGCTTTACTATAAGTAAGTCTGCCCGGCACAGATGTAGGCAAAAGGCGAATTGTGAGGGCAAGCCCCGCTTTTCAGCCATGCGCCCCCAATTCCGGCCCGGCCCGTCCCCTCACCCGAAAGGAAAACCTTGAAATTCAAAATGGCTGAAAAGTCACTTTTTGCCATCCTGCTGCGCTCGCCATGGTGGATCAGCTTTGCCATTGCCGTCGCCTTCGGGCTGGCATCCAAAGCCCTGCTGCCCGCGCAGTATTTTGTGTTTGGCGCCCTCGGCGGCCTCCCCTTTGCGGTAATCGGCGTGATCGCTGCCTGGAGGCAGTTCAGCGCGCCCAGCACCGCCCATGTCGAGGGCACGCTGGCGCAGCTGGAGGCCATGACCTGGCGCGATTTCTCGGCCGCCGTCGAGCAGGCTTTTGTCCGCGAGGGCTACGCGGTGCGGCGCCTGAACGGCGCGGCGGCTGATTTTGTTCTGGTCAAGGCCGGCCACACCACGCTGCTCGCTTGCAAGCGCTGGAAAGCCGCACACCTGGGCATCGAGCCCTTCCAGGGCCTGCAGGCCGCGCTGGGCGGCCATCAGGCCGACAGTGCCCTGTGCATCGCCACCGGGCAGGTGACGGAGAAGGCGCGCCAGTTTGCGGCCGAGCACCGGATCCGCGTTTTGCAGGGCACCGAGCTGGCCCAGCTGCTCAAACCGGTGCTGGCGAAAATCGCCAGGGCCTGAGCCCGGATTTGCTCCTGTTTTGGTAGCTGCCAGCGCAGGTAGCTATTGGGCCAGAGGCCGTTTTCGCTACAAGACTCCAGCCAGCCGGGTTCAGCGCTGCCGCACGGCCTTCATCACCGGATAGGCACTGGCCATCCACAGGTACATCAGCGCGCCGGCCAGCAAGGCCGCCGCGGCGATTTCCAGCGACAGCGTGAAACCTTCGCCCAGGCTGCGGCTGTGCCGCAGCAGCACGGCGACCAGCGGGGGGCCGGCAATCTGGCCGATGCCGTACATGGCGGTCAGCAGGCCCATGTAACTGGCGGCCGCGGCCGGCCGCAGCCGCCGCACCTCCTGCATCGCAAAAAAAGTGATGGCGGTGAACGGAATGCCCAGCAGCAGGCTGCCGATCGCAAAACCGGCCAGGTTGGGACTGAACACGCTGGCCCCAATGCCCAGTGCCTGCACCGTGTAGGCGCCGGCCAGCAGGTAGCGGAAATCGCCGGTGGCCGGGATGCGGGTGGCCAGCAAGGCGCCGGTCACCACGCCGAGGCCGAAGATGGGCCAGAAAAAATCGATCCAGACCGAGCCCGGCATGGCTTCGCGTGCGATCACCGGCAAAAAGGTGGCGGTGATGATGTAGCCGAAACCGGCCAGCCCGTAAGCCAGGGCCAGCAGCAGCATCTGCTTCCTGCCGGCCGGCGCATGGCTGGTGGCTGGCGTGCTGACCGGCGCGTTGGCTGCACTGCCGCCCTGCCCGGCTCCGCGCTCCTGAAAGGTGCGCCACACGGTGGCCGTCAGCACGGCGGCGAGCACGCCAAAAATCAACCAGCCGGTGGCAGCTTTCCACTGCAGCGCCACCATGGCGCTGGCAAACAGCCCGCTCAGGGCGATGCCCGCGCCGGGGCCGGCGTACATGATGCCGCCCAGCGCCGGCGCGCCCAGCCTGGCCAGTTGCGCCAGACACCAGCCCGAGGTGTAGACAAACACCAGCGCACTGGCCACACCGGCCGCAAAACGCAGCAGCGGCCACACGGCCGGCAGGTGCAGGGCCATGCCCAGGGTCAGCAGCGCGGTGGCGACCAGACCCGCACGCACC
Source organism: Polaromonas sp. (assembly GCF_029945925.1). Lineage (GTDB taxonomy): Bacteria > Pseudomonadota > Gammaproteobacteria > Burkholderiales > Burkholderiaceae_C > Polaromonas. The sequence goes on along the minus strand of NZ_JAQSDN010000048.1, from coordinate 86,392 downwards.
CAGCTTGAGGCGGCGACGGCCGGCAGAAAACGCAGGTGTTTCCAGATCCAGGGCTGGAAGGTGCACAGCAGCGCGCCGACGAGGTAACCGAGGTAATTGGCGCTGGCCAGCCAGCTGGCCGACGGGAGGTCGATCACGCCATCGCTGAGCATCATGGGCAGCAGCGGTGTGAAGGCAAAACGGCCTATGCCCATGGCCGCGGCCAGCGACAACATGCCGGCGATGGCAATCGCCCAGCGGCTCACGGGCGCCCGGCTCAAGGCTTGCTGCCTGCGGCCGGGTTTTGCGTCAGCGCAATGCGGCGGCGCAGGCGCTCGGCCGCCTCCATGTCACCACCCTTTTCTGCAAGCTGGAGTTGCACGCCCAGCCAGGCCAGCAGCGGCCGGCGCCAGCCCTGGCCGGAAGCTGTGTCCACCGCCTGCTGCAGCACCGCCGGGCTGGCACGGCCGGCGCGAAACAGCACGCCGGCAGCGACCAGTTGCGACAGCGGGTCGCTCATGGCTTTCAGCGCCGCGGCATCCGCACCGGCGGCGGCGGCGGCACGTTGCGGTGCGGGCAACAGGGCCATGTCCTGCGGCTGCAACTGGCCGGCGAGGTAGTCGGCATAGGCGCGCTCGGCGGTCGGTGCGTCCTGCCGCAGAACCTCAAACCCGGCGCAAGGTTCCAGCACCAGGCTGGCCACACGGCTGGCACAACGCAGCAGTTCGGCCCGCGCCATCAGGTCGCTGCGGCCGGTGCTGGAGAGTTCGCTGCGCACGCGCGCAAACTCCTGCGCCTCGACCCGCGAATTGCCTTCGAGGTAGGCGGCGACCGACCGCTCCATCGCGGTCTTGGCCTCCATCTGCCAGTCGGGTGCCTTGGGCCCGCCGCTGCAGGCCGCCAGCAAGAGCAGCGCGAGGACGAACAGGACAGGTGTAAAAAGTCTCATGGCAGCTTGATCTCCGTGTCGCGGGCAAACGGCCACTTGCGGTTGATCTCGTTGATCAGGCCATCCACCTTGCGCAGGCTGGCCTCGACCTCGCCGCGCAGTGCCCCCAGATCGTCGGTGGCGGCCCGGGCGTTGGCGCCCACGGCCTGGGCTTCGACGAGCACCGCGTCGACTTTTTTCAGGCTGGTGCGCGCTTCGCCGAGCAGGGTGTTGAGTTGCACCACCGTGGCCCGGGCTTCAGGCATCACGCCGTTGGCGCCGAACACCTGGGTGTCGGTCTTGGCTGCCAGGCCGTCGAGTTTGGTCAGCAAGGCGTTGGTGCGGTCCAGCGTGGCGATCAGCTTTTTGGCCTCGGCGTCGTTGCCCAGCAGCACGCTGAGCGCCCCGCCGGGGCCGTTGAGCCGCTCTGTCAGCTTCTGGAAATTGCCCAGACTGGCGCCCACGGAGCCTTCGCTGGCGGTCAGGCTGTTGAGGTTTTCCAGCAACTCTTTCGCCGCGGCCATCAGCTTCGGGATCTCCGCGCCCGTGTCGCCGCGCAGCACCTCGCGCACCGCGCCGTCCGGCAGCAGCGGGTCCTGGAGCATGCCGGTGTAAGCGCGGATGTTGGTGCTGCCCACCAGCCCGCGCACCAGGGTGAACACGCTGGACGTGCGCAGCCAGTGCGCGTCCTTGGTCGGCACATCCACGATGATGCGGGCCTTGCCGTCTTCAGCCAGCTCGATGCGGCGCACGCGGCCAATCGGAAAACCCGCAAACGTCATGTCCATGCCGACCACCACGCCTTCGGAGTCGTCGGACAGCAGCACCAGTTTCTGGGTGCTCTCAAAGGCGCCGCGCGCATACAGCACGTAAAGCGCCGAGCCCACCACCAGCACCGCCATGAAGACCAGCAGCAGCAGCGCCTTGAATTCGAGGTTGGCGACGGGCGGCATGGCCACACTGCTGCCGGGCGGCGGTTCCGGCGGCTCAGGCGGGGAGGGGGGTGGCAGGGCTTGGCTCATGGCTTGGAAGGAATGGGGGGGGTCGGGACGAAAGATTGGTCAGTGCTTAGTAGTAGTTGCCCACGAGGGACACCACCTCGATGAGCAGGATGACCGCAAACATGCGCACCAGCATGCGCAGTTCGGCGCTGGCACGAAAACGCAGCTCTGCCGTGTCGTACAGGGCCGAGGCCATCGGGATCAGCGACACGGCCAGGCTGAAAAACAGGGTTTTCAGCACGAAGATCAGGGTCACGGCGGGGTTGAACACCTGGCCGAAGAGCCGGGTGTACACCGCCACGCCCGACAGCGTGAAACCGTAACTGGCCAGGTAGGCCATCACCACCGCCACCACGCAGCTCAGCGCGGCCAGCGTGACGGTGGCGAAAATGCCGGCCGTCACACGCGGCAGCACCTCCTGGCGGACCGGGTCCAGGCCGCGCTGCTGCATGGCCTGCAGTTCACCACGCTGGCGCATCAGCGACAACTCGACCCCGCTGGCAATGGCGCAGCGCAGGGCCACGAACATGGCGGCCGTCAGCGGAATCAGTTCCAGCACCAGCACGCGGATGACGACCTGCAAGGCGTACTGCGACAGGCCGTAACTGAGCGCGGTGACGATGACGATGCGCGTGATGACCACGGTGATCAGCGCACACATCAGCGTGAAACCCAGCAGATTAGGCGCGGTGTTGAGATAGATGTGGCGCGCCAGCGCCCGGCGGTTGTCGCGGGCGTAGCTCGACGGCGACAGGGCCAGAACCAGAATCAACGCGCCGAGATGAATCAGGCGCCACCAGCCCACCAGCCAGTTCCGCGCCCTGTGGTTCAGTTCTGCCATCGTGCCGCGCCGACCAGCCAAGGGAGTCATGCGGCCATGATACTGCGCACTGCGTGCCTCAGCCTATCAGGCCAGCGGCCCCGCTTCAAGCGGGAGCGATCCGTTGGGAATGCCCGCGGACAGCTTGAGTTCCTGCGCGCAACGCGCCACCTCGTCGCGCTCCCCCTGCCACAAGGCGCTGATGTAGGCCCGGTAGGCGGGGTGCCAGTCGCCGGCTTCTTCCAGCATATCCAGCGCACCGCCGGCGGCGATCAGGCCCTGCACATGCGCCGCCACTTCGGTGGCCAGGGTGCAGGCGGTGTTGATGACCTTGTCGACATCCTCGTCCTGCGGCGTCAAGGCGGTGATCCCGAACAGGGAAAAAACCTGCGCCAGCGTCGCCTCGGAAGCGGCGTCGAAGACCTCCTCGCCGGTGGCCGGGTCCAGCGTTCTCTCGGCGGGAAAGGCGGCCTGCCCGGCTGCCGCCAGCAGTTGTTCGCGAAACAGTGCACTCATGCGTGTGGTCTTCCGTGTCCGTGGTTCGCAACCGGAGTGGCGGCGATGGCCGAAAGTTTAGGGCATGCGGGGCATGGCCGCTGGTGAACCCACCAGGGCCCGGCAGTAGGCCAGGAAGTCATCCATCTCGCCGGCCTTGTCGAAGACTGCGTCGGCCCGCAGCGCCAGGCATTTGCGGCGCACCTCCTGGCTCAACTGGCTGCTCAGCACCACCACCCGCTGGTCCTCCCTGCGCGTGATGCACCAGTTGAGCGCCCCCACACCGCTGCCCTGCCTCAAGTACAGGTCAACCACGGCGAGATCCCAGGCGCTGTCATGGGACGAGAGCCAGTTCGTCGCGGAGACTTCGTTGTCGGCATAAAACAGAACCTCCACCCCGGGTATCTCCTGCAGCGCGTCAACCAGCAGGTTTCGAAGGACCGTCTCGTCCTCGATCACGAAGACCTTGAGGGACCGCGATGCGCCCTTGCCGCTGGCATCATCCACCCCGTTCACGCGGGACACCGGTGTACGGGCCCGCGGCAGTGGGATGATGTGCTGGACATGAGCAGTGGTGACCATCAGGCCTCGATCCATGCTGAAAAAATCAGTGTAAGTTGGCGTCAAGCGGCTGCGATTGATCCAGAACAAAGGACAAGGCCGTCCTGCGTGGTGCCTGCGGCCCGTCTATCGATCGCCCCCAGGTTGCAGCACACGGACGTCGATGTAGAGGTCTTCCAGCGCACCGGCGTAGCCTTCGAAAGCGAGCAGTCGTGCGGCAGCTTCCGCACGCTCCCAACGCACGATGGCCTGCTTTTCTTCCAGCGAGAGATCCGGCACCGTCGCCTCGTCCTCCCGGGTCTTGGCCTGCACCCAGGCGCGGCGCGCCTGCGCCACCTGCTCCGGACTGCCGAGCTGCCCGACCAGGGACTGGTCATACCGCTGCTCGATGAGGCGGCATTGTTCCTCCGGAAATTCCTGGTTGTCCACCAACCGTATGAGGTAATTCATCGCATCCTCGTTTCCCGGGAAGCTGCAGGAACGTTCATCCATCACGGCAGGCCCGTTGCCGCCGTTTGCACAACACCCAGTGCTTGAATTTAAATGCTTTGTCCAGGGCGTGCAGCAATACCCCTGTCAACTCTGACAGGGGTGGTGGGTTAACACGAACGCTTTCTGCAGGCTACAGAGCGACCGGGTTTTCAACAGGCGCCGCGCCTCGTGCGCGGTCCTGGCCCGGCCCCCCATCAGCTGGGGCGCAGCCAAGCTGGCCGGAACGCCTGCTTTTTTTAAGCAAAAATGGTCTCCAGCCCTCATGGAATGGGCGTCACCAGCTATGCTATTCATAGCAATAAAGCGGCGCTGCGGCGCAGCGTCAGGGCGCCGGGCGGTTCGCCATCAGTTCCCCGAGCCTGACCGCCGTGCCCGGTGCCCAGTCCGGGTTGAAGTGGCATGGCCCCCGGGGAAACAGCATCACCACGGTGGAGCCGAGCAAAAAGCGGCCCATTTCGTCACCCTGCGCAAGCTCCACCGGCGGCTGGCCCTCGTAGCGCCACTCACGGACCTCTTTCGTCCGGGGCGGGTTGACCACGCCGTGCCAGACCGTGGCCATGCTGCCGACAATGGTGGCACCCACCAGCACCAGCACAAACGGCCCGCGCGCCGACTCGAAAACGCAGACCACGCGCTCGTTGCGCGCAAACAGCCCGGGCACGCCGCGCGCCGTGGCCGGGTTGACCGAAAACAGCTCGCCCGGCACGTAAATCATGCGCTGCAGGCGCCCGCCCATGGGCATGTGGATGCGGTGGTAGTCCTTGGGGCTGAGGTAAATCGTGGCGAAACTGCCGCCCGCGAACTGCGCGGCCAGCGCGCCGTCGCCGCCGACCAGGGCGGTGGTCGAGTAGTGATGCCCCTTGGCCTGGAAAATCCGGTCGCCCTCGATCGCGCCGAACTGGCTGATCGCGCCGTCCACCGGACAGACCAGGTCGGCGGCGGCCAGCGGACGGGCGCCCGGCTGGAGCGCCCGGGTGAAAAATTCGTTGAACGTCGGGTAGCTGCCGATGTCAGGGTTGGCGGCCTCGGCCATGTTCACGCCGTATTTGCCGACAAACCAGCGGATAATGCGTGTCGTGACCGCCCCGCCCCGCATGGAGGCAATGTGGCTGCCGAATTCCGTCATCGCCTGCTTGGGCAGGAGGTATTGCAAAAATACTTCAAATCGTTCGGACACGCGGGCTCACTGTGGTCTGGAGAAGCGCCCATTCTATAGAGGCACACCCTGCATCAGCCGGGTTGCAGCCGCAGCAGGCGGCCGCGCGGGCTGTCGGTCAGCACATAGAGCAGGCCGTCCGGCCCCTGCCGCACATCGCGAATGCGTTCACCGCCGCCATCGAGCAGCTTGTGCTCGCGCACGACCTGGCCCTTGAAGGGCGCGGTCAATTCGATGCGGTTGAGGTAGCCGAACTTCAGCGACCCGACAAACAGGTTGCCCTGCCAGGCCTGGCCATAACGCCCGCTCGTCAGAAACACCATGCCCGACGGCGCAATCGATGGCACCCAGTAATGCAGCGGCTGCTCCATGCCGGCCTTGGCGGTGATGCCCTCGCCCATCTTGCCGCCGCCGTAGTTTTCGCCGTAGGTGATGACCGGCCAGCCGTAGTTGCGCCCGGGCTGCGGCAGGTTGATTTCATCGCCGCCCTGCGGGCCGTGCTCGTGGGTCCAGTAGGTGCCGTCGGGCGCCAGGGCCGCGCCCTGCATGTTGCGGTGGCCATAACTCCAGATTTCCGGCAAGGCGCCGGCCCGCCCGACAAAGGGGTTGTCTTTCGGAACGCTGCCGTCCTTGTGGATGCGGACCACCTTGCCGTGGTGGTTGTCGAGTTTTTGCGCGTCCTGCATGCGTGAATAACGGTCGCCCAGGGTCAGGAACAACGTGCCGTCCGGCTTGCCGTCCTTCTGAGCTTCGACGATGCGGCAGCCAAAATGCGCGCTGCCGGAAAACTTGGGCTTCTGGCTGAAAAGCACCTGCACGTCTTCGAGCCGGCTGTTGTCAGCGGCCAGGGTGGCGCGCGCCAGCGCCGTGCTGTTGCCGCTGCCCGACGCGGCCGGCTCGGAAAAGCAGAAGTAGATCCTGCGGTTGCCTGCAAAGCCGGCATCCGTGATGACATCGAGCAGGCCACCCTGTCCGCCGGCGTCAATGGCGGGCAGACCGGCCACGGGCGGACCGAGCCGGCCATCGGCCTCCACCACCCGCAGGCGGCCTGGCCTTTCTGTAACCAGGAAGCGGCCCTGCGGCAAAAATGCGAGGGCCCAGGGGTTTTGCAAGCCCGTGGCGACGGCCTCCGGTCGCACGGCCTGCGCCTGTGCCGCTGCACCTGTCAATGCTACAAAAACAGTAGCACAAAAAGCAAGAGGTATAAGGGATAGATGCATATTTCTCTCCTTGATTCAGGCAAAAAATCCGCGCGGCGGATAGAGCCGGGCCTCTTGGCAATATGCCACTATCGCCTTCCCGGCACAGGCCTGCGGGTTCCCCGGGGAAGGGGCGGTTTTTCAGCCTCACAATGCACTTTTTGACGTAAATCGTTACAAATCAATGGCTTACCAACGCAATCTAGAAAAAACTTTAGCTTGACGTAGGACTTGTCCTTCAAGTACTCTAGCGCCCATGCGTACCCCCTTGCTCCTCACCTGCCTTCTGCTGGCCGCCACCGTGCACGCTGCACCCGGTCATTCCGGTGACGACATGGACAAATTCCTCGCCGACAAGGGCCTGCTCAACAAAATTGACCAGGTGCGGCAGTCGGTCGGCCACAAGGCCTCCGAGCTGGTGGTCAACGCCATGGGCTTCCTGGGCGTGCCTTACCGGCGTGGCGGCAACACGGCCGAGACCGGGGTGGATTGCAGCGGTTTTGTGAAAGCCATCTACGAGCAGAGCGTGGGACTGGTCTTGCCGCGGCGCGCCGAACAGCAGGCTGCCGCCACACAGAACATCGACAAAAAAGAGTTGCAGCCCGGCGACCTGGTGTTTTTCAACACCATGAAGCGGGCGTTCAGCCATGTCGGCATTTATGTCGGCGAGGGCAAATTCATCCATGCGCCCAAGCCCGGTGCCCAGGTGCGGGTTGAAAGCCTGAGCGTCGCTTACTGGGCCCACCGCTTCGACGGTGCGCGCCGCGTCCAGGGCACCGCCCAAGCCAACGCGTCCGGCGAATAAGCGGCCGTCCGCGGCCCTCTTCTCGCCCCTCCTCGCCCCCCCCCTCGCCCTTCCTCGCCGCTTCTTCTCTTTTCCGTCTTTTTTCCTGCCTGCCCTGCTTCGGCAGGTGTGCCTCAATCGGCCTTGACGCCGGCCTCCCGGATCACCTTCGCCCATTTGGTCGTTTCCAGCGCAATAAATGCGTCGAATTCCTCCGGCGTTCCACCTGCACCGAAGGTTCCCATGGCATCGAGCCGCGCACGCGTTTCATCGCTGCGGATGATGCGCCCGACTTCGTCCGACATGCGCCGGACGATGTCCTTCGGGGTGGCCGCCGGTGCCAGCATGCCGGCCCAGGTGCTGCCGGTGAAGCCGGCAAAACCCTGCTCGATGAAGGTCGGAACGTCCGGCACCGCCGGAAGGCGGCGGTCGCTCGCCACGCCGATCAGCCGCACCCGGCCCGCCTTGCCCTGGTTGATCAGCCCGGTTGGTGCGTCAAAAAACAGCTGGATCTGCCCGCCTATCAAATCCGTCAGGGCCGGCACCGCGCCGCGGTAGGGAATGTGCACCATGTAGGTCTTGGTGATGGCCTTGAGCAGCTCGCTGGTCAGGTGGGCGGCCGAGCCGTTGCCGGAAGAACCGAAGCTGACCTTGCCGGGGTGGGCACGCGCGTAGTCGATCAACTCTTTCGCCGTCTTGAAGGGGGCGTCGTTGTTGACGGCGGCCAGCAGCGGCGACACCCCCATCAGGGACACACCGGTCAGATCCTTGCGCGGGTCGTAGGGCAGCTTGGGGTAGAGCGTGGTGTTGGCGGCATAGGCGGCAATCACCACGGCAAAGGTGCTGCCGTCGGCCGGCGCCTTGGCCAGCAGGTCCACGCCAATGATGCTGTTGGCGCCCGGCTTGTTGTCGATGGTCACGGTTTGCTGCAGCCGGTTTTGCAGGCCCACCTGAACAATGCGCGCCATCTGGTCGGTGAAGCCACCCGGCGTGTAGGGCACGATGATGCGGATCGGCTTGTTCGGCCAGGCGCTTTGGGCCAGCAGCGGCGCACAGACGGCGGCAGCCCCGGCCGTGATGGCCAGGTTGAAACGGCGGCGAGATACAACGCGGGGGAACTTGAATTCAGACATGGCTTCTCCAAAAGAGGAAACCCATTTTGGGCTATCTGTCCAGCGTCAACCCCGGGGTTTGCCCCAAAGACATGCGTCGGCAAGGCCCGGATGGACACCTGCGCGACACTCGGAGTTCTGCAAAGCGGAACAGCGTTCCCCCCCCCCCCAAAAAAAAAAGACCAGACCCAGACCAGGCGAAAGGCCCAAGTCTTGCTGGCCGCCAACTGTAGAGACATCGACGAGATCGTCGCGCGGCTGGACACCCGACGCGAGGTGTCAGCCAGTGGCGCCGGCGCTTCTTCAAGGAGCGATTGGCGGGCCTCGAGGAGAGAGTTCGCCCGGTACGCCCTCGGGTTTTTCCCACCGGAGCTCGCGATTGAGATCAGGGCTCGCATGCGCGTTACCCACAACATTGGACTTTCCGCTATTCGAGTGGAAGTTCATCCGCGCCACTCTCAATGCGTTGGTCGTACGCATGCGTGATCGGTCGGCGCAGAGCCAGCCCCTGAAGATGGCCGCGTGAAAAATACGCGTGCGAATTTCAGAAATGAATTGCATAGCCAACGGATACGCCTCAGGGAGGTCCGTATTCCCAACAGATTCGGACGCCTGATTTTGCAGCGCAAAGCTGCCGACCTCAGGCTAGGCGTGTTGCCATTCCGCGTGAACACCAGACGCTGCCGTCCGCATCGACGATCAGCGCATCCAGGTTCGGAGCCTTCGTTACCCGCGCGCGTCCCGCAGCAGCACCTGCCACCATGATGGCTGCACCCAGGCCGTTGATCGCGTTCAGATCGTCCGCGATCAGGACAACACCGCGAGGGCCCCGTGTCGGGTACCCGGTCTTTGGATCGAGGATATGGTGCAGGCGCCTGCCCTGATGGATCACGAAGCGCTCGTAGTCGCCCGATGCCGCAACAAAGCCATGGTTCAGCGGAACTGCGCCAATCAATCGTTCGGGCTGCCTTGGATCACGCAGGCCCACCCGCCACGGCTGGCCGTTCAATTGGCCTGCCACCAGCACATCCCCGCCGCCATTGATCATTGCGTCGGCCACGCCTTGGCGATGCAGCTGCTGCATGCCCGCCTGCAGAATGGGAAGCTTGGCGATGCCTCCCAGATCCAGGCGCATGCCACGCCTGGAGAGATAGGCGGTTCCGGCGCGCTCATCGATCAGCAGATCCTTGTGGCCGACAAGACTCAACTGCTGCGAAACGCGCTGTGCAGACGGAATGGAAACATTGGCGGGGTCGAAGTTCCAGTCGCGCAGTGAGCCCACCGTGGGATCGAAATCGCCGCCACTGGCGTGAGCAGCGCGGCGCGCCATCAACAACACCTGAAGCAGCTCTGGCGGTACGGACACCGGCTGCAGGCCGGCCATCAGGTTGATGGCAGTGAGGGCGCTGGTGCTGCGGTAACGGCTCATCATGTCGGCCAGCCGCGTCATCTCCGCGAACGCCGCCTGCGCTGCCGCCGCAACGGCTGCGCGGTCGGCGCCCTGCAGCGTCAGGTCCATCTGTGTGCCCATCAGCACCTGCGAGAAGCGGTGAACACCGGGTACGGCATGCACCGGCGCAATAAAGAGACCGAAGGCGGCCAGCGGCAAACCAAATGCAACGCTGCGGCGGCCAAGGTGCAACGCGTCAGGACCGGGAGAACGCACGGGATCGCTTCCGGGCAGATCAGCGCGACTGATCGACCATGAAGGCCACCGCGGCCTTGACGTCGTCGTCGGACAGCGCGGTGGCGCCACCACGTGCGGGCATCAGCCCCTTCGCGCCGGTGAAGCCCTCAATGGCATGCTTGTGCAGGACATCCATACCCTGGGCAATGCGCGGGCCCCAGTCGGCCTTGTCGCCCGGTTTGGGCGCGCCGGCCACGCCGGCTGCATGGCAGAGCGCGCAGGTCTTGCCGTACACCGACTTGCCCAATGTGTTTTCTGCAACCGGTGCTGCTGGTGTTGCAGGCGCAGCGACCGGAGCTGGAGTGTTTGGCGATGCTGCCGTATCGACCTGGGTCTTGTCGCCGCAAGCGGTGAGAGAAAAAACGAGCGCTGCGATTGCAAATGCATTCATTGGTGTGTGCATGAAGGAACTCCGTTGGAAGATGCGGTTTATTTTATGCGCCTGATCGACGAAATACGTGTTACCTGCGGCTCATTTATAAAAAAAGTGTATTACATATACCCCTTTGATTTACATCAATGCCGATCAGACCTGTTCGATGAACCATATAGGCTGTTATCAACGTAAGTGCATCGTGGGCAATCAAGGCCCTGCCTCTACCTCCATTAGGAATTTCTCATGCGCCAGAAAACAGATACACCGTCCGAACAACTCAGCGTGATCGGGCGCCGCAAGTTCATCAACACCGCTGCACTCGCCGGCCTGACGGTTGGCGTTGCCGCATGCACCGACAAGCCCGCGGGCCCGGCAGCCGCAGCGAGTCCGGCAAGTGCCGCAGGACATGGCAGCAGCAACGGGGTGCATCTGAAACCCGGTGAACTCGACACATACTACGGCCTGTGGAGCGGCGGCCATACCGGCGACATGCGCGTTCTGGGAATGCCGTCGGGCCGTGAGATTCACCGCATTCCCTGCTTTGTGCCGGACGCGCTGGTGGGCTGGGGCGTCACGAACGAATCCAAGGCCGTCATGGGCACCAAGCCCGACGGCTCTTTGCGCTACACGGTGGCCGACACGCACCACACGCACGCCTCCTACAAGGACGGCAACTATGACGGCCGCTACGCCTGGATCAACGACAAGATCAACAGCCGCCTCGCTCGCATTCGCCTCGACTACTTCATCTGCGACAAGATCACCCAGTTGCCCAACGTGCAGGGTTTCCACGGAATTTTTCCGGACAAGCGCGACCCGGTCGATCCGGCCATCAACTACACCACGCGTGTGTTCTGCGGCGCCGAGTTCGCCGTTCCCCTGCCCAACAATGCTGGCATAGAAGATGGCAGCAAATACCGTTCGCTGTTCACCTGTGTGGATGCTGAAACGATGGAAGTGCGCTGGCAGGTACTGATCGATGGCAACTGCGACCTGACAGCCACCTCGTTTGACGGCAAGCTGGCAGCCACCAACCAGTACAACGTCGAAATGGGTGTGAAGTACGAAGACATGATGTCGGCCGAGCGCGACGCCTGCCTGTTCTTCAACATCGCCCGTATCGAAGAAGCTGTCAAGGCCGGCAAATTCAAGACCATTGGCTCCTCCAAGGTACCCGTTGTGGACGGCACGCATGAAGGCAACAAGGACCCCAAGACCGCTCTGACCGCCTACGTCAGCGTGCCCAAGAACCCGCACGGCGTAAACGCCAGCCCCGACCAGAAGTACTTCATCTGCGCGGGCAAACTCTCGCCCACCGCCACCGTGATCGAACTGGCCAAGGTGCTCGACTGGTTCGACGGCAAGCTGGAAAAACTCGACAATGCCATCGTTGCCGAGGTGGAAATCGGTCTGGGCCCGCTGCACACCGCCTTTGACGGCCGTGGCAATGCGTACACCACGCTATTCCTGGACAGCCAGGTGGTCAAGTGGAATGTGGAGGCGGCTATCAAGTTCCACGCTGGCGACAAGACCGCCAAGTATGTGGTCGACCGCCTTGACGTGCACTACCAGCCCGGCCACATCAATGCCTCGCAGTCCGAAACCATTGCCGCTGACGGCAAGTACCTGGCGGTGGGCTGCAAGTTCTCCAAGGACCGCTTTCTGCCCGTGGGCCCGCTGCACCCCGAGAACGAACAGCTCATCGACATTTCGGGTGACAAGATGGTGCTGCTGGCCGACCATCCGGTGCGCGGCGAGCCACATGACTTCATCATCTTCAAGCGCGATCTGGTCAAGCCCAAGCAGGTGTACAGCCTGGACGACTTCCCGCTGGCGGTGAAGGATGCCAAGGACTCCGGCGTGTTCCGCAATGGCAAGAAGGTCACGGTGAAAATCACCTCGCAAGCACCAGCCTTCAGCCTGCGCGAGTTCAAGCTCAGGAAGGGTGATGAGGTCACGCTGATCCTGACCAACCTCGACAAGATCGAAGATCTGACGCACGGGTTCGCCATTCCGAACTACAACGTCAACTTCATCGTCAATCCGCTGGAGACGAAGTCTGTGACCTTCATTGCCGACCAGCCGGGCGTGTTCTGGTGCTATTGCACCCATTTCTGCCACGCGCTCCACCTTGAAATGCGTACCCGCATGATCGTGGAAGCCTGATAGCCGGTTTACCGGGAGGCTCGGCGCACGCGCGCAGGGCCTCCCTTGATAGGAAAGCGTGATGACCTTGTTAGGCCAACGGCTTGCGATCCTTGGGGTCGCTTTTTTTCTGGCGCTGTCGCTGTTTGCGCCCCGCGTCCAGGCGGGTGCCTATGAGGCGGAGTTGCCGGCGGAACTGGCCACCGCCAAGGACATGTGCGCATTGCTGCCTTGCGCGGAGGTGTTTCCGGGGGCCAGGCATTTCTCAGAACGCAAGGGCCAGCCACCCTATGTGGAGGCCTATGATAACGATGCCGCCCAGAAAAAACTGCTGGGCTACGTGATGCTCTCAACCGATATCACCGACACGCCCGCCTATTCGGGCAAGCCGGTGGTGACGCTGATCGGTATGGACCTGCAGGGACGTTTCGTCGGCGTCCAGGTGCTCAAGCACTCCGAGCCGATCCTGCTGCTGGGCATTCCCGAATCCGCGTTGATAAATTTCAACAACCAGTACTTGGGCAAGTCGGTCAAAGACACGATCGAGGTTGGCCCTTCCCGGCCCGAAGAAAATGTGATTGGCCTGGATGCCATTTCCGGCGCCACCGTCACCGTGATTGCCCAGAACCAGGTGATGATGATGTCGGGCGCCGCCGTGGCGCGGCAGACCGGCATCATTGAACCCACCGTGCGCGACCCGGCACGTTTCGTATCCAATGGGCAGCGTTACGACTGGGCGCAATTGGTCCGGATGGGCCTGGTGCAGCGGCTGCTGGTCAAACCCGAACAGGTGGGCCTGCCGCGCGGGCCCGAGCCCTTCATTGAGCTGTGGTTTGGAGACCTCAACCACCCTGACTTGGGGCGCAGCCTGCTGGGTGAGCGGGGCTATGACACCCTGCGCTCGCGCCTGCAGCCGCAAGAAAGTGCCTTTTTCGTGATCCGCACGGCCGGCGCGGAGTCATTCAAGGGTTCGGGTTTTGTGCGTGGCGGCATCTATGACCGTGTGCAGGTCAAGCAAGGCGCCGACTCGTTCACCTTCCGCGACCTGGATTCCTACAACCTATACGGCTTGGAGGCGGCCGGTGCCCCGCGCTACAACGAGGCGGCCATCTTCGTCATCCGCTCTCCGGCTTTCTCGGCCGCCTTCCCCTGGAAGCTGGCCTTCCTGGGCAACCGCGTCGACCGCGCGACCGGGCACCGCAGCTTTGCCGTATTCGAGTCCAAATACTGGCTGCCCGCCAGCCAGCTTGAAGGTGGACGACCCAAGGTCGTCGAGCCCGATGCACCCTGGGTGCGCGTCTGGAAGTCACAGGCGATTTCGATTGCCCTGTTCGGGCTGCTGCTGGTGGCCGTGACCGTGGTCTATACCTACCGCGAGAAGCTCACGCGTCTGTCCACCCACAAGAACAAGTGGCCCGTGAACGGCTTCAAGTATTTCTTCTGGGCGGTCAGCATGGTCGTTGTCGGCTTCGGACTCATGGCACAGCCCTCCATCACGCAGGTGCTGACCTGGTTCCATTCACTTCTGTTCCAGTGGAAATGGTCGCTGTTTCTGACCGATCCGTTTATCTTCCTGTTCTGGATCTTTATCATCGTCACCGTGTTCCTGTTCGGGCGCGGCCTGTTCTGCGGCTGGATGTGTCCGTTTGGATCACTTCAGGAATCCATTTACAAGATCGCGCGCTTCGTTGGCCTGAGGCGTTTCCAGACCAAGCTGCCGCAAAAATGGCACGATCGACTCAAGTGGCTCAAGTACGCCATCTTCTTCGGCCTGCTGGTGGTGTCCATGTTCTCCATGGGGCTGGCCGAGAAGCTGGCCGAGGTGGAGCCGTTCAAAACCACTTTCCTGGTGGGCATCAGTAACCGCGCCTGGCCCTACGGCCTGTTCGTGGCTGCGATCCTGGGCGTGTCGATCTTCATCGAGCGGCCATACTGCAAATACATCTGCCCGCTGGGTGCCTCCCTGGCCATGCCCAGCACCTTCCGCTGGTTTGGCCTCAAGCGCAAGCAGGACTGCAATAGCTGCAAGGCCTGTGCCGTGGGCTGTGGTGCCCAGGCCATCGATGCCGACGGCCGCATCGATCACCGTGAATGCCTGCACTGCCTCGATTGCATGATCCTTTCCACAGACACCAAGGGCTGTCCACCCCTGGCGAAGGAACGCAAGCGCCGCGAAAAAGACGGACTGGAGATCACCCCCATTGGTGTCAACGGCTATTTCATACCGATCTACCCGGCCCCCAGCTACACCGAGCAGATCAGCGCCAAAGCGGCCAATGGCCCCGATCCCCGCATGCCTACCGATCCTGTGGCACCGTTCCACAAGGTGGGCGAGTCGCGCCTGAAGTGGATCATGCTGGAGGTGCGTGACCACCTCTGGCCCTGGAGCACGGAAGGCTGGCGCAGCCAGCGCGCCCTCCAGGTAGCAGGCTTCTCGCTGGCGGTGGCCGCCACCGTGGCCTGGGTGATGACCGCGATGGGCGGCCTGTCCTCGGGGGCCATCATCGGCTGGTGGTTTGGCTGGAGCGTGTACGAAGTGCTGATCCGGCTGTCTGGCCGTCGCTATGTGAAAGATGGAGTCTGGTGGCGCGACAACTACCGCACGGCCAACGTGATGGACATGATGAGCTACGTGGGTTTCAAGAATCTGCTGATCGGTGCGGCCCTGTTCCTGGCGCTCAAGGCGCTGGGCCTGCTGAGCTTATGAAGGGCGTCTTACTGCGCACGACGTTTGTCGCGTTGCTGGGGCTGGGTACGGCGTGCCTGTCTTGGGCCGCCACGGTGTCAGTGCAACCGGGCCAGGACCTCGCAGCCGCCGTCAAGGCGGCGGCGCCGGGCGATGTGGTCGAGGTGGCGCGAGGCATGTACCGCGTCAACCTGCTGATCGACAAGCCGCTCACGCTGCGCGGCATCGACCGCCCCACCCTCAGCGGTGGCAACCAGGGTGACACCATCCGGGTCACCGCCCAGGATGTGGTGATCGAGGGCCTGATCGTGCGCGATTCGGGCGACAGCCTGAAACACCAGAACGCCGGCATTTATCTGTATCCTGGCGCTCACCGGGCCGTGGTGCGGCACTGTGACCTGACCTACAACCTGTTCGGCCTCTGGATCGAGAAGGCCGACGATGTGCTCATCGAGCACAACACAATCACCGGCAAGCGCGAGTACAACTCCTCGCAGCGCGGCAATGGCGTGCAGCTGTACAACACCCAGCGCGCGCGCATCCTGAATAACAACATCAGTTTCGTGCGCGATGCGCTTTACGTGGATGTTTCACACCACGCCATCTTCAGGGGCAACAAACTGCATCACAGCCGCTACGGCACGCATTACATGAACTCCTACTACAACCTGTGGGAGGACAACGACAGCTACTACAACCGCGGTGGCCTGGCGCTCATGGAAGTACGCGACCAGGTGGTGCGCAACAACCGGGCCTGGGGAAACTCGGATCACGGCATCATGCTGCGCACGATCCAGGATTCTCTGGTGGAGAACAACATCGTCGCCGGCAACAACCGCGGCTTCTTCATCTACGACGTGGAATATGCCACCTTGAAGAACAATCTGGTAGTCGACAACCACGTTGGTGTGCATCTGGCGGCGGGCTCCACGCGCAATGTGGTGGAGGGCAATGATTTCATTGCCAACCGGGAGCAGGTGCGCTATGTGGGTGCGCGCGACGAGATGTGGGGCGCCAAGAGCGGTAACCACTGGGGCAACTACCTGGGCTGGGACCGCGACGGCAACGGTATCGGCGACGTGCGCTATGAGGCCAACGACATGGTGGACCGTCTCACCTGGCGCTACCCGAGCATCAAGCTGCTGCTGGCCAGCCCGGCGGTGCAGGCTTTGCGTCTGGTGGCTCAACAATTTCCGGTGCTGCGCGTCCCCAGCGTGGTGGACCCGAAACCTCGCATGCACCCGAACAACAAACAATGGAGTGAGTGGCGTGACAAGCACTATCCCGGTCAGTAACCCCACCGTCACCGGCGGTCCCGCGATCCAAGCGCGCGGCGTCGCCAAGCACTACGGCGTCCTGCATGCAGTGGACGGCGTGGACCTGACGGTGCAGCATGGCGAGATCTTTGGCCTGATCGGGCACAACGGTGCTGGCAAGAGCACGCTTTTCAAAATGATGTTGGGGCTTATTGAGCCCAGCGCGGGCGAGATTCTGGTTGATGGCGCTTCGGTGCGGGGGCGCGACTTCCGAAACGTTCGCCGTCACATCGGCTACCTGCCAGAGAACGTGGTTTTGTATGACAACCTGAGCGGCCTGGAGACCCTGCGTTTCTTTGCCCGGCTCAAGGGCGCGCCCAGTTCGCAATGCGAGCCGACGCTGGCGCGCGTCGGCTTGTCGCATGCGGCAAAACGGCCGCTGCGGGAGTATTCCAAGGGCATGCGCCAACGTCTGGGTTTCGCGCAGGCTCTATTGGGCGCCCCACGGGTGCTGTTCCTGGATGAGCCCTCCAATGGGCTGGACCCACAGGCCATACGCGACTTCTACGCCACGCTGCGCGGATTGCGCGATACGGGCGTGACCATCCTCATCACCTCGCACATCCTGGCCGAGTTGCAGGAGCGGGTGGACCGCCTCGCCATCATGGCCGCCGGCAAGATACAGGCACTGGGCAGCGTGCAGGACTTGCGCGATCAGATGAATATGCCACTGGGCCTGGAGCTGCGTCTGGCGCCGGGCGATGTGGCGCCAGCCCAGCAGGCGCTGAGTCAGCTCATTGGCGTGAGCAGTGTGGTCACCGCAGAAGGGCTGCGAGTCAGCTGCCCCCGTGCGTCCAAGATGGCCGTGCTGGGGGCGCTCGCCTGTCTGGGTGCCAGAATGCTGGACTTGAACATCCGTGAGCCCTCGCTCGAAGACGTGTTTTTCGGATTTTCGGATTGAGGTAAAAAAAATGGAATGGACTCAAATCCTGACCCTGGCCGCGAAAGAGTTTCGCGACCGTTTGCGCAACCGCTGGGTGCTGGCGGTAGCCTTGGTGTTCACGGTGTTTTCTTTGGTGATTGCTTACTTTGGCGGCGCCGCGCAAGGCCAGGTGGGCCTGCGCTCCATCGAGTTCACCATCGCCAGCCTGGTCAGTCTGGTGATCTATCTGATCCCGCTGATCGCTTTGCTGCTGGGCTTTGACGCCGTGGTGGGCGAGCGCGAACGTGGCTCACTGGACCTGCTGCTGGCCCTGCCCGTCACGCGCCTCGAAGTGCTGCTCGGCAAATACCTGGGTCTGGCAGCGGCCCTGACGCTTTCCACGTTGGCGGGCTTTGGTCTGGTGGCGCTGCTGCTCTTCAAACAGCATGGCTGGGCGGCGCTGTACCACTACGTGGGCTTCATGATCAGTTCGGTGCTGCTGGGCTTGGCGTTTCTGAGCCTGGCGGTATTGATGTCGGTGATTGCGCGGGAGCGCACGCGCGCTTCGGGCCTGGCGATTGCGATGTGGTTTTTCTTTGTGCTGGTGTTTGACCTGCTGCTGCTGGGCGGGCTGGTAGCCACCGGCGGCGCCTATGGTGGTGATGCTTTCGCCTATCTGTTGCTGTTGAATCCGGCGGATGTGTTTCGCATTCTCAACGTGTTTTCGCTCGAAGATGTTCGCACCCTGTATGGCCTGGCCAGCATCGTGCCACCCGCGCTGGCCAAGCCCTGGCTGATGGGCTCGGTCATGGTGGCGTGGATTGTTGTGCCGCTGGCCCTCGCAAACTGGAGATTCAAACCATGAATTACACATGTTCCTGCCGCCGTACTGGCGCCGATGATCCCTGCGGCGTACGCCGCCAACTGCTTGGTCTGGTCGCGCTGACCGCCCTGAGTGCACTTGTCGGGTGCGGCGAACAATCAGACGACACGGGGGCGCTGGGGCCGGTGGAGATCAACGCTGCCACTTCGTGCGAGCTGGATGGCATGCTGCTCGCCGACTACCCCGGTCCGAAGGCGCAGATCCGCTACGCCGGCCAGGAAGCGCCGGTCTTCTTCTGCGATACGGTGGAGCTGTTCAACACGCTGCTGCGGCCCGAGCAGGTGCGTAAGGTGGCGGCGGTGTACGTACAGGACATGGGCAAAGCCGACTGGGAGCAGCCACGCGGCAACTGGTTCGACGCCAGAAGCGGCTTGTTTGTGCTGGGCAGCAAGCGACATGGCTCGATGGGCCCGACCATAGGCAGCTTCGCCCAGGAGGCTGATGCCAGGAAATTCATCGAACAATGGGGTGGCAAGCTATTGCGTTATGACGAGGTCAAACCCGGGATGGTGGACCTGAGCGGCGGAGCCCTGCACGACAGCAAGATGTAGCCATGATGCTGCGCAGGCTTGCAATCAGGCCGCTGTACATCGCCGGCTTCGCCGGTCTGGTGCTATTGGGTGGCATGTTGCTCGCGTCTTGGCGTTCCCAGCCGTCGCATGAGGCCGTGCTGGTTGAAACGGATGAAATCTGCGTGGTGGCGCCACCCGTGCCCCATGACCCGAAGTCGGGGCTGGGCCTGCATGCGCCCCGACCGGTACCCGCCGATGCGCGCTGCCCCGTGTGCGGCATGTACCCGGCGCGCTCACCCGAGTGGGCGGCGCAGGTCATTTTCGACAACGGTGACACGCAGTTTTTCGATTCTCCGCTCTCTCTTTTTACCTATCTGCAAGACGTGGGTCGCTACACCCGTGGCCGCCAGACCAGTGAGGTCGCGGCGAGTTACGTAACCGACGCCAGCAGCGGTGCCTGGATCCGTGCGACGAACGCGGTCTACGTGAGCGGCTCGTCTGCTGCGGGGCCGATGCGCGCAGGCAACCTACCCGCTTTTTCCAGCGCCGCGCTTGCTCAGCGTTTTGTCAGCGCACGCGGCGGCGTCTTGCTGGAGGCCGGGCAGATCAGCCCGCAGCTTCTGCAAAACCTCAATGGCGAGCGGCGCCATGCCCACGTCGAGTCGCCTCCCTGAAGTCCAGGGACGACGCCAGAGAGTTCAGCGCACAGTGGGGAGGTATCCACGATGGGGACGGCTCGTACCACACCTGCGCCTATCCGCACCCACAAGGCAAAAAAACCCGAACCGGCAAGGGTTCGGGTTTTGCAGGGTAGCTTGGATGCCTGGTCTACTTGCGCGCCGGTGGCAGGTCGGTGCAACTGCCGTGCGCCACTTCCGCCGCCATGCCCATGCTTTCGCCGAGGGTGGGGTGCGGGTGAATCGTCTTGCCGATATCCACCGCGTCCGCGCCCATTTCGATGGCCAGCGCAATCTCGCCGATCATGTCGCCAGCGTGCGTGCCGACGATGCCGCCACCGAGAATCTTGCCGTGGCCATGCGCCTCGGGGGAGTCATCAAACAGCAGCTTGGTGAAACCTTCGTCGCGGCCATTGGCAATCGCCCGGCCGGAGGCGTTCCAGGGGAACAGCCCTTTCTTGACCTTGATGCCCTGCGCTTTGGCCTGGTCTTCGGTCAGGCCGACCCAGGCGATTTCCGGGTCGGTGTAGGCCACGCTGGGAATCACGCGGGCGTTGAAGGCAGCACTGGCCAGCTCCTTGTTGCCCTGCAGCTCACCGGCGATCACTTCAGCGGCCACATGGCCTTCGTGCACCGCCTTGTGCGCCAGCATGGGCTGGCCGACGATGTCGCCAATCGCAAAGATGTGCGGCACGTTGGTGCGCATCTGGATATCCACCGGGATGAAGCCGCGGTCGCTCACACTCACACCAGCCTTGTCGGCCGCAATCTTCTTGCCGTTCGGCGTGCGGCCCACGGCCTGCAGCACCAGGTCGTAGGTCTGGGGCGCCGGAGCGCCCTCGCCTTCGAACGTCACCTCGATGCCCTTGGCAGTCGCCTTGGCGCCGACAGTTTTGGTCTTGAGCATGAGGTTGTCAAAACGCGGGGCGTTCATTTTCTGCCAGACCTTGACCAGGTCGCGGTCGGCGCCCTGCATCAGGCCGTCCATCATTTCCACCACGTCCAGGCGCGCGCCCAGCGTGGAATACACGGTGCCCATCTCAAGCCCGATGATGCCGCCGCCCAGGATCAACATGCGTTTGGGAACTTCTTTCAGTGCCAAGGCGCCGGTTGAATCGACCACACGCGGATCTTCAGGCATGAAAGGCAAACGCACCGCCTGCGAGCCGGCCGCGATGATGCAGCTCCTGAACGCAATTGTCTGCTTCTTGCCGGTTTTGTCCTGTGCGCCACCGGAGGTTTCTTCCACTTCCACATGGTGGGCGCCGACAAAAGTGCCATAACCGCGAACCACCGTCACCTTGCGCATTTTGGCCATCGCGCTGAGACCGCCCGTCAGCTTGCCGACGACTTTTTCCTTGTGGGTACGCAGCTTGGCGATGTCGAGCACCGGCTCGCCGAAGCTCACGCCCAGGCTGTTGAAATGTTTGACCTCGTCCATCACCGCGGCCACATGCAGCAGCGCCTTGGACGGGATGCAGCCGACGTTCAGGCAGACGCCGCCCAGGGTGGCGTAACGCTCGACGATGATGACTTTCAGGCCGAGGTCGGCGGCGCGGAAGGCGGCCGAATAACCGCCGGGGCCGGCGCCCAGCACCAGCAGGTCGCAGTCCAGGTCAGCCTGCCCGCCAAAGCTGGCGGCAGCTGGCGCTGGTACGGGGGCTGGCGCTGCTACTTTTTCAGGAGCTGCCGGCGCAGATGCAGCGGGGGCTGGCGCCTGTTTTTGTTCTGAAACGGGGGCAGCGGCACCTTCGGCGTCCAGCGTCAGCACGACCGTCCCCTGTTTGACCTTGTCGCCCAGCTTGACCTTGAGTTCCTTGACGACGCCGGCATGGCTGGAAGGAATTTCCATCGAGGCCTTGTCGCTTTCCACGGTCAGCAGGCTCTGGTCGGCCGCGATGGTGTCGCCGGGCTTGACCAGCAGTTCGATCACGCTGACCTCGTCGAAGTCCCCGATGTCGGGAACGGTAATGTCTATCAATGCCATGTCTCTTGTCTCCGCTTGATGGTCGGCTTACTTTTTCAGCTTGACCGTGAACAGTTCCACCGGGCCGCCGGAATTCTTGTCGAACTCGCAGCCCGCGTGCACGCCGGCCAGGGCCACTTCGCGCGCCGTTTTCGCCTTGCCCCAGGTGGCATGCATGGCCCCCAGTGCAAAGCTGCGCCCCGAGCCGATGGCCCAGAACTCCTTGAACTCAAAAACCTCACGGTAGCTGTAGAGCCCGTAGATGCCGGTGGCGTTGGCAATCAGCGCGCTGAACTGGCTGGACTCGTAGGGGTCGTTGTCGTCTTCCTTGGTCTGCAGGAAAAAGGTGTCCTTGAGCACGGGATGCAGCTTGTGGAAGGTGTCGAACACCTCGTCCTTGCTGCCCAGCCGGAGCTGGTCCTTGGGCAGTGCCGCCATGGCCTTGCGCAGCACCGGAAAATGCGCCGCCGTGCCGGCGATGCCGATGTAGCTGCCGCCGGCCGGTGTCTCGACCTTGAAGATCTTCTCGTTGGCCTCGAAGCGGCTGGTCAGGCGCGTATCGCCAAAGGTGATCAGCGCGTCGGTGGCGATCACGGCCTGCCCGGCTTTCCTGACAGCGACCAGAGTCGTCACAAAAGAACCCGGCGGAAGTCACCCAGGATCTGGCCCAGGTAGGCGTTGAAGCGCGCGGCCGAAGCGCCGTCGATGACGCGGTGGTCCCAGCTCAGGGACAGCGGCAACATCAGGCGCGGCTGGAAGGCCTGGCCGTCCCACACCGGCTCGGTGCTCGACTTGCAGACGCCGAGGATGGCGACTTCGGGCGCGTTGATGATGGGCGTGAAATAACGCCCGCCTATGCCGCCCAGCGACGAGATGGTGAAACACGCGCCCTGCATGTCGGCCGGGCTGAGCTTGCCGTCACGCGCCTTTTTCGCGAGTTCGCCCATCTCCTGCGAAATCTGCACCACGCCCTTCTTGTCGGCGTCCTTGATGACAGGCACAACCAGGCCGTTGGGCGTATCGGCGGCGAATGCCACGTTGTAATACTGCTTGAGCACCAGCTGATCACCGTCCAGCGAGGCATTGAACTCGGGGAATTTCTTCAGCGCCGCCACCGAGGCCTTGATCAGGAAAGCCAGCATGGTGATTTTCACAACGCCTGCGTTGTTTCCAGCTTTCGCGGCTTTTTCGTATTCCAGGTTCATCAGCACGCGGAAGGCTTCCAGCTCGGTGATGTCCGCATCGTCGTGGTTGCAGACGTGCGGAATCATGACCCAGTTGCGGTGCAGGTTGGCGGCGCTGATCTTCTTGATGCGCGACATGTCCTTGCGCTCGACCGGGCCGAACTTCGTGAAGTCCACCTTGGGCCAGGGCAGCAGGTCCAGGCCAGCGCCGCCGCCGGTCGAAGCCGGGGCTTTGGCAACCTGCGCCTGGGTGCGTGCTTCGCCGGCCATCACGGCCTTGGTGAAACCCTGCACGTCGTCCAGCGTGATGCGGCCCTTGGGGCCGCTGCCCTTGACATCCGCCAGGGGAACGCCGAGTTCGCGCGCAAACTTGCGCACCGACGGCGAGGCATGCGGCAGGTTACCGGTGGGTGCAGACGGTTCGTGCGCCGGCGCCACGGCGGCCGGCGCCGGTGCGCTGGTTTGGCTGGCAGCGGGCGCTGAAGCTGCGGCGGCGGGCGCCGCGGCCAGAGCCGGTGCCGAAGCGGCGGCCGGTGCCGCCGCGCCCTCCAGAATCGCGAGCAGGTCGCCAATGTTGATCTTGTCGCCGAGCTTGACCTTGAGTTCACGGATCACACCCGACACCGACGACGGAATCTCCATCGAGGCCTTGTCGGACTCCACGGTCACCAGCGACTGCTCGGCCTTCACCGTGTCGCCGACCTTGACCAGCACCTCGATGACGGCCACGTCCTTGAAGTCGCCGATGTCCGGCACGCGGACCTCGACCGGGCCGGCGGTGGCAACCGGCGCGGCCGCGGATGCTACTGAATCGGTAGCTGCCGGCGCAGGTGCAGCGGGGGCTGGAGCCTTATTTTGTTCTGCAACGGGAGCCGCAGCAGGCGCAGCGGTCGTCGCAGCGCCCTCGCCTTCGAGCACCAGCACGACGGAGCCTTGCTTGACCTTGTCGCCCAGCTGGACCCTGACTTCCTTGACCACGCCGGCCTGGCTCGAGGGAATTTCCATCGAGGCCTTGTCCGATTCAACCGTGATCAGCGACTGCTCTGCCTTGACGTTGTCGCCCGGCTTGACCAGCAGCTCGATGACCGTCACCTCGTCAAAGTCCCCGATGTCGGGAACCTGTATGTCTACCAATGCCATGTTCTTGTCTCCAGTTCGTCCGTGTTTTTCTGCGCGTGGTGATCAGGCCGGATCAGGCGTAAAGCGGGTTGACCTTGTCGGCATGGATGCCGTACTTCCTGATCGCCTCGGCGACCTTGGCCACCGGCACGGTGCCCTCTTCGCTGAGGGCCTTCAGCGCGGCCACCACGATGTAGTGGCGGTTGATCTCGAAGTGCTCGCGCAGCTTGCTGCGGAAATCGCTGCGGCCAAAACCGTCGGTGCCGAGCACCTTGTAGGTACGGCCCCGGGGAATGAAGGGACGAATCTGCTCGGCATAGGCTTTCATGTAGTCGGTCGAGGCGACCACCGGTCCCGTGTGTTTTTCGAGCTGCTGGCCCACAAAGGGAACACGCGGTGTGTCCAGCGGGTGCAGCAGGTTCCAGCGCTCGGCATCCTGGCCGTCACGCGTGAGTTCGTTGAAGCTCGGGCAGCTCCAGACGTTGGCGGCGACGCCCCAGTCTTTTTCCAGCAGTTCCCGGGCAGCGATGGACTCGCGCAGGATGGTGCCCGAGCCCAGCAGCTGCACGCGCGGCGCCGTCCCGGCCTGCCCCTTGGCCAGCCCCTGGCCGCCTTCCTGGAGCAGGTACATGCCCTTGACGATTTGCGCCTCGGTGCCCGGGGTCAGGCCCGGCATCGCGTAGTTCTCGTTGAGCAGCGTGATGTAGTAGAAGACGTTTTCCTGGCGCTCGACCATGCGCTTGAGGCCGTCCTGCATGATCACCGCCACCTCATGGGCATAGGTCGGGTCGTAGCTGACGCAGTTGGGAATCGTGCCGGCCAGGATGTGGCTGTGGCCGTCCTCGTGCTGCAGGCCTTCGCCGTTGAGCGTGGTACGGCCCGAAGTGCCGCCCAGCAGGAAACCACGCGCCTGCATGTCACCCGCGGCCCAGGCCAGGTCGCCGACGCGCTGGAAGCCGAACATCGAGTAATACACGTAGAACGGGATCATGATCCGGTTGTTTGTGCTGTAGGAGGTGGCCGCCGCGATCCAGCTGCTCATGCCGCCGGCCTCGTTGATGCCTTCCTGCAGGATCTGGCCCTTTTTGTCTTCCTTGTAATACATCACCTGGTCTTTATCGACCGGGGTGTATTTCTGGCCTGCCGGGTTGTAGATGCCGATCTGGCGGAACAGCCCTTCCATGCCGAAAGTGCGGGCCTCGTCCACCAGGATGGGCACCACGCGCGCACCCAGCGCCTGGTCGCGCAGCAACTGCGTGAGAAAACGCACATAGGCTTGCGTGGTGGAAATCTCACGGCCTTCCGGCGTGGGCTCGATCACTGCCTTGAACGTCTCCAGGGACGGCGCCGTGAAGCTCTCGTCGGCCTTGGTCCGGCGGTGCGGCAGGTAGCCCCCGAGGGCCTTGCGGCGCTCGTGCAGGTATTTCATTTCAGGCGTGTCGTCGGCCGGCTTGTAGAACGGGACCTCCGGCAACTGGCTGTCGGGAATCGGGATGTTGAAGCGGTCGCGGAAGGCCTTGATGTCCTCGTCGGACAGTTTTTTGGTCTGGTGGACGTTGTTCTTGCCTTCGCCGATCTTGCCCATGCCAAAACCCTTGACGGTCTTGATCAGCAGCACGGTCGGCTGGCCGGTGTGGTTGACCGCCTTGTGGAAAGCCGCGTAGACTTTTTTCGAGTCGTGGCCGCCGCGGCGCAGGTCGAAGATTTCCTCGTCGCTCATCCTGGAGACCATCTCCAGCGTCTCGGGGTTCTGGCCGAAGAAATGCTTGCGCACGTAGGCACCGTCATTGGCTTTCATGGCCTGGTAGTCGCCGTCGGGCGTGTCCATCATGACCTTGCGCAGCGCGCCGTTCTTGTCGCGCGCCAGCAGCGGATCCCAGTTGCTGCCCCAGACCAGCTTGATCACGTTCCAGCCTGAGCCGCGGAACTCGCCCTCAAGCTCCTGGATGATCTTGCCGTTGCCGCGCACCGGGCCGTCCAGGCGCTGCAAATTGCAGTTGATGACGAAGATGAGGTTGTCGAGGTTCTCGCGGGCCGCCAGGCTGATCGCGCCGAGCGATTCCACCTCGTCCATCTCGCCGTCGCCGCAGAACACCCAGACCTTGCGGTTCTCGGTGTTGGCAATGCCGCGCGCGTGCAGGTACTTGAGGAAACGCGCCTGGTAAATCGCCATCAGCGGGCCCAGGCCCATGGAGACGGTGGGGAACTGCCAGAACTCGGGCATCAGCTTGGGGTGCGGGTAGCTCGACAGGCCCTTGCCGTCGACCTCTTGGCGGAAGTTCAGCAACTGCTCTTCCGTCAGCCGCCCTTCGAGGTAGGCACGGGCATACACACCGGGCGACACATGGCCCTGGATGTACAGGCAGTCGCCGCCGTGCTCCTTTCCAGGCTCGGCGCTTTCGGCATGCCAGAAGTGGTTGAAGCCGGCGCCGAACAGGCTGGCCAGGGAAGCGAACGAGCCAATGTGCCCGCCCAGGTCGCCACCGTCGGCCGGGTGCAGGCGGTTGGCCTTGACGACCATGGCCATGGCATTCCAGCGCATGTAGGCGCGCAGGCGCTGCTCGATCAGGAGGTTGCCGGGAGAAGGCACCTCGTCGCTGGGTTCGATGGTGTTGACGTACCCGGTGGTGGCGGAGAACGGCGTGTCGATGCCCTCCTGGCGCGCCTGCTCGAGCAACTGCTCCAGCAGGAAGTGGGCCCGTGCGCGGCCCTCGTCGTTGCTGGGGCTGTTGGCAATGACGGCACTGAGCGCATCAATCCACTCGCGGGTTTCCTGGGCGTCCGTGTCCTGGACCTCGTTGGCAGCCTTGCCCAATGTGTCGGCACGTGCCTGTTCCGGATTTGCAGCCATGGTTTTGTCTCCTGCTGGTCGCTAGATTCCTAGCTGTTGATTTGGTGGCGTCAACATCACGTTAACGCAATTTGGATTCCAGGCTCCAGTTTCCCACAATTTTCAGGACTTTTCAAATAGTGCCTTTTACTTTCGCATTATGAAATATTGGCAACCTTCGTCAGCCAGGCCCATCGGACGCGCCGCCGACGCCTGCCACGCCGGGACCGCCCTCACCGCCGGTGATGGCGCACGGCCGCAGGGGGAAGTCCCGTAAACTCGACATCCCGCCATGACTCAGCCCACACCCTCCACTTTTGACGCCCCTGCCAGCAGCGCGCCGCTGGCCCGCTGGCGGCGCTGGTGGCGCAAACAATCACCGACCCGCCAGGACCGCTTCGTCACCCTCGGCCCCCTGCTGGCGGTGATGCTTTTCCTGGCCGCGGTGATTGCCGCGTTTGCCTACCTGCGCATCGAGGAAATCGACCGCGAGCAGCAGGCCGTCAAGCGCGATGTGGAGTACGCGCAGCAAAGGCTGCGCCTGCGCCTGCTGGAGCGTCAGGAGCAGTTGATGCGGCTGGGCCGCGACGTGTCCAACAAGGACGTGGACAGCGAGGAGTTCATTGCGCAGGCCGAATCCCTGGTCAACCAGTACCCCGAACTGCTGGCCGTGACCTGGATAGACGCGCGCCGCCGGGTCCGCTCTGCCTATGTCTCGCCGAGCGCGAATTCGTCGCAGCAGCAGGCGCCCGGCGAACAGCTCAAACGCGGGGAAACGGAAAGCACCTTCGGCCTGGCGCGCGACTTGCGGCAGCCGGTCTATTCGCGCCCGCTGACCGTCAAGGACGACCCCAGCTACAACGCCCCCAGCCTGCAGTTGCAGGTGCCGCTCGACGACCAGGGCAAATTCGATGGCGTCATCATGGGCGAATATTCCATCGACGGCCTGCTGCGCTTTGGGGTTCCCAATGAAGTGACCGCAAAATACGCGGTGGCCCTGCTCGACGACCAGGGCAAGGTGCTGGCCGGCAACCTGCCGCCGCCCAGAAACACGGCGGCCAGGCTGCTGCCGCTTTCCGACGAGGCGCAGGAGTACGAGATTCCGGTGTCACCGGTTGGCAATGGCCTGCTGCTCAAGGCCCAGGGCTACCGGGCCTCGCTGGGTGTGGTGGGCAGCGGCTTCTTCTGGCTCGTCAGCGCCCTGAGCGCGCTGACCGTGTGGATGCTGCTGGGCACCTGGCGCCACACGCGCCGGCGCGTGCAGGCCCAGGAAGCGCTGATCTCGGAAACCAACTTCCGCCGCGCCATGGAGAACTCCATGCTGACGGGCATGCGGGCGCTGGACCTGCAGGGCCGCATCACCTACGTCAACCCGGCGTTTTGCCAGATGACGGGCTGGAGCGAAGGCGAGCTGGTGGGCCGCACCGCGCCCTTCCCCTACTGGCCGGAGCAGGACCGCGAAATGCTTGCGGCCCGGCTCGACGACGAGTTGCACGGCCGCTCCACGCCGGGCGGTTTCGAAGTGCGGGTCAAACGCAAAAGCGGCGCGATTTTCGACGGCCGCATGTATGTCTCGCCGCTGATCGACCCGCGCGGCCAGCAGACCGGCTGGATGACCTCGATGACCGACATCACCGAACCCAAGCGCATCCGGGAAGAACTGTCCGCGTCGTACGAACGTTTCACCACGGTGCTCGAGGGGCTGGACGCGGCGGTGTCGGTGGCACCGCTGGGCAGCGAGGAGCTGCTGTTCGCCAACAAACTCTACCGCGCCTGGTTCGGCAGTGAAGTCGCCGGCCACATGAGCCTGATCGCCCAGGCCGGCGTGCCGGCCGCGACACCGACGGACGATACCCTGGACGCGGTCGACGGACTGGCGGGTTTTCCGACCGATACCCTGACCACGGCCCAGACCGAAAACGCCGAGATTTTTGTGCCTGAACTCGGCAAATGGCTGGAGGTGCGGTCGCGCTACCTGACCTGGGTGGACGGTCGCCTCGCACAGATGGTGATTGCCACCGACATCACGCCGCGCCGCCATGCCGAAGAGCAGGCCGCACTGCAGGCCGAGCGGGCCCAGGCGGCCAGCCGCCTGATCACCATGGGCGAGATGGCGTCGAGCGTGGCGCACGAACTGAACCAGCCGCTGACCGCCATCAACAACTACTGCAACGGCATGGTCTCGCGCATCAAGGGTCAGCAGATCAGCAACGAGGACCTGCTGGTCGCGCTCGAAAAAACCGCCAGGCAGGCACACCGCGCCGGGCAGATCATCCAGCGCATCCGCTCCTTCGTCAAACGCAGCGAACCGAACCGCAGCCTGGCCGACGTGGCCACCATGGTCAGCAATGCGATGGAGCTGGCCGACATCGAACTGCGCCGCCACAACGTGCGCCTGAGCCACTACATCGCCGCGCGCCTGCCGCCCGTGATGGTGGACCCCATCCTGATCGAGCAGGTGCTGATCAACCTGATGAAAAACGGCGCCGAATCGATCGCGCAGGCGCAGCGCCCCACCGCGCGGCGCAGTGTGGAGCTGCGCGTGGTGCCCAAAACCATCGCCGAGCAGAACGTGATCGAGTTTTCGGTGCTCGATTCGGGCAAGGGCCTGTCGCCCGAAGTGATGGGACGGCTCTACGAAGCCTTCTACTCGACCAAGGCCGAAGGCATGGGCATCGGCCTGAAGTTGTGCCGCAGCATTGTGGAGTCGCACCAGGGCAGAATGCAGGCCGAGAACCTCTACAATGGGGACGAAGTGGTGGGGTGCCGGTTTACCTTCTGGATCCCCGTGACACCCCTGCTCTCGCCAGCGCCGGCTGCCGCAGAAGCGCCCGCCGCCCCGACTGGCATTTCCTGACAGGGTTCTGAAACCGTTTACGCAAAGGTTTGGCATGAGCTTGATTCCGAAAAAAGGTACCGTCTACGTCGTGGATGACGACGAAGGCGTGCGCGACTCGCTCCAGTGGCTGCTGGAAGGCAAGGACTACCGCGTTCGCTGTTACGACTCTGCCGAAACCTTTCTGAGCCGCTACGACCCGCGCGAAGTCGCCTGCCTGATCGTCGACATCCGCATGGGCGGCATGACCGGCCTGGAGCTGCAGGACCGCCTGGTCGAACGCAAGTCCCCCCTGCCCATCGTGTTCATCACCGGGCACGGCGACGTGCCCATGGCCGTCGACACCATGAAAAAAGGCGCGATGGATTTCATCCAGAAGCCTTTCCAGGAAGAAGCCCTGGTGAGCCTGGTGGAACGCATGCTGGACCAGGCCAAGGAAGCCTTCAGCGAACACCAGCAGTCCGCCAGCCGCGACGCCCTGCTGGCCAAGCTCACCTCGCGCGAGGCGCAGGTGTTGGAGCGCATCGTCGCTGGCCGCCTGAACAAGCAGATCGCCGACGACCTGGGCATCAGCATCAAGACGGTGGAGGCGCACCGCGCTAACATCATGGAAAAGCTCAACGCCAACACCGTGGCCGACCTGCTGAAAATTGCCCTGGGCTCGAGCGCCCCCAAGGTCGCCTGACTCCCACCTTCACTCCTTTTTTTATAGCTGACGGCGCCCGTGGTTCAAGGACTGGCGGGCGTTTTTACTTGAAGACCCGACACCATGACCGCTCACATCATTGATGGCATCGCCCTGTCCAAGCAACTGCGCGCCGACGTCGCAAAACGGGCCACCGCCCTGCGCGCACGCGGTGTGGTGCCCGGCCTGGCCGTGGTGCTGGTCGGCGAGAACCCGGCCAGCCAGGTGTATGTGCGCAACAAGGTCAAGGCCTGCGAGGACAGCGGCCTGCATTCGGTGCTGGAGCGCTACCCGGCGACGCTGAGCGAAGCCGAGCTGCTGGCGCGCGTGGACGCGCTCAACCGCGACCCCGCCATCCACGGCATCCTGGTCCAGCTTCCCCTGCCCGCCCACATCGATGCGCACAAGGTGATCGAGGCGATTTCCCCGGCCAAGGACGTCGATGGTTTCCACGTCGCCAGCGCCGGTGCCCTGATGGTTGGCCAGCCCGGTTTCTGGCCCTGCACACCTTACGGCTGCATGAAGATGCTCGAGAGCATCAACTACGACCTGAAGGGCAAACATGCGGTGGTGATAGGCCGCAGCAACATCGTCGGCAAACCGATGGCATTGATGCTGCTGCAGAAAAATGCCACGGTCACGATCTGCCACAGCGGCACGCAAAACCTCAAGGCCCTGACGCTTCAGGCCGACGTGGTGGTCGCCGCCGTGGGCAAGCGCAACGTGCTGACGGCCGACATGGTCAAACCCGGCGCGGTGGTGATCGACGTGGGCATGAACCGCAATGACGAAGGCAAGCTCTGCGGCGACGTGGATTTCGACGGCGTGAAGGAAGTCGCCGGCTGGATCACGCCGGTGCCTGGCGGTGTGGGCCCCATGACCATCACGATGTTGCTGGTCAATACCCTCGAGGCTGCAGAGCGCGGCTGATTGGCCCCCACGGTTGCTCGCTTCGCGTAGCGCCCTGCCCCCCAAGGGGGCCGCTGCGCCTGCGGGCCGGCAAAGCCGGACCCGCGGCCCCTGCTTGAAAAGAGTGCTGCGGTCCCCGGTTGCGCCGGCTAGGCGGCGCCATCCTTCGTCGAACGGCTCAGGCACCACAGCGTCCAGCTCGCAGCCAGCCATTGGGCCAGGTACATCGCGCTGCCCAGGCCGTGCCAGAACCGGAGGTTGCCGCCGTCGGCGCGTGCATTGACGATGCGCGGCGCCACGCCGAACTCCACCAGCACCGCCAGCAGCAGGCCGGCCACTATGAATTTCATAGCTGCTTGCGCAGGCGGGGCAAGGGCTGGAGCCTCTTTTTTATTCACAACCAGCAGCAGGAGCATGGCGCAGGCCACGCTGAGCCAGGTCTGGGCCGTGAACAGTTTCGCGGCCATGGCACCGGCCGCGGCGGGGCTGGGCAGGTGAATGAACAACATCGGCACCACGACAAAACCCAGACCCGTCAGGCTGCCCCACCAGAGGGCGGCGAGCAAGATGCTGAAGCGTGATCGGGTGTTCATGATTGCTTAAAGGGGTGCCCCGGACGCCGAATGAACGGCAGCGAGGGCTCTCTGTTCCAGCAGGGGCCGCGGGTCCGGCTCCGCCGGCCCGCAGGCGCAGCGGCCCCCTCGGGGCTGGAGCCTGCGGCTCCAAAGCTGCTTGAGCAGCTTTGGACAGGCGACAGAGGCGAAGCGTCTCGCGAGCCGCGGCCTGCAAGGCCTCGGGAGCTACACGCAGTGAGCGACCGTGGGGGCCAAATACAGGGCGCCCAGAACGCGCGGGCCGCGGGCGCCCGTGACGGCGGGCAAACTGCCCGGCTGCCGGTGGTGCCAGGCCCGCGCCAGCCATGCAAAGGCGGCAGCTTCCACCTGCAGCGGCGGCAGGCCACGCGCGGTGGTCGGCTGGACGCTCACCCCCGGCAGGGCCAAGGCCAGTTGCCGCATCAGTTCGTCATTGAAGGCGCCGCCGCCGCAGACCAGCAGTTCATTGGTGTGGGGTGCATGGTGCATCAGGTCGCGCGCGCAGGCCTGCGCCGTCAGGGCTGTGAGGGTGGCCTGCACATCCTGCGGTGCGCTGACCTCCAGGCCGTTGAGCTGCCCGGCCAGCCATTCGGGGTTGAACAGGTCGCGCCCTGTGCTTTTGGGCGGGGCCTTGGCAAAGTAAGGCGCCGCCAGCAGGCGCGCCAGCAGGCCGGGAAGCACGGTCCCTGACGCGGCCCAGGCACCCTGCGCGTCGTAAGGCTGGCCGGTGTGCTGCAGGCACCAGAAGTCCATCAGGGCGTTGCCCGGGCCACAGTCAAAACCCTTGACCGGGCCGCCGTGCGCCGGCAGCAGGGTGAGGTTGCTGATGCCGCCGATGTTGAGAATCGCGACGTCCCGTTCGGGCTGCGCAAAAACAGCGTGGTGAAACGCAGGCACCAGCGGCGCGCCCTGGCCGCCGGCCGCGAGGTCGGCGGTGCGGAAATCGGCGACCACGTCCAGCCCGGTGAGTTCAGCCAGCAGGGCCGGGTTGTTCAGTTGCAGCGTGTAGCCTGCCTCTGATCCGCCGCTGAGCGTGTCGTCCCCGAATTCCTGCGGCCGGTGGCGCACGGTCTGCCCGTGGGCGCCTATGGCGCGCACCTGGTCGGTCGTGATGCCCTGGTGGCCCGCCTGCGCGAGCAGGGCCTGGACCACTTGTGCGTACACCATGGCCAGCTGGTTGGCGGCCAGCGCAGCGCGGTGCAGTTCGTTGTGGCCAGCGGAGTTGAGGGCCAGCAGCTCGGCCCGGAAGGCGGCAGGGAAGGGGACGGACGCAGAGGCCATGACACGCGGCACCGCCGGCTCGAAATCCACCAGAACGCCGTCCGCGCCATCGAGCGAGGTGCCCGACATCAACCCCATGTAGTAATCAGCCATGCCTCATTTTGCCGTAAGGTGGCCAGAGGCAACGCTCCATGGGACGAGCAAGCGCGAGGGCCGTGTGTCCGCCAGACGCGCCACGCGAGCTAAAAAATCAAGCCAGGGCCGCGGAACCGGCTTCGCCGGGCCGCAGGCGCAGCGGCCCCCTCGGGGGGCAGCGCATTACACGCAGTGAGCGAGCGCGGCGGCTCTGTTTTTCCGCAGGGCCGCCCCAAGGAAAAATGCACCCCCTCGGGGGGCAGCGAGCTACACGCAGTGAGCGAGCGTGGGGGCTCTGTTTTATTCAGCCCGGGTCTGCGTGATGTCCGCTGCAGCCTGCAACTGTTGCTTCACATGGCCCGCGAGTTGGCGGAACAGGGGTTGCGCTGCCGCTGACAGGGGAACGGTTTCGTTCTGCTGGGCAATGGTCATCGGGTCCTGGTGGGCGCCGTTGACGCGGAACTCGAAGTGCAGGTGCGGCCCGGTGGCCCAGCCGGTCGCGCCGACGGCCCCGACGTTCTGCCCCTGGCTCACGCTTTGGCCTCTTTGCACGTTGATACGGCTCAGGTGGGCGTAAACGGTGGTGTGGTTGTTGCGGTGTTTGATGAACACGACGTTGCCAAACCCGTTTTGCACGCCGGCAAACTCGACCACGCCATCGCCGATGCTGCGCACGGCCGTGCCTGTCGGTGCGGCGTAATCGACGCCGAGGTGGGCGCGCCATGTCTGCAGGATGGGATGAAAACGCATCTTGAAGCCGCTGCTGACACGCGAAAACTCCATGGGCGAGGCCAGGTAGGCGCGGCGCAGGCTCTGGCCGTCGAGCGTGTAGTAGCCACCTTTGGCTGCGCTGGTGCCGCCCGCCTGGTCGCGGAACCACATGGCCTGCAGGGTCTTGCCGCTGTTGACAAATTCGGTGCTGACCACCCGGCCGGTCCGCAGCGCTTCGCCATCGGCTTCCAGCGTTTCGTAGACCACGCTGAAACGGTCGCCTTTGCGCAGGGCGCGGTGGAAGTCGATATCACCCGAGAAAATTTCCGCGATCTGGATCGCCACGGCGTCGGGGATGCCCGCATCGTCGGTGGCGGCAAACAGCGAGGTCCGGATGGTGCCGCCGGCCAGCTGGGTCGAGCTGGTGTAGGCCGCGGTTTCCACGCGGGACGTAAAACGGTTGTCTGCCGCACGTTCGACCACCAGCCGGGTGAATTTTTCCTCGTCGTCGGTGGCCCAGCGCACGGTCAGCTTGAGCAACTGGTTGTTGTCCGTCGCTTCAACCGTTACATTCTTGCCGGGGCGGCCCATCAGGGTCAGGCGGCCGTTGGCGTCGCTGCGCAAAAAGGCAGCGGCTGCGGCGTCGTCAATGTTCAGGCGCTTGAGCAGGGCGTCGGCCGTGTCGGTGCTGCGCGTGGTTTCGCTGCGAAACAGCTTGAACTGGAAATTGCTTAAGGCTTCGGTCTGTGCCTCGGTGGGCAGGCTCTGGACGGCTTCCAGGACCTGGCGGACCGGCAGGTCGGCGGCATCGGGTGCGAGCGGTGCGACGCCGAAGGCGGTGACTCCGGTTCCCAGCAGCAAGGCGGCCAGCGTGCCTGTGATTCTTTTAGGATGGCGGCGAAGCAGGTTGGTGACTGCTTGCAGCGCGTACGCGAGATCGGTCTTGATCAAAACTGGGGTTCCCAACCTTTGTAGGCTTCAGGCTGCAGAAGCGGCCTGATAGCGACTGATGATGGTGTTGTGCACTCCCCTGCAAAAGGCGGACGGTGCAACAACTTAGAATCGGTTTGCAATTTGCGGGCCAACCTGCTTCGGGGCCCCGCAACGGCAGAAACGTGATTATATCTGTCAGACAACTGCCCGATCTGTGAAAAACCCTTATGAATCAAGAGCTTGTTACAAACTTTCCCGTGACGGACCGTGCCAGGGAGGCCTTGGCCGTGTCCCTGCGGGGCTGTGAAGAACTGATTCCCCAGGATGAATGGCTGAAAAAACTCGCGCGGTCAGAGGCTACCGGCGTTCCGCTGCGCATCAAATTGGGGCTGGACCCGACCGCGCCTGACATTCATGTCGGACATACCGTGGTGCTGAACAAAATGCGTCAGCTTCAGGATCTGGGTCACACCGTCATCTTTCTCATTGGCGACTTCACCAGCCTGATCGGCGATCCGTCGGGCCGCAACAACACGCGTCCTCCGCTCACCCCGGAGCAGATCAAGGCCAACGCCGACACCTACTACCGCCAGGCTTCCCTGGTGCTGGACCCGGCCCGCACCGAGATCCGCTACAACAGCGAGTGGAGCGACCCGCTGGGCGCGCGCGGCATGATCGAGCTGGCCGCCAGATACACGGTGGCGCGCATGATGGAGCGCAACGACTTCCATGACCGTTTCAAGGCCGGCACGCCGATCAGCGTGCATGAGTTCCTCTACCCGCTGATGCAGGGCTACGACTCGGTGGCCCTCAAGTCCGACCTGGAGCTGGGCGGCACCGACCAGAAGTTCAACCTGCTGATGGGCCGCCACCTGCAGGTCGAATACGGCCAGGAGCCGCAGTGCATTTTGACCATGCCGCTGCTCGAGGGGCTGGACGGCGTGGAGAAGATGTCCAAGAGCAAGAACAACTACATCGGCATTTCCGAAGACGCCAACACCATGTTTGCCAAGGTGCTGTCGATCTCCGACGTGCTGATGTGGAAGTGGTTCACCCTGCTGAGCTTCAGGACCGAGGCCGAGATTGCCGCGCTGAAGAAGGAGGTCGAGGGCGGGCGCAACCCGAAAGACGCCAAGGTGGCGCTGGCCAAGGAGATCACGGCCCGTTTCCATTCTGCCGCCGCGGCAGACGCCGCCGAGCAGGACTTCATCAACCGCAGCAAGGGCGGCGTGCCCGACGAGATTCCCGAAATCGCCCTGAGCGGGGCGCCGCTGGGCATGGCCGCGCTGCTCAAGATGGCGGGGCTGGCCGCCTCCACCGGCGAAGGCAACCGGTTGATCGAGGGTGGCGGTGTGCGCGTGGACTCCAGCGTGGTCAGCGACAAGGCGCTCAAGCTGGATGCCGGGATCTACGTCGTGCAGGTGGGCAAACGCAAGTTTGCGCGTGTGACGCTTTCCTGAATTGTTGGCTGGCCATGAAGCTGCCAACACTGCAATCCCTGACTCCGCAACGCCTGCTGATGGCTTCGGTGGTGGTTGCGCTTGTCACCATCGTGCTGAAAACCGGGGCCTGGTACATCACCGACTCGGTGGGATTGCTGGCCGACGCCATGGAGTCCTTCGTCAACCTGGCCAGCGCGATCTTCGGGCTGACCATGGTCACGATTGCGCAGCGGCCTGCCGACGACGAGCATCCCTACGGTCACCACAAGGCCGAGTATTTCTCCTCCGGGTTTGAGGGGGTGCTGATCATTGCCGCGGCACTGGCCATCATCTGGGCGGCCGGTCACCGGATTTTTGATCCGCGGCCCCTGCAGCAGGTGGGTTGGGGTCTGGCGCTGTCCGTGGCCAGCTCGGGTCTCAACGGCCTGCTGGCCTGGATCATGTTCCGCTCCGCAAGAGCGCACCGCTCGATCGCGCTCGAAGCCGATGCCAGGCACCTGGTCACCGACGTCTGGACTTCGGCGGGCGTGGTGGTGGGCATTGTTGCCGTTGCGCTGACGGGCTGGTTGTGGCTCGATGCGCTGGTGGCGATCGGGGTGGCACTGAACATTCTGTGGGAAGGTGGCCATTTGATGTGGCGCTCGTCGCAGGGCCTGATGGACGAGGCGGTGGAGCCCGAGGTGCTGGCCGACATTCACGAGACCCTGGAGGAGTTCCAGCACCACACCATCCGCTTTGATCACATCAGCACGCGCCGCTCGGGCCAGCGCCGTTTTGTGGACATGCACATGCACATGCCGGCCAGCTGGTCACTCGGGCGCGCAGCTGCGGTTCGCGCCAGTGTCGAGCAGGCGCTGATGAGCGCCGTGCCGGGCCTGCGCGCCACCATCGAACTGTTGCCTTCGGACGTGGAAGCGCACTTTGACGACAAAAAGGACCTGATTTGATCAGCGTGATACAGCGCGTGAGCCAGGCGCGTGTGGTGGTGGGCGGTGAAGTAGTTGGCCAGATCAGCGCCGGCTTGCTGGTGCTGCTGTGCGCCGAGCGCGGCGACAGCGATGCCCAGGCCGACAAGCTGCTGGCAAAAATCCTCAAGCTGCGGATTTTTTCAGACGAGGCCGGCAAGATGAACCGCAGCGTGCAGGACGTGGCCGGCGGCCTGCTTGTCGTGAGCCAGTTCACCCTGGCCGCCGATGTGTCGGGCGGCAACCGGCCCAGCTTCACCGGCGCCGCGGCACCTGACGAGGGCCGGCGACTCTACGACTACTTCGTGATGCAGGCCAGATTGGCGCATCCGCAGGTAGAGACCGGCCAGTTTGCGGCAGACATGCAGGTGCACCTGGTCAATGACGGGCCGGTGACGATTCCCTTGCGCATGAACACGCTATCGATTTAATAGCTTCTGGTGTCCGTCCGATAAGGGCCCACGGCCAATTTGATATATGAAAACTCAGCGGTAAGGGTTTTTGACGCCCAGGCCGGCGAGGATTTCAATCTCGCGCGCCTCCATGGCCTGCGCATCAGCATCACCCGTCTCATGGTCCCAGCCCTGCGCATGCAGCACGCCGTGCACCAGCAGGTGCGCATAGTGCGCCTGCAATGTTTTCTTGTTATCGCGCGCCTCTTTGGCAATCACCGGCGCACACAGCACCAGATCGGCCGTGACCAGCGGTGCCTGTGTGTAATCGAAAGTCAGCACGTTGGTGGCGTAGTCTTTCTGACGGTAGCCGCGGTTCAGCGCCTGGCCTTCTTCGGCGTCGACGATGCGCACGGTGATCTCGGCATCGCTGTCCAGCGCATGGCGTATCCAGCGCGCCACGCTGTGGCGCGGCAGGGCGGCACGGTGGCGCCGGGCGTCCTTGATGTCGCCGAACTGCAGCGACAGGCTCAGCTGTTTAAGAGCCATTTCGGCTCTTTGTCCTTGTGGGGCGGGCGACGGGCACTATCGAATCGATAGCGTCGTCAATGCCCGGGGTTTTGCCCTTGTAGCCGTCATAGGCGTCCACGATGCGCGCCACCAGCGGGTGCCGCACCACGTCGGCGCTGGTCAGGCGGGTGATCGCAATGCCCTTGACGCGCTTGAGCACACGTTCGGCGTCGATCAGCCCGCTGAGCTGCGTGCGCGGCAAATCGACCTGGCTCACGTCGCCGGTGATCACCGCCTTGGCGCCAAAGCCGATGCGGGTCAAAAACATCTTCATCTGTTCGGGCGTGGTGTTCTGCGCCTCGTCGAGGATGACAAAAGCATGGTTCAGCGTGCGCCCGCGCATGAAGGCCAGCGGCGCGATTTCGATCTGCTGACGCTCGAAGGCCTTCTGCACACGCTCAAAACCCATCAGCTCGTACAACGCGTCGTAGAGCGGGCGCAGGTAAGGGTCCACCTTCTGGTTCAGGTCGCCGGGCAGAAAACCCAGGCGCTCACCGGCCTCGACCGCCGGGCGTGTCAGCACGATGCGCTGCACCGCGCTGCGCTCCAGCGCATCCACCGCGCAGGCCACAGCCAGGTAGGTCTTGCCGGTGCCGGCCGGGCCGATGCCGAAGGTGATGTCGTGCGTGGCGATGTTTTCCAGGTAGGCGCCCTGGTTGGTGGTGCGCGCCCGCAGGTCGGCGCGGCGGGTGGACAGCGCCATCGCGCCGTCGGGGGCGATGCTCAGCGCGGTGTCACCGGCCAGCATCAGCTGCACGGTTTCCTCGGGAATCGGGCGCTGCGCCATTTCATACAACGCCTGCAGCACTTCCAGCGCCTGCTGCGCCTTGGCCTTGGGCCCGTCGATCTTGAACTGCTCGAAGCGGTGCGCAATCGTGACCTGCAGCGCCGCCTCGACGGTGCGGATGTGCGAGTCCATGGGGCCGCACAGGTGGCCCATGCGGGTGTTGTTGGGCGGGGTGAAAGTGTGACGGAGGATCAAAAGGGTGTTTTCCTTGGGGCAAGGCAGACAGATGGGTGATTGTCCCCCGATATTCAAGCCAGCGGGCGCGCGGTCCCGACTGCTAAGATTTGCCCATGATCGGAAGAATAAGTGGCCTGCTGGCCGAAAAGAACCCCCCGGAACTGCTGGTGGACTGCAACGGCGTGGGTTACGAGGTGCTGGTGCCCATGAGCACCTTCTACAACCTCCCCGGTCTGGGCGAAAAAGTTTCGCTGCTGACCCATTTTGTGGTGCGCGAGGACGCGCAAATCCTCTACGGCTTCGGCAGCGCCAGCGAACGCGCCGCCTTTCGCCAGCTGATCAAGATTTCCGGCGTCGGCCCGCGCACGGCACTCAGCGTGCTCAGCGGCCTGAGCGTCGACGAACTGGCCCAGGCCGTGACCAGCCAGGAAGCCGGCCGCATCATCAAGGTGCCCGGCATCGGCAAAAAAACCGCCGAGCGCCTGCTGCTCGAACTCAAGGGCAAGCTCGGCGCCGACATGGGCATCACCGTCAGCGTGGCCGACGACATGCAGTCTGACATCCTGCAGGCGCTGGTGGCCCTCGGTTACAGCGACCGTGATGCGGCGCTGGCGCTGAAGGCGCTGCCGAAAGACATTGGTGTCAGTGACGGCATCAAGCTGGCTTTGAAGGCCCTCGCTAAATGACCATCCAGACCGACGACTTCGACATGTCCGGCGTGCCGCCCGTCAAACGCGTCATGTCGGCCGTGCCGGCCTCGCCCAACGAGGAAGCGATCGAACGCGCCTTGCGGCCCAAGCTGTTCGACGACTACGTGGGCCAGTCCAAGGTGCGCGAGCAGCTCGAGATTTTTATCGGGGCTGCCAGAAAACGCAGCGAAGCCATGGACCATGTGCTGCTGTTCGGTCCGCCCGGCCTGGGCAAGACCACGCTGAGTCACATCATTGCGCACGAACTCGGCGTGAACCTGCGCCAGACCTCGGGCCCGGTGCTGGAAAAGCCGAAAGACCTGGCCGCGCTGCTGACCAACCTCGAAAAAAACGATGTGCTCTTTATCGACGAGATTCACCGCCTGAGCCCGGTCGTTGAAGAAATTCTGTACCCTGCTCTGGAGGACTACCAGATCGACATCATGATCGGTGAAGGTCCGGCGGCACGTTCCATCAAGCTCGACCTGCAGCCCTTCACGCTGGTGGGCGCCACCACCCGCGCTGGCATGCTGACCAACCCGCTGCGCGACCGTTTCGGCATCGTCGCGCGGCTGGAGTTCTACAGCGCCGAAGAGCTGGCCCGCATCGTGCGGCGCAGCTCGGGCTTGCTCAACGTGCCCATGGACGAAGACGGTGGTTTTGAAATTGCACGCCGTTCGCGCGGCACACCGCGCATTGCCAACCGCCTGCTGCGCCGCGTGCGCGACTATGCCGAGGTCAAGGGTGCAGGCCACATCACGCTGGACATCGCCAACAAGGCGCTGGCCATGCTCGACGTCGACCCCCAGGGCTTCGACGTGATGGACAGGAAACTGCTTGAGGCTGTCATTCACAGATTCGACGGCGGCCCGGTGGGCCTGGACAACATCGCCGCCAGCATCGGCGAGGAGCGCGACACGATTGAAGACGTGATCGAGCCCTATCTGATCCAGCAGGGTTATCTGCAGCGCACGCCGCGCGGCCGCATCGCGACGCTGGCCGCCTACCGGCATCTGGGCGTGACACCGCCCGGCACCGGCGCAGGCCTGTTTGAACCCGGAACCTGAACCTTCCATGAGCCTGGCCCATACCCTTTCCCTGAAACGCGGCTGGATCTGGATGGGGGTCGTGGCCATGCTTGTGGTGGCAGCCGGCGTGGCCTGGTTTGTCCAGAAAAGTCCCCGGGTCGATGTGCTGGAATTGCGTTATGCGCCGCTGCTGCGGACCCTGCAGTTTTCTGCCCGCGTGGCGACCCTGTCGCGCGTGGACGTGGGCAGCACCGTGACCGGGCGCGTCGCGCAGGTGCGGGTGGCCGAAGGTGCGCAGGTGCGCCGGGGCGACGTGCTGGTCCAGCTGGAGACCGAGGAGCTGCGCGCCGCCGTGACGCAGGCGCTGGCTTCCGAGCGCCAGGCCCAGGCGCGGCTGGCAGGCTTGCGCAGCACCGGCCGCACGTCCGCGCAGGCCGGCCTTGCGCAGGCCGACTCGACGCTGAAGGCGGCCGAGGCCGAGCTGGCACGCACCCAGCAACTCGTGAAGCAAGGTTTTCTCAGCGAAGCGCGGCTCGATGAAGTCCGGCGTGCCGTCGAAGTGGCCCGGGCGCAGCAGGCCGGCGCCCGCGCACAGACCCAGGCCAACGCCGATGCCGGTACCGACGTGGCCCAGGCCCAGGCGCAGTTGGCCCTGGCCAGCGC
This sequence comes from Polaromonas sp., assembly GCF_029945925.1. Lineage (GTDB taxonomy): Bacteria > Pseudomonadota > Gammaproteobacteria > Burkholderiales > Burkholderiaceae_C > Polaromonas. The sequence goes on along the minus strand of NZ_JAQSDN010000048.1, from coordinate 44,886 downwards.
CGCCACGGCGGCGGCGCGCGCCCGCCTGGCGCAGGCGGCCGTGCTGGCACCGACCGATGCACGCGTGTTGACACGCGATGTCGAGCCGGGGCAGATCGTGCAGCCCGGCAAGGCCCTGATGAGCCTGGCGCTGGCCGGCCCCACACAACTCACGGCGCAGGTGGACGAGCGTTTCCTCGACCAGTTGCAGCCGGGGCAGAAGGCGGCCGTGGTGGCTGATGCTTTTGCCGACCAGCGTTTTGCCGCCCGCGTGTTGTCGATTGCCCCTGCCGTCGATGCCCAGCGCGGCGCGATCGAAGTCAAGTTTGCGCTCGAGCAGCAGGCGCCGGCCTTTTTGCGGGAAGACATGACGCTGTCGGTCGAGGTTGAAACCGGCCGGCGCGAACGCGCCCTGGTGCTGCCGCTGAGCGCTTTGCGCGGCCAGCCGTCACCCGCCACGGCGACGGTGCTGGTCGCCGACGCGGGTCGCGCGCAGGAGCGCCCGCTGCGCCTGGGCTTGCGCACGCTGGACGCGGCCGAAGTGCTCGAGGGCCTGGCTGAAGGGGACGCCGTGCTGCTGGGCAGCAGCGTCCCGGCCGGCGCCCGGATTCGCGCGCGCGCCGTGGCCTGGGCGCCGGGGCAGCCGGTCGCCAAAGCTGCGGCCGCGTCCGAAGCGGGCTCGGCCATGAGCAACGCCATCGGGCGCTGAAGCGGCATGATCCCCGGGCTCGGTTTTGAATGGCGCGTGGCGCTGCGTTTCCTGCGCGAGGGCCGCATGCAGACCGTGCTCATCATCGTCGGCGTGGCCGCCGGTGTGGCGGTCATTGCCTACATTTCGGCGCTGATCAGCGGCCTGCAGGGAAGCACCTTGACCAAGACCCTGGGCGCGCAGGCGCACATCAGCGTGCATGCGCCGGACGATGTGGTCACGACCGCCTGGCCGGCCGCGCCTGGCACCATCACACTGACCGACACCCAGCCGCGCGCACAGCGCCTGCGCTCGGTCGCCAACTGGCAGGCTTTGGTGCCGCTGCTTGAAGCCATGCCGGCCATTGCCGGCGTGTCCCCCATGGTGTCGGGCGCCGGCCTGGCCTTGCGCGGCGAGGCCACCCAGGCGATTGCGCTGATGGGTGTGGACCTGGACCGCTACGACCGCGTCGTCGGGCTGCGCAGCAAGGTGATCAGCGGCAGCGCGCGGCTGGCGCCGGGCGAGGCCATCGTGGGCCGTGAACTGGCCGCCGACCTGGGCGTGCGCGCCGGTGACCGCCTGACCGTGCAGACCGGCCTGGTCAGCGACTCGGTGCGTGTCACCGCGCTGGTGGACTTGGGTATCAAGGACCTGAACCGTCGCACCGTCATCGTGCCGCTACGCGCGGCACAAAACCTGCTAGGCCTGCCCGGCGGCGCCACCAGCCTGGACCTGACCGTGAAAGACGTCTGGTCGGCCCAGGACCTGGCCGGTGAGCTGCGCCGGCAGTTTCCCTACAAGGTCGAAAGCTGGCAGGAGAGCAACGCGCAGCTGGTGTCGGCCCTCAACGCCCAGTCGGTCAGCACCGCGCTGATACGCGGGGTGGTCTTGGTGGTGGTGGTGCTGGGCATTGCCAGCGTGCTGGTGGTGTCTGTCGTGCAAAAGCGCCGCGAGATCGGCATCCTGCGCGCCATGGGCGCCACGCGCGGTCAGATCCTGCGGCTTTTCCTGGTGCAGGGCGCGGTGGTGGGCGCGCTCGGCTCGGCGCTTGGCATTGCGCTGGCCGTGCTGATGATCTGGCTGTTCACGAAATTCGTGCGCGGCTCCGACGGGCTGCCGCTGTTTGTCATCGGCCTGCCGCTGGCCACGGCCCTGCAGGTGGCGCTGATCGCCACCGTGTGTGGGGTGCTGGCCGCGGTGGCACCGGCGCGCCGCGCTGCGGCGCTGGACCCGGCGCAGGCGATACGGATGTGACCCCATGACGGCCGCCGACAATTCCCGCGCGCTGATCGACATGGGCGAGGTTCGCAAGAGTTACAACCTGGGCCTGCCCAGTGAGGCCGAGGTGTTGCACGGCGTGTCGCTGCAGGTGCAACGCGGCGAATTCATTGCACTGATCGGCCCCTCCGGCTCCGGCAAAAGCACGCTGCTCAACATCGTCGGCCTGCTCGAAGGCATGACGGCCGGCAGCTACCGGCTGCAGGGCCAGGAGGTGTATGGCCTGGACGATGCGGCCCTGACCCTGCTGCGGCGCAGCACCTTGGGCTTTGTGTTCCAGTTCCATCACCTGCTGCCGGCCTTCACGGCGCTGGAAAACGTCACGCTGCCCGCGCTGATGCGCGGCGGCCATGTCAGTGTCAAGCAACGCGAGCACGCCCGCGCGCTGCTGGCCTCGGTGGGCCTGGCCAACGCGATGGACAAGCGGCCGGCCGAACTGTCGGGCGGCATGCAGCAGCGCGTGGCGATTGCCCGCGCGCTTGTGATGGAGCCGGCGCTGGTGCTGGCCGACGAACCGACCGGCAACCTGGACACCGCCTCGTCCGACGAGGTCTTTGTGCAGCTGCGGCGTATGCACGTCGAACTCGGCACCACCTTTGTCGTGGTCACCCACGACCCGCGCCTGGCTGCGCGCTGCGACCGGCTGGTCGAGCTGATCGACGGGCGTATCGCGCGCGATGAAGCTGTGACCCACGCGCCGGCTGGTTGATCCCGGAGTGGCGCTGGGGAAGAGTGGAAATGTGGTTATTTCGGAGCGTTCTCAGAAGGCAGTCACCAGCGTATGGGCTCAGCAATCTCGCCCGACTGGCTATGCCTGTTGCTCATGGTCGTCCAGCGCCAGGAGGAGACTTGTCCGATGGTCCCTGGCGACCACCTGCCAGGGAAGGCCGGTCAGCACGCCCTCCAGGGCCCACAAGAGATTCAGGCTTGGATTTCCACCGCTGCGCTTTACCAGTGCATAAGTCGCAACCGACCCCAAGGACCTCAGCTGCTCAACGGAGGTAACACCAGCGAGCGCCAGCATTTGCTGCGACTTGGGTCCCAGGTTCGGAAGATCGGCGATGGACATGGAGTGAGCGTCTAACGTCGGAGATGACTGGCGGACAGTTGGTCGGCGAAGCCGGACGCCAGGACGTCCGTGTCGATCAATTTGTTAGATTTCACGGGGTAGCCTTTGCCGCCGCGCCGGCGTCAGTCAGGCCGTAGGTGTCGGGAAAATCGAATTCCGTAAAGTCGTCAGTATCGAAGCGTTTCACCAAATACGGTCGAGCCTGCTTCTTCACGGCGGCAAGCCGTTCGAATGCCCTCTTCAGGGAATCAATGGTGTTGTTCGTGGAGTTCACAATTGCTCCGAAATGATGTGCGCCGAGGGCTCGTTGCAGATCGGCCTCAGTCACGGTTGCGCCCATCGGGATGCCCGACGCTGCGAACGCCGGCTGAATCTTTTCCAGATGCAACGCGGACCGGAGATTCCACTGATTCAGCGCTTCGACATAGTTCTCTTGAGCCAAGTAGAAGTCGTACAGGATTGCCCGGCCCGCCTTAGAGCCTAACAAGAAGGCAAGCTCTGGCAGCTCCAACACGTTTTTCCCAGTGTCGAAGGCCGGTGTGGCCGGAATGGAAAGAAACCTGCCGGGATTCTTCAGTTCGCCGAATACGTAGTCGCGCTGAATGAGCACGATGGTGTTTATCTGCTGAAGCAACGCGAACATCAGGCGGTGTGCTGAGGTCAATTCGCCCTTGAGCTCCAGCGACCGTTGAAAACGGCGCTGCAAAGCGTAGGCGAGCATTGCGCCCACCAATGCTCCGACTAACGTCGCGAACCCATTCGCCAGCGCATCCGCGGTGAAGGGCTTGATTAGAGTGACTAGGTCAGCCGGCGACGAGCCCGAAGTGACAGAGTTTGCAGCGTCAATGGCAGATGCGGCGGACTGCGCCGGCTTCACCATGGAAGCGGTAGATGACGGTGAAAGGGCGGTGATTGCGGCTTGTGTCGGCATGCACGTGTTCGTGAAATCTAACTTTGATATACCCCGCAAAAGCGCGGAATAACATGGCAGCTTGCCAGACAACACGGCGCAGAAAAATCTAAAAAGCTGGTTGTAGTCATACGGTTGACCTAATTGATTACGTGTTCATTGACAAAGTGGCTGTCACGATTTCAGTTCAAGGTGTGCCATTCTCAGGCAACTGCTGCGTTTAGGCCAGCTCTGCGGCCTTACCCTCGCTCGTGGACTCGCGCCGCCTGACTACACTGGTGCAGATGAGCGCCCCCCTTCCACCACCCCGCGTGCGAGACCGCCTGGTTGCCTATTTCCGCAGTGGCGATGCCATGCGCAGCCGCAGCGTGAGTGATGTTGTGCTGTCGGGCACGGTCGATGTGCCTACGCCCTCTGCCCGGCTCGTGGCCGATTGGGAAAGGGAGATCTCGATACACCTGGAACTGGAACCCGGCGACGTCGAGGCCTTGCCTTTGGTGCGTGCGCGTGCGCGCTGGCCGGACTACAAGCACTGCGTGCAGGCGGCGTCGGACTGGACGCACACGCTGGGTCTGCACGAGGCGCTTGCTTCTTCTGAGGGCGCCTTGATGGCTTGCCGCGGCGCGAGGTACCACCACGATGGCGTGTCGTATGGTGGCGCGGCCTTCTGCAATCTCTTTCTGAGCGAGGACAAGGGCCTGGACCTGCATTTTCCGGCAACAGGTCTTCGCATTCCCCTGCGCCGGGGCACGGTGGTGGTCTTCGATACCGGTCAGCCGCATGCCGTGATCAAGCGCCGCAGCCCTGGCTTTGATGCGGCCGATTTCCCGCCCGGGCAGGATTGCAGCCTGGTGTTCCTGACCTGGGAGCTTCCCATGGAGAACGCCGCTGTCGGGCAGGCACTGGGGATCAGCTTCGACATCGACCCTTCGACCGCCTTGCTGCTGGGCGATGAGCAGGTCTGGCTGAACGGCGCACCGGCCAGTGTGTGCACGGCGTCCGGTCGGTGGTGCCAGGCAGACTGACTGTCCCGGCGAACTCCGCCTGGCGGCGGCTGGCCGGGCGTGTTGCGCCTACTTGCCCATTTTTCCCTGAAGCACGGCCACCAGATGCCCCTTGGCCTCGGCCAGCTGTGCCTTGTCGCTGTCGTGCACTTTCTGGAAAAATGCGGCGCATTCGGCGGAGCCAGCCTGCTCGGCATCCTTGATGTACTGGTCGTAGGCCATGAGCGCTTGCGCCTTGTTCTGGATCAGCGTGATCCAGTCATATTCAAGGTTGCTGATGGGGTGGCGGTCGGTGGATTGCTCTTGCATGAAAACTCCTGTTGAAATGCAAAAGCATAGGAACCCGGCGGGCCGCCATCTGTAGGCCCGCACCGACGGAAGCGCTTCCATATCGCCGCGAGATGCACTTTGCGTGCTGAGCGGCTTTGCGTTCAGCCCGCCCGCTGCCCTGCAGTGGCAGGCCGCGCGTTGTGCACGATCAGGACTTGCGCGAGATAGTAGGTTCCCAGCACCCACAGCTGTGCCATGGGCAGGGGCTGGGCGAACTTGTTGGTGGCCAGCAGCGCGTCGCTCAGCATGAAAAAGCCGGCACCGACGGCCACGCCCAGTGAAGCCTTGTCACGCAGCACCGTGGCCCGGCCGATGGCCTGCGCGGCCATCAATGCAATCACGATCACGTAGGCGGCCACCGCAAAACGCAGCACCGGGTTGAGCCCGGCAAACAGGAAGGCGTACATCAGCGCACCGACGCCCAAGGTGGCGGCCAGCGCGCGCCGGCTGGGGAACCAGGCCTGGCCCTGCTTGAACAGGGCAATGTAGAACAGGTGGGCGACCAGGAAAGACAGCAGGCCGGGGATGAAGAAGCCGGGAAACATCAGGAGAACATCGCCGGCGAGGGAAAAGACCAGACCTGCCCCCAAAATCAGATCAAATCGGCTCTCAGCCCTTATGGGGTGTGCGCGAGCAGCTACAAAAACAAGAGCAAAACCAAGCGCCAGCGGCTTGAACACGCGGTGCAGCTCCACCAGCCCCAGGGCGCTGGTCGCCGTTGCCAGCGCCGCGGCCTCGATCAGCAGCACCTCGGTCATCGTCAGGCGGCCCTGCAGCGCGGCACCCACGGCCCAGAGCCCGATGGCCAGTACCCCCAGCCAGACGGCCGACTGCAAGGCCGGCAGGTTGTCGGCGTACCAGAGGAACAGGGCGACGCCCTGCAACAGCACGACAAACTGCACGGCGCCGAACCACATCAGGGCGCGGGTCATGGGTGGGTGGTAACGCTGCAGCCGCGTGATGTCAAAGGCCTGCCGCGGAAAACGCGCGGCCACATCGGCCGGGCGCCAACCGGGCGGCTTGAACCAGATGCGGAGCTTGTCGCCCCAGTTGCTGGCGTGCCAGGCGTCTTTGGCCAGGGCCCAGTAGACCTCGGCGTTGGACCACAGCGGGTCCCAGCTGTTGAGCGGGCTGCGTGTGCCGTAGATGCATTTTTCGTCCTCCTCGCGGAAGCTGCCGAAGAGCCGGTCCCAGACGATCAGGATGCCGCCGTAGTTTCTGTCGAGGTAGTGGTCGTTGACCGCGTGGTGCACGCGGTGGTTGGACGGCGAGCAGAACCAGCGGTCGAACCAGCCGAGCTTGGGCACGTGTTCGGTGTGCACCCAGAACTGGTAGAGCAGGTCGATCAGCACCACCACGCCGAAGACCAGCGGCGGCACGCCGGCAATCGCCATCGGCACGTAGAAAATCCAGCCGAGCAGGGCGCCGCTGCTGGTCTGGCGCAGCGCGGTCGAGAGGTTGTAGTCCTGGCTCTGGTGGTGCACCACATGCGCGGCCCAGAAGACCGCGCTTTCATGGCCGGCGCGGTGCAGCCAGTAGTAGCAGAAGTCGTAAAAGACCAGGGCGATCAGCCAGCCATACCAGGTGGTCCAGAAGGCTTCGTCGGGGAACAGCGCGACCGACGAATAGATGGCGGTGTAGATGCCGACGCGAAACAGCCGGGTGAACACCGCGCTGATCTGGCTCAGCATGCCCAGGCTGATGCTGTTGATCGCGTCGTTCAGGCGGTAGGTGTTGCGGCCCTTCGCGTAACCCCAGGCGAATTCGATCGCAATCAGGAGAAAGAAGACGGGGGTGGCGAGGACGATGATCTGGCTGGGGGTCATCCCGCCATTTTGTCGCAGCTCAGGTCAAAGCGCCTCTGGCATCAACCCTGATGATCTGCTCGACCGTGCCATGTTCCAGACCGCCGCGCACGCCCAGCAGGTGGTCGTGCAGGTTGACGGTCGGGTCGCAGTGGCCGGGGATCAGCCACACCGTGTCGCCCAGCGCCGGCAGCACCGCGCCGCGCAGGATGCCGTGTTCGTCGCCGCCGTTGGCATAGTCCAGCGCCAGGCCGTGCACCGCCGGCAGGCCCGAATCAATCGCATGGCTTTTGTGCCCCGCATCCACCACCGCATGGCTGGCGCAGACACTCATGACCTGGCTTTTGACGAACAGCGCGTGTTCGAAGGGCGGCTGCGCCGGGTCGCGCTCGTTGCCGGCGTAGTCGCGGTCCATGAACAGGTAGGAGCCCGCCTGCAACTCGCCATACACGCCGCTGGCGGTTTCCAGCGCAAAGGTGCCGGTGCCTGCGCCGGTGACCAACGGCACCGCGTGGCCTGCCGCCTGCAGCGCGGCCCGGGTGGCCTGCACATGGGTGATGACCTGCGCAATCGCCGCCTGCCGTTCGGCCACGGTGCGCAGATGCTGGGCGCGTCCATGATAGGCCTGCAGACCGCCAAACTGCAACGCCGGGTGCAGCGCCATTTCATCGGCCAGTGCGACGGCGGGCGTGCCGGGCGCCAGGCCGCAGCGCCCATGGCCGACATCGATCTCGATGAAAACACGAATGGCCGCATGCTGGCCGTGCGCAGCCTGGGCCAGCCGGCGCAGGCCCTCGAGGCTGTCGACCGCGATGGCCAGCTGGCCGCCCAGCGCCTGCAGCTCCCTGGCAACCGACATGACGCGCTTGAGCTTGAAGGGCGAGACCACCTCGTTGCTGATGTAGATGTTGTTCACGCCCAGCGCCGCCAGCGCTTCCGCCTCCGAGGTTTTCTGAACGCAGACGCCGACCGCGCCGTGGGCCATCTGCAGCCTGGCCAGGGTCGCGCTTTTGTGCATCTTGGCGTGTGGCCGCAGCATGACGCCGTGTTGCGCCGCGAACGCCGCCATGCGGTCCAGGTTGCGCTCCATCGCGTCGAGGTCGATCACCAGCGCGGGGGTGTCGATGGCCGCGGCAGGGCGGCCCAGCAGGTCAGACAGCAGGTGCATCAGGTCGTCGTTTCATCGAGGGGGTTGTTGTCGTTGTCCAGGTGCTGGGTGTCGGCCCAGCCGACCAGGGTGAAACCGTCCTGCGTCCAGAGCAGGCGGTTGATGGCCGCATTGCCCAGGGCCCAGGTGCGCGGCGCCTGGATGTCCAGCCGCGTCGCGGCCCGGTACAACACGTCCATCACGCCGCCGTGGCCGACCAGCACGATCAGCTCGCCGGCATGGCGCGCCGCGAGGTTTTCAGCGGTGGCAACCACGCGTTCGCGCAACTGCAGCAGCGACTCGCCGCCGGTCGGGGCAAAAGCCGGGTCGCGTGTGCGCCAGAGCCTGGCCTGCTCGGGCAGAACGGCTTCGATCTCGGCAAAGGTCTTGCCCTGGAATTCGCCGAAATGCCGCTCGCGCAGGCCTTGTTCGGCGGTGACCGCCACACCGGAGACGCGGCTGATCGCCATCGCCGTTTCATGGGCACGCCCGAGGTCGCTGGCGTAAATGGCGCGTATGGGTTCTTCCGCCAGCGCGCGGGCCAGGCGCTCGGCCTGCCAGCGGCCGGTGTCGTTGAGCCCGACATCGAGCTGGCCCTGGATGCGGGTATCCACATTCCAGGTGGTTTCGCCATGGCGAATGGCCAGCACGCGCGCGGATTCACTCACCGCGCAGCGCCCCTTTCGGAGCATCCTTCGACAGGCTCAGGACGAACGGAAAACCAGTGCCCAAACGTTGGGACAGCATCCCCTTCAAGCAGGGGCCGCGGAACCGGCTCCGCCGGGCCGCAGGCGCAGCGGCCCCCTCGGGGGGCAGCGCAGTACACGCAGTGACGAGCGTGGGGGCCCACATCTAGCGGGGTACTTCCACGCTAACGCGGCGCGGCCCGGCCGGCGGCACGGGGAAGCCGCGCAGGGCGGCGTCCAGCATGGCCGACAGCACCGGGTCGGTGTCCAGCCAGGGTTCCTCGCTGACCGCGCGTGTTTCATACACGGCCACGTTGCTGCGCAGCTCGCGCATCACGATGCTGACTTCGCGCCGGTACATCGGCGTGTCCATGCCGCCCAGCGGAAAACCGAAGCCGAAACCCACACCAACATTGCTGACACCCACGCCGCTGCCGCCGCCGATGAAGATGTTGGGACCACCGCCATATGGGTAGTAGCCACCGTCCCAGCGCGAGCGCAGCATGGGCTGGGAGCTGGCGCTGACCTGCACGCTCAGGCTCGCCGCCTGCGGGTTGTGCTGCAGGCCCACTTTGGCCAGCGCGGCCTGGGTCAGTCCTTCCAGCCGGGCCTGGGACATGTCCGACTGCTGCGAGGGCAAACGCTCGAAGCGGTAGCTGCTGCCCGGCGCAGGCGGTGTCGGCGCCCATCGGGCGAAGCTGTTGACCTCACTGCCGACCATGCGGGTGCTCGCGCAACCGCCCAGCAGCCCTGCCAGGGTTACTGCAAAAATGATAGCTGTCAGCGCTTTCGACATAAGGCCTCCAGGTCTGAATGGTTTGTAAAACTTACAGCGTCACGACGCCCAGCCCGGGCCGGACGGGTTCAAAAAACTCTTCCATGTCAAAGGCCTTGTCGCCTTCCGGGTCCGGCATGCCGGTGCTGCGTATGCCCTTGAAGTCGTGCTGCTTGCCGTCCATCAGGTGCGAGGGCACGACGTTTTGCAGCGAGGTGAACATGTTCTCCAGGCGCCCCGGGAATTTCTTGTCCCACTCGCGCAGCATGTTGCCGACCTGCACGCGCTGCAGGTTCTGCTGGCTGCCGCACAGCGAACACGGGATGATCGGAAAGTCGCGCACCTGCGCCCACTTGATGAGATCTTTCTCGGGCACATAGGCCATGGGCCGGATCACCACGTGTTTGCCGGTGTCACTGACCAGCTTGGGCGGCATGCCCTTGAGGCGCGAAGCAAAAAACATGTTCAAAAAGAAGGTCTGCAGCATGTCGTCGCGGTGGTGGCCCAGCGCGATCTTGGTCGCGCCCAGCTCCTCGGCAACCCGGTACAAAATGCCGCGGCGCAGGCGCGAACACAGCGAACACATGGTCTTGCCTTCGGGGATCACGCGCTTGACGATGCTGTAGGTGTCCTGCGTCTCGATGTGGAAAGGCACACCGAGTTTTTCCAGGTACTGCGGCAGGATGTGGTCGGGAAAGCCGGGTTGCTTCTGGTCGAGGTTGACGGCGATCAGCTCGAAGTTGATCGGTGCGCGTTTTTGCAGCTTGAGCAGGATGTCCAGCATCGCGTAGCTGTCCTTGCCGCCCGAGACGCAGACCATGACCTTGTCGCCTTCCTCGATCATGTTGAAGTCGACAATCGCGCGGCCCACCTCGCGGCACAGGCGTTTTTCAAGCTTGTGTTCCTCGCGTTCTATCTTCATTTTTACAGAGGAAGTCGCTGCAACGGCAGAATCCTCTTCAATCCATCTTGCGTTCATTTTTTAATCCTGATTGAGATGCATGCGGTGAACCAATTCACGGAGCCGAATTCGGGCTTTGTGTAGGCTTTTTGATCGGAGGGCCGCTCGTTCGGGACTCCATATCGTGGAAACTAAATGGCTAAGTCGCGCGTTGTATCCAATGCCTTGGCTTGCGATCGCTCCGGCATCTGCCACTAATTCTTCTCGAATCTCCCGGCGCGCTTGCTTCGCGATAAGTCGAAGAAAATACTGCTTCGGGTCTGGGAGCGCGTCTGGGTCCATTGGAAGCGATCCACGACTTCCGACAATAGTTTTCAAAGCCTGATGATCTGCCAAGATCCAAGCCTCAATCTCCTGTACGGCAACACGCATAACAAGATTTTCAGATGGTTTGCGATTGCCAATCCAAGCCGCGCGTAATTCAGCTGGACAGACTGTTCTATCGAGGTCCGTTAACAAGAAAACGGGTTTTCTTTTGGCCATCTCGCACCAACTATCCATTTTGGAGCGCAGGTAACCGGATCCATTTCTGCGCAGCAGTGGCGCTGGCTCAAGTTGATAGCCCGCATCGATCAAAAGACGCTTGCCCACCGCCTCGCTCAATTCATCCTCTGTAGCGAGAGCAACAAATGTCATTGCCACAATCCCAACTGATTCACAGTTGTTGGGCGGGTCTTGGGAAGCACTACGTCTGCCACACTAAGGCCCGCTTTGATATCAAGCGACTCTTCGGAGGTCACTGTCCGCGCTGTGGAGCCATCTTTGCTTGTTTCGAGCAATATGACACCTCGACCGTCAATCCCCGGGTTGCTTAACAGCGCTTCGCTGTGGGTGCTCAAAATCACCTGGCGCCGGACCTTCTTGGTACGTTGGAGGCGATTCAACATCAAAGGTATCTCTTTGACGATGGCGTCATTCAAGGAAATCTCTGGCTCTTCAAGAAGAAGTAAGGAACTTCCTTCCTGCAGAGCCCAAAGCAAGCCAAGCAACCGCAAGGTGCCATCCGAAAAATGTTCCTCTGACTGCCATCCAGCATTAGGCCGATGATGTTCATATCTCGCGTGCAAGTGCGGGTGTCCCAGAACATCCGTTTTGAAGTCGAGTTGCTTGAATTGCGGCACTGCCATTGCCAATGCAATCTCGATCTTTCTTAGCCGGGCATTACGGGTCTTTTCGGGCGTCTTGGCCAAGCGCTCAAGAAAACCTTGTCCAAAAGGATCGTCCTCAAGTCGCTGTCCACCTATTTTGTCGGCGAACTTCAACAATTGAGGAACCAGATGAAGGTAGGTGGTTGCACCGAAAAAATCGACAAGGTCGCGAAACTTGGTATTCGTTTGAATTTGCTCCAAATGCGTTTGGGTTAACAGCATCGGGTCGCTCTTGTCCTCCTTTGTAGGACGATCAATGAGTAACTTACCGCCTTGCCATACCTGCTCTTTCGAAATAAGGACTTCCTTCGAACCCTTTCCCTCAAAACCCAAGATGTACCGCCATAACGGCGGGCCATCTGCCGTTTCTGACAAGGTGACCTCAATTTGCACACCGGGATCTTGTCGAGCGTGAAGACAGCGTAGCTTGGTCATGCCCCCCCGGTCGGCGACAGCCTTTTGCAGCCCACCTCCCTGAGTTTTGCTTACATCACGCAAAAACCGGAATACGTCAAGAATGTTTGATTTTCCAGAGGCATTAGGCCCCAGCAAGAAAGAAACCTCCCTAAAAGGGACGTCCAAATTGCGGAAGTTACGCCAATTTTTGAGTACAAGACGTGTAATAAGCATGCTTTTCCTTGAGGCTTCTAAACCTTACCACTGGCCGGTCTCGACACGAATGGCCACTTCGCAGTCGTCAAAAATTTCAAGTTTGGCAATTTTCACGCGCACACCCAGCACGCCGGGCAGCAGCATCAGCCGGTGTGCCAGCTTGCCGATCAGGCTTTCCAGCAGGTTCACATGTTCGGCCGTGCATTCGTTGATGATGATCTGGCGCACCTTGCGGTAGTCCAGCACGTGGTGGATGTCGTCGTCGCTGGGCAGCAGCGGCTGCGTGCCGAGGTTGAGTTCGGCGTCTACCTGAATCGGTTGCGGCGCGCTTTTTTCCTGCTCCAGGATGCCGAGGTTGGCGTTGAAGCGCAGTCCGGTCAGCGTCAGGATCTGGGTGCCACGGGTGTTGAACATGGTGAAGTCAGTCTGCATGGAGGGCAAGAGGTGGCGGTGTAGGAGGGTGCGCTCACATCAGTGAGAAATCGCGCTCGAATTTCAGCAGGTGCTGTCCGCCGTCCACCAGCAGCGTGGTGCCGGTGATGGATGCATTTTCCAGCGCGAACCTGACGGTGGCCGCCACATCGGCCGCGCTGGACGAACGGCCCAGCGGCGAGAGTTTGTGCAGGGCCTGGAATTTCTCGTCACTCAGCAGATGGCTGGTCAGTGTCAGCCCGGGGGCCACCCCCACCACGCGCACCTGCGGCGCCAGTGCGATGGCCAGCATGGTGTTGGCGGCTTCGAGCGCCGCCTTGGACAGGGTGTAGCTGAAAAAATCGGGGTTGAGGTTCCAGAGTTTCTGGTCCAGCAGGTTGATCACCGCAAACCGGCCGGTTGGCCCGGTCACGGCGTCGGTGGCCTGCCGCGCCAGCACGTGGGCATGCAGGGCCTGCGCCAGAATGATCGCCGCGCCGGTGTTGCTGCGCATGTGTTTTTCAAGGGACGCAAAACCGAAACTGGCGGCGCTGTCGTGTTCGAAGGTGGAAGCGTTGTTGACCACCGCATCGACCTGGCCGAAATGTTTGATCACTTGCGGCAACAGGCCGCGGACCGCAGCTTCATCCTCAAGATCAGTGCAAAAAGAGGCTGAATCCCCCGCCAGTCGGGCGCAGTCAGCTACTGTTTTGGTAGCATCTGCCTCCGAGCTCCGGTAGTGCACGGCCACGTGCCAGCCGCCGGCTGCCAGCGCAAGCGCGATCTCGCGGCCCAGCCGCCTGGCGGCGCCGGTAACGAGAACAACAGGAGCAGAGGACGCTGGGTTCATGTGGTGAAGGCTGGGGGTGCTGGAGGCAGGGCAATCGCCGACAATCCGGGGGTGAGCACCTCCCCCATGACGATACCCCCTAGTTTAACGAGCCCCCTGGCCGCCCACATCCGCGGGGCCATAACCGCTGCCGGTGGCTGGATCGGTTTTGACCGTTTCATGGCCATGGCCTTGTACACCCCCGGTCTGGGCTACTACGCTCGCGATGCGCGCCAGTTCGGCCTCATGCCCGCCGGCGTGAAGGGCGGCGGCAGCGATTTTGTCACCGCGCCCGAGCTTTCCCTGCATTTTGGCCAGGCGCTGGCGCGGCAGGTGGCGCAGGCCCTGGCGGCCACGGAGACCACGGAGGTCTGGGAGTTCGGCGCGGGTTCCGGCGCGCTGGCGCAGCAACTGCTGCAAGCCCTGGGGCCGCAGGTCAGGCGCTACACGATTGTGGATCTCTCCGGCAGCCTGCAGGCGCGCCAGCGTGAGCGCCTAGCCGCCTGGGGCGACACCGTGCAATGGGTCAGCGAGTTGCCGGCGCAGATGCAGGGCGTGGTGGTCGGCAACGAGGTGCTGGACGCCATGCCGGTGCAGTTGCTGGCCCGCGTGGACGGCGCCTGGCAGGAGCGCGGCGTCGCCGTTCACGACGATGTTTTTGTTCCGGCGGATCAGCCCACGGCCCTGCGGCCGCCGCTCGAGGTGGCCGGCAGCCACGACTACCTGACCGAGGTCCACCCGCAGGCCGAAGCATTCGTGCGCACCCTGGCCGACCGGCTGCAGGCCGGCGCGGTGTTTCTGCTGGATTACGGCTTCCCTGAACACGAGTATTACCACCCGCAGCGCAGCATGGGCACGGTCATGTGCCACCGCGCTCACCTGGCCGACGCGGATGCGCTGCAGGACGTGGGCGAGAAAGACATCACCGCGCACGTCAACTTCAGCGGCATTGCGCTGGCCGGGCAGGACGCCGGTTTCCAGGTGCTGGGTTACACCAGCCAGGCGCGTTTTTTGCTGAACTGCGGCGTGCTGGACGGCATGGAAGACGTGCCGCTGTCCGAGCGCGTCATGGTGCAGAAACTGATCAATGAACATGAGATGGGTGAGTTGTTCAAGGTCATCGGTTTTGCCGTCAATTCACCGGCCCGGCCCTGGAGCGGCTGGCAGGCGCTGGGGTTTTCCCAAGTTGACAGAAGCCACACCTTGTAGCGGAGGGCGCAGCGATCCGGCTGTTCAGACCGGGGCCGGCGCTTGCCCCTAAACTAGCCCCATGATTCGCTGGATGCTGGTGATTTTCCTGGCGCTGATCTTCATCAGCTGGTTCACGCCCTTGCTGCACAAGCTGGGCTTTGGGAAACTGCCGGGCGACTTGCGGTTCAAACTGTTCGGGCGCGAATGGTTCATTCCGCTGACAACCACCATCGTCCTGAGCCTCGTGGCCAGCCTCATCAGCCAGATGATTTGAACCGCCTGCCATGAACAGCCCTCTACCTACCGCTCCACCCTTCGCCGGCCCCGACATTCGCCTGCCTGCCGGCGCCGCGCCGGTGGCGTGCGTGGACATTGGTGGCACCAAGGTGGCGGTTGCGGTGGTCGATCAGCGCGGCATTCTGGGCCGGCGGGTGGAGCCGACGGCCAAGGAGGGCGCCAGCGATGCGTTGGCGCGGCAGGTGTTGCGGATGATAGAGGAAAGCAGCGCTGCGGCGCAGATCCGCCGTGAGGACCTGGCGGCCGTCGGCGTGGCGTCCTGCGGCCCCTTTGTGCTCAACGACGGCCAGGTCGAACTCGCGGCGCCCAACATCTGCGGCGGCCTGGCCGGGGCGGCGCGCGGGCTGCCTAACCACTGGACCACGGCCTTGCTCGAAGCGCCGTTGCGCGAGGTGTTCGCCCAGGTGCGGGTTGAAAATGACGGTCTGGCCGCGCTCAAGGCCGAGCGTCGCTGGGGCGCGCTGCAGGGCATGGCCCATTGCGCTTACGTGACCTGGAGCACCGGCATCGGTGTCGGCCTGTGTGTGGACGGGCAGATGCTGCGCGGAAAAAACGGCAACGCCGGCCATGCCGGCCACATGTTCGTCAGCGACAACAACGATGCGCTGTGCGGTTGCGGCAACATCGGCGATGTCGAGGCGCTGGTGGCGGGCAACGCGATGCCGCGGCGTTTTGGTGCGCTCGGTTATGCCGACGCTGCTTCTATTTTGATAGCTGCTCGCGCAGGAGAGACGGGCGCTGTGGCCATTATTGATGACATCTGCCGGGTGATGGGCCGGGCCCTGTACAACCTGGTCGTGACGCTGGACCTGCAGTGCATCAGCATCGGCGGCGCTGTGTTCTGGCACCACCACGATTACCTGCTGCCGCGCCTGCAGGCCCACATCAGCGGCAGGCTGCCGGCGCTGACGGACGGCTTTGTGCTGGTGCCGGCCGGCCTGCAGGACCGGGTGGGCGACTACGCGGCGCTGGCACTGGTGGTCTGAAGCGGCCCGGGTCTCAGGGGATCAGCGTCCAGGGCTCGCCGCATTTGCGGCACTTGACGAGAAGCTGGCCATTGCGGTGGTCTTCCTCGACAACATCGAGCCGGCCGTATTCGGCGCATTTCGGGCAATTGGCCTGGTCGGCCACGGTTTCGGCATGCAGCAGCAAGTACAGGTAGCGGCGCAGGGCCCACAGTCCCACCGCGCCGCTGATGATGAACAGGACCACGTCCACCAGTTTTTCGGTGAGGGTGCCGCCTTGAAAAAGCTCCAGCGTGGCCATCAGGGCAATCGTGCACAACAGGGCCAGCAGCATGTGGGCATGGCTGGACATCAGCTCGCGTTCATACCATTTGCGAAAGCCCACCTTGCGTATGCCATCGGCCAGCGAGTGGTTGAGGTAATTGCGTTTGACCATGTCAGTTCAATTCATGACTGAATGGTTGCACATTTCCGGTGTTCCTGCCAGAAGCGCGCCAGACGGTGTTTGTTCTAGCCGGGGGTGGTGCCGGACAGGGTTTGCAGAAAGGTCTTGCGCCACCAGTGCACGTCCTGGCTGCGGATGCGCTCGAGCAGCGCCTGGTGCCGCCGCTGGCGCTCGTGCAGCGGCATCTGCAGCGCCAGCTGGATACTCTCGGCCGTGCCGTGGGTGTCGTAGGGGTTGACCAGCAGCGCTTCCTTGAGCTGTTCGGCCGCGCCGGCAAAACGTGACAGCACCAGCACCCCGGGGTCGGCCGGGTCCTGCGCCGCGATGAACTCCTTGGCGACGAGGTTCATGCCGTCGCGCAGCGGCGTGACCAGGGCCACACTGGCCACGCGGTACAGGCCGGGCAGGCGCTTGCGCGCCACGTTGCGGTGGATGTAACGCACCGGCATCCAGTCCAGCTCGCCGTAGTCGCCATTGATGGCGCCGCACAGACTCTCCAGTTCCTGGAGCAGGCCGCTGTAGGTGTCGATGGCCTCGCGGCTGGGCGAAACAATCTGGATCAGCGTCGCGCTGTTGAGGTTTTCCGGGTACATCTTCAGCAACTGCCTGAAGGCACGCAGGCGCTGCGGCAGGCCCTTGGAGTAATCCAGCCGCTCCACGCCCAGCAGCAGGCGGCGCCGCGAGTATTCTTCCTTCATGCGCTCGTACATCTCGCGCGCTTCCTTGCCATGCGTCAGGGCCGCAAATTCATCGACATCGATGCCAATGGGAAAGGCCTGCGCATGCACCGTGCGCCCGAAGGCTCGGAACTGGTGCCGGTCCAGGGCCTCGGCGCCCGCCTCCTGGCCGACATAACGCGAGAAGTGGTCCACATCCGCCTGGCTCTGGAAGCCCACCAGGTCATAGGCAAACAGCGAGCGGATCAGCCATTCATGCTGGGGCACGGCCGCGAGGATCAGCGGTGGCGGCAGCGGGATGTGCAGGAAGAAGCCGATGCGGTTCTTGCAGCCCATCGCGCGCAGCTCGGCCGCCAGCGGGATCAGGTGGTAGTCGTGTACCCAGATGGTGTCGTCGGGCCGCAGTAGCGGCATCAGCTTGCGCGCCAGCATCTGGTTGACGCGGCGGTAGCCACCGATGAAGCCGGCGTCGAAGTCGGCCAGGTCCAGCCGGTAATGAAACACCGGCCAGAGCACGCCGTTGCTGTAACCCAGGTAATAACTGTCGTGGTCTTCGCGGCACAGGTCCACCGTGGTCAGCGTGACATTGCCGGCCTGCTGGGTGTGCATCTCCCCTTCACCGGGGGTGCCGCCTTCGACAATGTTTCCGCTCCAGCCGAACCACAGCCCTCCGTTGACGGACAGCGCATCGCCCAGCGCCACCGCCAGACCGCCCGCCGCCGTGGCCTTGCGCGGGTCCGCGACACGGTTGGACACCACGACAAGCCTGCTCATTGCATTGGGTCTCCATAGAGCGGGCTGACAGAATGGCCGATCCAAGCGGGGGCCGCGGAACCGGCTCTGCCGGGCCGCAGGCGCCTGCCCCCTGCAAGGGGGGAAGGGGCTACACGCAGTGAGCCGCCGACGGGGGTGAACCATCCCTTCATACCTGGCTATCCCAAGGCGCCGACAGGCGCACAGCGGCGTTGATGATGCCGACCATCGAGTAGGTCTGCGGGAAGTTGCCCCACATCTCGCCGGTCACCGGATGGGTGTCTTCCGACAGCAGGCCGAGGTGGTTGCGCGCAGCCAGCATGGTTTCAAAAATTTTACGCGCCTGCTCCTTGCGGCCGATACGGGCCAGCGCGTCGATGCGCCAGAAGGTGCAGATGTTGAAGGCGGTTTCAGGTTTGCCGAAGTCATCCGGTGCTTCGTAACGCCGCATGTAAGGGCCGTCGCACAGGTGTTTTTCCAGCGCGTCCACTGTCGCGACAAAACGCGGGTCTTTCGGGTCGATGAAGCCGACCTCGATCATCAGCAGCACGCTGGCGTCCAGGTCGCGCCCGCCGAAACTCTCGGCAAAGGCCTGGCGTTCCTCGCTCCAGGATTCGCGCAGGATGCGTTCGCGCATGACGTTGGCATGGCCGTGCCAGTAGATCGCGCGGTCCGGCTGATTGAGGGTAACGGCGATCTTGCCGAGCCGGTCGCAGGCCGCCCAGCACATCAGGGCCGAGGAGGTGTGCACCCGGGCGCGCGTGCGCAGCTCCCACATGCCTGCATCGGGCTGGTCGTAGTTGCGCACGGCCTGCTCACCGACTGCCTCCAGTCGCTGGAATTCAGTCTCGCCGGCGCGGTGCAGCAGTCGGTGGTCGTGAAAGGCCTGCGCCGCACCCAGCACCACGTTGCCGTAGACGTCGTGCTGGAAATGCTCCTGCGCCTGGTTGCCCACGCGCACCGGCCCCATGCCGCGGTAGCCGCCCAGGTGGCCGTACACCGCCTCGGGCAGCTCGCGCTCCAGGCCGATGCCGTACAGCGGCTGGATGTGGCCGCCGCCGGCCTGCACCACCACGTTGCTGAGCCAGCGCAGGTAGTCTTCCATGGTGCCGACTTCGGACAGGCTGTTGAGCGCGCGCACTACAAAAAAAGCATCCCGCAGCCAGCAGAAGCGGTAGTCCCAGTTGCGCCCACTGTTGGGCGCCTCGGGAATGCTGGTGGTCATGGCCGCCACAATCGCGCCGGTGTCTTCAAACAGCGAGAGCTTGAGCGTGATGGCAGCGCGTATCACGGCCTCCTGCCACTGCAGCGGAATGTGCAGGCGCTGGCTCCACCTGCGCCAGTAGGAGAGCGTTTCTTCCTCAAACAGGCGCACGGTGTCGGCAATGCCGTCGGCCAGCGACTCGTCGGCGCCCAGCAGGAAGTTGTATTCACGTGTCAGCACAAAGGCTTGCCGGGACTGCAGGTGCGCCAGCGGCGCGTCGGTGTTGAGCCTCAGCGTCAGCGCATCGCCGACATAACGCAGGTGGTTGCTGCCCTGGGTCACCACCGGCTGGCTGCGGCCCCAGTCGTAACGCAGGTCCAGTGAAACCCGGATGCGCGGCGCGCCGTGGAGGGGGCGCACGCGCCGCACCAAGGTCATGGGCTTGAAAAAGCGGGAGCGCCGGTAAAAGCGCGGTGCAAAGTCGGTGATCTCTATCGCCTGGCCGCTGTGGTCAAACAGCTGCGTGCGCAGCACGGCGGTGTTCGGTTCGTACCACTGCTTGCTGTGCGAGAAATTCTCGATCTCGATGGCAAAGGCGCTGCCGTTATCACTCGGGTCCAGCAGGGCGTTGAACACCGGGTCGCCGTCGAAACGCGGCAGGCAGCACCAGACAATGCGGCCCCGGGCATCCACCAGCGCGCTGAAGGCGCAGTTGCCGATCACGCCCAGCGACAGCGAGGGCGGCGCGGGTGCAGCGAAGCCGGAGGCGGGCAGTGAGGTGCTCATGCGTGCCGCCGTTCCGGTCCGCTCGCGCGCGAGGGCGCCCGTGCCGACAGCAGCCATTGGGCCAGTTGCGCCACGCTGTCGCAGCGATGTTTCGCCAGCGTGGGCCCGGGGCCGACCTTGATCGCGTGGCCGCCCATGCGCAGCACCTGCTCGAAGCCGTCCTCGTCGGTGACGTCGTCGCCGGCAAACACCGGAACACGACCGGCAAACGGTGCTTCGTCCATGAAGGCCGCAATCGCCGTGCCCTTGCTGACCCCGGTGGGTTTCAGGTCGACCACACATTTGCCGTGCATCAGTTGCAGCCCCGGGCTGCTTGCCACGGCCTCGCCCATCACCTGCAGGCACAGGCCCTCCAGGTCGGGGGCGTGCCGGTAGTGCAGGCTCAGGGCCAGATTTTTCCGCTCGAGCTGGAGAGCGGGATGGCGCTGCAGCAGCCCTTCGGCCGCCTGCAGCACAGCGCGCAGATCGGTGGCCGGTGCGCTGATCAGGAGACCTTCGGCGTTGCGGCGCTGCCCGCCGTGTTCAACCGCTGCCGGCAACTGCAGCGGTGCCAGAAAAGCGTCGAGGTCGCTCAGGCGGCGACCCGATACCAGCGCCAGCGCGCCGCCGAGTTGTCCATACAGCGCAGCCAGCGTGCTGGTCAGCGTGGGCGGAATGACCACGGCTTCGGGCCGGGCGGCCAGCTCCACCAGGGTTCCATCAAAGTCCAGAAAAAGCGCCGTATCCTGCGCGATACGGGGGAGCGTGTCGTAGGGCATGTGCATCGCTTTCTACCTTAGCAGAATTTTTCTGTGACGCCTGTAGGCCCGATTCCCTTTTGCCGCAGCCGCGCCGCAGGGACGCCCCGCAGTCGTCAGGTGGACGGGGCTGTATCGGCATGCGCCGCTGCAGTGTCGATCCACGCCTGGAGGGCCTGCACCCGGGCGGCATGGATCCTGTCGCCGATTTTGGGGCCGCTCAGGCCCGCCGCCTGCGCTGCTTCTGCGATCGACGCCGTCACTACCGCTTGCGCCGCCCGCAAGGCCTGCGCCAGCCGCTGCCGCTGCGGATAGGCTGCGTTCTCCAGCCCCAGGCGGCCGCGCGCATCACATTCGCAAGCCAGCAGGATCTCGTCAAAACGTTGCGGCTTGCGAAATGCGTCGCAGCGCTCCAGCAAGCGCACCAGGGCGGCCGCACCGAATTCGGCGCTGCGGTGGATGTTGCCGTGTTCGCGTGCCACCACTTCGGCCAGTTCCCGGCATTCGGTGGGCACACGCAGACGCGCACACAGACCTTTGAGCAGGCGCGCGCCGCGCTCCTCGTGGCCGATGTGTCTGGGCAGCAGTTCGACCGCTGTGGTGCCTTTGCCGAGGTCGTGGCCCAGGCAGGCGAAACGCACGGGCAGGCTGGCCTGCAGTTGCGCCGCCATGTCCAGCACCATCATCAGGTGCACCCCGGTGTCCACTTCGGGGTGGTACTCGGGGCGTTGCGGCACGCCCCAGAGTTTCTCTACCTCGGGCAGCAGGTGCTGCAGTGCGCCGCAATCGCGCAGCACCGCGAACATGCGGGACGGCGTGTCCTCCATGAGGCCGCGCGCCAGCTCCTGCCAGACCCGTTCGGCCACCAGGGCATCGACTTCGCCATGCGCAACCATCTCGCGCATCAGCGCCAGGGTTTCAGGCGCCACCGTGAAATCGGCGAAGCGCGCGGCAAAACGCGCCAGCCGCAGGATGCGCACCGGGTCTTCGCGGAAGGCGTCGGTGACATGGCGCAGGATCTTGTCCCGGATGTCCCTCTGCCCACCATGGGGGTCGATGAGGGCCTCGAGATCAGCCTCAAATCCGGCTCCAGCCCTTTCCGGCAGGGCGGGAGCTGCTATTGAATTTATAGTGAGGTCGCGGCGTGCGAGGTCTTCCTCCAGCGTCACGTCCGGTGCGGCGTGGATGGCAAAGCCGCGGTAGCCGCGCGCCGTGTTGCGTTCGGTGCGCGCCAGCGCATACTCCTCGCGCGTCTGCGGATGCAGGAACACCGGGAAGTCCTTGCCCACCGGCAGGTAGCCCAGGGCGGTCAGTTCATCGGGCGTTGCACCGACCACCACCCAGTCATGGTCCTGCACCGGCAGGCCCAGCAAGGCATCGCGCACCGCACCACCGACCATGAAAATTTCCATGGGGGCAGTTTAGCGGCTGGGTTGGCGCCCCCCGGAATGTGGATCAGGAAAAGACGGGACGAAAAAAATGCGTTCACAGCGCAGGTCAATATTGACCATGGTGCTTCTGGCCATGATCAGCGCGACAACCGGTACGGTTCCTCGAATTCCCGAAAGTCGTTTTCCGCGAGGGCGTCATCCACCCAGGCCTTGACCCCGGGCAGCGCGCTCAGACGCTCGATGTAGGCGCTGATCTCCTGCGGTACCGGCAGGGCATACCTGCTCAGGCGCATGGCGACCGGCGCGAAGTAGGCGTCGGCAATGCTGAAGTCGCCGAACAGCAGGGGTCCCTTGTAGCTTGCCAGCAATTCCCCCCACATGGCCACGATGCGCGCGACATCGGCGCGCACCGCGGGTTTGTCGCGCCAGATCAGCCGGCCGGTGTCGCTCAGGTCGGCCTCGATGTTCATGGGGCAGGCGCTGCGCAGGGCGCCGAAGCCGCTGTGCATTTCGGCGCAGATGCTGCGTGCGCGTGCGCGCGCCTTGACGTCGGCGGGCCAGAGCTGTTTGTCCGGGTATTGTTCGGCCAGGTACTCGGCGATCGCCAGCGTGTCCCACACTGCCAGGTCACCGTCCAGCAGCACCGGCACCTTGCCGACGGGGGTGACGGTACGGATGGCCTGCTTGAAGGTGGACACGGCCTCGAACGAGTCGAAGCGGACCTTGACCTCTTCAAATGGAATGCCGGCCTGTTTGAGCAGCACCCAGGGGCGCATGGACCAGGACGAGTAATTTTTGTTGCCGATGTAGAGTTTGAGCATGGACCTCACCCAGGATGAAAAAGCACCATGCTACCGGGAGAACGCAGCTTCATTGATGCCAAAAGACCGCCTCATTGATGCAGTCCTGACTAAAACCGAAAAATTAAAACCGTCCCGCGGTCTTGCGCTTGAGCGTCAGGTGGCTGCGCAGGCCCCAGCCGCCGCTGAGCGGGCCGAGGTAAGTGGGCGCCACCGCTTCCAGGGCCGCCGGCGTGATGCCCAGGGCTTCGAGCCCCGGCAGGTTGCCGCTGGCAATGTTGGGCAACGTCATGGAGTCCAGGTTGTCGCGGCTCATCAGGGGCTCGCCGGGCGCCAGTTCCATCAGGCGCGCCTGCAGGCGGCCGAGTGCCGCCGGCAGCGGGATCACCGGGCGGCCGCGGCCCTCGTTGATGCCGCTCATCCGGCCGGCCAGCTCGACGAGTTGCCTGAGCGTGAAGATGCCCGGACCGCAGGCCTCGAAGGTCTGGTCGACCGTGGCATGGGTGTGGGCGTCCTGCAGGCAATGCACGATGGCGCTGGCCACATCCTCGACCCACACCGGCTGGAACAGCGCGTGGCTGGCCGCCAGCGGCATGACCGGAAAAATCTTCTGCAACCGCGCGAAGGTGTTGAGGAATTTGTCATCGGCGCCGAACATCACGCTGGGCCGCAACACCGTGAGTTCGAGGGCCGCCGCGTGCAGCGCCACCTCGCCGTGCCCCTTGCTGCGCAGGTACATGGACGGCGCCACGTCCGGGTTGCGCATGTCGGCGCCCAGCGCACTGACGTGGACCAGGCGCCGCACACCCGTCGCGGCGCAGGCGCGCGCCAGCTTTTGCGGCAACTGCACATGGGTTCGCTGGAAAGCTTCCTGCGTGCCGTGCAGGATGGCAATGAGGTTGACTACCGCGTCGTGCCCCGCCACCAGCCGGGTCAGTGCCGCCTCGTCATGCACATTGGCCTGCACCACATCCAGGGCGGGCAGCATCTGGATGTCCCTGGCGTTCGCTTCATGCCGGGTCGGCACGGTCACCCGCCACTGCAGTTGCGTGAGTTTCTCGCAGACATGGCGGCCCACAAAACCGGTGCCGCCCAGAATTAATATTTTCTTCATAGCCAATATTAGACGCCTTCGGGTCGGCCGATGCAAAACCGGGCGTCGGTGTAGGCCCCGGCCTGAACAAGCCCCGGCTTGTCGGCCTACATTTTTTTTGCGGGGGGCTTTACATAATCGATGAATGAATATTTTTGAAGCCCTGCGCACCAGCCACGACACCCAGCGCGAGCTGGCTGACAACCTCATCAAGACCTCGGGTGACAGCAAGGAACGCGACCTGCTGTTCAGGGAACTGAAAACCGAACTGGCGGCCCACGCGGCGGCGGAAGAGCGGTTTTTCTACGTGCCGCTGATCGCCCACGACATGACGCAGGAGCCCTCGCGCCACGGCATTGCCGAGCACCACGAGATGGACGAACTGGTGGAAAAACTGCAGGCCACGGACTTCAGTTCCCCTGCCTGGCTGGCCGTCGCCAAAGAGCTGCACCACAAGGTTTTCCATCACCTCAAGGACGAAGAGCAGGGCATTTTCCAGCTTGCCGGCAAGGTGCTCAGCGAAGCCGAGAAGCTGGCGCTGGCCAAGGGCTATGAAGGCGAGTTCGTCTCGCAGCGCCTGAAAGCCTGACCGGGCAGTTCAATGCGTCTTGGGGGATTGCGGCTCATCCGCTGCCAGCAAGGGTGCAGGCTTTCCCCCGAACCTGACCACCATGGGCACCACCGCCAGAACGGTCAGGGCCAGCACGGTGCCGAGCACGGCGGTGGATTCGCGTCCCATGCCGGCGGCCACGCCGACTGCCGCCGTCAGCCACAGCCCGGCGGCCGTGGTCAGCCCCTTCACGTCATCGAGCCGATCCCCTTTGAGAATGGTGCCCGCGCAGAGAAAACCCACACCTGCAGTGACGCCCTGGATGACCCTGCTCAGGTCGTCGGCCGCCATGCCGGCCTGCTGTGACACCAGCACAAACAGGGCAGCGCCCATGGCCACCAGCATGTGGGTGCGCATGCCCGCTGCCTTGCCATGGTGCTCGCGCTCCCAGCCGAGCAGGCCGCCCAGCAGGGCCGCTACCAGCAGGCGCAGGACGGCGCGTGTCACCTGGGTTGGGTCGGTCAAGTCCGAGAATTCGGCAACGATGGTGTTGCCGACTTGTTGCCACCACGGGTTCATCTGGGGCCCTCCTGATTGGGATGAGCTGCCAATGTAGCCCGGCCGGGGTGGCCAGGACATAGGCCAAAACCTACAAACGGCCCCTCATCCACCGGGCCGGGTCGTTCAGGGCATCTTCTCGTCAACCGGCGGCGCAGACGCGTCGCGCGGACCCACGCTGCCCAGCCTGGCCTTGAGTGACTGCGGCTGCCCGCTCAGCAGCGCCGCGTAGTTGGTGGTGTTGGACAGCACTTTTTTCACATAGTCGCGTGTTTCGCCAAAAGGCACGTTTTCGGCCCAGATCGCGGCCTCCAGCACCGGACCGTTGCGCCAGTTGCGGGGCCGGCCGGGGCCGGCGTTGTAGGCCGCGGCGGCCAGCGCCATGGAGCCGCCGAAGTCATCGAGCGCGCGCTTGAGGTAAGCCGTGCCGATCACGATGTTGGTGTCCCGGTCGTTGATCTGGCCCGCGGTGAAACCCGTCAGGCCGATATAACGGGCTGTCTCGCGCGCGGTGGCTGGCATGACCTGCATCAGGCCCGACGCGCCGACGCCGGAACGCGCATCCATGATGAAGCGCGACTCCTGGCGGATCAGGCCATACACATAGGCCGGGTCCAGGTTGATGTCGCGGCTGCGCTGGGCCACCGCTTCGCGAAACGGCGTGGGAAAGCGCTGTTCGAAGTCGATCACGGTCTGGGTGCGTTCGCTGGTGTTGATGCAGCGGTCCCAGATGGCGCGGTCGCAGGCGAACTGTGCGGCGGCCAGCAGCTCGCGTTCGCCCATGCCGCCGCGCTGGTGCAGGTTGGTGCTGTAGTTCCATTCGCGCACACCCTCGCTGCGCAGGCCGAGGGCGATCGCGTACGCGGCGCGGTTCAGTCCGGGGTTCAGGCGCGCCGCTTCCTTTTCTTCCGGCGTGATGGGGGCCGGCCGCGGCGGAACGGTGATTTTCTGGCCCAGCTCTTCGAGCGCCAGCTGTTCGTAAAACCCGCGCACCGAAGCTATCGATTGCAGCAGCGCCAGGGCTTCCGCGCGCTGTGGCGGCATAGGCGCGCTGGCGACGGCGGGCGGCGCGTTGCTGAGCAGGGCGCGCGCTTTCCAGTAGACCCAGGTCGGGTCCTTGCGTGCGTCTTCGCTCATGGCGTTGATGGCGCCCAGCACCAGCGGCCAGCGCGGCGTGCTGCCGGCGCGCAGGGCGGCGCGCACCTTCCAGCCCAGCATGTCGTCGCTCAGGTCGGTGTCCTTGCTGACCTTGGCGAAGTAGCCGAGCGCGTCGCTGCTGAGCCGGCTCGCCGCCTGCTTGCCGATGGCGCCCCAAACCCAGTTGCGTTCCTCGGCCGTGAGTTGCAGGCCCCATTTGTCTTCGACGAAGCGGGCGGCACCGTCGGCGTCGCTGGTGGCGAGCTTGACCAGGGCCAGCACGATGATTTCCTTGCGCACCTGCCGGATGGCAATCACCTTGCTGGCCAGGAATTTCGCCGGGCTGCTGTTGAGTTCGGTCACCAGCCCCAAAGCTTCCGGCGCGATGATCTCGACCGCATCGCGGGCCGCACGCGGCCGGTTCGCCTCCATCGCCAGCCTGGCCTTGATCCACACGTCATGCGTGGTCAGGCTCTTGTTGCCGACCAACCGTGAGGCCGCCGACGTGCAGCCGTCACTGGCCTCGCGCTGGGCGAACCAGTTCTTGCGGACCTGGTCGGCGTCGCGCGGGGCTGCGGCCGGGTTCGTCAGGCCGTCGACCAGCAGCGCGTAACAACGCACGTCCTTGTCGTCGCCCATGCGGTAGTTCGGGTATTCGGCGGCAAAGGCGCCCCAGTCGCGGCGCTGGCCCAGCAGCAGCAGCCAGTCGTTGCGCAGCCGGTCCTCCTGGTAGCTGCCGGCGTAACGCGCCAGGAAGTCCTGCACCTCACGCGCGCTGGCTTCGTCCAGCCGCGCCCGCAGTTCCCAGTAGGCGGCCCAGGGTTCCAGCGCATGGCCCTGGGCCTGCGGCAGCAGCTGGGCCAGCCTGGCTTTATCGCCGCGCTTGAAAGCCTTGTTCATCTCCAGCAGCACGTCGTCAGCGCGGGCGGGGCTGCTGGTAAGGTTGGTTTGCGCCCAGGCGGGCGCAATCAGCAGACAGGACGACAGGCCGGAAATCAGGGCCTTCAGAATAAATTTGGATAGCATCGGGTCATTATGGACAAATTATCTGCGCGAAGAGACTTGATTGAACAACGTCTGAACCTGCCCGATCGGCTACAGCGTGCCGATCTGTTGCAACGGGTCATGCGGATCTGGCTGGTGGGCCGCGAAGACGCAGTGATTGGGGCCTACTGGCCGATCAAGGGAGAGTTTGATCCGCTGCCCGCGCTGTACCGCTGGCAGGAAGACGCCATTTTAAGCCAGGAATCCGAAGGAAATCAAGGCCTAGCCCTTGAAGGACGGGCGGAGGCAGCTACTGAAAACATAGCAAACCGGTCGCCGCGCAAGATCGGCCTGCCGGTGGTGAACAAGGTCCACAAAACCCTGACCTTCCATGCCTGGTACCCCGGTTGCCCGATGGAGGAAGACGCTTACGGCATTCCCAAACCCAAGGACACCGAGATCATCGTGCCGACGCTGCTGTTTGTGCCCTGCGTCGGTTACGGGCCGGGCGGCTTTCGCCTCGGTTACGGCGGTGGTTTCTACGACCGCACGCTGGCAACGCTGCAGCCCAAACCCTTCACCGTGGGGCTGGGCTACAGCCACGGCTGGTTGCCCGACCTGGCGCCCGAGCCGCACGATGTGGCGCTTGATGCGATCCTCAATGACAAAGGGGTGGTTTGGCCGGTCTAGCTGCCCCCACGCTTGTCGCTTCGCGTACTACGCTGCACCTTGCAGGCCGCCGCTCGCCAGAGGCTTCGCTTCTGGTGCCTGTCCAAACCTGCTCAAGCAGGTTCGGAGCCGCAGGCACCAGCCCCGAGGGGGCCGCTGCGCCTGCGGCCCGGCAAAGCCGGTTCCGCGGCCCCGGTTGGTAAAGAGAGAGCACCCCACGGGCGGTCGTTGCGCGTAGCTCTCAATCGATGTCATCCACCGTATCCGGGTCCGGCACGTCGCCAATTGCCTGGCGTGTCAGCGCACTCTGAGCCATCAGCCAGTCGCAGAAAGCCCTGACTTCGGGGCGGAGGGCGCTGCGCGTGCCCACGATCAGCCAGTAGGCCATCGGCGACTCCAGCCGCATATGCGGCAGGGGCTCGATCAGGTCGCCCGAGGCCAGGCTTTCGGCAATCAGTGGCAGGCGCGCCAGCACGATGCCCTGGCCGGTCAGGGCGGCCTGCACCATCTGGTAGGCGTAGTTGAAGTAGAGCCAGCGCTTGCCTTCGAGCTTGGGGGTGCCGTGGACTTCGAGCCAGCGCCGCCAGGTCAGCCACTCCATGTGGGTGGAATGTGAATCGCCGGCCTCGATCAGCGCGAAGTGCACCAGGTCTTCGGGTTTTTTCAGGCGCGGGCTGCTTTTGAGCAGCCAGGGGCTGGCCACCGGTGTCAGCTGTTCTCCGAACAGCCGCATCGCCCCGGCCGGCATGGTGGACGCCGGACCATAACGCAGGGCCATGTCCAGGTCCGAGGTGTCCAGCTCAATGGCGACGTCGGACGCATCAATGCGGATGTCCATGTCGGGGTTGTCGTGTTGGAAGGCTTCGAGCCGCGGGATCAGCCACATCGAGGCGAACGACGCGAACGTGCTGAGGGACACACTTTTGCGGCCGGCGCTCTGGCGGATCTGGCGCACCGCGCCATCGATGCGTTCGAGCGAAGGCGAGACGGCACGCAGCAGCACGCCGCCGGCGCCGGTGAGCTCCACGGACCGCGTGTGGCGGTGAAACAGGCTCAGGCCGACTTCCTCTTCCAGCGCCTGGATCTGCCGGCTCACGGCCGACTGGGTCAGGGCCAGTTCCTCGGAGGCGGCGCGAAAGTTCAGGTGCCGGGCGACGGCGTCGAAGGCGCGCAACTGGCCGGCCGAGATGGGGCGGGTGCGCAAATGGGTTTTTGAATGCTGCACGGGGATATCCGGTGATTGATGCGTTTCAGGAATGAATAGCGTAGCGCGAATTCATTGGACTGCCAAGGGCCGCGGCGCGATCATTCCTTCCCATCAACGACTTTTGCCCTTCAGGAGAACAGCATGACCCACCTTCACCACCATGAGCTGCAATCATTCGCCGGCACGGAAAAGGTGTCGGGCTGCTGGAAGCTCGGCGACAGTCGTGCACTGACGCTGCGGCCCAGCCAGTCGGGCGTGTTGCGTATCGCGCACGGGCGGGTGTGGATCACTTTCGACAATGCGCAGGGCGACGATGCCGTGCGTGGCGGCGACCACTTCCTGGGCGCTGGCGACTCATTGAATCTCCTGCCGGGGCAGGTGCTGGTGATGGAGTCGTGGAATACCCCGGCCCCGTCTGCGGCTTACTTCAGCTGGGATCCGCTACCGGCCGCGGCAGGGGCGACCATCAGCAGCAGGCAGTCACCGGTCCTGGCGCTTGGCCCGCAATGGCGCGGTGGCGTGGCTCAGCCGCTGCGCGACTTGCGGCTGGCTTTTGGGCTGGCGGGCACCGCATCGGCGCGCCTTGTTGCCGGGCTGGTTGGCGAGGTGGCCGAGGCATTGCTGGCTGCTCTTCCCCGTTTTGCTACTGATTTGATAGCTGGTCGCGCCCGCGCCGCCTTGGCTGCACGTGCTTTCAAGGCACACTCCAGCGAGAGCCGGGCCCACTGCGCCATCAGCTGAGGCGACTCCATCGCGTCTTCGGGCGCGCTGTAGTAGTTCAGCTTCATGGCCTTGCCTTTGGCCTTGTAGACAAAAGGCACACAGCCCGCGGCTTCAAAAAGGCCGCGGGTTTCTTCGTCCGCCTTGAGCCAGAGGGTGTCTCCCCGGCCGAGGTCGGCCAGCAGCGCGATGTTGAGTCCTCCGGTGTCGATGCCAAACCCGCCGAACATGCGGCGTGCCGTGCACGGCCCGGCGCTGGCGAGCAGCTCGCAGCAGTAGTGGGCAAAGGACAGGTCGGCAGGCATGGCGCTACTTTAGCGCGGCTTGCGTGCTTCACAATAGCGCATGGCCCGCCCCAAATCCGCCACCCACGAGCTCCAGCGCGAGGCCATCCTCGACGTGGCCGCCCAGTGTTTTGCACAGCGCAGCTACATGGCCGCCAGCATGAACGACATCGCTGCGGCCTGCGGCACCTCCAAGGCCAGGCTGTACCACTACTACGGCAGCAAGGAAGCCATCCTGTTTGACCTGCTGGACCGCTATACCCAGCACCTGCTGGCCATCATCGGCCAGACCGAGGCCAGCGCCCAGCGCAAAAACCTGGACGACCGCGCCGCCCTGCATGAATTGATCCGCAACTTCCTGGACCAGTACGAAAGCTCGGCCACGCGCCACAGTGCCTTGCTGGGCGACACCAAGTTCCTTGGGGACGTGCAGCGCGAACTGATCCTGGACCGGCAGCGCGATGTGGTCTCGGCCATGACGCGCTTTCTCAAGCGCGCCTACCCGCAGCGCATCACGCCCGCCAACCAGACGGCCGTGACCATGATGCTGTTTGGCATGATCAACTGGACCTTCACCTGGATGCGTCCCGACGGGCCCATGAGTTACCGCGACTATGCCCAGGAGGTGGTCGCCATGCTCGAACGCGGGTTGTCCTGACTGCTGACTACGGCGCAGAAGGGTTGAGGTTGAAGGTAGAGGGGTTGAAGGGTTGCGGGTTGAAGGGTTGGGGGCTTTTGGGGTTTTACTATTCGTAATAAGTTACGTATAGTAAAATTTCAGCGATCCAGGCCGTGCTCTCGGCCCTTCCCCAACGGAGAATCCACCCATGTCCAAAGCTTTCGCCTCGCAGTCCGACCTCACGGACAAAAAAATCACGTTTGAACAACTCAGCGCGCACTGCTGGGCCTACACCGCCGAGGGCGACCCGAACTCCGGCGTGATCATTGGCGACAAGTTCATCATGGTCAGCGATGCGACGGCCACCCCGGCCATGGCGCAGGATTTGATTGCGCGCATTCGCGCCATCAGCGACAAGCCCATCAAGTACGTGCTGCTGACGCATTACCACGCGGTGCGGGTATTGGGCGCCAGTGCCTACATCGCCGAGGGCGCGACCGAGGTCATCGCCAGCCAGGGCACCTACGAGCTGATCGTCGAGCGCGGCGCCCAGGACATGCAAAGCGAGATGGAGCGTTTTCCGCGACTGTTCCGCAATGCCGAAAGCGTGCCCGGCCTGACCTGGCCGACGATGGTGATTGCCGGCGGCAACCCGGTCAGGGGCGAGGTCCCCGGCAAGCTGGTGATCGACCTCGGCGGCGTGAAGGTGCAGGTCTGGCATCCGGGCCCGGGCCACACGCGTGGCGACACCATCGCCTGGGTGGAAGAAGAAAAAGTGCTGTTTTCCGGTGACCTGGTCGAGTACCAGGCCGGCGTTTACACCGGTGATGCCCAGCTCGAAGAGTGGCCCGCCACCCTGGAAGCGCTGCGCGCGCTCCAGGCCGAAGCCATCGTGCCCGGCCGCGGCGAGGCGATGAAAGGTGCTGCCGAGGTGAACAAGGCCATTGACTACACCAGGCAGTGGGTCGAAACACTGTTTCGTTGCGGCAAGGAAGCCGCCGACGCCAAGATGGACCTCAAGGCCGCGATGGTTCACACGCGAAAAAGCATGGACCCGATCTTTGGCCAGGTCTTCATTTACGAACACTGCCTGCCGTTCGACGTGAGCCGGGCTTATGACGAAGCCAGCGGGATCAAGAATCCGCGCATCTGGACCGCCGAGCGCGACCAAGAGATGTGGGCGGCGCTGCAAGCCTGACCCTGTTTCTCGGCGGCGCGCGGATTAATCTCACAATTTTTCGCTTCGATCCCCGCAAGCGGGCCCCTCGCGGGTCGAAAAACTGTTCGCCACGCATCTGGACGGCAGAGCGCGACAAGGAAATGTGGGCTGCGCTGCAAGCCTGATTCCACATTCAGGCGGCAGTGTCAGGCATCCAGGTCGAGGGTTGAAAGCAGGGCCTGGAAGGCGGCGATGGCGTCCTGGCCGGTCAGTGCTTCAAGCCGGCCCAGCGCATCATCATCGTCCAGCGTGGTGTAACCCAGGCTGAAGCGCCGGAACCTGCGCGCGGCAAGAGGCCCCTGGTGCACGACCCGCAGGTTGACGTGACGCGTATCCTGCCGGATGCGCTCGAGTTGCGCCAGAACGTCTATCCGGCTGCCTTCCATCTGCTCGCAAAAACGCATGCCGTCAAAGATGAGCAGGCCGGTGATGCCCAGCCAAGGGTTGTGCAGGCGGGCTTTTCCGACAATGTCCGCCACGACACTGGTTGGCGCGTCGGGGGCGAGGGTGCTGACGTAGATGACTTCGTGTAGCTCGGCGGAGTGATCTGTGTCGTGCATGGCTTGTACGCAACTATAGCTGTCTGCCGTGGTTGCGGCAATGTACCAGGCCGCTGGCGGTTTCAGCTGTCCAGATCCAGTGTCGATCCCAGCGCGAGAAACTGTGCCAGTGCGGCTTCGGCGCCGGCGTCCCGCAGCCGGGTCAGCACATCCACGTCATCGGCGGCGGTGGGCGGATGCGTTCGGTCAGCGCCAGCACCGCCTTGCAGGGGCCCTCGATGTGCTGGCGAGCGGCTGGGGCTGCATGGCTCAAGGGCGGGCAACTGTCCCTGCTCAACCCCAGGGCCCTGCACCGGATTGCCGATTATTACGACCTGCCGATGCGCAAAGTGCCCTTGCTCTAGGGCTTGGTAATACCTTGTAGGCCGGGTCTGACAGCAATCGGCTGGGCTTGATGACAGGTTTCGCCCGCCCGCCTTTTTACGCTCAACCCGAGGCGTCATCGATGTGTTGTTGTGACACATGGGCTTCCCGCCTCGGGAGTTTTTCTTGAACAGCAAAAGCATTTCTCCGCCGCGCCGTCTGCAGCAACAGCCGCAGTACCCCGCGAACCGGCAGCAGCAGCAACGCAGTGGTTCCGGCGAATTCCAGCCACGTCGCTTCAGGCAGGCGGGTGAGTCCTCTTCTGCGTTCACGGGAAGCAGCAACCCTCCACAGCGGTGACGGCCCTGACTGGCGCCTTGGCGTCAGCGCCGGGCGACCAGAATGCCGAAGTCCTGCGCGTAGCCCTGCAGGGTTTGCACCGCCTTGGCGCGTTGCGCCGCCGTGGTGCTGTTGTGCAGGGCCGCAAAGGTCTTGCAGCTGTCGCGCGTCAGCCGCTCCTGGTAGCTGCGGTAAGCGGGGTCCGGCGAATTGACGGCTCGGTCAAAGTAGGCCTGCATGAGCGGCCTGGCCTGCTCGGAAGTGGCGCGGCCGGCAATCAGCGGCCCCAGGCTCTGCAAGGCGTCCCGCTGGCGGCGCTGGTATTCGGCCAGCGAAAGCCGCGCGTCAAACACCGACTGCGAGATGCGGCTGCGCAGCACCGCCAGTTGCCTGTCGTCCAGCGAACCGTACAGCATCTCGGCACGGCTGACCGCTTTTTTCTGGCGCCGGTTGATCAGGTCTTCTGGGCTACCGTCGAGAAAGTCGTCACGGTACTCCGCGTTGAGTTTCGAGAACTTCCGTTTCAGGGCCTCCAACTGCTCCGGCCCCAGCGTGCTAGCCACGGTACCCATGGCGGGCACGGCACGGTCCGAAATGGCTTGCAGCCGTGTTTTCACCTCCTGAAAGATGCCGCAGGCCCGCGCCTCGTCGATCTCGGCGGGCAGCCAGGCCGTCCATTTCTCCAGTGTTTCGACATAGGCCGGCAGCTGTGTCTGCCGGTGCCATTGATGGATACGGGCCAGTTTTTCCCGGATCAGGGGCTTTTGGGTGTCGTCGAATTCGAAGTAGCTGTTGAGCTGCCAGTACGCCAGCTCGGTCGCCTGGTTGTAGGCGAATTTCACCGCACTGCAGGCCAGCAGTGTCACGCTCAGCAGCAGCACACCGATAATCCGTGTGCTGCGTTTCAGTTCCGGCCTGGCCGGACGCCACTTTCGAGACCCCCAATTCACAGGAAACTTCATGGCCATTCCAGTTCCAGTTGATGTCGTCATCATGGCCGCGGGCAAAGGCACGCGGATGAAAAGCGCATTGCCCAAAGTGTTGCACCGATTGGGCGGCCGTGCCTTGCTGGCGCATGTGATTGACTGCGCAACGCGGTTATCGGCCCGGCAGGCGGTGGTCATCACAGGCCACGGTGCCGCCGAAGTGGAGTCTGCATGCAACAGCATGACGCAAGCCGCTGCCGGCCTGCATTCCGTGCCCAAGCTGCAGTTCGCCCGCCAGGAGCCCCAGTTGGGCACCGGCCACGCGGTGCAGCAGGCGCTGCCGCTGCTGGCGGACGACGGTGTCACGCTGGTGCTGTCGGGCGACGTCCCCCTGACCCAAGCCGCCACCCTGCAGGCCCTGCTGGCGCAGTGCGACGGCCAGCGCCTGGCCCTGCTCACGCTGAGCATGGGCGACCCGACCGGTTACGGGCGCATCGTCCGCGCCGGCGTAGAACCGTCTGCCCAGGTGCGCGCCATCGTCGAACACAAGGACGCAACCGACGCCCAGCGCGAGATCCGCGAAATCTACAGCGGCATCATGGCCGTGCCCACGCGATTGCTGCGCAGCTGGCTGGCCCGGCTGGACAACAAAAATGCGCAGAACGAGTATTACCTGACCGACATCGTGAAGTTTGCCGTTGCCGATGGCGTGGCCGTGGTCGCGCACCAGATCACGGATGCCGCGCAGGTCGCAGGTGTCAACAGCCCGGTGCAACTGGCCGAATTGGAGCGTGCGTTCCAACTGCGTCAGGCCACGGCCCTGATGGAGCAGGGCGTGCGCATCAGCGACCCGGCGCGTTTTGACGTGCGCGGCTCGCTGGCCTGCGGGCAGGACGTGGACATCGATGTCAACTGTGTGTTCGAAGGCCGGGTGAGCCTCGGTGACGACGTCCGCATAGGCGCCAACTGCTGCATCGCCAACGCCACGATTGCCGCCGGCGCGGTGATTCACCCCTTCACCCACATCGACGGCGAAAAGCTCGGCGTGCAGGTTGGCGAAGGCGCGCTGATCGGCCCGTTTGCCCGCCTGCGCCCCGGCGCGCAACTGGGCGCCGAGGTGCATATCGGCAATTTTGTCGAAGTGAAAAATTCCACGCTGGCCCGTGGCGCCAAGGCCAACCACCTGGCCTACCTCGGTGACGCCACGGTGGGCGAACGCGTCAACTACGGCGCCGGCAGCATCACCGCCAATTACGACGGCGCCAACAAGCACCGTACCGTGATCGAAGCCGACGTGCACATCGGCAGCAACTGCGTGCTGGTGGCCCCCGTCACGATTGGCGCAGGCGGCACCGTCGGCGGCGGATCGACGATCACCAAGGACACGCCGCCCGGCGCCCTGAGCGTGGCACGAGGCAAGCAGGTCAGCATTGCCAACTGGCAGCGGCCGACGAAAGTCCGCCGCTAGGAGTTGCCCGCAAGAGACAGGAGCGGCTGCCGACTTTGCTAAAAATGGATTTACGACGTTACTATCCGTAACGGCGCTGACAACATCTGGCAGCGCCAATTCCAAAAAAATACGGAGGGGTCTCTCATGCTTCAAACAGTCAGGCGCGCAGCTTTGTGCGTTGGTATTGCCGTGTCCGCCATTCTTGCCGGATGTGCCGGGCCGGCGCCCAACTACGCACCGTCCATCGACAACGTCGAAGTTCTCAAGAAAATTGGCGGCAACACGGCCGTGAAGACGGGTGTCATTGATGTGGCGCCGGGTATGCCCGGCGGCAACGCCATCACGCTGCGTGCCAACACCATGCTCTCTCCGGTGGGCAAGAATTATGGCGACTATATTGCCGCGGCCTTGCGGCAGGAGCTGGAGCTGGCAAAGCTGTACAGCCCGCAATCAGGCATTGAAATCAGCGGAACCCTGCTCAGGAACAACATCGACGCAGGCAACGTCAGCGTCAATACCGGGCAGATCGAGGCACGCTTTCTTGTGAAGGTCAATGGCAGGGTGTTGTTTGACAAGATCAAGCGGATAGAACGCCAATGGGAAAGCTCCTTTGCAGGCGCGGTGGCCATTCCCCTTGCTGCGAATAACTATCCGCTGATGGTCCAAGCGCTGGTGTCCTCGCTGGTGACCGATCCGGATTTTGTCAAAGCCATTCGCAACTAGATATAGGAGAGATCAATCATGAACCGCTTATTGAGCCTTGTTTTTTCGGCGATGGCCTGTGTGTTTCTGTTCGGCTGCGCGCATCCGATCACGATGAATCCTGATCTTGCTGTTGTTGCCGCGCCGGCCGGCGCGGCGCCCATCGGAAAAAAGGTGGGTTATCACATGCCCGATGCGTTGCGATCGGTTGAGTTGACTACGCCCGGTGGCGGCGGCGACAAGGTGCGCTACTTCCCGTACCGCGACATTGAGCCCGGGTTTTACAAAGCCTTGTCCGAAGCCTTCACCAGCGTGACCAAGGTGCAGAACCCCAAGGATGCGGCAGCCCTTCAGGCCGATGGCATTGTCTTGTTGATCACGCCCGAAGTCACAACCAGTTCATCTTCCGATGGCGCTTTTACCTGGCCTCCAACCCAATTCACCGTCAGGCTGGTTTGCGCCATCGCCGATGCCAACGGCAGGCCGGTGGAGACGATACGTGTGAGTGGCGAAGGCGCAGCGACGTTTGGGGAGTTCAAGAGCAATTTCTCCCTCGCTGCGGTGCGTGCGTCCAACGATGCCCTTGTCAAGCTGATCAAGGCGCTTGGCGAATCACCGGCATTGCGCAAATAGGCGGCTCAAGGGCAGGGCATCCGAACGACCTTCCCGCTTTGGTGATCGGGCTCCTCGAACAGCGGAACCCAGAGTGGCAGGGTCGTAAGATGCTATGAATTAGGTAGCTATCAGCGTACGTATCTATTGGGCTAGAAGTAGTTTCGGCTCAAATTTCGAGCGTTTCACGCTGAAAAAGGCTTTCACATTGCGCACATTGGCGTCGCTGGTGAACAGCCGCTGCGCGAGCGCCAGGTACGCTGGCATGTCGCGCACGTGCACCACCAGGACGAAGTCCGGACCCGGTGAGACGCGGTAACACTGCTGGACGGCGCCGTCCAGCACCACAAGGGCTTCAAACGCTTCCTGCTGCTCCGCGCCCTGCCGGTCCAGGGTGATTTCCACCAGCGCCGTCAGGCCGTGGCCCAGTGTGTCGGCCAGCTTGTCGGCGTGGAGGATGGCGATTTCGCGTTCGATCAGGCCGGCGTCACGCAGCCGCTTGATACGCCGCAGGCAGGTGGGCGGCGAGATGTGGGCGCGTGCTGCCAGGGCCTGGTTGCTCTGCGAGGCATCGTCCTGCAAGGCTTCAAGCAGTTTGACGTCAATCCCGTCGATGGAAATATTCATATTTATTCCATAAATCCGTTGATCAAGAAATTTTATTTCATCATTGCATTTTTATGGAATTTAATTCCGTTTAAAGCAAAATTTAGGTGATTTAGAAAATCTGAAAACGCCTAGTATCCGCCTATTGTTTTTTCAGGAGCGGTTTATGTGCGGCATTGTGGCGTCGGTTTCGACAAGAAATATTGTTCCCATCCTCGTGCAGGGCTTGCAAAGGCTGGAGTACCGGGGTTATGACTCCTGCGGGGTCGCCGTTTATGCAGGTGGCCTGAAGCGGACACGCAGCACGTCCCGCGTGGCCGAGCTGATGGAACAGGTCAGCGCGGAGCAGCTCGAAAGCGGCACCGGCATTGCCCACACACGCTGGGCCACGCATGGCGCGCCAGCCGTGCACAACGCCCATCCCCACTTCAGCCATGGCACCGGGGATGCCGCGCACAAGCCGGGCAGGGTGGCGGTGGTGCACAACGGCATCATCGAAAACCACGACGAATTGCGCGCCGCGCTGCAGGCCAAGGGTTATGTGTTTGCCAGCCAGACCGACACCGAAGTGATCGTGCACCTGATGGACAGCCTCTACGACGGTGATCTGTTCGAGGCGCTGCAAGCCACCACCGCCCGCCTGCAGGGCGCCTACGCGATTGCCGCTTTCTGCAAGGACGAGCCGCACCGCGTGGTGGGCGCCCGTTCGGGCTCGCCGCTGATCCTGGGGGTCGGCAAGGACGGCAGCGAGACCTTTCTGGCCAGTGACGCGATGGCCCTGGCCGGCGTGACCGACCAGATCCTCTACCTGGAAGAAGGCGACATGGTCGACATCCAGCTGGGCAAATACTGGGTCATCAACCGTGACCACAAGGCCGTCCAGCGCGAAGTCAAAACCGTGCAGGCGCACAGCGGTGCGGCCGAGCTTGGCCCTTACCGCCACTACATGCAAAAGGAAATTTTCGAGCAGCCGCGCGCCATCGCCGACACGCTCGAAGGCGTCGAGGGCATCGTTCCCGAACTCTTCGGCGACGACGCTTACCGCGTGTTCAAGGACATCGACTCCGTGCTCATCCTGGCCTGCGGCACCAGCTACTACAGCGGCTGCGCCGCCAAATACTGGCTGGAGTCCATCGCCCGGATTCCGACGCAGGTGGAAGTGGCCAGCGAATACCGTTACCGCAGTTCGGTGCCCAACCCCAAAACGCTGGTGGTCACCATCACGCAAAGCGGTGAAACCGCCGACACGCTGGCCGCGTTGCGCCACGCGCAATCACTGGGCATGACGCAGACACTGACCATTTGCAATGTCTCCACCAGCGCCATGGTGCGCGAGTGCAAGCTGGCCTACATCACGCGCGCCGGCGTCGAGATCGGTGTGGCATCGACGAAAGCCTTCACGACCCAGCTGGCGGGCCTGTTCCTTCTCACGCTGGCGCTGGCGCAAAGCAAAGGCCGGCTGAGCGAGCAGGAGGAAGAGGGTCACCTCAAGGCCATGCGCCATCTGCCGGCCGCCCTGCAAGCCGTGCTTGCGTTGGAGCCGCAGGTCATCAGCTGGGCCGAAGATTTTGCAAAGATGGAAAACGCCCTGTTCCTGGGGCGCGGCCTGCATTACCCGATTGCGCTCGAAGGCGCGCTCAAGCTCAAGGAAATCAGCTACATCCACGCCGAGGCCTACCCGGCCGGTGAACTCAAACACGGCCCGCTGGCGCTCGTCACCAGCGCCATGCCGGTGGTCACCGTCGCGCCCAACGACGCCTTGCTGGAAAAGCTCAAGAGCAACATGCAGGAAGTGCGTGCGCGCGGCGGCGTGCTCTACGTGCTGGCCGACGCCGACACCAGAATCGAGAGCAGTGACGGCATTCACGTCATCCGCATGCCCGAGCATTACGGCGCCTTGAGCCCGCTGCTGCATGTGGTGCCGCTGCAGCTGCTGGCGTATCACACCGCCTTGGCCCGCGGCACGGATGTGGATAAACCGCGCAATCTTGCGAAAAGCGTGACAGTGGAGTGAACATGCCCAAGCCACCAGCCTGCCCCCAGTGCGGCCAGGAAAATACCTACCCCGATGGCGACAACCTTGTGTGCGCCGACTGTGGCCACGAATGGTCGATGGTCGAAAGTGCGGCTGCCGACGACGATACAAACGCCGTGGTCAGGGACAGCAACGGCAAGGTGCTGGCCGACGGCGATGCCGTGGTGCTGATCAAGGACCTCAAGGTCAAGGGGTCGTCCATCACCCTCAAGATGGGCACCAAGGTCAAGAGCATCCGCCTGGTTGGCGGTGATCATGAGGTGGATTGCAAGATGGACGCCGGCAGCTTCATGCTCAAGGCGTGTTACCTCAGGAAGGCCTGACGCGGCCCGCCTGATCCGGCGCCGGACCGTTCGGTTCAGTGATGGTGTCCGTGCTCGCCGTGCACATGGCGATGCGCAATTTCCTCTTCGCTGGCCTTGCGCACATCGGTGACGGTCAGGCTGAAACGCAGGGCCTTGCCGGCCAGCGGGTGGTTGCCGTCCATCAGGACCGTGTCGCCCTTGATTTTTGTCACGGTAAAGGCATGCGTCTTGCCGTCGTTGTCGCGGCCTTCGAGCTGGCCGCCGACTTTCACGCCGGGCGGGAACTGGCTTTTGGGGATGGTCCGCAGCAGCGCTTCATCCCGCAGGCCAAAGGCGTCTTCGGGTTGCAGTTCCAGCGTGGTCTGGTAGCCGCGCGTTTTTCCTTCCAGTGCTTCCTCGATCCTGGGCAAGGTGTTGCCATACCCTCCGTGCAGGTAAACCATGGGCTCCTTGCTTTCCTCAATCAGCTTGCCCCCGATTTCGGAGACCTTGAAGCGCAGGGTCACGGCGGTGTCTTTTTCGATGTTCATGGCGGGTCTTGGTGGGATGACAAACCGCCATTTTCGCGCAAAGAGGGCCGGGCTCAGTCAGTCAGTGCAGCAGCTTGTCGGCTTCGGAGGTCAGGGCGGCGGAAATCGAGTCCAGCACGGCCGACTCCAGGTTCCAGCAGTGCCAGAACAGTTGCACCGGCAGCGTGTGCCGGGGCGCGACATTGACCAGTTTGCCGTCGTCGACCAAGCCGCGCACCAGCAGTTCCGGCAACACGCTGACACCCCATCCCGCCAGGGCGGCGCGCAGCTGCCCCTCGGAGCTGGGGACAAACAGCTGGCTCAGCGAGACCCGCTTGAGGCCGACGGCCCGGGCGACAAACTCGCTTTGCATGTCGTCCTTGCGGTTGAACGCCACATAGGTGAGGGCGCGAAAATTCGACGCGTCCAGCCCGCCGGGCAGATGGTTTTTCGCATAAGCGGGCTCGGCCACGGCGACATAGTTCATGGCGCCGAGCTGGGCCACCTTGCACCCGCGCAGGGCCTGCTTCAGGGTGGTGACGCAACCCAGCACATGGCCCTGGCGCAGCCAGTCGTGCGTGAAATCCTGGTCATCCACAATGATCTCGACGGGCAGGCCCTGCCTGACCAGGCCGGTCAGGGCATTGAGCGCCCAGCTGGCAATGCTGTCCGCATTGACCGCAATCGAGACGCGCTCTTCCTCGCGGACGCCGCCCGACAAGCCCGGCGCCAGTTCCTTGAGGTCGCGTTCCAGGTCGGCGCGTATCAGGCGCAACTGCCGGGTGTGTTTGAGCAGCAGCTTGCCGGCCGAGGTCGCTTGCAGCGGCCGGCTGCGCACGATCAGGATGGCGCCGACCTGGCCCTCCAGCACCCGCAGGCGCTGCGAGATGGCCGATTGCGTGACGTTCAGGCGCTGGGCGGCACGCTCAAAACCGCCTTCTTCGACAATGGCGGCCAGGCATTCGAGGGCAAGGGGATCGTACATAGGCCTATTAGCCTTCCTAATGATTTGACAAAGAGTTTAACGAGGCTGTTCATTTGCGACAAGCGCGTCCAGACTAGCGGGCATGAAAATCATTGTCATGGGCGCGGGAATCATCGGTGTCAGCACGGCCTGGCATTTGGCCCAACGCGGGCACGAGGTGACGGTGGTCGAACG
Organism: Polaromonas sp.; assembly: GCF_029945925.1. Lineage (GTDB taxonomy): Bacteria > Pseudomonadota > Gammaproteobacteria > Burkholderiales > Burkholderiaceae_C > Polaromonas. The sequence goes on along the minus strand of NZ_JAQSDN010000048.1, from coordinate 3,462 downwards.
CCAGAGCGGCGCTGCCATGGAAACCAGCTTTGCCAATGCCGCGCAGATCTCCGTCAGCTACTGCGAGCCCTGGGCCAACCCGGAGGCGCCGGCCAAGCTGCTGAAATGGATGTTTCGCAACGATGCGCCGCTGCTGTTCCGGCCCCGGCTGGACTGGCGCCAGTGGCGCTGGGGCCTGCAGTTTTTGAGCCATTGCACCGACGCGGCCTTTCGCCGCAATGTCGAGCAGATCGTGGCGCTGGGCGCCTACAGCCATGGGGCGCTCAAGGACATCGTGCAGGGCACCAGCATAACCTACAACCGGCTGGAGCGCGGCATCGCGCATTACTACACCGACCAGAAGTCGTTTGACGCGGCAGCGCAGGCCGCCGCGCTGATGCGGGGTTTCGGCGTGGACCGCCGGGTGGTCAGCTGCAGCGAGCTGTTCGAGATCGAACCGGCCTACCGCTCGTTTGCCGATCACATCGTGGGCGGCACCTACACTGCCAGCGACGAAAGTGGTGACGCCCGGGTCTTCACCCAGGAACTGGCGCAACGCTGCGAAGCGGCCGGGGTGCAATTCATTTACGAACACGACATCGTGCGGCTGGAGAAAACCGGCGGCGAGATCAGCGCGGTCCAGCTCAGGCAACGCAGCACCGGGGAGTTGCTGGCCCGGCGGGCCGATGCCTTCGTCGTGGCCTGCGGTTCCTGGTCGGCCCCCTTGCTGCGCACGGCCGGTGTGGACCTGTCCATCTACCCCGGCAAGGGCTACAGCGCCACCTTCAAGCTGCTCAAGCCCGAACTCGCGCCGTATGTCAGCACCATCGACGACGAGGTCAAGTGCGCCATCAGCCGTCTGGGCGACACCCTGCGTGTCGCCGGCACGATCGAGGTGGCGGGTTACGGCCTGTCGCTGGACACGCCGCTGGCCAGGGCGCGTTGCCAGATGCTGGCCGACCGTATCGAGAAGGTGCTGCCGGGCGTGTGCGACACCCGCAATGAAGCGCAGGGCGGCCAGCCCAACTTCTGGGCGGGCCTGCGCCCCGCCACACCGACCAACATCCCCTGCATCGGCAAGACCCCGGTCGGCAAGCTCTGGGTGAACGCCGGCCATGGCACGCTGGGCTGGACCCACGGCGCCGGGTCGGGCAAGGCCATCGCCGAGTTGATCGACGGCCAGCGGCCGGAACTGGGGTTCGGCTTCCTCGGGGTTTGATCCATCCTTCCCAGGGGTCATGTGGACGGGGCCTGCCAGCCGGGCACACCGACAGGCAGAATCAGCGCAACAAACGCGCCTGTCCTGTAGTGAAACCTGCCCGCTCCCACCTGTCCCGTGTTTTGGCCTGCCTGGCGCTGGCCGGAGCCGCCCCGTCCAACGCGCAGACGCTGGCACCCATCAGCGTCACTGCCACACGCACCGAACTGCCGCCCTTCGACGTGCCGGCCTCGGTGGATGTGGTCGACGGCGAGCGCCTGCGCTCCGATGGTCGCGCGCAGGTCAACCTGTCGGAAAGCCTGGCGCTGGTGCCCGGCCTGCTGGCGCGGGACCGGCAAAACCAGGCGCAGGACCTGCAACTGTCGGTGCGCGGCTTTGGCGCACGTTCCACCTTCGGCGTGCGCGGCGTGCGCCTGTATGTGGACGGCATTCCCGCGACCATGCCCGATGGCCAGGGCCAGCTCTCGCACATTGACCTCGCGTCGGTCGGTCGCCTCGAGGTGCTACGCGGGCCTTTTTCGGTGCTGTACGGCAACTCGTCGGGCGGTGTCATGCAGGTCTTCACCGAGGAAGGCCAGGGCAGCCCGGTGCTGAGCAGCAGCGCGGCGACCGGCTCCCATGGCCTCAGGCGTTTCGACATCAAGGCCGGCGGTGTCGCCGGGGTCCTGGGGTACGTTCTGAGCGCCGGGCGCCTGAGCACCGACGGTTATCGCGCGCACAGCGCCGCCGAGCGCGCGGGGGCCAACCTGCGGCTGGACTGGGCGCTGGACAGCGAACGCAAGCTGACCCTGCTGGCCAACACCGTGTCGGTGGCGGCGCAGGACCCGCTGGGCCTGAGCCGCGCGCAGTTCGATGTTGCGCCGCGCAGCGCCGATGCCTCGGCGACCACGTTCAATACCCGCAAAACCGTACGCCAGAGCCAGCTCGGTGCGGTGTACGAGCATCGGGTCAATGCCGACCACCAGTTGCGCTTGATGGTGTACGGCGGCGAGCGCGCCACCACGCAGTTCCAGGCCATCCCCACGGGCGTGCAGGCCAACCCGCTGCACCCGGGTGGCGTGATCGGCCTGGCGCGCGACTACGGCGGGCTGGACCTGCGCTGGACCACCCGCACCCTGCTGGCGCAGCGCCCGCTGGAGATCGTCGGCGGCCTGGCCTATGACGCGATGAAGGAAACGCGGCGCGGCTGGCAGAACTTCCAGGGAACAACACCAGGCGTGCAGGGGGCCCTGCGCCGTGAGGAAGACAACCGCGTCACCAGTCTGGACCCTTATCTGCAAGCCAGCTGGAAGCCCGCGCCGCACTGGACCGTGAATGCCGGCGTGCGCCACAGCCTGGTGCGTTTCAGTTCCGACGACCGTTACATCGTCGGGACCAATCGCGACGACAGCGGCAGCGTGCGCTACAGCGCCACGCTGCCGGCGGCCGGTATCACCTATGCGCCGTCGGCGCAGTGGCGTGTGTACGCGGCCGCCGGCCGGGGTTTCGAAACGCCGACCTTCAACGAGCTGGCTTACCGGCCGGCCGGCACCGGGCTGAACTTTGCGTTGCGTCCGTCACGCAGCGACAACCTGGAGGCGGGCGTCAAATGGCGCAGTGCCGCCGGCACCTTGCCGCGCCTCGAATCCACGCTGGCGGTTTTTCACACCGCGACCCGGGACGAAATCGTCACGCAGAGCAACGTCGGCGGGCGCAGCACCTTTCAGAACGCCGGCGCCACGCGCCGCCGCGGGCTGGAGCTGGCAGGCAGCATCGCGCCGGCGCGCCACTGGCTGGCGCAGCTGTCCTACACGCTGCTCGATGCCCGCTACCGCGACGGTTTCGCCTGCGTGGGCAATGCCGTCCTGTGTCCGGCCGCGCTGGTGCCCGCGGGCAATCGCATCCCGGGGACGGCACGCACCGCGCTGGCGGCCGAGATCGGCTGGCGGCCACCCACCGGCTGGCGTGCCGGCGTGGACGCGCGTTACCTCGGCAGCGTGGCCGTCAACGATGTCAACAGCGATGCGGCGGCGTCTTTTGTCACCCTGGGCGCCCATGTCGGCTACGTGGCCGAGATCAATCGCTGGACCCTGTCCGCCGCAGCCCGCATCGACAACCTGGCCGACCGCCGCTACGCGGGCTCGGTCATCGTCAATGAAGGCAATGGCCGCTACTTCGAGCCGGCCGCCGGCCGCAACCATGTGGTGAGCGTTTCGGCGAATTACCGCTTCTAGTACATCAACACGTAAGTTTCGAAACATAGTATCGCCCAAGCTTTGTATCTG
>NZ_JAQSDN010000047.1 GCF_029945925.1 Polaromonas sp. | reverse complement strand
TGGCGGCAACGAGAGTTTACACATGTTTCGTTATTTATGTGTCAATGTACTAGTTGCAGCCCTGCTGGTTGACGATGGACTGCAGGGCAGCGGGGTCGAGGATGCGCACATGGCGCTGGTGGACGTCTATGACGCCGTCGTCGGCAAACTTCGAGAAGGTGCGGCTCACGGTTTCCAGCTTCATCCCGAGGTAACTGCCAATCTCTTCGCGTGTCATGCGCAGGACCAGCTCCGACCCCGAGAACCCCCGTGCGTGCAGCCGTTGCACCAGGTTCAGCAGGAAGGCCGCCACGCGTTCTTCGGCCCGCATGCTGCCCAGGAGCAGCATCACGCCGTGTTCGCGCACGATCTCGCGGCTCATGATGCGGTGCACATGGTGTTGCAGGGCATTGATCTCGCGCGAGAGCTCACCGATGCGATTGAAGGGCATGACGCAGACCTCGGCATCTTCGAGTGCGACGGCATCGCAGGTATGGCGGTCGTTGACAATCCCGTCCAGGCCGATCACCTCGCCAGCCATCTGGAAGCCGGTGACCTGGTCGCGGCCGTCGCCGGAGGTGACACAGGTCTTGAAAAAGCCGGTGCGAATGGCAAACAGCGATTCGAAAGGTTCGCCATTGCGAAACAGGGTGGCGCCGCGTTTGACCTTCCGGCGGACGGCCACGACCTCGTCGATGCGTGCGAGTTCTTGCGGGCTCAGGCCCACCGGCATGCACAGTTCGCGAAGGTTGCAGTTCGAGCACGCCACCTTGATGGTTTTTTCATCGATAAATGGCGTTTCCGGGGCAGTTATTACCAGATCTGCGGGGGGCGTACGTACGGGGATTTCCTTCATGAGAGAGCCTTATATGATCTTGATCAAATTGTCCCGTCCTCCGCCCCGGCGCATTTGATCCATATCAAGCGCTCAGGAGGGCGGACGCGGCACAGTCACATACCTCCACGAGAAACATGTCATGACCAATGTATCGCCCGATCTGCTCCAACGATTCGACGTTCCGGGGCCGCGGTATACATCCTATCCAACGGCCGATCGTTTTGTAGAAGCCTTCACTGCAGCCGACTATGGTCAGGCCTTGGGCCAGCGCCGCACCGGCCCGGCCGGGTTGACCATGCCGCTGTCGCTGTATGTCCATATTCCGTTCTGTGAGTCGCTTTGTTATTACTGCGCCTGCAACAAGATCATCACCAAGCACCATAACCGTGCTGTCAGCTACCTGCGCTACCTGAGCCGCGAGATCGACCTGCATACGGCCCAGCTCGGCGAGGGCCAGACGGTCACGCAACTGCACCTGGGCGGGGGGTCGCCAACCTTTCTGTCCGACGATGAGTTGGGCGAGCTCATGGCCATGCTGCGGCGCAGTTTCACGATGGTGCCCGGCGGCGAATACTCCATCGAGATTGACCCGCGCACGGTTGATGGCACCCGCCTGCGCGCCCTTGCCGACATGGGTTTTAACCGCCTGAGCTTCGGCGTGCAGGATTTCGATCCCGATGTCCAGAAGGCCGTGCACCGCATCCAGCCTTTTGAGCAGGTCAGCGAACTGATGGCCCAGGCGCGCGAGGTGGGTTTCGATTCCATCAATGTGGACTTGATCTACGGCCTGCCGCGCCAGACGCCCGAATCCTTTGCACGCACGCTGGCCCAGGTGGCGCAGTTGCGGCCCGACCGCATTGCACTGTATGCCTATGCCCACCTGCCCGAGCGCTTCAAGCCGCAGCGGCGCATCACGACGGCCGACCTGCCTGGTGCTGCGGCCAAGGTGGCCATGCTGACGCAGTCGCTGGCGGCCTTCATGGCTGCGGGGTATGTCTACATCGGCATGGACCACTTTGCCCTGCCCAATGACGCGCTGGCCGTGGCCAAGCGCCAGGGCCGGCTGCATCGCAACTTCCAGGGCTACAGCACCCAGCCCGACTGCGACCTCATCGGCCTGGGCGTTTCGGCCATCGGACGCATCGGCGCGACCTACAGCCAGAACGCCAAGACGATGGAAGAGTACTGCGACCATCTGGACCAGGGCCGCCTGCCGGTGGTGCGTGGGCTGGCGCTCAACCGCGACGACCTGGCGCGCCGGGCCGTGATCATGGCGCTGATGTGCCAGGGCCAGGTGCTTTTCGAGTCGATCGAGCTGGCGTGGCTGCTGGACTTCCGCAGTTACTTCGCGGCCGAGCTGGAGCAACTGCGCGATCTGGCCGATGCGGGGTTGGTCCTGCTGGACGAATCCGGCATCCAGGTGACGGCGCAAGGATGGTTCTTTGTGCGTGCGGTAGCCATGGTGTTCGACCGCTACCTGCAGGCCGACCGCAACCGCGCCAGGTTCTCGCGCATCATCTGAACAGGGTTCGGTCATGTCCACCACACTGGCCGTGACGGCCCTGATGATGGGGCTGGCCGGCGGCCCGCATTGCGCTGCCATGTGCGGCGCGGCCTGTGCGGGCATTTCGCGCCTGGGTCCGCGTCAGGGCACGGGCTCGTCGTGGCGTTCGCTCTGGAGCTTTCAGGCCGGGCGCCTGGCGGGTTATTCGCTGGCCGGCGCCGCTGCCGCGCTGGCCGTGCAGAGCCTGGCCTGGCTGACCACCCACACCGCGGCGCTGCGTCCGGTCTGGACGCTGTTTCACCTGGCTGTGCTGCTCTGGGGGCTGATGCTGCTGTACCAGGCCCGCCAGCCGGCATGGGTCAGCGACGCCGGCCGCGCCGTCTGGGCGCGCATCCGGCCGCTGGCCACGGCGCGCGGCGGCATCTTCGCTACCGGTGCGCTGTGGACCTTCATGCCCTGCGGTCTGCTCTATTCGGCGCTGCTGGTAGCTTCGCTCAGCGGCGGGCCGCTGGAGGGCGCGCTGTCAATGGCACTGTTCGCCGCCGGCAGCAGCGTGTCGCTGATGCTCGTGCCGCTGCTGTACGACAAACTGCAGGGGCGCGGCAACAAGCTCAAGCAGGACTGGGGGACACGCGCGGCCGGTGGCCTGCTGATCCTTGCGGCTGCCTGGGCGCTCTGGGCGGATGCCTTTCACCGCTTTGCAGAATGGTGCGGCCTGGCCTGATCTCCGGCCCTTGCCTGCACTGGTGGCGTCAACGGCACTGACGGCGTTAATGGAGAGTCACCGTTTCGAGATAGAAAGGCATGTGGACGTCCCAATGCAGCTCGCGCTCGATGTGCTGGCGCATCGCGTCGGCAGCGGCCGGTTCGCCGTGCGTGATGAAAGTCTGTTTGGGCGGCGCCTTGAACCCCTTGAGCCAGCTCACAATTTCGGCGGCATCGGCATGGGCCGACAGGTCGTCCAGCATGGCGACCTCGGCCCGGATGGGCACGTCCTCGCCGAAAATTCGCACCGTCGGCGCACCTCCTGCGATGGAGGCTCCGCGCGTGCCGCCAGCCTGAAAGCCGGCAAACAAAATGGTGTTGCGTTTGTCGGGTGCAAAGGCCTTGAGGTGATGCAGCACGCGCCCGCCCGTCGCCATGCCGCTGGCGGAGACGATCACCATCGGACCATGGCGCGCATTGAGCAGCCGCGACTCCTCCGGGGACTGCACGATATGCGCGGCGTGCGCCAGCGCATCGCATTCGGCGGCCGTCAGCTGCAGTTCCGATTTGTGTTTCAGGTAAACCTGCATGGCGCTGGCCGCCATGGGGCTGTTGAGGTACACCGGCATGTCGTGGATCACGCCCTGCGCCTTGAGCAACTGGATGCAGTGCAGCAGGCTCTGGGCCCGGCCCACGGCGAAGGCCGGGATCACCACCACGCCGCCGCGGGCGGCGGTGCGGTTGATCACCTTGCCGAGTTCCAGCAGCGGGTCCGAGTTCTTGTGTGGACGGTCGCCATAGGTGGATTCCACCACCAGGTAGTCAGCGCCATCCATCTGCACGGGGGGCTTGAGCACCAGGTCGTTGGGCCGGCCGATGTCCCCGGAAAACAGGATGGAGCGTGACCCGTCGTCCAGCCGGACAAACGACGAGCCGATCATGTGGCCCGAGGGCGTCATGCGGGCATGCAGGCCTGGTGCGGGCTGCCAGTCCTTGCCGTGGGGAACGGGATGAAACAGCTTGAGGCATTGCAGCGCGTCGTCGCGCGTGTACAGCGGCAGGGCTTCCTTGTGTTTGGACAGTTTGTGGCGGTTGGCGTATTCGGCCTCTTCCTCCTGCAGGTGGCCTGAATCGGGAAGCAGAATGCGGCACAGGTCGTAGGTGGCGGGCGTGCAGAACACCTTGCCGCGAAACCCCTGGCGCGCCAGCAGGGGCAGGTAGCCGCTGTGGTCGATGTGGGCGTGCGTCAGGATCACGGCGTCGATCGAGGACGGCTTCACCGGCGGCGGCGCCCAGTTGCGCAGGCGCAGCAGCTTGTAGCCCTGGAACAGGCCGCAATCGACCAGCACCCTGGCCTTGTCGTGCTGAATCAGGTATTTGGAACCGGTGACGGTGTCGGTCGCGCCGAGGAATTGAAGTTTCATGGGCTTCAGTCTAGAAAGGACGGGGCTGGACCTGCTTGCGTTGGATCAACAGGGGTGGACGTGACGAAAGGCCCTTCCTTTACAGCGCCAGGGCCGTCCGCGCGGCTGCCAGGTCCCAGCCGGCCCAACCGCAGCTCTTGAAAAGCACCGGCCCGGCCGGCCTCGGCGTGTCATGAGCCAGCACGTCCGCGAGTGTTGCAAAGCGGCTCACATCGAGACCGGCCTGCAGCAGATCGCCTGCTTCATGGCTTGCATCGGCGGTGTCCACAAACACCGCGCCCTGCCGCGCAAAGTGACGGCACAGGTCGGGGCCGAGCTCCACCATCCGCGGCGTGAAGGCGCCGACCGCGCTGATGAAAGCATCCGCGCGCGGGAGGCCGTCGAGCACCACGCCATGGGCCGGCGTGCAGGTGACCGCCAGCGGGCATTCGGCCAGCGCGGCGTTGGCGTCCTGCACCACACGGGCCTGCAGGCCCCGTGCTTGCGCGTGCTGCACCAGCGCCTGCGCACTGGCCGCGCTGCGCGAGGCGATCACGACTTCACTGAGCTGCAGGACCTCGGTAAAGGCGTCGAGGTGGGCCCTGCCCTGAACCCCCGCGCCCACGATCAGCAGCGGCCCGCGGGTATTGGGGGCCAGTCGCTGCGCCGCCAGCAGGGACACGGCCGCGGTGCGCCGCGCCGTGACCGTCGGGCCGTCCAGCACCAGCCGGCGTTCACCGCTGGCAATGTCAAACACCACCACATCACCCTGGATGGTGGCGCGTGTTGTTCCGGCGTTGGCCGGCGTGAAGGTGATCAGTTTGGTCATGGCTACCCGGCTGTCCGAGGCCGGCATCACAAACAGGCTGCCGCCGCCGGCCAGGGGCTGCACCAGACGCTGCGGGACTTGCACCGAGGCATCGCCCAGCAGGCGCACGATTTCTTCCAGCAGGGCGGGGTAGGGCAGGCGGGCCGCGGTCTGCGCGGCGCTCAGCAGGATGGGCGAATCGGTCATGGCTGGATGGTAAGCCAGCCTGCGCAAGCCCGGCCGGCGGCGGCGAAGGGCCGGTCAGGGCGTGTTCGCGGGAAGCGGTTTTATCCTACAGCGGCACGGGCAATGCCCCGCGTTGAGTGTCCAGGGTGCGTTCATAACATCGAAACAGTCGCAACGAGGAGTCTATTTCATGTTTTCCACCCATATGCCCCCAGTCAATACCGTCCCCCGTGAATACCTTTATCTGGGCGCCGGGGCGGTGCTGATGGTCAGCCTGCTGGCGGCCATGGCCATGGTGGCTGGCGGCGAAGTCAAAAAGGCCAAGGCGCGTGACTCCCTGCTGGCCTCCCAGCAGACCGCCGTGGCTTATTGTGTGGAAACCCTGCGCGGTGCGGCCCTCAGCAACTGCATGCGACATGCCAGGGCCGACGTGTACAACGACGGTGCGAAGTCCACCCTGGCCGGCAACGAGCCGGCAGGCGCAGTGATGGCCGGCGGCCAGTCCAAAGCGCCCGCAGACAACATGGGCATGATCCCGGTTTCCTTCAGCGCTGTCCGTTAAACACGGTTATTTCCACTGTTTCCGGCAGGCACCTGTCTGCGGTGCAGAGGGTGGTTTCAGGCAGAGGCGCCGGCAGCGGTTAGCATTCCTTGCATGAAGTTATCCCGCCTGTTTCAGCCTCGCAATCCCCTGTTCTGGATGGCCATGGCGCTTAATGCCCTGTCGGCCGCGCTGGCCTGGATTGTTCACAACCGGGTGCTGGACACCTGGGCCACGTTGATCGTCGGCGGTTTCGCCCTCAGCAACGCGCTGATCGGCAGCTGGCTGGTCTGGCGGCTGTTGCGGGACGAGCCCGCGCAAAAACAGATCAACTGATTGCTCCCGCGCCCTGCGTGATGTCGCGCTGCGTTGCCAGTGCCGTGCGTACGGCCACACGCAGCCCGCGCACCACGTTCTCCAGCGCCATGTGGGGCTGGCCCTGGCCGGGCAGGAAAGGCACGTGAACAAAGCCGCCGCGCGTGCGCTTGAAGCCGCGCCGTGTGGCCAGCATGTGCATGAGTCCGTAAAACACATGGTTGCAGACAAAGGTGCCGGCGGTCTGCGAGACCTCGACAGCAATCCCTTGCTTTTGCAGCGCCAGCAGCATGGCCTTGATGGGCAGCGTGCTGAAATACGCGGCCGGCCCGCCGACGACGACGGGCGTGTCCACCGGCTGCGCGGCGGCATTGTCGGCAATGCGTGCGTCGTTCACATTGATGGCCACACGCTCCAGTGAGAGGGCGGCGCGTCCGCCGGCCTGACCAACACAGAGGACCAGCGCCGGCTTGTGCGTGCGCAGCAGTCGCCCCAGTTCGGCCAGCGAGGCGTCAAACACGGTCGGCAATTGAGCGGCCACCACCCGATGGCCGCCGATGCGCCGGCCGTGCAGCGCCTGGACCGCCAGCCAGCTCGGGTTCAGGGTGTCGCCGCCGAACGCGTTAAAACCAGTCAGCAGGATGCGCGGCAGGGGCGGGGAGGTCGTCGGGCGTGGCATGCCGCCATTGTGAAGCAGGTCGGACGATGCACCGCCGCGTTAATCCCGGGGTCGTGCATGGCGCTTATTTTTTGATCAACGCGCCGGTTTCCCGGTCGAAACGCACCTGGCGCACCTGCCCGTTCTGGCCGGGAAAGCCGTCCAGCGCCGCGCGCACCAAATAAGGCATGACCGCAGGCAGAGTGGCGCTGCCTTCATACACTGCGCGGGACTCGAACACGGCGCGGGGCTGCCCCGGCGGGCCGCTGCGGGTATCGAGCAGGCGCAGGTTGAGCTGGCTGAACTGCACGGTGTACGGCACGACCCGGTCGCCCACATAGGTCGGACCGAACCGGCTCGGCGCCCAGAAGCCCGGGAAATACTGGCCGGCGGCGTTGCGGCGCGGCGGGTAAAACACCAGGGGGTCTTCATACACGGGTTGCAGATAGGTTCTTTGCTGGGTCTGGCTGACCGTGCTCAGTTCGGCCAGCAGGCGCGCCTGCTCGCCCGCGGCGGCAGGCCGCAGCCCCAGCTTTTCCAGTTCCCGCTGCGCATACCGTTCATAGGTGGCCTGCTCCAGCTCCTGGGGCGCGCCCCAGCGGTTGGGCGGCGGCTTGATGAAGCTGAAGCTGCTGCCGGCGGCGTCAGCCGGCCACTGGTTGAAGCTGGTGACCTGTGTCACCAGCGGGCCGGCGCAGGCGCTCAGCAACACGGCTGACAGCAGGACGGGAAAAATACGCGCACGTGCAAGAAGGCTGTTCATGCTCAATGGGATGCTGCGACGAACAAAATGTTCCGTCTCTGGATTGAAAGCTCAAGTAAAGTAGTCCGCACAGTTTGCGCCGCCTCGGCGGCGCCGACGCCAACGAAAGCAAAGCATGAAATGGGAAGGCAACCGCGAATCCGACAACGTCGAAGACCGCCGCAGTGGGGGCGGAGGGGGCGGGTTGCTGGGTGGCCGGAGCATCGGCATTGGCACCATTGTGATCGCGCTGGTGGGCGGCTGGATTTTCGGCATCAACCCGATGACCATTTTGAGCCTGCTGAGTGGCGGCGGCACCCCTACGGCGCAGGTGCAGCAAGGCCCCGCCCAGCGCCCTCCGGCGGACGACCGCATGGCCAGTTTTGTGTCCACCGTGCTGGCCGACACCGAAGACGTCTGGAAAGTCGTCTTCACCCAGGGCGGCGGCACTTACCAGGAGCCGCGGCTGGTGCTGTTTCGCGGTGCCACCGCCACGGCCTGCGGCCAGGGGCAGGCGGCCATGGGGCCCTTTTATTGCCCGGCCGACCAGAAGGTCTACATCGACCTCGGCTTTTATGAAACCCTGCAGAAAAAGCTGGGCGCGCCCGGCGACTTTGCCCAGGCCTACGTGATCGCGCACGAGGTCGGCCACCATGTGCAGAACCTGCTGGGCATCACCGGCAAGATGGACCAGATGCGCGGTCGTGTCAGCAAGGTCGAATACAACGCCATGAGCGTGCGGCTTGAGTTGCAGGCCGACTGCTTTGCCGGCATGTGGGCGCATCACGCGCAGCGTGCCCGTGCCATCCTGGAGCAGGGCGACGTCGAGGAGGCGATGAATGCCGCCGCAAAAATCGGCGATGACGCATTGCAGCGCGGCGGTGGCGGCGCCATCGTGCCCGAGAGTTTCACCCATGGCAGCAGTGCCCAGCGTGCGCGCTGGTTCAACAACGGCTTGCAGCAGGGCAGTGTCAAGGCGTGCGACACCTTCTCCGCCCGGAATTTATAAAAAAAGGCTTCCAGCCCAAGACCCGTATGCGCAAGCAGCTATCAAATGAATAGCAATCCGGCGACGGAAAACCGGTCATCTGCAGGCCCGACCGGGCGGCGGGCCGGCAGAAATGCCTTTATCGCCCAAAGTGCGACAATAGCAGGCTAAATGACATCATCTTTTTCGAACCTTTCGCTGGCAGAACCGCTGGCCCGCGCCGTAGCCGACATGGGCTACGAAACCATGACCCCCATCCAGGAGCAGGCCATTCCGGTCGTTCTCCAGGGCAAGGACGTGATGGGCGCCGCCCAGACCGGCACCGGCAAAACCGCCGCTTTCACACTGCCCTTGCTACAGCGCATGATGAAGCACGAGAATGCTTCGACCTCGCCGGCGCGCCACCCCGTGCGGGCGCTGGTGCTGCTGCCGACCCGCGAGCTTGCCGTCCAGGTGGCCGAGCAGGTCAAGCTTTATGCCAAATACACCAACCTCAACTGCGCTGTTGTGTTTGGCGGCATGGACATGAAGCCGCAGACGCTGGAACTCAAAAAAGGCGTGGAGGTGCTGGTGGCCACGCCGGGCCGCCTGCTCGATCACATCGAAGCCAAGAACACCGTGCTCAACCAGGTTGAATATGTGGTGCTTGACGAGGCCGACCGCATGCTGGACATCGGTTTTCTGCCCGACCTGCAGCGCATCCTGAGCTACCTGCCCAAGCAGCGCATCACGCTGCTGTTTTCCGCCACCTTCTCGCCCGAGATCAAGCGCCTGGCGTCCAGTTTCCTGCAGGACCCGGTGACGATCGAGGTGGCGCGTTCCAACGCCACGGCGTCCACGGTGGAGCAGCATTTCTACGCCGTCAGTGCCGACGACAAGCGCCGCGCGCTGCACCAGGTGCTCAAGACCCGCGGCATCAAGCAGGCCTTTGTGTTTGTCAACAGCAAGCTCGGTTGCGCACGCCTGGCCCGCTCGCTGGAGCGTGAAGGCCTGAAAACCACCGCCCTGCACGGCGACAAAAGCCAGGACGAGCGGCTGAAGGCGCTCGAGGCTTTCAAAAGCGGCGAAGTTGATTTGCTGGTTTGTACCGATGTGGCCGCGCGCGGCCTGGACATCAAGGACGTGCCGGCCGTGTTCAACTTCGATGTGCCTTTCAACGCGGAAGACTATGTGCACCGCATCGGCCGCACCGGCCGCGCCGGCGCCTCGGGCCTGGCGGTGAGTTTTGCGGCTGCCAGCGACCAGCGCCTGGTCACCGACATCGAAAAACTCATCAAGGCCAAGATCGAACTCGAACCCATGGAGTTCGACGAGGACCAGCCGCGCATCAAGGAGCAGGGCCGCATCAACGACGGCCGGCGCATGTACCGCGACAGCGGCGACCAGCCCGTGCGCGAGGCGGCCGAAGCCCAGCGCGACAGGCCGGAGCGCCGCGAACGCCGCGAGGCGCCGCCGCAGCGCCAGTCGGCCTCGCGCGACCCCTTCTTTGACAAGCCTTACGAATCAAGCCTGCCGGCCGAAGCGCAGCCGGCCTGGGAAGCGGCCGCCAAGAGCGGCACCTCACGCGGTGTGTCGGCCAACATCAAGCCGAAGAAAAAGGTTGCTGCGCTGTTCAAGACAGGCAGCTGAGGCTGAGCCCCGGGCCCGTTGGCAGTCAGCCGGGGCCTACTGTTTCCCGCGCCGGTGTCTGATGGTTTTACACCGCCAGCCGGGCTAAGCTGAGGTCATGATGCCCTCGTTCGCCGGCCTGCGCCGCGTCTACCAACGTTCCTCTTTTCCCAAGCTGTTGCGTCCGGTACGCCGTTCCGTCAACCTGTGGCTGGACGCCGACGGCCTGCGCATGAGTGCCGCCATGTCCTTCTACGGCATTCTCAGCCTCGCGCCGCTGCTGGTGCTGCTGGTGGCCGTGCTGGGCTGGTGGCTGGACCGCAGCTACATCGAAAGCAGCCTGATCCGGGAGATAGGCGGCGTGATCGGCGAGCAGGGCGCACAGATGATCAAGCAGGCGCTGGCCAGCGCGCAGAAGCCGTCCGAGGGGCTGCTGGCCTCGGGTATTGCATTCATCCTGCTGCTGTCCGGTGCGACCGGCGTGTTTGCCGAACTGCAGGACGCCTTCGAGCGGCTCTGGCGCCACGATACCGGCGTGCCGCCGCAGCAGAAGTGGTGGTACGGCGCGTCGCTGCGCGTGCGCGGCATTGCCTACATCCTGGCCTTCGGTTTTCTGTTGCTGGTGTCGCTGGTGATCTCCGCCGTGCTGAGTTTCCTGACCACCTGGGCCGGCAGCTACATGCCGCTGGAGCGCGTGGCGGTGGTGATCAACGAGCTGGTGTCCATGGTTTTTTCCGCGGGGCTGTTCGTTGCGCTGATGCGCATGAGCGCCGGGCCCAAACCTGCGATGCGTTACCTGGTGATGGGCGGCATCGCCGGCGGCATTTTGTTTGCGCTGGGCAAGTACCTGATGGCGATTTACCTGTCGACCGCGGCCGTGGTGTCGGCCTATGGCGCGGCCGGCTCGCTGGTGGTGCTGCTGATGTGGATCTACTTCTCATCGGCCGTGCTGCTGCTTTCGGCCAGTGTGGCGCGCGCCCTGTCCGACGAAGCAGAAATCAGGAAGGCCGCCACGGCCCCGGCCTGAGCGCCGGGCGGGTTGCTGGTTTGCTACTTTATTGATAGCTGCTGGCGTAGGTGCTGATTGGGCTGGAGCCCTGAAACGTTTGAATTTCTGGCAGCACTCAGCCCGGCGCCTGGACCTGTGGGCATTGCACACGGATCAACTCGATCTGACCGGGCTTCTTGCCCAGCCGCGCCGCCGTCAGGCAGCCGCCCCAGACGCAGCCCGTGTCCAGCGGCAGGGTGTTGGCCAGCAGGCCGGCCCCGCTGGCCACGGTGTCGGCACCCAGCGTGGACCAGTGGCCGAAGGCGATGGGCAGACCGGCGGTTTTCCGGCCGGGGACTTCAAACCATGGCAGGTAACCGGGGGGCGCCGTCTGCGTGCTGCCCGTGGTGGTAAATTCCATGGCGCCGTCAGCCGTGCAAAAACGCATGCGTGTCAGGGCGTTGACAATCACGCGCAGCCGCTCGGCACCGGCCAGTGTGTCCTGCCACTGGTTCGGCGTGTTGCCGTACATCGCTTTCAAAAAGCCGGCCAGGTCGGGGCCGCGCAGCGCCTGCTCGACCTCACCGGCCAGCGCCATGGTTTGCGCGGCGCTCCACTGCGGCAACACGCCGGCATGCACCATGAGCCAGCCGTGTTCAAGCATGGCCATGCGGCGGTGCCGCAGCCAGTCGAGCAGGGGTTCGCAGTCGGGCGCGTCCAGCACCTGCTGCACGGTGTCGCTGCGGTGCGGCTTGCGCAGCCCGTGACGGATGCCGAGCAGGTTCAGGTCGTGGTTGCCCAGCAGGCACTGCGCCGCATCGCCCAGGCCGGACAGGCTGCGCAGCACGCCCAGCGAGTCCGGGCCGCGGTTGACCAGATCGCCCAGAAGGTAAAGCGTGTCGCGGCTGGGGGAAAAATCCACGCTGCGCAGCAGGCGCTGCAACGGCTCGTTGCAACCCTGCAGGTCGCCAATCAAGTAAAGTGCCATGTGTTCATTCTGCCTTCGGATCCATGGATTTCATCCTCATTGCCTTTTTGACCCTGCTCAACGGCGTTTTTGCCATGTCCGAGCTGGCGCTCGCTTCCAGCCGCAAGGCCAGGCTCAACGCCATGGCGGAGGCGGGCGACAAGGGCGCGCGGTCGGCGCTGACGCTGCTGGAGAACCCGACGCAGTTTCTCTCGTCGGTGCAGGTCGGCATCACCTCCATCGGCATGCTCAACGGCATCATCGGCGAGGCGGCCTTCAGCGGCAGCCTGTCAAGCTGGATCCAGACCTTCGGCGCATCCACCCGCGCGGCCGACATCACGGCCACCGCGCTGGTGGTCACGGTCATCACCTTCATCACCATTGTGTTTGGCGAACTGGTGCCCAAGCGCATCGGCCAGCTCTACCCCGAAACCGTGGCGCGGCTGGTGTCGCGCCCCATGATGTGGGTGGCCACCGGCGCCAAGCCTTTTGTGCGGCTGCTGTCCTTCAGCACCCACTCCGTGCTCAAGTTGCTGCGGGTGGACAACGCCGGCGAGCGCACCGTGACCGACGAGGAGATTGCCGCCAGCCTGGAAGAGGGCGTGGACGCGGGGCTGATCGAGGAGCACGAGCACCAGATGGTGCAGAACGTCTTTCTGCTCGACGACCGGCTGCTGACCTCGCTGATGCTGCCACGCTCGGACATCGAGTGGCTGGACGCCAGCGACACCGTGGCGCAGGCGATTGCCAAGGCCGGCGCGACCGGGCACTCGTGGTATCCGGTGTGCCGCGGCAGCCTCGACGACGTGGTGGGCGTGGTGAACATTGCCAAGTTGCTGGCCCTGCGCGGCCAGATCCAGCCGGTCGGCGAGGACACCGGCACCGGCACCACACCGACACTGGCCGACCGCATTGACACCTACGCGATTCCGGCCATGTTTGTGCCGGAAACGCTGACCGGCATGGAACTGCTGGAGCAGTTTCGCACCCAGTCCACCCGCATGGTGTTTGTGGTCGACGAATACGGCGTGGTGCAGGGCCTGATGACACCGATGGACATGCTCGAAGCCATCACCGGCGAGCTGCAGCCCGGTGCACAGGTTGACGCCTGGGCCACGCGCCGCGCCGACGGCAGCTGGCTGATCGACGGCGTGATGCCGGTGTCCGAGCTCAAGGCCCGGCTCGACATCCGGGAACTGCCCGACGAGGACAGGGGCCGCTACAACACCGTGGCCGGCCTGCTGCAAAGCGTGTCAGGCCGCCTGCTGGGCACCGGCGATCTGGTCGACGCCGCGGGCTGGCGTTTTGAAGTGCTGGACCTGGACGGCAAACGCATCGACAAGGTGCTGGTCAGCCAGATGGCCGAGCCGCCGCAGGAGCCGGGCTGAAAGAGCCTGCTTTTCTTGGCCCCTCTCCCAGGGGGAGAGGGGGTAAAACCAGCCCAGACCACCTGCGTAGTTACATTTCTACAGCGTTTTCAGCCTCCAGCCCAGGCGTGGCGGGCGCAGACAGCTATTGATTCAATAGCAGTCCGGTTGACGGCCGCCGTGAGGCCAGCTTACGGCCGGCTGGCCGGCCGCACTGCCGGCGCTACCGTGATCAGCACCTCGTTGCCGCCAAAGTTGCTGCCCTGCATCTGCACCGTGGCCACTCGTTCGGCCTTGGTGAAAGTCAGCAGGCTGAGTTTGGAAAACGAGCTCGAGGTCAGCGTCCAGCCGGCGGCGGGCAGGTTGTCGCGGAACCAGGCAAACGCCGGTTGCGCCTCGCCCGGCACGGTCAGGCTCAGCCGCCCCATCCAGGTGTTGCCTGAACCCATGACCAGGGTGTCCTGCTGCTTGATGACCGCGCCCTGCGGCAGCGGCACATCGCCCGCCAGTTGTTTGGCCGTTGCCTCGGTCATCGTGCTGTCATGGCCCATCTGTACATTGCCCATCGAAGAGCAGCCCAGCAGGGCCAGAGCGGTTGAAGCAGCAAGCAAGATCCTGGTGGTGTTCATGGGCGTGGTTCTCTGCGAGTGGTGGCAACACCCTGGCAACGGCCGCGCCAGGCACGGCGATTGTAGCCGTGGCTGCAGGCGGCTCGATGGTGGCAGATGTGACGGGTGCGCCTGGCGCGCGGCGTCAGCCCATGAGACGTTGTGGCCGCGTTTGCAGCGGGCTGTAGGCGCGCCCGATGCAATAGGCGATCAGGTCGCCAAGCTCGGTGGCCTTGTTGAAAACCGCGTTGGCGCCCAGCAGGCGGCAATGCGTCAGCAGGTAAGAGACCGGGTGGTTGGTCATCACCAGCACGTCCTGCTCGGCGCCGCGCGGCCAGCAATGCCGCAGCACGCCCGCGCCCGTGCCTTCACGCAGGAAAAGGTCCAGAATGGCCACGTCCCAGCCGTCGGGGTTTCGCTCCAGCCAGTTCTTGGCCTCACCCTCGGTTTCCGCCACGCCCACCCATTCGATGTCGATTTCCGCAGAAAGCGCATCCATCAAGTGTTTGCATGTCACCTCGTTGTCTTCTACCAGGTAAATCCGTAAAGCCAAATCTGTCTCCTTGGCAAGCCTCGGGCCTGCCGGCTCAAAATGTTCAGTCCAGCTTATAGGACCCGCCGCATGATTTGAAGTGGGCTGCACCCCCGTACCTTGTCAGCGCCGTCCTACGGGCATTTGTTTCCGCCGCGCGGCGCCCCGTCACCCTGGGGTAAGCTGCCCGCCATGGATTCACTGACCCAGATGGCCCTTGGTTCGGCCGTGAGCGTGGCCGTCATGGGGCGGCGCACCGCCGTGTGGAAAGCCGCGCTGTGGGGCGCGGTGGCCGGCACCCTGCCGGACCTGGACGCCTTCATCGACCACGGCAACGCGATCCTCAACATGACGCTGCACCGCGCCGAAAGCCACGCGCTGTTCTACCTCACGCTGGCCGCGCCGCCGCTGGCCTGGCTGGTCTCGCGCCTGCACGGTGAGGGCGCGCTGTTCAAACGCTGGTGGCTTGCGCTCTGGCTGGTGCTCATCACCCACCCCCTGCTCGACGCCATGACGGTGTACGGCACGCAGCTGCTGCTGCCGTTCACCAACTACCCGTTCGGGGTGGGCAGCGTGTTCATCATCGACCCGCTCTACACCGTGCCGCTGATGGTTGGTGTGGTGGCCGCGCTGCGCCTTAAAAGCACCCGCGGCCTGCGCTGGAACGCGGCGGCGCTGGTGATGAGCACGCTGTACCTTGGCTGGAGCGTGCTGGCGCAGCAGCAGGCCACCGCGGTGGCGCGCAGCTCGCTGCAGGCCGAGGGCATCACCGCCAACGCGCTGCTGGTGACGCCCGCACCCTTCAACACGCTGCTGTGGCGCGTGGTCGCCACCACGCCCACCCAGTATTTTGAAGGCCACTACTCGCTGCTCGACACGTCACCGCGCATCACCTGGACGGCGCACAACCGTGGCGCCGACCTGATCACGCTGCACGGCCAGGACCCGCCGGTGGCGCGCATCGCGGCCTTCAGTCACGGCTTTTTCCGCCTGTCGGAAGCGGGTGGGCGCCTCTTCGTCACCGACCTGCGCATGGGCCAGGAACCAGCCTACACCTTCCACTTCGACCTGGGCACCGCCACGGCCCGCGCCGCACAAAACCATGTGCCCACACTCAAGAGCGCGCGGCCCGATGTGGCAACGGCCCTGCCCTGGCTGTGGCGGCGCATGTGGGGCGACCCGCTGCCGCCACCGTGGTGAGGGCCGGTGGGTGTGCCGTCTTATGCTACTTTTTTTATAGCTGGTTGCGCAGGTGCTGATTGGGCTGGCGGCCGATTTGGCTTGATAAATCAGGCGGAGCCAATCTGCCGGCGCCTTCACAGTCATGGAGAGGCGCAAGCCATCGTCGAGAATGTCCCCGAAGCGAAACCCATCCATGAGCTTGCCACCCTTATCCCTACCGTTACCCATTGCCCAGTTTTCTGCAGCCTGCGCAGCTTTGCCTCTGGTGTCCATCGACCTGGTGTTGACCAACACCGACGGCCAGCTGCTGCTGGGCCTGCGCAACAACGCACCGGCCCGAGGCTGGTGGTTCACGCCGGGAGGCCGGATACGAAAAAACGAGCCCCTGGCCCATGCAAAACGGCGCATTGCGCACGACGAACTGGGCTTGCCCGCATCAGCGCTCGAACGCGCAACACTGATGGGCACCTGGGACCACTTCTACCCGGACAGCGCCTTTGACCCCCAGGTGTCCACCCATTACGTGAACCTGCCGCTATGGCTGCAGCTGACGCGCGACGAGGAAAAACATCTTCAGTTGCCGCAGGGCCCCGGCGAACAACATGCCAGGTGGCAATGGCTCGCGCTGGACCAAGCCGAGACCGACACGGCGGTGCATGCGTATGTTCGTGTCTATGCGACGTGGGTCACGCAGCACCGGCCCTGATGCTGGGCTTATGTCGATGGCCGGGGGTCAGCCCCGGCCCGCGGAGCGGCGAACAGGAATCGACCCAGCAACACGGGAATGTTTATCTTTGCCTTGGCCACCCATGCTCGCGGGAGCAAGGAGCCGCGCACCGGGCTTCTATGTTCCGCGCTTGGCGTCCGATACATCACGCAATGATTCTTCATACTTCGCGATCGTCTCGTCCAGATTGCGTTGCGCATCTATGGCCGTCTTGCCGCCGGTTCCCGCGACGTCCCGGACGAGTTCTTCGGCATTTTCTACTTCCCGTTTAAGGCTGGCTGCCCGGTCCAGGGCCGTTTGCATTCTGTCATTGGTTGCCATGTTCGCCTCCATGAATGTGGATGAAACCTGCGCAATCTACGACAGAACACCTGCCGGTAGACGCGCGGAAATATTACTTCCTGGCAACGACCAAGTCAAAAATTCGCGGGTACAAACTTTAGGTTTATTCTGGTCCTGAAAGGGGTGAACTGGGGCTGGTCTTGGTTGATCTGGGTGGGGGTGGTTATGCGGTAGCCGAAACCTTGGCGGTCAGCTCGATGCCCAGCGCTTGCATGACCGCCAACGTTGTCTTCAGGGTAGGGTTGCCGTTCTCACTGAAAGAGCGGTAAAGCTGCTCGCGGGAAAGCCCGGTTTGCGCCGCAATTTGCGTCATGCCTTTGGCGCGGGCGACCACCCCCAGCGCGTGCGCGATGTAGCCCGCATCGTTCGTCTGGAAAGCTTCCGCCATGAAGCTCGCAATCGCTTCGTCGGAAGTCAGGTCCTCGGCGGGATCGTAGGGCGTCAGTTTTTCAGCCATCTAATTCACTCCATTCTTCAGCCAGGCGCTTTGCAGTCTTGATGTCCTTCGCTTGCGTGCTTTTGTCGCCGCCGCACAGCAGGACAATGATCGTGTTTCCTCTTGCGGAAGTAGATGCGGTATCCAGGGCCATGGTGGATACGCAATTCGCTGATGCCCTGTCCTACTGGTTCCGCATCGCCCGCAAGTCCAAGGGCGAGACGGTCCAGGCGGGACGCGATCAAGGCACGCGCTCCTTCGTCCTTTAGCCGTGTTCGCCACTTCCTGAATGTCTCGGTTTGTTTTAACTCGATCATCGCGATGTGCTGTAGTTTATAGACTACTGTGCGTCAATCATTTCAGGATGGCGCTTTGCCCACGCCGCGCTTGAAAAAGGCTGGCTGAATTAACGTAACTACAATAAATCGTGAATCTGACCTTGGGTGCGGATGCACGCATGAAATACCGCAAGCCGCAGTGGCCCGGCGCGCTGCGGATGCTACTTTATTGATAGCTGCTTGCGCCCGCCCTGATTGGGCTGGAGCCCGATTTTTCTTGTGAATCCGGTTTGAACCGATTTTGACTGTCATCCTGAACTTGATCCGGAGTCATGCTGCCTGGCGGGCCAGGATGGGTTCGACTCAAATCAAGCATGCAGGCTGGTTGGATGATGAGTGGTATTTTTTAGGATACCATGATGGATATTCGCATCTACACGGATGAAACAGGCCGGGCACCGTTCGAGGAATGGCTTAACGCTTTGAAGGACGCACAAGGGAGGGCTCGTGTTCGGGCAAGAATCGCGCGGTTGCAGGCCGGAAATTTTGGCGATTGCAAGCCCCTGCGCGGTGGTGTGCTGGAACTGCGCATAGACCAGGGACCGGGTTATCGGGTGTTTTTGAGCAGGCAGGGGCCACTAATGGTGTTACTGCTGTGTGGAAGCGACAAGAGTGAGCAGGACAAGGCCATCGGGCTTGCCCTGGCCTATCTGGCAGATTGGAAACAGAGGGGTTCGATATGAGCACACGCGACAAAAGCTACGAGCAGGCGACTTTGAAAGCGTTGACCGATCCGACAGAAGCCGCCGCTTATATCGAGGCCGTTCTGGAACTGGATGATCCCGCCGCGCTGCTTGTGGCGCTGCGACAGGTGGCCAAGGCACACGGCATGGCCGAGGTGGCACGCCGCGCCAACATGGGTGAAAAAACCCTGTTCAAGTCACTGAGTGAAAACGGAAACCCGACCATCACGACGGTGCACAAGGTCTTGCAGGCCGTCGGGCTTCGCTTGAGCGTCACGCCGGAGCCGGCCCAATAGAAATCACCTTGCATGCCTGTGCGGATCCGCACGATTCCAGGTGAAACGTTATGCCGAAACTTAAAACCGGAACCATCCTTCCCAACCCCACTGAGGACGCCGCCATCACGGCCGCTGCGCTGGCAGACCCTGACGCCGCTTCTCTCACGGATGCCGAATGGTTGCAAGCCAAGCCGCTGGTGCATCGCGGCCGCACTCTGGGCAGTGGCAGCAAGACCCAAGTCACACTGCGCCTGGACGTGGAGGTGGTGGAGAAATTCAGGGCAACGGGCGATGGCTGGCAAACCCGCATCAACGACGCCTTGAAAAGCTGGGTGCGGACGCATGCCTGAAATGCCGCAAATCCGTAACGCGCTTGGCGCGATGCGGCTCGGCGTCCTGGGCCAAGGGAAAACGCAGTTAAATAAATACGTTCGCAAGTTCAAATAAATGTTCGCTAGCAGCGAACAAAATCAGCAACACCATCTTGTTCTGATACACTTCGCTGGCGTTGTACTAAAGGGTGTTTCGTCAAAAGCGGAGCTGTGGCAACACAGCTCGTGGAAGCCGAAAGGTTTCTAATGTTTGCAGCAGAGGTCGACTTCTCTTTGCCTTGCGCGTCGCGGTCGTGTCTTCTCGATTCGGTCTTGATGTGTTGGTCAAACGGAACTTGCTTAGCGTAGCTGCGACGGGAACGAACTGTCTACGTCAGTTCGTTTTAATGAGCCCAGAGGTAAAACTGCCAGCGTTCTCCCAGCTTTTCTTGTGATCGACGGGGCTCCGCATTTCGCGGGGTTTTGCAAGAAAGGAACCAAGATGGTTGATAAGCGCAAATGTACAAGCCGCTGGCAGGCATTGTTGAAGTTGATGTGGGGTTGGATTTGCAACCCTAAGGTATTCAAAGCGATGGTATGGACAGCAAGGGCTGCCTATCTACTTTGGAAGATCTGGCAGCAGCTCAAGGATGACCTCTGGCCTTTTTATCAAGTGGATTGGGGAAGTCATGCAAAACGACGCCCTTCGGTTGATGCGAGTCTTTCACGACATGTCGCAAACCACCTTGGCGGACAAGCTCGGTATTTCAAAATCGTACTTGAGCGAAATTGAGAAGGGGGAGAAGAAGAAAGTCACCCTGGACCTTCTTGAGCGCTACTCTCAAGTTTTCAATATCCCTGTGTCGTCTTTGATGTTCTTTGCAGAACAAGTGGATGAGGGCAAGTACGAAAAGGTGCGTGTTACTGTTGCCGGGAAGGTTTTGAAGATGCTCGACTGGATTGCGACAAAGCAAGACGTGGACAAGCCTTAGCGTGAAAAAGGTAGAGAAGTCCTACCCGCTGGATCAAAGCCCGTTGTACTTAATGCCGACGCGAAAGAAGTTGGCCGGCCTGCTTGGATTCTCGCCG
The DNA here is from genome assembly GCF_029945925.1 of Polaromonas sp. Lineage (GTDB taxonomy): Bacteria > Pseudomonadota > Gammaproteobacteria > Burkholderiales > Burkholderiaceae_C > Polaromonas. The sequence goes on along the minus strand of NZ_JAQSDN010000047.1, from coordinate 1,157 downwards.
AGAGCACTCCAGAAACTGGCCGATGGCACCAACAACTACGTACGGTTCAAAATCAAGCAGGATGGCAAGGAGAGGGACATCCAAGCGCCCAAGGCCATTATGGAAAAGGTGCATCGGAAGTTGTTCACCTTCCTTGTCCGAATAGAGAAGCCAGATTATTTGCACTCCGGTCGCAAGATGCACTCGTACATTTCGAACGCGAGAGTGCATCGGGGTGCCGTTCCACTCGCCAAGCTGGACATCAAGAAGTTCTACCCGTCAATCGATGGCGGCAGGGTATACCGCTTCTTCATAGAGGGACTCAAATGCAGTCCAGATGTTGCAGGGCTGCTTCGAAAACTCTGTACTGTGGATGGGCATTTGCCGACAGGCAGTTGCTTAAGTCAGTTGCTCGCGTTCTTTTCTGCCAAACCAATGTTTGATGAACTGCATGAACACGCCATAGCCAGCGGCGTGAAAGGTACATGTTACGTGGATGATCTAACTTGGTCAGGAAGAAACGCCACCGGCAGTTTCATGTGGGGCGCGAAACAAATTGTCCATAGCCATGGCTTTTCTTATCATAAGGACCGTCTGTACTCCGAACACGAACGCAAGGTCGTAACCGGTGTGTTCATCTCTGGAGATGATCTGCAGGTGATACCGAGTCGTGAGCGTGAAGTCTGGGCGGCGCTGAATGCCTTGGGGGGTGTCAATGAAGGCGCGCGTCTGAAAGCAATAACTAGCCTAATCGGGAAAGTCTCGGCCTTTAGTCAAATCGACGCACGGTATCTTGCGAAAGTGAAGGCGCTTCGTCAACGCCAAAAGGCGATGAAGGTCAAATTGGCTCGCGCTGTGACAGTTTAATTGAGCTGGCGTTGTGCAAGAGGACGCAGCGGGACCACCAGAACCAAAAAGGTTAGGCTGGTCGGTCTTGAATCTAGCGAGCCTAGATTACAAAATCAACTATCGATTACGAATTGACTACATGAAAAAGCCCCTAACCATGACAGCTAGTACATCAACACGTAAGTTTCGAAACATAGTATCGCCCAAGCTTTGTATCTGCATCCTGCCGAGTGAATTTCCACTCGATGGTCCGCTGAAGGGCATTTCGCGCTTGCGGGGGTGTCTGAATTTCTGTGTGTGAGGCGAGATTGCCTGCCCGAGGTTTGGGC
>NZ_JAQSDN010000046.1 GCF_029945925.1 Polaromonas sp. | reverse complement strand
TCGCGCTGGACAGCACCTTCGTCAAGATCGTCGCCTGGTATGACAACGAGTGGGGCTACTCGAACAAGTGCCTGGAGATGGTGCGCGTTGTGGCGAAGTAAACATTGCCGCCTCTGTAAAAAAGCGCCCATCGGGGCGCTTTTTTTCTGGGTGACGTACCGCCTGGCGCCCGCTCCGGAGCCTGGGCGCCCGAGAGCCACGGACTATGGCCGTGCTATGGCTGGCTGATGGATTCCCGAAGGCCTGGCGCTGAAGCGGTACGGCGGCCCGGGCCGCGCACGAATGGGTGCCCCGGGCAACCCTGCCCGAAGTGTTTGGCCAGAATTTATATGAAAACGGGCTGTAGCCCTTGTATGGTGTGCGAACTCAGCTACGAATAACATAGCATAAAGACGGGATTTCCCGGCGCAGTCGGCCCAACACCCGGGCTTTCACCGCCGGCCAGTCGGGTCCGGGATGAAAAAGCCACAGCGCACCACGCGGTCTTGCCGGACGGTCCGGCCGCGTGTTCATTTCTTCAGGCGGGTGCGGCTTGCTGCACGTCTTCGGCCGCTTCGCGCAAGCCCTGCACGTCCATCTCGAACAAATTCGCATGCACGGCACGTGCAATGGCGTAGCGCGAGAGCCGCTGCGTGGCCGCATCAAATTCGGGGTGACGAAGCCGGCGGATGGCGCCGAGCGTACGCTGCAGTTGCAGGCCAACCTCCGCCGCCCCAGCCCCATACCGGGCCAGCGGCAAAAACACATCGTCCAGCATGCCGGCTTCATCCAGCGGGGGGGCATTCACGCGGTCAAACAGGAGCTCGGCAGTCCCGCTGTCCGAATGCAGATGCTGCACCCAGTGCGCCAGGGTCCGGACAGCGGTTGCCATCACATCCAGCGCAGTGCCCGGATCATTGACACCCGGCGACAGGGCCCGTGTGGCGATTTCCCCGAGCACCACCAGGCCGAAGCGGGGATCATGGTCAAAGGTCCGCGAGGCGCCGATCAGCACCGCGTTGTGCATGGCCTTGCACCGGGCCTCATCCATCGCGCGGTCGCTGCTGATGATCAAGGTCGAGGGCTCGATGAAGGCGCCCGGCAAAACGTGCACATAGAGCGTGTCGTCGTTCTCCTCGGCCAGCTTCTGGAGGATGTCCATGGACACATGCTGCACAAAGCCGGTCTCCGAGGCGAGCAGGGTGTAGCGCCCCTGGCTGCCCCGGCGAAGGGGTTTGCCGCCCAGGCAGGGCCGGGACAGCCGCTGGTCCATCGCCTTGGTGGTTGCCTTCTCAACCCGCTGCAGGGTCTCACCCATCCTGCCGAGTACCGACAGATAGTCGATCCAGCGCAGGAGCACGACCACCACAATCAACAGGATCGTGATGGTGAAGCCAAACAACACCAGCCGCCCGCCGCCACCGTAAATATGGGCGCGCAGGCCGATCAAGGCGATCACGCTGTAAAGAAAGGCCCCGACAAAGGTGGCCAGCGTGTTCTGGATAGTGGCGTCTTCGATCATCAGTTGGGAAGCGCGGGGCGTGGCGCTGCTGGCAACCGCGGTGAACGATGAAACCATGGTGCTGGCCGAAAAAATGGCCACCGTCAGCATGCTGGTGGCAATGATGTTGAGAATGCTTCCAATGGCGTCCGCACCCAGCTTGACCGCCACATCCTCGGGGATGGACGGCCCGAGCAGCATGGACATGCCGATGGCAAGTATGGCCATCAGCGAAAACAGCACGCAGCGTACCCAGGTCTTGCGCATCACGCGCTGGAGCAGGTAGATCAGTTTTTCGGTCATGGCGCCAGTATCGCTGCAGGGGCTTGACGCCGCATCCGGCGCCCGGGTTCAACCCCCCGGTGATGACGCCTTGACGTCGGCTGGCCTTTCCTCGCGCCCATCCGGGTGCCGCGCAAAACGCAGGGGCTCACGCCCGTGCACGGGCGCGTTGTCCGCAAACGGCCAGCCGCCGAATTGTGTGCGCTGGTAATCCGCCAGGGTCTGCGCAATTTCGGCCTGGGTGTTCATCACGAAGGGGCCGTACTGCACCACCGGCTCAGCAATGGGTCTGCCCTGCAGCAGCAAAAATTCGGCGTCGTCGCCGCCTCTGTTGAGCAGCTCAACCGCAGCCTCCGCGCGCAGCTCGATGGCTGCATGATGGGTCACGGGCTGACCGGCTACGGTCACGGCGCCACCCTTGAAAAAATACAGCTGGCGCCGGGTGCCCACGCCGGCGGCGGCTGGCAGCGTCCAGCGCGCACCGGGGGCCATGTGTATCGTCCAGATCGCCACGTCGGTGTCGGCCTGCGCGGCCCACGAGTCGGGTGGCGGTGTGAGCGGCGTTACAGGCGCACCGGCGGCAGCGAGCCGGCCGGCGATCACCGCCACCTCGGTGCGGCGGCCTTCCGCGTCCGTGACGCTCAAGCGCGGAATGTCCTGCGACCAGAACATGGTGAAGTGCGGCTTGGCCATCTTGCTCTGCCGGGGCAGGTTCAGCCAGATCTGGAACAGCGCCAGCGGGTTGGGCGCGGTGCCATCGAGCAGCGGAAACATTTCCGAATGAACAATGCCCTGCCCGGCCGTCAGCCACTGCACATCGCCGCGGCCGAACCGTGCGGTGGCGCCCAGCGAGTCCGAATGGTCGATCAGCCCCTTGCGGACGATGGTGACGGTCTCAAAGCCGCGGTGCGGGTGGGCCGGAAAGCCCGGTACCACGCCGCCGTGGTACATGCTCCAGCCGTCCTTGCGCGAAAAATCCTGGCCGATGGCACGGCCCGCCAGCGAGGCCTGGGGCCCCATCTGCGCATTGGCGGCCGGGTAGGCATCGTCGTGGTACACGCAAAAGAGGAAGGGGTCCATCGTCTCCCACGGAAAACCGAGGGGCTTGATCTGAACCAGGGGGCTGGGCGAAGGGAAAAAAGAGGACATGGTGCGGCTTTGCTGAGGTCAACTTGGAGCCTTGGAGCCTTGGAGCCTTGGAGCTTACTGGCATCTGGTTTCCATTGCCGAAGCCGATCCGTGTGCACCCAATCCACCTGGGGAGGGCGGCAACACCGGCCAATTCGGGACACGTCGTCGTGGGTTCGTCCTACAGGACAGGGTTCGCGCCGCAGGTAGATTCACGGTTCGTCCTCTTGCAGCTACCCAGAAATCATTTTAGGCAGTTCAAGGCCGAGGCAGGAAAAACTGCCTGCGCACAATTTCGCGCGCATTTTTCGCTCAAATTCCGAAAGACTTCCATGAAATATTCCATTCTGCTCGCCGCTCTGGTCGCTACCCTTGGTCTGACCGCTTGTGACCGCACGGTGGTCACGCCTACGCCTGCCGTGGTGACCGTCCCTGGTCCTGCCGGCCCTGCTGGCGAAGCTGGTTCCACCGGCGCCACGGGTTCTACCGGCTCCACCGGCTCCACCGGTTCAACGGGTTACACCGGCGCGACTGGCGCCACGGGCTCCACCGGCCCTAGCGGTGGTGCTACCGGCGCAACGGGTGCCACTGGCGCTACCGGCTCCACCGGTGCCACGGGCGCAACCGGCGCTACCGGCGACACCGTGATTGTTGTCCCGCAAAAGTAAGCTTCCAGCAACGCGCTGGCCACCCCTTCCGGGGCTGGCTGGCATGATGCGGGTGCACCACCGTGCACCCCATGAAAAGGCCCTAGCCACCGAGGTGACTGGGGCCTTTTTCTTGGCCGGGCAGGCATGGCGGATACGTCGGGTTCAAGCCTTCATCAGGCCTTCAATTTCCACCCGGTGCGAAAGATCCACCACACGGCGCCCAGGCACAGCGCCATAAACCCCAGGATGGCGGCGACGCTAATGCCGACGTTGACGTCCGCCACGCCGTAAAAGCTCCAGCGGAAGCCGCTGATCAGGTAGACCACCGGGTTGAACAGCGCAATCTTCTGCCACAGCGGCGGCAGCATGTTGATGGAGTAAAAAGCGCCGCCCAGAAAAGTCAGCGGCGTCACCACCATCAGCGGCACGATCTGCAGCTTCTGGAAGTTGTCCGCCCAGAGCCCGATGATGAAGCCGAACAGGCTGAAAGTCAGCGCGGTCAGCAGCAGAAAGCAGAGCATCCAGAACGGGTGCGCAATGCTGTAGGGCACGAACAGCCGTGCCGTTGCCAGGATCAAGAGGCCCAGCAACACGGACTTGCTCGCCGCCGCGCCCACGTAACCCATCACCACTTCCATGGCCGACACCGGCGCCGACAGCAGCTCGTAAATCGTGCCTGACCATTTGGGCATATAGATGCCGAACGCGGAATTGGAGATGCTCTCATTGAGCAGCGACAGCATGATGAGGCCGGGAATGATGAAAGCGCCGTAGCTGATGCCGTCGATGTCGCCCATGCGCGAACCAATCGCCGCGCCGAACACCACGAAATACAGCGAGGTCGAGATCACCGGCGAGGCGATGGACTGGGTCAGCGTGCGGAAGGTGCGCGCCATTTCAAAGCGGTAGATGGCCCGGATGGCGTGCCAGTTCATGCGGCCTCCTTCAGGGCGGCCGGCTTGTCGGCATGGACCAGGCTCACGAAGATGTCTTCCAGCGAACTCTCGCTCGAATGCAGGTCCTTGAAATCGATGCCCAGTTCGGCCAGCTGTTTGAGCAGTGCCGCAATGCCGGTCTCCTCGCTCTGGGTGTCGAAGGTGTAGACCAGGGTGTGGCCCTCCCCCTCCAGCGTCAGCGGCAGCCCGGCCAGCGCCTGCGGAATGTGCTGCAGCGGTGCCTGCAGCTGCAGGCTCAGCTGTTTCTTGCCGAGCTTGCGCATCAGCACCGCCTTGTCCTCGACCAGAATCAGCTCGCCCTTGCGGATCACGCCGATGCGGTCGGCCATTTCCTCGGCTTCCTCGATGTAGTGCGTGGTCAAAATGATGGTGACGCCACTGCTGCGCAGATCGCGCACCATCTGCCACATGTCGCGCCGCAGCTCCACGTCCACGCCTGCCGTGGGTTCGTCAAGGAAAAGTATGGTCGGCTCGTGCGACAGGGCCTTGGCGATCAGCACGCGGCGTTTCATGCCGCCCGACAGCGCCATGATCTTGCTGTCCTTCTTGTCCCACAGCGACAGGTCGCGCAGCACCTTCTCGATGTAGGCCGGGTTGGGCGGCTTGCCAAACAGGCCCCGGCTGAAGTTCACGGTCGCCCACACGGTTTCGAAAGCGTCGGTCGACAGCTCCTGCGGCACCAGCCCGATCTTGGCGCGGGCGGCACGGTAGTCGTGCACGATGTCATGCCCGTCGGCGGTGACGCTGCCCGAAGTAGGCCGAACGATGCCGCAGACAATGCTGATCAGCGTGGTCTTGCCGGCGCCGTTGGGCCCGAGCAGGGCAAAAATTTCGCCGCGCCGGATGTCCAGATCCACCGACTTGAGCGCGTGGAAGCCGGAGGCATAGGTTTTGGTGAGTTGCTGGATGGAGATGATGGGTGGCACGCGGCATCCTGAAGTCGTTGTCATGCCGGAACAGGCTGGGCCGATTCTATTGATGTTTCGTGACGCACGCTTACCGCCAGGGCCGGACTGGGCAGGCACAGAAAAACGGTGGCGAGGTGCCGGCCGGCTGCTCAGCGCGTGCGGCGGTAGGTGGCCGTCATGAAATGCTTCCAGCTGCCGTCGGCCTGAAGCACCTGCGAGGCCAGCTCGTACACGTCGGGCCCCTGCAGGGTGATGATGTCCTGGTAACGCACCAGCGTGCCGTCGCCGCTGAACGACGGGCCTTCCGTGTCCAGCGTCAGCACTTTTTCGGCCGCGTCCAGCGCGCCCGCGTAGTGCCACAGGTGCGTCATCATTGAACCGACGAAGGTGCCGGTAAAGGCGCTTTTCTGCGGGTCATACCCGAGGGTGATCAGCATGTGGGCCCGGCTGCCATCGGGCATGCTGCCCTGGCTTTCGCACAGCACCCACAACTCGCCCAGGCTGCGCACGGTTTGTTGGCCCGCGTGTTTCATGGCCGGCTGGCCCGGGCCCATGTCCGCCTGGCCTTCAAACGTCCATTCGCCCACCAGTTGCTGCAGCCAGCAGTGCTGGACCAGCGCCGGCACCGCGGCGCACGGGTCTTGTTCGGTATTGGACATGACAACCTTCCTTTCAGGGCATGGGCAGCGGGTTGATGACCATCCAGCCCACGCCGAAGCGGTCGGTCAGCATGCCGAAGGACGAGGCGTAAAAGGTCTTGCCCAGCGGCATCTGCACCTGCCCGCCGTCGCTCAGCGCCTTGAACAGGCGCGCCACTTCCGCGTCGGTGGGCGCGGTGAGCGTCAGCGAAAAACCCCTGAACTCCGGCTTGCCGCCGAAAGCCATGCCGTCCGAGGCCATCACCTGCGTGTCGCCGATGCGCAGATTGGCGTGCATGATCTTGTCCTCCGAGCCCGGTGGGCACATGTCCGGCGGCTGTGGCTCGGGGTTCTCCTTGAAGCGCATCATCGCCGTCACTTCGGCGCCCAGCGCGGTTTTGTAAAACGTCAGGGCCTCTTCGCAGCGGCCGTCAAAAAACAGATAGGGCTGGACTTGCATGTCGGTCTCCTTGTCAGGGGGTGGGTGGGGGACGGGGGCGGGTTGGCGGAAGTGGCGATGCAGGCCGGCATACAGCCGCAAGGTCTCCGTCACCATGGGTTCATGCGGCCTCGTAGACCTGCTGCAGCTTGTTGCCGTCGAGCTTGATCATCTGCATCATGGCCTGCATCACGCGGTTGACCTTGGCCGGATCCTTGTCGGCCAGCACCTTGCCCATCACGCTGGGCACGATCTGCCAGGACACGCCGAACTTGTCGGTCAGCCAGCCACAGGCCTGCACGCTGCCGCCCTCGGACAGCCTGTCCCAGAGTTCATCGACCTCGTCCTGGGTCGGGCAATCGACAAACAGCGACATGCCCGGCGCAAAGCCGAAGTCCGTGCCCGCATTGAGCACGAAGAAGGTCTGGCCGGCAATTTCGAAACTGCCGGTCATGAAGCTGCCTTTGGGGACCGGGGCGCCATCGCCGTAACGCTGGGTGTCGCCGGCCTTGGCGTTCCTGAACACCGAGGTATAGAACTTGAGCGCATCTTCAGCCTGGTCCTTGAAGGTCAGGAAGGTGGTGATTTTCTGCATGGGAATGCTCCTTGGAATCGCTGGCCAAACATTGCCGGCGTTGTCAAACAGAGGTATCGTGAAGGTGTTGTGTACACCGTCCACAAAAGAATAACAAAGATAATGGACGGCGTCCACATAAAAAGTAACCAACCATGACAGCCCTGTCCATCACGCCGCCGATCTCGCCGCCGGCCCGCAGCACCTACCGCCACGGCGACCTGCGCCGCGCGCTGCTGGAAGCCGGCATCGAGCTGGCGCGCGCGGGTGGGCCCGAGGCCGTGGTACTGCGCGAAGCCACGCGCCGCGCGGGGGTGGCGCCCAACGCCGCCTACCGGCATTTCGCCAGCCGCCAGGCCCTGCTGCAGGCGGTGCGTGCCGCCGCGCTGTCGGCCGTGGCCCAGGCCATGGAGGCCGAACTGGCCGCCGTGCCCACCGGTTTGCCGCCAGCCGATTTCGCCCGCGCCAGCGTGCGCGCCGTCGGCACCGGCTACCTGCGTTTTGCCCAGGCCGAGACCGGGCTGTTTCGCACCGCCTTTGCCGCCTCCGACGACATGAAGCAAGAAGCACCACGCGACCCCGACAAGGCCGGCCCGGGCGGCCTGAACCCGTTCGAGCTGCTGGGCGCCGCGCTCGACAAGCTGGTTGCCGCCGGCGTGATGCCGCCCGAGCGCCGCCCCGGCGCCGAGTTCCTGGCCTGGTCCGCCGTACACGGCCTGGCCATGCTGGTCATCGACGGCCCGCTGGGCCCGGTGATCGGCCCGCAAATGCAACTGGTCGGCCAGCGCCTGCTCGACATGGTCGAAAAAGGGCTGTGAGCCGCCCCTTTCTCCCTTGCTGCCAAACCTGAGGAGAATACGGTGACACGCCAACAGGAGCCACCCCATGCCACAGCCCATGCCACTACACATCGGAATCGTCGGCTGCTCCGCGGAAGGTGCCGCGCTTTGTTACCGCACCATTTGCGCCGAAGGTGCGCAGCTGCTCGGCCCGCACGCGCACCCCGAAATCTCCATGCACACGCCCTCGCTCGCCGCGTACGTGGACTGCCTGGAGCGCGGCGACGTGACAGGTGTGGGCGAGCTGATGCTGGACTCTGCCTACAAGCTCACGGCCATTGGCGCCGACTTCCTGATCTGCCCCGACAACACCATCCATCAGGCCTTTGACTACGCAGCGCCGCGCTCGCCGCTGCCCTGGCTGCACATTGCCGAGGTCGTCGCCGAAGAAGCCGCGAGGCGCGGCTTTCGCCGCATCGGCATCACCGGCACCCGCTGGCTGGTGGACAGCGAGGTCTACCCGGACAAGCTGGTCGCGCGCGGACTGCAGTATTTGCGTCCCACGGATGCCGAGCGCGACGAGCTGGGCCGCATCATCATGGACGAACTCGTGTGCGGCATCTTCCGGCCCGAAGCCGTGGCCAGTTTCCAGCGCGTGATTGAAAGAATGAAAAGCGAAGGCTGCGACGCGGTGGTGCTGGGCTGCACCGAGATCCCGCTGATCATCAACGACGGCAACTCGCCGCTGCCCACGCTGGACTCCACGCGCCTGCTGGCGCGGGCGGCGCTGCAGCGCGCGGTGCAGGGCACTCTTTAGGCATCAAATCTGCCCGCAGCCCTTTCCACACGGGCGCAAGCTGCTATCAAAAAGGAAGTGCCGGACGGCCGGGCAGGTGCCCCTGCCCAGCGACAGCACCTACATCGGCAGCCGCCGGCTCACAGTGTTTTCTTGGGCACCAGGGCAATCGTCAGCCCTTTGGCCGTGACGGTGATGCTGCCCGGCTCCAGCCCCAGGCCGTCGGTCAGCATCAGGTCCTGCGGCTTGAGCTTGTGCAGCACCACTTCCTTCAGTGCCTGGCTGGCCAGGGTCGGGGCGTAAGCCTGCAGCAGCGCCGCCGGGCCGGGCGCCATGTCGTCCAGGCGCAGGGCGTTGAGCCGTATCTGGTGCGCGCGCAGCGTCTGGTCGCTGGCTTCGTAACGCAGCGCAAAGTCCACGTCGAAGGTACCGGTCGAGGTGCGGGCCAGCGCCGGGCCGGCCGCGTCCACCACCATCTCGGTGCCCAGGCGGTTCTGCTCGGGCAGCAGGCGCACCCGCGGCGCCTGTACGTTCAGGTTCAGCAGGCTGCCCATCTCATAACGCCGCGGGAAGCGCTGCGCCAGAGCCTGCTGCAGCTGTTCCAGCGTCACCTTGTAGCCCGCACCGCCGGATGCAGCCGGCGTGGCGGCGCGCACGACAGCGGCCAAGGCGATCCAGCTGGGCAGGGTCAACAACAGTCTGCGTTTCATCGGGCCTTCATGAAAAAGTGAAAAAGCGCCTGCGGGCATGCAATCGGTCATTGTGCGCCGCACAGGCCGTGCCGCAGCGTATACCCGCCCCGCTGATGCGGTTGTCGGGCACATCCCGTTACCTGCAGACACGGGCCGCCTACAAGCCAACACATGCACGACACCTGCCGCGCGCTCAATGCATCAACCCGGCTGCTAGGGCCTGTTCACACTGTTTATGCAAGATGCGTTGCGAGTCAAAAAGGCCATGCGTGAGGCGCAAAATGCAGCCGGGCTGACGCCCGGCAAGGCTTTGCAACGCTGCGCATGGCCTTTTTGGCCTCAACCCGGAGGGAACGTGGTGAAAACAACGCCACTCGTCGTTGCACTCCTAGCCCAGCCGCCCAGGCTGAGCGTCGTCGCGCGCCTTGATTGGCGCTGTTTTCACCACGTTCGCACTTGTATAAACAGTGTGAACAGGCCCTAGGACGGGTGTCAGGACACTTCATGAAAACGACTCTTCTGGTTTTGACCGTGGCCGGCCTGTCCGGCTGCGCCGTTTACCCGGTGCCGGCCTACCCGACTTACCCGACCCATGGCGGTGGCCCGCCCATGGTGGTGGAGCAGCCGGTGTACATCGAAGGCGGGTACCAGCGCCGTGCCTATGACTACCCGCGGGGCTACAGCCGGCCTGCGCCTGTCGTGGTGGTGCCGGTTCCGGTGCCGCGCGCCTTTCCACATAGACCGCCGCCGCACGCGTCGCACCATGACCATGACCGTGACCGTGACCATGGCGACCGCGACGGCGTACGCGACCGTGACCGTGATGGCGACGGCGCACGCGACCGCTCGGACCGCTGGCCCAACGATCCGCGCCGCAGGTAAAACGCAGCTATTGATCTTTTCCAGATACACGACAGTGAATTGGACTGCTCTCACCCTCGCCCCTTGGGAGAGGCTCGGGGTGAGGGATTGATCGTTCCGACTGTCCTGAGTTTTGAAACGCTCAATAGACCCCTGTCCTACCAGCCGAGGTTCGCGGACAGGCGGGCCATGGTGGCGTCGTCGGGCAGTCCGGAAGCCGGCAGTCCGGCACGTTGCTGGTACCTGACCAGCGCCTTCTGCGTGTTCTCCCCGTACCACCCATCCACAAATCGCGCGCCGCCATAACCGAGCAGCATCAGCGCCAGCTGCACGGTGCGCACCGCCAGGTCGGGCAAAGGCCCGAGCTGGTAACGTTTGTGGGCCAGCGCCAGCTTCTCGTCGTAGCGGTTCTTCTGGAAATCCTGCCCGTTGTAGCTGAAGGCAAACTGCACCCAGTCGGCGTTGCGCAGATGCCGCGCAAGATGGCCCTGCTCGATGAACCCGGCCATGGCGTCGAGCTGCGCATCTTCCGACGTCTGGCTGGCGCTGACCAGGGCGTCCACGCTCGCAAAGCCGACCCTGGTGGCGTTGAACCCCATGACCTGGCCCAGCCCCCAGGACGTGCTTTTCAGTGCGGCCTCGCGGTCGAGCATCATGGCCCGGGTGAGCCGCTCATACTGGGAAGCGCCGCCATTGCCGTAGCCGCCCGCGCTGCGGTTGCTGATGTCGGGCGCTTGTGCATCGAAGCGCCCGTTCGTGAGCCGGCTGAACCAATGGCGCTCGAACAGGATTTTGGGCCGCCGGTCCGGCAGGAAGCCGCAGCCACTGGTTTCAACCGTCAGCACAGCCCAGAGCGCGGGTGCGTCCACCCCCAGCCTGCCGAGCACCGTTTCAATTCCCTGTTGCGACAGCGGCGCTGCCTTGCCTGTAAACATGAGCTGGTTTCCTTTCTGTAGCCGGCGATGCAGGAACGATGTGCTCCTGAAAGGGCAGGCGTGCTTTTGAGAGTTGTTATGCTCCCGGTTGTAACGGCCCGGCGGCGATTTGACATCCCCCAAATGGAGGACAAACACGCGCGGTGCAGCGGCCGTAGAACCAACGGGGGCATGATGTTTTTTGCGGCACGCCACCCGTTCCGCCGCGCACAGTACGCGGTGACGGGTTAAGCATGAAACCGGCCGCCAGCCCAATGACTACGGGTGAAAGCAGCTATAACAACAGGAGTGTCAGCGCGGCGTTGCGGGAACCGGCCGACTGGCCCATCATTGGCAGCAAAGAGGCAAGCGCATGTTTTTCAGCCATTCCAACGAGATCTGGACCCAGTGCCCCGAGCTGGTACCGGGCGCCATGTTTGTCCGGGGCATCAGCAGCAAGGCGGCGGTCGGCCCGCAGGTGGCGCGTTTCAGCGGCCTCGCCGCGGCGCGGCTGGCCAGCAGCGGCGAAGGCGAGTTGCCGGAGATCAAGGCCTGGCGCCAGGTGTTCTCGAAGATGGGGCTCAAACCCACCAAGTACCGCTGTGCGGCCGAGGCATTGCTGCGTCGCCTGCGCAAGGAAGGCGCCCTGCCGCGGCTGCACCCGCTGGTGGACTTGTGCAACGCGGTGTCGGCGGCCTTTGCCATTCCGGTGGCCGTGTTCGACCTGGCCAAAGTGGTGGGCGACCTGCAAGTTCGTTACGCCACCGGCCTCGAGCATTACCAGACCTTCTCCGGCGAGGTCGAACACCCCGACGAACATGAAATTATTTTTGTCGACGAGGCCGACAACGCCCACGCGCGCCGCTGGACCAACCGGCAAAGCAGCCTGTCGGTCGTCACCGCCGACACCAGCACGGTGCTGATCGTCGCCGAAGCCCTGCACGAGTCGGCCCATGAAGACATGCGCACGCTGATCGCCGCCCTGATGCACGAAGTGCCCGCGGCCTGGCCCGCCGCCACCGCCAAGGCCCGCCTGCTGACCCGGTCTGCACCGCGTTTTGAGCTGCAGCCGGCGCCGGCAGTGCGCTGACAACCCGGCCTGGGTCATGGCGGGGCTAACCCGCCAGCCATGATTTCCGTCTCCAGCAACCCCATGTAAAGCGCGCGTGCTGTCTTGCAACAGCATGTGTCCTGCGTCGTCACGATGGCCGCGCCACACGTTGTACACGGGATCATCATGACTTCATCTGGTCACAACTCGCTTACTCAAAGGACTCTCATGAACAAATTACTCGCCACCCTGATCGCTACCCTGGTGACCGGCGCTGCATTTGCGCAAGCTGCCGCGCCCGCTACCCCAGCCGTGCCCGCGACGCCTGCGGTGGTCAAGGCAGAAGCCAAGGCCGACAAGTCCGTGGCAGCCGCTGTGAAAAGCGAAGCCAAGGTTGACGCCAAGGCCGACACCAAGGTTGAAAAGGCAGAAGTCAACGCCGCTGAAAAGAAAACCAAGGCCGTGACCAAGTCCGCCACGACCAAAGCCAAGGCCAAAGCCAAAGTCGCCAAGGCTGACGCAGATGACAAAGCCAAGGCCACCGCCAAAGCTGAAAAAACCATCGTGAATGCCGACGCCAAAGCCGACAAGACCATCATCAAGGCCGACGCCAAAGTGGAAACCGTCAAGGCCAACGCAGCAGCCGACAAGGCTACCGCCAAGGTTGAAACCGGCGCCGTCAAGGCAGAAGCCAAGGCCGACGTGAAAGCCGCCGGCAGCAAGTAAGCAGCAACGCAGCGGCTGCCCGCAGCCGCGCAAGCCAAAACAGAAAAGACAGGCCTGGCCTGTCTTTTTTTATGGGCGCCTGAAGGTTGGCAGGCTGGAGGTGTTGTCGTTATTCATGACACCACACCACACCACCCGTTCGGACTGAGCTTGTCGAAGCCTGCCCTGGGCTCCCGTCGAAGGAGTCGAAGCCGGCTCGTCCTGTCAACCCTTCGACCCTTCGACAAGCTCAGGACAGGCCGAGTTCAGGGCGAACGGTCTGGAGAGCAGAATTCAAGCGAAATCGGCCGCCAGCCCATGTGCCACCTGCGCAAACAGCTATCAAAACAGGAGTGACGCAGGGCGCCTAGCGGCCCACCACCGACCAGCCCGCCTTCAGGTTGGCCTTGTCGTTCTCGTACTCCCACGCCGTGCCGCAGCGGTCGCAGCGGTACTTGGTGACGGTGACCAGCGCGCCGCCGCGCCTTTCCTGGCGGTTGGCGCCCTGCACCAGCTCCGGGTGCCCCGGGGCCTTGCGCCAGTTGCGCTGGATGCCGGCGCACGAGTCGCACAGCTCCATTTTTTGCAGTTCGGTCTTTCGGTTCAGGTCGTCGGTCATGGTGGGGCTCTTGAGGTGGGGGTGACGCCTGGCCGGTGCGGGCACAAGGCCGGGCGTGATGGGCTCCATTGTCGCGCCTTCTGCCTGTCGGTCATGGCGCTTTCGCGCCGCAGCCCGTGCCCCCGCTTGCCCGGCAGGTGCATGTCGCCTCGCGGCAAGTCTTCGTAGTGCAGAGTCTGCGCAGGCGTTGGCTGGTGTCTTGCCCGGCGCTGACATCCCCACCACCGATTAACCGCACGCAAGTTAATTTGACGTTTCAGCGGCCTGCTGCCAACCCGGCACATTGACCGCATAACGCGTGGCCTTGCCCGCGCCTTGCCCGCGTAGCAGCCCCTTGGCCAGCAAGCCGGTCAGGTCCCGCGTGGCGGTGGCCTTGGATGTACCGGTGATCCTGGCGTATTTGTCCGGAGTCATGCCACCCAGAAAGCCGCCGCCCAGCTCCGCGTTGCCGGCTTCCAGCATGCGGTCCAGCACCTTGTGTTGCCGCGCATTCAAGCCACATTGCGCGGCTTGCAGGCGGAAGGCTGACTTGTCCACCGCCTGCCGCACCACCGTCTGGCAGGTTCTGCAACCTTGGACAAATGCCTGGACAAACCAGCGCACCCAAGGCGTCACATCAATCGTTGCGCCCCGCGGCTTCGGCTGGCGGATGCGCTGCGCCGTGTTCAGCCCGTCGTAATAGGCGGCGCGGGTCTTGAGCATCTGGCCGGCCATGCCAAACACGCGCACCTGGGACACATCAGCGCCGTGGTCGTGCGCGTAAATGTCTTGCGCCAAAGCCATGTCCACCAGTGCGCGTCCGAGCCGGCCGTTGCCGTCTTCAAACGGGTGAATGGACTCGAACCACAGGTGCGCAAGCGCCGCGCGGGCAACACCATGCAGATTCGGTGCGGCGCCTTGTGTGGGCCGGGTGGCCTCAAACCACGCCAGAAACTGCTCCATCTGGCCGGTCACCTGATTCGAAGGCGGTGCCTCGTAGTGAACCACCTCCCGCCCGAGCGGCCCGCTGACGATTTGCATGGCGTCCGCATGGTTGCGCAGGCGCCCCACAGCAATGCGCGTGATGCCCGAGGTGCCCCCGGGAAACAAGGCTGATTGCCAGCGGCACAGGCGGTCCAGGTCCAGCGTGCTCTGGTGGTTTTCTATGGCGTCTTGCATGACCAACACCAGACCGTCCACATGCCGGTCATGGCTGGGCGCATCTGTCAGGCCCAGCCGGTGTGCCACTGACGACCGCACCGATTCCAGATTCAACTTCTCACCCTCAATGGCCGCGGTGGCGATGGCCTCCTGCACCCACAGCTCACGTCGCACCTCTTGCGCCTGTCCCAGGCCAATGGCCTCCAGCAGGCCCAACAATTTGCCTTGTTCCATCCGCGCCAGGTCCAGCTCAGGCGCCATGGCAACAGCGTCAAACACCAGCGCAGGCCAGGCCGGGTGCTGCCAGATGTAGCGGGGCTGGGGGGCGAGGGTGTTGGTGGCCATGAGTCGCATTTTAAACAATACGGCTCAAAAAATGAGCCGTATTTCCAAAATTACGGCTCAAAACCGGGTAACAGGGCGCGTAACCGCATATGCGCCGCATCTTCCAGGTCCACCGGCAACTGCTGCTTGGCGCGCAGGTAGTGGTTGGTGAACACGTCCAGGTAAGCCTCCAGCGTCTGCGCCCCATGGGTTTCACCGGCCAGCTCCAGGCACAGCGCGCCCACCTCCGAGGTGCAGAAATGCGCGTCGCGCTGCGAGCGGCGCAGGCGGTAGCGCGACAGCTGCTCGCTCTGCAGGCTCAGCACCGGCAGCTTGTCCAGGTAAGGGCTTTTGCGAAACATCTTGCGCGCCTCGGGCCAGGTGGCGTCGAGCAGCACAAACAGAGGTCGCTTCGCCGGCGTGCCGTCCGTGGCCCCGGCGGGCAACAGCGCCGTCACCACCCGCCCTTCCGCTACAAACTCCCCGGGAAACACCAGATACGGCTGCCACTGCGGGTCGGCCAGCAGGGCCAGCAGCGCCGGGTCCACCTCGGTGCGCGCCCAGCCAAAGGCAAAGGTGTCGGCCACCACATCGGCAATCAGCCAGCCGGTGTTGCTGGGCTTGAGCGGCTCGATGTCGGCCATGATCAGGCACACGCCCGCCCGCACCGGCAGCACCGGACGCAAGGCACACAGGCAGTGGCTGGGAATCAGCCGGCAGCCGGCGCAGCGCTCCCCGCGCGGGCCGCCGCGCGCCAGAAACGGCTTGGAACTGCGCGCCAGGCGCGCGCTGCGCAGGCGGCTGACCGCATGAGGGGCGTGGGGGGCTTGGGGCATGCGCAGGGTTGGGGCAGTCTTGGTTGAGTAGGGGCGCGCTATGGCAGTGGGGTCGCGCCTGTCATTGCGGGCGGAGCCTGCCCCGGACCCGATCCGGGGACCCGCCATCCATGTCCCGACGCTCAACAGGTCGTGGACCCTCCAGGCGCTGACTGCGCGTTGCCTGCCGCGGCCGGGTCAAGCTGGCCGGTGAATCACGCAGAGCTTGTTGCCGTCCGGGTCGCGCAGGTAAGCCAGGTAGGGCTTGCCCGGGTGGGTTTCGCGAACGCCCGGCGGGTCTTCACACGTGGTGCCGCCATTGGCAATGCCGGCCGCGTGAAAGGCGTCGCCCTGTTCCGCAGACTCCAGCTTGAAACCGATGGTGCTGCCGTTGCCATGGCAGGCCGGCTCGCCGTTGATGGGTGTGGTGATGCCGAAGGTGCCGCCCGGGCTGCGGTAGAAATAGCGGTTCTTGTTGGCAACGCCGGGGGCGATGCCCAGGGTGCCGAGCACCGCGTCATAAAACTTCTTCGAGGCTTCGAGGTCGCTGACACCGACCATGACATGACTGAACATTGATTTTGTCTCCGTGGGGTGCCCGGGGATCGGGCGAATGGAACTGGGCATGTTACTTGAGCCGGCTTGCGGCGGCGGTCGGGGCTTGCGCCCGGGTACCTGGACGCGCTCAGCCGTTCTCAGCGGCTATCCGCGTATTCAAGTTCAAACAGCGGCACATCGAGCTGGCGGCTCAGCCACACGCCGCCGCCAAGTTCGGTCAGGCCCTCCCGCAGGCCGCGCCTATACAGCTCCGCCGGGTGACGATGCAGGCGCGGGTCGGCCAGTTCATCGTCGATGATGTCGCGCTCGTAGTCTTCGCGCGTTGCGGCCTCTACATACAGCGCGCCCCGGCACAGGCGGCCCAGGTTGTGCAGGGCCCGCTTCAGGTCCGGCGCGCTCAGGTAGGGCAGCACGGCCTGGCAGATCACCAGGTCGAACGGCTCGGTAGCGGCGTAGTCCACCACCGACCCACGCTCCCAGCCAAATCGTTCGCACAGGTACGCGCTGTACTCCACGCCCTGGTAACTCGCATCCGGAAAGTGCGTGGCCACAATCGCGCGCCACACGCCAATGCCGCAGCCCATGTCCAGCACCCGCTTCACGGGCACGCGCAGGTACTTGAGGTAGCTGCACACAAAGGTGCCCAGGCGCGCTACATGCGCCGGGTCCACCACGCCGGTCTTCTCGTCAAAGTAATAGCGCTGGTAGTACGCTTCGTCGAACCATTGATCACTTGCAGATTTCACGCGCTTCGCTTTTCTTTCTTCTGCAGGCCGTCAGCATGCTGCGCGACGGCAACAACGCACGAGGCATTCGGCAGCGTGTAAGGGGTAATGAGGTATGGGGCAAGGTCCCGGGTCAGTGCGCATGGTACTTGAGTCGATTTGCGGCTTTATTCACCGCACATAACGCGGCGAATACGCCGCAGGTGACCGCACCGCCCCCACGCAACCCCGCTGTATCTGGCCACTGCCCGAAGGCCGCACTTCAGCCATGACGTGCCGCCCCAGTGGGCGGTGCTGCCGCATGGGTATGCGTTGTGTATGAAAAATGGCTCCAGCCCTTGTGGAACAAGCGCAAACAGCTATCAAAAACGGAGCAAACCAGGTCTTTGTGGATGGCGTCGACATACTGTGCAAAAATACAGTATTCATCACGCAGCACGCTTGCTGCCGCTCCAAGGGGTCGCCATGAAAGTTTCGCCTGCCAGCTTTGATGGTCAGTCCATCCGCCGCGTGTTTGACGAAGCCACCGAGACCTGGTGGTTCTCGGTCATTGACGTGGTGCAGGTGTTGACGCAGCAGCCAGACTACCAAACTGCCCGCAAATACTGGAACAAGCTCAAAGAGCGGCTGGGCAAAGAAGGCAGCGAGTCGGTGACAAACTGTCACCGACTGAAATTGCCCGCAGTAGACGGCAAAAACTACCTCACCGATGTAGCCACTGCCGAAACCTTGCTCCGTCTGGTGCAATCCGTCCCCAGCCCCAAAGCCGAGCCCATCAAACTCTGGCTTGCCAAGGTCGGCTACGAGCGCATGCAGGAAATGGCCGACCCCGCCCTCTCGCTCAACCGCGCCCGCCAGACCTGGCAGCAGCACGGCCGCAGCGACAAGTGGATTGCCCAGCGCATGACCGGGCAGGAAACCCGCAA
Source organism: Polaromonas sp. (assembly GCF_029945925.1). Taxonomy (GTDB): domain Bacteria; phylum Pseudomonadota; class Gammaproteobacteria; order Burkholderiales; family Burkholderiaceae_C; genus Polaromonas. Next base: position 4,217 of record NZ_JAQSDN010000046.1, on the reverse strand, counting down.
CAAACTCACCGACTACTGGCGCGAACACGACATCAAGGCCGGCCAGGAGTTTGCCATCCTCACCAACATCATCCACACCGAGTGGAGCGGCGTCAGCGTCTGGTTCAGGCGTAGGATGGTCGCCGTCACGGTACTAAACGGAGTATTCATTCATGGGACTTCTTTCTTCACCTCAAAACAGTCTGGCTGCCATGGCGGTGGGCGACCAGTGCGTGTTCAAAATCAGGCGGGCGTCGAACCATCAGTTCTCCTGGACGTTTCATAACGTTCGGGGAAACACTGAACCCATGGCGCAAAGTGAAACGTATACAAACAAACAGAGCTGCGAACACAGCATTGACCAGCTCAAGCGGTTTGCCGCTAACGCCGGATTAGACGACTTGTCTTGAAGCTTCAGCATTAGAAAAATCGGCTCACTTGGCCGGCTATTTTTTTCAGGTATCGGCTTGGTCTTTGGCGCAGGCGGCAACCGGCGCAGCGCTCCCCGCGCGGGCTGCCATGCGCGCCCGCTTTGCATTGCCTGCCCCGATCTGTCATTTCGGCCTTGGACCCGCAATCCATGAGCCCGTTTTCCTGAGCGGGTGGGTGCGGTACCCCCCGGTGCGCTTCTGGAAGATCGGACCTGAACCCATCGTTTTTGAGTGGCGCGCGTAAGCTACGATTCGCAATACAGCGCGGCAACAAAAATCCGTCGGATTCCAAATAGGGGAGAGGACTACGTGTACGATCAATCATTCAACAGGCATACCCTTGAACGAGTACTTCAAAAAGGTGACTTTCGCGGCATTGCAGCTGCCGATCACGAAGTGTTCAAGGAGGCCCGACTGGTAGACGCGGAGGCAGCTGCACTATTGAATTTTGGCGCCCCCCTGAATCCACTTAAGTCTTTCAATTTGAAAGGGAAGGCCGTATTCGCCCTGTCCAGTTTAGCGAATGAACTGGTTGTTAGAAAGCTATCTGCCAACCTCAAAAGACTGGTCAAACCTCACGGCCGGGGTCGGTCCGCAATTGTTGGGAACTTGTACTTACTCTTGGAAGAAGGCGTACCGTTTAGGGTCTATCGACTAGACATAAAGAACTTCTACGAATCGTTTAGTACTTCTGAGCTGTCATCAAGAATTGATCAACTTGCAGAACTCAGTCCACATAGCAAAGACCTACTACATTCGTTGCTCGTCAGTCACAAAGGAATCGGGGGTACAGGTGTCCCGCGAGGTTTAGCCCTCAGTGCAAACTTGGCCGATTTGATGATGGAAAATTTTGACCGGACTATATTTTTCGATCAGAACGTTTACTTCTATGCACGCTACGTTGACGACATCATTGTCGTCACGTCCTGCCGAGAACAAGTAACGCCCTTTACTAAACTGATCAAGGCTGCACTACCTGCAGGGCTCGAACTCAATCCAAACAAAAAAACGATAGCTCATGCTGAAAAACGCGTGGCACCGAAAGAACCGCCCGTAAAGCAACCCTTGTTGCATTTCGATTACTTGGGGTACAGTTTCTCGGTACATGAACCCGCGAAAGAGGCGAAGAAGAAAGAATTTGCCCATTTTCGTGCCGTGACAGTCGACATCGCGGACTCAAAAGTAAAGAAGATCAAGACGCGGATCGTTCGCTCCTTTCTTGACTTTAACCAGACCAGCGATTGGTCGCTTCTTTATGATCGCATCCAGTTTTTGACGCAGAATTTTAGTGTCTACAACAGCAAAGTTGGTAGTAAAAAGTTGGCTGGTATCTATTACAGCTACCCCGAAGTTTCCGAGGCTGCCGCCAGCTTGATTGGACTTGATAGTTTTCTCAGAAACGCCGCCCTATCTAGGACAGGCAAGCTTTTTTCACAAACGTCTTTGAAATTGAGCGGGAAACAAAAGCGTTCAATCCTCTCCCAGAGCTTTGTAAGAGGGCATGTGAGCAAAAGCTTCGTTTACTTTCCAGGCCAGAGAATTAAACAAATCCAAGAATGCTGGGTAAATTAAGGGAATGGGATGAGCAAGATAAATCTAATTAAAAGAAGCGACTACAACCGGATACTGATCACCGAGACGCTTCCGTACGAAACACCCATCATCTTTTCTAATGATGGCCTGTACAGCAGACTGCTGAACTTCGAAGCTGAAGATGAAATACAAAAGACACTCCTGCAAGCCCTCGTCCTAAGTGTAGGTTTGCCCAAGAATGTGAGCGCGACAATTCCATATCATTACAAAATAAAGAAGACCTCAACGGAGTTTCGGCGACTCGCACTATTGCATCCCAGGTCGCAATGGAGGGTGAAGTGCTTTTACGAAAAATACGAAAAGCTCATCCTCCACTACTGTTCTCTGAGCCCTGCTTCGATTCGAGCACCTAACAGCGTTGCAGGAAGCTTCTACAACAAGAGTGCCTGGGAAAATGTAAATAAGTACAAAAATGGCGGTGTTGCTCTCTCTGCGGTAGACAGATATGCGAAGCACACCCCTTCCTTCTTTGCATATCGTGGGTATGACCGGCTCTACAAATTTTTTAACTCAAAGGATTATTTTTCCCTGGAGAAGAAATTCGAAGTCCTACTAACACTGGATGTGTCCAAGTGCTTTGACAGCATCTATACCCACAGCCTCTCATGGGCTGTGAAGGATAAGCAATTCACAAAAAACAACATCGACGTTTCGTCCACATTCGCACAAGAGTTTGATGCGGTGATACGGCATGGAAATCACAATGAGACGCACGGCATTCCTATTGGTCCTGAAGTCAGTCGTGTGTTTTCGGAAATTCTTTTTCAGGAGATTGACAGGCAGGTAATCGCAAGACTTCAGAAAAAAAGCTTCAATGTGGACTATGCGTTCAGACGTTATGTGGATGACGTTTTCATTTTCGCCAAAGACGACAAGATTGCCCGATTAGTCTATGAGTCCTATGCCGACGTGTTGGTCGCGTTTAGTCTCCATGCAAACACAGGGAAGTCCATGCGTCTTGCAAGGCCGTTTCTTACAAAAAAATCACGGCTAATTAATGAAGCAAGTCAAAAAACTAATGAATTTATTGACAAGTTTTTGGTTCAAAAAGGTGGATCTCTACTTCAGCCAAAAAAGGTCTATTCACCATGGAAACTCACAAAGAGCTACATAGATTCAATCAAGACGCTGTGCTCTCACAATAGTGCTGACTACGACGAAGTGGCGTCCTTCTTAGTAGCAATAATCACGGAGCGAGTCAAGAAAATTGTTGCTAACGACCTGCCTGCGACAGAAAAAGAATTTCAGCAAGAGTACTTGAGTGCACTCTACGTTCTGTTAGATGTGCTCTTTTTCTTCTACAGCGTCTCGCCCTCAGTAAGTGCCTCTTACAAGTTGAGCACCTCCCTAATTCTTGCGATTCGGTTCGTCCGCAAAAATATCCCGAAGCACACAGCGTCTATGTCGCAACGAATCTATGACCTAACCGTCACGCTACTTGCGGATGAAAGCGGAAAGCCTGATGCCGAAGGGGTGGACGGTTTTATTCGTCTTGAGTGTCTGAACATCGTTTTGGCCATACGTGAGCTAGGCGATCACTATCTTCTGCCTGAGACGATCATCGACGAGCTATTTGTGAGGTCGCGGGAGATGTCCTATTTCACAATGGTGTCCTGCCTTTTCTATATAAAAGCAGATTCGCGCTACAGCAAGCTGAGACTGAAAATTGTCGCAGCGATTTCCGAGAAGTTAAGCGATCTCTCTGACGTGTTGGGCAATAGCGAAAAAGCTTACCTTCTCCTCGATATGTTTAGCTGCCCATTTATCACGGACAAGAAAAAGAAAGACTGGTCGCAAGCTTTCCATCGCCTCTTGAGTAAACCTGCTCCCACAACTGTCCAATGGAACGGATTTTTGGCCAATTCGGCGCAAGGTCACTGGCAAGTGAATTGGAGTGATGTTGATTTGCTCAACTCATTGGAGAAGAAGGAATTGAAACAAGCCTACTGATGGAGTATGCTTGTACTTGAAGGATGTCAGGGGTTCCTCATCAAGCTTGGATTCGTCCGGGCTTGCAATAGATCTCTGCAAGGAGATTTTCTGCAGTCGGTCAAGTTGGTTTGCCTGCAAGGGCGGTCAATGGGAATGGCTGTACGAGCGGTGATCGAAAGGTCATCCACACACTCAGTGAACCGCTTCATCCTTCACCTATTCTGTAGAACTAGTACATTGACACATAAATAACGAAACATGTGTAAACTCTCGTTGCCGCCA
>NZ_JAQSDN010000045.1 GCF_029945925.1 Polaromonas sp. | reverse complement strand
GCGAGGGCGGCAAAACCGTCGGCGCCGGTGTCGTGGCCAAGATCATTGCGTAATTAGGTTCGTTTTTGGGGATGGGCCAATAACAAGGCTTTTTGCTCTGTCCCCAACTGATTGAGAGAGATGAAGGGGTATAGCTCAATTGGCAGAGCGTCGGTCTCCAAAACCGAAGGTTGTAGGTTCGATTCCTACTGCCCCTGCCACCCGGTTTCAAGGGTTGCTTGAAATCGAGAGTGGTGTGAAACAGAACTATGCAAGCCCGCCGGGAGTCCTTGGACCCCAGGTGGGCTTAAGCGTCTGAGAAGACGCGTGAAGAACAGGAAATCAGGCGATCATGGCCACTTCTCAAGTCGAAACCGTCAGCACGACAGCTGACAAGGCCAAGCTGGCCCTTGCCCTGGCATTGGTGCTGGGTGCGCTGGCGGGCTTTTACCTGCTCGCCAAGCAGGGTCCGATTGCCCAGTGGGGTGGCCTGATTGCTGGTCTGGTGGTGGCGGTGGTGGTGTTTTTGACCTCCGAGCCTGGCAAACAGTTCGTGGCGTTCGGGCGTGATTCCTGGCGCGAAGTCAAAAAAGTGGTCTGGCCGGCCCGCAAGGAAGCCATGCAGATGACGGCTTACGTCTTTGCATTCGTGGTGGTCATGGCACTCTTTTTGTGGCTCACCGATAAAACGCTCGAATGGGTGTTTTACGACCTGATACTGGGGTGGAAAAAATAATGAGCGATATGAACGGTGACGTGGTCAGCGAAGTGGCGGCTGGCGCATCCCTGCAACCGACCCCCGGCATGCAGTGGTATGTCGTGCATGCCTATTCGGGCATGGAGAAAGCCGTTGAACGCAATATTGTCGAGCGCATCAACCGCGCCGGCATGCAGGCCAAGTTCGGCCGTTTCCTGGTGCCCACCGAAGAAGTGGTCGAGATCAAGAACGGCCAGAAAAAAACGACGGAACGCCGTTTCTTCCCGGGCTATGTGCTGGTCGAGATGGTCATGGACGATGAAACCTGGCACCTGGTGAAACACACCAACAAGGTCACCGGGTTTGTTGGCGGCGCCAAAAACCGTCCCGCACCCATTTCCGAAGAAGACGTGCAGAAAATCGTCGACCAGATGCAGGTCGGCACCGAGAAGCCGCGGCACAAGGTCGAGTTTGAAACCGGCGAATACGTCCGGGTCAAGGACGGCCCGTTCACCGACTTCAACGGCACGGTCGAGGAAGTCAATTACGACAAGAACAAGGTGCGGGTGTCCGTTACGATTTTCGGTCGTGCAACGCCGGTTGAACTGGAATTCAGCCAGATCGAAAAAACGTAAGTTTTTTCGGCTGAGCGTCAGAAATTCGCGCCTTGCAACTCGGCGCGGAGGGTTCTTTTCGGAACCTGATTGAGTTGTGTAACCCCCGGGGAGCCCGGACCTGTCTTCTGACGGCGTCCAGGCGTTATGACCCGCAAGGAGAAAAGTATGGCGAAAAAAATCGTCGGCTTCATCAAGCTGCAAGTGCCAGCTGGTAAGGCGAACCCGTCCCCCCCGATTGGTCCGGCCTTGGGTCAGCGCGGCCTGAACATCATGGAGTTCTGCAAGGCGTTCAACGCCCAGACCCAGGGTGTTGAGCCAGGTCTGCCTTTGCCCGTGGTGATCACCGCGTACGCAGACAAGAGCTTCACTTTTGTCATCAAGACGCCTCCCGCAGGCGTCCTGATCAAAAAGGCCATCAAGCTGGACAAGGGTTCTGCCACACCGCACACGGTGAAGGTGGGCAAGATTTCCCGCGCACAGCTCGAAGAAATCGCGAAGACCAAAATGAAAGACATGACGGCTGCTGACCTCGACGCTGCAGTTCGCACGATTGCTGGTACGGCCCGCTCCATGGGCGTGTCGGTGGAGGGTGTTGTATGAGCAAGCTGACCAAACGTCAAAAAGCTGTTGGCGACAAGATCGACAGCAACAAGCTGTACCCGGTGGCTGACGCCCTGGGTCTGGTCAAGGAATTTGCCGTGGCCAAGTTCGATGAATCCATCGACGTGGCTGTGCAGCTTGGTGTTGACGCCAAGAAATCCGACCAGGTCGTCCGCGGCGCCGTCGTGTTGCCCAACGGCACCGGCAAGACCAAGCGTGTGGCCGTGTTTGCACAGGGCGCCAAGGCCGAAGAAGCCAAGGCTGCCGGTGCTGACATCGTCGGCATGGATGATCTGGCCGCCGACATCAAGGCCGGCAAGATGGACTTCGACGTCGTGATCGCCTCGCCTGACGCCATGCGCGTGGTGGGTACCCTGGGCCAGATCCTCGGCCCACGTGGTTTGATGCCCAACCCGAAAGTCGGCACGGTGACGCCTGACGTGGCAACGGCCGTGAAAAACGCCAAAGCCGGTCAAGTCCAGTTCCGCGTCGACAAGGCCGGCATCGTGCACGGCACGATTGGCCGCCGTTCGTTTGATACCGACAAGCTGCAGGGCAACCTGGCAGCGCTGATCGATGCCCTGACCAAGGCCAAGCCTGCGTCGAGCAAAGGTGTGTATCTGAGGAAAGTCGCGGTTTCGTCGACGATGGGTGTGGGCGTTCGCGTCGACACGCAAACCATCGCAGCGTAATTGCAGGTAATTTGAGCAGCTCCTCCCGGAGCTGTTCGATGTGGTGGGCTGCCGGGGTTTCGACTCCGGCAGGCCATCCAGGACCGTTGGTGCGGCAGGCTGCAAAGCCCACCGCTTAATCGTCGAAAGACAGCCAACGCAGATGGCGGTCCCGCTGCTTGAATGGTTTTGAAAAGAATCTGAAAAACAGTTGGTCGCTGAATATAGGCGTGTTGGCAGGATGGCGCGAAAGCAAGATCCGAAGGCACATTATTAAGGAGTAGACCTTGAGTCTCAACCGCAGTGAGAAACAAGCCGTCATTGATGAAGTGACCGGCCTCGCCGCTAAAGCTCAAACGCTCGTGATGGCGGAATACCGTGGCATCACGGTCGCTGACATGACCAAGCTGCGCAGCCAAGCCCGCGACAAAGGCGTGAACCTGAGTGTGTTGAAAAACACCCTGGCTCGCCGTGCCGTGGCAGGCAGCGCGTTTGATGTCCTGTCCGACCAGATGACCGGTCCGCTGATCTATGGCTTTTCCACAGACGCTGTCGCTGCCGCCAAGGTGGTTGCCGACTTCGCGAAAACCAACGACAAGTTGGTGATTCGCGCAGGCGCCATGGCAGGAAAAGTCCTGGACGTGAACGGCGTGAAGCAGCTTGCAAGCATCCCTTCGAAAGAAGTGCTGCTCGCCCAGCTGTTGGGCCTGATGCAATCCCCCATTTCGCGTACGGCACGAGTGCTGGCCGCGCTGGCGGAACAAAAAGGCGGCGGCAACGATGTGGTCGTAGCCGCAGAGCCCGCAGCAGAAGCTGCAGCGGCATAACCTGTACCAATTTTTTTTAGGAAATCAAAATGGCATTCGATAAAGACGCATTTTTGACCGCGCTGGATAGCATGACGGTCCTCGAACTCAACGACCTGGTGAAAGCCATCGAAGAGAAATTTGGCGTGAGCGCTGCAGCGATGTCTGCTCCTGCTGCTGGCGGCGGCGGTGCTGCTGCTGTTGCAGAAGAGAAGACCGACTTCAACGTCGTTCTGCTCGAAGCCGGCGCCCAGAAGGTGCAGGTCATTAAAGCGGTGCGTGAAATCACCGGCCTGGGCCTCAAAGAAGCCAAGGACCTGGTTGACGGTGCTCCCAAGAACGTCAAGGAAGGTCTTCCAAAAGCTGACGCAGAAGCTGCCAAGAAAAAGCTCGAAGACGCCGGCGCGAAAGTCGAACTCAAGTAATCCTTGTGTTTCGCGAAGGCTGGAAGACCGGGTTCGGCTTCCAGCCTTTCGTGCTTTCAAGGAGTGCTGGCGAAACGCCGCGCAAGCGGCTTTTCCAGCCTCCCTGGAATCACCGGCAAGCAGATTTGCAGAAAATCTTCTTGCCAGTGCTTCCTGACCCCGACTGCAGGAAACGCCTTGGTTCGGGCAGCGTGCAATGCGTTGCCGTCCGCCATGGTTGGTAGTGGCCAACCACCAAGTCTGTTTGATTACGTGGTGTATTCATTCAAGACAGTCGCCAGAGCTTAACAAACCGGTTGCCCGTACCGGTTTGTGTCCCATTAAAGCGGAGAACTCATGGCCTATTCCTATACCGAACGCAAGCGAATTCGCAAAAGTTTCGGCAGCCGCGAGAGCGTGCTGAAAGTCCCTTACCTGTTGCAAATGCAGAAAGACGCCTACACGGCGTTCCTGCAAGCCGACCGTGCGCCGCAAAAGCGCCAGGTCGAAGGCCTGCAGGCTGCGTTTGAAAACGCCTTCCCCATCGTCTCGCACAACGGGTTTGTCGAGATGAAGTTTCTCGAGTACAACCTGGCCAAGCCGGCTTTCGATGTGCGCGAGTGCCAGACCCGCGGCCTGACCTTTGCGTCGGCCGTGCGCGCCAAGGTCCAGCTGATCATTTATGACCGCGAGTCGTCGACGTCGCAGTCCAAGGTCGTCAAGGAAGTCAAGGAGCAGGAAGTCTACATGGGCGAAGTGCCGCTCATGACCGACAAGGGCTCGTTCGTCATCAACGGGACCGAACGCGTGATCGTGTCCCAGCTGCACCGCTCACCCGGCGTGTTTTTCGAGCATGACAAGGGCAAGACCCACAGCTCGGGCAAACTGCTGTTCTCGGCCCGCATCATCCCTTACCGCGGCTCGTGGCTGGACTTCGAGTTCGACCCGAAAGACATCCTGTACTTCCGTGTGGACCGCCGTCGCAAGATGCCGGTCACCATCCTGCTCAAGGCCATCGGCCTGAACCCCGAGTCCATCCTCGCGAACTTCTTCGTGTTCGACAATTTCCGCCTGATGGACAGCGGCGCGCAAATGGAATTCGTCGCCGAGCGCATGCGCGGCGAGGTGGCCCGTTTTGACATCACCGACAAGAACGGCAAGGTTGTTGTTGCCAAGGACAAGCGCATCACCGTGCGCCACACGCGCGAGCTCGAGCAAAGCGGCACCTCCACCATCAGCGTCCCCGAAGACTTCCTGATCGGCCGTGTGGTCGCCAGGAACATCGTTGACGCCGAAACCGGCGAGATCATCGCCAAGGCCAACGACGAGCTGACCGACGTGCTGCTGAAAAAGCTGCGTGTTGCCGGCGTGCAGGACCTGCAGGTGCTGTACACCAACGAACTCGATCAGGGTGCGTACATTTCGCAGACCCTGCGCTCCGACGAAACCGTTGACGAGTTTGCTGCGCGCGTGGCCATCTACCGCATGATGCGTCCCGGCGAGCCACCGACGGAAGACGCCGTCCAGGCCCTGTTCCAGCGCCTGTTCTACAACCCGGACACCTACGATCTGTCCAAGGTCGGCCGCATGAAGTTCAACGCCCGTGTGGGCCGCGACACCTCCACCGGCCCCATGGTCATGACCAACGAGGACATCCTCGCGGTCGTCAAGATCCTGGTGGACCTGCGCAACGGCAACGGCCAGGTCGACGATATCGATCACCTGGGCAACCGCCGCGTGCGTTGTGTCGGTGAACTGGCCGAGAACCAGTACCGCACCGGTCTGGCACGGATTGAAAAAGCCGTGAAGGAACGTCTGGGCCAGGCCGAGCAGGAGCCCCTGATGCCGCACGACCTGATCAACAGCAAGCCGATCTCCGCCGCCCTGAAGGAATTCTTCGGCGCTTCGCAGCTGTCCCAGTTCATGGACCAGACCAACCCGCTGGCCGAGATCACCCACAAGCGCCGTGTTTCGGCCCTTGGCCCCGGTGGCTTGACCCGCGAACGTGCCGGCTTTGAAGTGCGTGACGTGCACGTGACCCATTACGGCCGCGTCTGCCCGATTGAAACGCCTGAAGGTCCGAACATCGGCCTGATCAACTCGCTGGCCCTGTATGCCCGCCTGAACGAATACGGCTTCATCGAAACGCCGTATCGCCGCGTGATGGACGGCAAGCTCACGGACCAGATCGATTACCTGTCTGCCATCGAAGAAGGCAAATACGTGATCGCCCAGGCCAATGCCTTGCTCGATGATGCCGGCAAGCTGACGGGCGACCTGGTGTCGGCCCGTGAAAACGGCGAGTCCGTGCTGGTCGGCGCAGAACGCATCCAGTACATGGACGTGTCTCCCGCGCAGATCGTGTCGGTGGCGGCCTCGCTGGTTCCCTTCCTCGAGCATGACGATGCGAACCGCGCGCTGATGGGCGCCAACATGTCGCGTCAGGCAGTGCCTGTGCTGCGTCCGGAAAAGCCATTGGTTGGTACCGGCATCGAGCGCGTGGCTGCGATCGACTCGGGGACGGTCGTGACCGCCACCCGTGGCGGCGTGGTGGACTATGTGGATGCCACCCGCATCGTGGTGCGCGTCAATGACGCGGAAGCCCTGGCCGGTGAAGTGGGTGTGGACATCTACAACCTGATCAAGTACCAGCGTTCCAACCAGAACACCAACATCCACCAGCGTCCCATCGTCAAGATCGGCGACAAGCTGGCCAAGGGTGACGTGATTGCCGACGGCGCATCGACCGACTTGGGCGAGATCGCCATCGGACAGAACATGCTGATCGCCTTCATGCCCTGGAACGGCTACAACTTCGAGGACTCGATCCTCATTTCCGAGCGCATCGTCGCCGAAGACCGCTACACCTCGATCCACATCGAGGAGCTCGTGGTCATGGCGCGCGACACCAAACTCGGTGCGGAAGAGATCACCCGCGACATCCCGAACCTGTCCGAGCAGCAACTCAACCGTCTTGACGAGTCCGGCATTATTTATGTCGGTGCTGAAGTCCAGCCGGGCGACACGCTGGTGGGCAAGGTCACGCCCAAAGGCGAGACCACGCTGACGCCGGAAGAAAAGCTGCTGCGCGCCATCTTCGGCGAAAAGGCCAGCGACGTGAAAGACACCTCGCTGCGCGTGAGCCAGGGCTCGCAGGGTACCGTGATCGACGTGCAGGTCTTCACCCGTGAAGGCATCGTGCGCGACAAGCGTGCCCAGCAGATCATCGACGATGAGCTCAAGCGCTTCCGTCTGGACCTCAACGACCAGCTGCGCATTGTGGAAGCCGATGCGTTCGACCGTATCGAAAAGCTGCTGACCGGCAAGGTTGCCAACGGCGGCCCGAAAAAGCTGGCCAAAGGCACCAAGATCGACAAGGCCTACCTGACCGACGTCGAGAAGTACCACTGGTTCGACATCCGTCCGGCGGATGACGAAGTCGCTGCCCAGCTCGAGAGCATCAAGAACTCGATGGAGCAGACGCGTCACAGCTTTGACCTGGCTTTTGAAGAAAAGCGCAAGAAGCTCACGCAGGGCGACGAGCTGCCGGCCGGCGTGCTGAAGATGGTCAAGGTCTACCTGGCTGTCAAACGCCGCCTGCAACCCGGCGACAAGATGGCCGGCCGCCACGGCAACAAGGGTGTGGTGTCCAAGATCGTTCCGGTCGAAGACATGCCTTACATGGCCGACGGTACGCCGTGCGACATCGTGCTCAATCCGCTGGGCGTGCCTTCGCGGATGAACGTCGGCCAGGTGCTCGAAGTGCACTTGGGCTGGGCCGCCAAGGGCCTGGGCCAGCGTATCGGCGACATGCTGCAGGCCGAGGCCAAGGTGGCTGACCTGCGCAAGTTCATGGACACGCTGTACAACAAGTCGGGCCGTGCAGAAGACCTGTCCAAACTGTCGGATGGCGAGATCCTGCAGATGGCCGGCAACCTGACGGGCGGCGTGCCTTTTGCCACACCGGTGTTCGATGGTGCCTCGGAAGCCGAGATCATGGGCATGCTGCAACTGGCCTACCCGGACGACATCGCCAAGGGCAAGGGGCTGACGGCCACGCGCACCCAGGCGCAGCTGTATGACGGGCGCAACGGTGACGCTTTCGAGCGCACGACGACCGTCGGCTACATGCACTTCCTGAAACTCCACCACCTGGTGGACGACAAGATGCACGCACGTTCGACCGGCCCGTACTCGCTGGTCACGCAGCAGCCGCTGGGCGGCAAGGCGCAGTTCGGTGGACAGCGTTTCGGCGAGATGGAGGTCTGGGCACTGGAAGCGTACGGCGCCGCCTACACGCTGCAGGAAATGCTGACCGTCAAGTCCGACGACGTGCAGGGCCGTACCAAGGTGTACGAAAGCATCGTCAAGGGCGAGCACGCGATCACCGCCGGCATGCCGGAGTCGTTCAACGTGCTGGTCAAAGAGATTCGTTCGCTCGGTATCGATATCGAGCTGGAACGCAGCTAACCCAACAGGAAAGAAAAGGATTTAACACATGAAATCATTACTCGACCTGTTCAAGCAATTCACGCCGGATGAGCATTTCGATGCCATCAAGATCGGCATGGCTTCGCCCGAGAAGATCCGTTCGTGGTCTTTCGGCGAGGTGAAAAAACCTGAAACCATCAACTACCGCACCTTCAAGCCGGAGCGCGACGGTCTCTTTTGCGCCAAGATCTTTGGCCCCATCAAGGACTACGAGTGCCTGTGCGGCAAGTACAAGCGCCTCAAGCACCGCGGTGTCATCTGCGAGAAGTGCGGCGTTGAAGTCACGCAGACCAAGGTTCGCCGCGAGCGCATGGGTCACATCGACCTGGCCGCACCGTGCGCGCACATCTGGTTCCTGAAGTCGCTGCCGTCGCGTCTGGGCCTGGTGCTCGACATGACGCTGCGCGACATCGAGCGCGTGCTGTACTTTGAAGCGTATGTGGTGACCGACCCCGGCATGACCCCGCTGAAGAAATTCAGCATCATGTCGGAAGACGACTACGACGCCAAGCGCAAGGAATACGGTGATGAGTACACCGCCAAGATGGGTGCTGAAGGCATCAAGGACCTGCTCGAGGGGCTGGACCTTGACGACGAAATCAACAAGCTGCGCAATGACCTGACCGGTTCCGAAATCAAGATCAAGAAGAACGCCAAGCGTCTGAAATTGATGGAAGCGTTCAAGAAATCCGGCATCAAGCCGGGCTGGATGGTGCTGGACGTGCTGCCGGTGCTGCCGCCGGACCTGCGTCCGCTGGTGCCGCTCGACGGCGGCCGCTTTGCGACCTCCGACCTGAACGACCTGTACCGCCGCGTCATCAACCGCAACAGCCGCCTGCGCCGTTTGCTGGAACTGAAGGCGCCGGAAATCATTGCGCGCAACGAGAAGCGCATGCTGCAGGAAGCTGTGGACAGCTTGCTGGACAACGGTCGCCGCGGCAAGGCCATGACGGGCGCCAACAAGCGCGCCCTGAAGTCGCTGGCCGACATGATCAAGGGCAAGTCGGGCCGTTTCCGCCAGAACTTGCTGGGTAAACGCGTCGACTACTCGGGCCGTTCCGTCATTACCGTGGGCCCGACGCTCAAGCTGCACCAGTGCGGTTTGCCCAAGCTGATGGCGCTGGAACTGTTCAAGCCTTTCATCTTCTCGCGCCTCGAAGCCATGGGCATCGCGACGACGATCAAGGCTGCCAAGAAGGAAGTCGAATCCGGCACGCCGGTGGTGTGGGACATCCTGGAAGAGGTCATCAAGGAACACCCGGTGATGCTCAACCGTGCGCCTACGCTGCACCGTCTGGGCATCCAGGCCTTTGAGCCCATCCTGATCGAAGGAAAGGCCATCCAGCTGCATCCGCTCGTCTGCTCGGCCTTCAACGCCGACTTCGACGGTGACCAGATGGCTGTGCACGTGCCGCTGTCCGTGGAAGCACAGATGGAAGCCCGCACCCTGATGCTGGCTTCGAACAACATCCTGTTCCCCGCCAGTGGCGAGCCGTCCATCGTTCCGTCGCAGGACGTGGTGCTGGGTCTGTACTACACGACCCGCGACCGCACCAACGGCAAGGGCGAAGGCCTGGTGTTCTCCGACACCGGCGAAGTGCGCCGCGCCTTTGACGCGGGTGAACTCGACCTGAACGCCCGCATCAGCGTGCGCCTGACCGAGTACACCAAGGACAAGGAAACCGGCGAGTTCGTGCCATCGACCAAGCTGTGGGAAACCACCGGCGGCCGTGCATTGCTGTCCGAAATCCTGCCCAAGGGCCTGCCTTTCTCCAACCTGAACAAGGCGCTGAAGAAGAAGGAAATCTCCAAGCTGATCAACGTGTCTTTCCGCAAGTGCGGACTCAAGGAGACCGTGGTGTTTGCCGACAAGCTGCTGCAGTCGGGCTTCCGCCTGGCGACCAAGGCCGGCATTTCCATCTGCATCGACGACATGCTGATTCCCAAGGAAAAGCCGAGCATCATTGCGCGCGCCCAGAAGGAAGTCAAAGAGATCGAGCAGCAGTATGTCTCGGGTCTGGTGACCTCCGGCGAGCGCTACAACAAGGTGGTGGACATCTGGGGCAAGTCGGGCGACGAAGTGTCCAAGGTGATGATGGCCCAACTCTCGAAAGAGAAAGTCATCGACCGTCACGGCAAGGAAGTCGAGCAGGAGTCCTTCAACTCCATCTACATGATGGCCGACTCCGGCGCCCGCGGTTCTGCCGCGCAGATCCGCCAGGTGGCTGGCATGCGTGGTTTGATGGCCAAGCCGGACGGCTCCATCATCGAAACGCCGATCATGGCCAACTTCCGTGAAGGCCTGAACGTGCTGGAGTACTTCATCTCCACCCACGGTGCCCGAAAAGGCCTGGCTGACACTGCACTGAAAACCGCCAACTCCGGTTACCTGACACGCCGCCTGTGCGACGTGGTGCAGGATCTGGTGGTGACCGAGGACGACTGCGGCACGACCGACGGTTCGCTGATGCGCGCCATCGTCGAGGGCGGCGAGGTCATCGAATCGCTGCGCGACCGTATCCTCGGCCGCACCGCGGTTGAAGACATCCTGCACCCCGAGAACCGCGCCGTCCTGGCCAAGGCCGGCGTCATGCTGGACGAGGACCTGATCGACGAACTCGAAGCAGCCGGCGTGGACGAAGTCAAGGTGCGTACGGCACTGACCTGCGAAACCCGCTTCGGCCTGTGCGCCAGGTGTTACGGCCGTGACCTGGGCCGCGGCGGCCTGATCAACATCGGCGAGGCGGTCGGCATCATTGCCGCGCAGTCGATCGGCGAGCCGGGCACGCAGCTGACCATGCGTACCTTCCACATCGGTGGTGCGGCTTCGCGTGCGGCGATTGCCTCCAGCGTCGAAGCCAAGTCCAACGGCGTGATCGGTTTCAACGCACCGATGCGTTATGTGACCAACACCAAGGGTGAACTGGTCGTGATCGCGCGCTCCGGCGAAATCGTGATCCACGACGAGCATGGCCGCGAGCGCGAGCGCCACAAGGTGCCTTACGGCGCGATCCTGTCGGTGAAAGCCGACCAGACGATCAAGGCCGGCGCGATTCTGGCCAACTGGGATCCGCTGACCCGCCCCATCATCACCGAGTTCGCCGGCAAGGTGGCCTTTGAGAATGTGGAAGAAGGCGTGACGGTTGCCAAGCAGCTCGACGAGGTGACCGGTCTGTCCACCCTGGTGGTGATCGATCCCAAGCGCCGCGGCGCGACCAAGGTGATCCGTCCCCAGGTCAAACTGATCGATGCGACCGGCAACGAAGTCAAGATCCCCGGCACCGATCACTCGGTGACGATCGGCTTCCAGGTCGGTGCGCTGGTCCAGGTGCGTGACGGCCAGGACGTGGGCCCCGGCGAAGTGCTCGCGCGTATTCCGGTCGAAGGCCAGAAGACCCGCGACATCACCGGCGGTCTGCCGCGTGTGGCCGAGCTGTTCGAAGCGCGTACGCCGAAAGACAAGGGCACGCTGGCCGAGATGACCGGTACCGTGTCGTTCGGCAAGGAGACCAAAGGCAAGGTCCGTCTGCAGATCACCGATCCGGAAGGCAAGGTCTGGGAAGACCTCGTGCCCAAAGAGAAGAACATTCTCGTGCATGAAGGCCAGGTCGTGAACAAGGGCGAGTCGATTGTCGACGGCCCTGCCGATCCGCAGGACATCCTGCGCCTGCTGGGCATGGAAGAGCTGGCCCGCTACATCGTCGATGAAGTGCAGGACGTCTACCGCCTGCAGGGCGTGAAGATCAACGACAAGCACATCGAAGTGATTGTTCGCCAGATGCTGCGCCGTGTGGTGGTTGAAAACGTCGGTGAGTCCAGCTACATCGCTGGCGAGCAGGTCGAGCGCTCGGTCATTCTGGATGCCAACGATGCCCTGCGCGCCGAAGGCAAGATCCCGGCGACCTTCAGCAACCTGTTGCTCGGTATCACCAAGGCATCGCTGTCGACCGATTCGTTTATCTCTGCGGCTTCCTTCCAGGAAACCACCCGCGTGCTCACCGAGGCTGCCATCATGGGCAAGCGCGACGAGCTGCGTGGCCTGAAAGAGAACGTGATCGTCGGCCGCCTGATCCCCGCCGGCACCGGCATGGCCTACCACGAGGCACGCAAAGCGAAGGACCAGATGGACGACGCCGAGCGCCGTGCCATTGCCGAAGCCGAAGCGGCTGAACTCGAAGCCATGCCCGAGCAGACCAGCGAAGGTGCTGCCAGCGAGTAATTGCTGTTTTTGATGCTATAAAAAGCGTAGCGCCTCGCGCCCTGTTAATAAGGGCCCGAGGCGCTTTTTCATTGAAAATCAGGAATTGTCGTGCAGCCGCGCCGCGCGGACGTGCCGGCACGCTGTACAGCCGCCCGGCTTGTCGGCTAAAGTCGCCCGTGCCGGTTCGCGGCGGTTGCTGTTGATAGAAAGAAGGCCCCATGTCCACCCAGTCCCTGGTTTTGATTGTTGTGTTTGCCTTGCTGCTGTTCTGGGCCGTCGGGGCCTACAACCGGCTGGTGCGTCTGAAGAACATCATCGCCAACGCCTTCGGGCAGATTGATGTACAGCTCAAGCGCCGTTACGACCTGATTCCCAATCTGGTGGAGGCCGCCAAAAAATACCTGCTGCACGAGCGCGAGACGCTCGAAGCCGTGATCGCGGCGCGCAACCAAGCGCGGTCGGCCAGCGATGCTGCGCGCAGCCGCCCCACCCACGCGTCGGAAGTGCTGGCTTTGGCCGCCGCCGAACAGGCGCTCAGCGGCAGCCTGGGGCGCCTGTTCGCCCTGGCCGAGGCCTACCCCGAACTCAAGGCCGACAACACCATTCGCGAGCTCAGCGAGGAGCTGACCAGCACCGAAAACAAGGTGGCGTTTGCGCGCCAGGCCTACAACGATGCGGTGCTCGACTACAACAATGCACAGGCGCAATTTCCGGCCCTGCTGATTGCCCGCCTGTTTGGTTTTGCGGCATCGGCCATGCTCAGGGCCACGGAAACACCTGCCGAGCGTGAAGCGGTGCGTATCCAGATGTAGGGTGGCGGCAACAGGCCAACATGCGGTTTTTTGAGCACCAGGAGCGGGCCCGCGCCGAAACCCGGCAACTGCTGCTGCTGTTCGCCGTGACGGTGGCCGCCCTGGTGCTGGCCGTCAATGCCGCGCTGGCCCTGACCTGGCATCTGCTGACGCCGGGTGGGACGGGCTACCCGGCGTATTTTTTCAGCGTCAACACCGGCATGACCCTGCTCTTTGTGCTGGGTGGCTGGTGGCTGGAGACCTCCAGCCTGCACGGTGGCGGTGAAAAACTGGCGCGGCGTGTGGGTGCCCGTGAAGCCTGGCCCGCCAGCCGGCTCGATGAGCAGAAGCTTTGCAACATTGCGGCCGAGCTCGCCATTGCCGCCAGCATGCGCGTACCGCAGGTCATGGTGCTGGAGCGCCAGAGCAGCATCAATGCCTTTGCCGCCGGCTGGGACGAGGACGACGCGGTCATCGCCGTCACGCGCGGCGCGCTCGACCGCTTGAGCCGCGACGAACTGCAGGGTCTGGTGGCCCATGAACTGAGCCATATCCGTGAAGGCGATACCCGGCTCAACATGCGCCTGGCGGGTATGGTGTTCGGGCTGGAGTTGATCTTCAACCTGGGCGCCGGCATGTGTGAGCCCGACGAGAACAACCGGCGTTCCGTGCTGGCGCTGCCGGGCCTGGCCATCCTGGCGGCCGGTTTTCTCGGCTGGCTGGCGGGCCGCGCCCTGAAGGCGGCGGTGTCGCGCCAGCGCGAGTTTCTGGCTGATGCACGTGCGGTCCAGTTCACGCGCAGCCGGGATGGCCTGGGGGGTGTGCTGCGCAAGGTGGCCAGCCCGCAGGGCGCGGGCCGCACGGCAAGTTTTCATCCGGCGGTGCAGCACATGCTGCTGGTCGGGCAACAGGGCGGGGCGCACTGGCTGGACTCGCACCCGCCGCTGGCCGAACGTATCCGCCGGATTTACGGCCGCGCCATGCCGGGGCTGGCCGACGGCGAAATCGCGCCGACCCGACCTGACGCCCTGTATTGAGCCCGGAACCCGCCGGACAGGCGGGGGCTCTGCGATGAACCGGGCCAGCCGCATCTGGGCGCACACCCTTGCCTGACCGGTTGCCAGGGCTGGTCTAATAGGTGCTGTGCCGCCCGCCTCCGGGCGGCTTGAAGCGGCAGTCCCCCAAGGGTCTGCCGTCACAGGATCCATGCAAGACAACAAGACCACCCCCATCCCTCTGTGGCGCCAGCTGCAGGGGGCGGCTTTTCTATTGATGGCCGTTCGCAGCGGCCGCTCCATGACCGCCGCGCTCGAAGACATCGACACCACCCTCCGGCCCGGCGTGCAGGCCCTGGGTTTTCACGCGCTGCGCTGGCTGGGCCGGGCCGAAGCCCTGCGCCAGCAACTGGCCCAGCGGCCGCCACCGCCGGAGGCCGACGCCCTGCTCTGTGTCGCTTTGGCGCTGGCCTGCACGGAAAGCGGCTCAGACAACGCTGCTGCCGGTCACCCGCCGGAAGGCGACAGCCCCCGCTACACCGCCTACACGCTGGTGGACCAGGCCGTGGAAGCCGCCAAGCGCGACGAGGCCACGGTGCACCAGGCCAGCTTCATCAACGGTTGTCTGCGCCGCTTCCTGCGCGAGCGCGACGCTCTGATGGCTGCGACGGAAAAACATCCGCAGGCGGTCTGGAATCACCCGCAGTGGTGGATAGACCGGGTGCGCAAGGACCATCCGGACAGCTGGCAGGCCATCCTGCATGCCAACAATGCCAAAGCACCCCTGATCCTTCGGGTTAATACAAGAAAAACGACCCCAGCCCAATACCTGAAAGCGCTGGAAGCTATGAATATCGTAGCAACTCAGGTGGGCCCGCAGGGGGTGGTGCTGGCGACGCCGAGCGCGGTGACGGCACTGCCCGGGTATGCCGAGGGGCATTTTTCGGTGCAGGACGCCGCGGCGCAGATGGCGGCCCCCCTGCTGCTGGACGGTCTGGCCCCAGCCGATGGCGCGCCCTTGCGGCTGCTCGATGCCTGCGCCGCGCCCGGCGGCAAGACGGCGCACCTGCTGGAACTCGCCGACTGCGAGGTCACGGCGCTTGACATTGACGCGCGCCGTTGCGAGCGCATGGCGCAGAACCTGCAGCGCCTGGGCCTGCAAGCGGACATCCGTGTGGGGGACGCCGCCCACCCCGATGGCTGGTGGGACGGCCGGCTCTATGACGGCATCCTGCTCGATGCACCGTGCACCGCATCGGGGATTGTGCGGCGCCACCCGGACGTGCGCTGGTTGCGCCGGCCGACCGACATCGCCCAACTGGCCGAGCTGCAGGCGCGGCTGCTGGAAACGCTGTGGCCGCTGCTCCGGCCGGGCGGCCGGTTGCTGTACTGCACCTGCTCGGTTTTCAGGGCGGAAGGTGAGCAGCAGGCCCAAACGTTTGTTACGCACCACAAAGACGCCCATTTCATGCCATCACCCGGGCATTTGCTACCCCAAAGTGGCGCCCGGGAGACCGTCTTCCCGGACAATTTGGAAGGTGAGCACGACGGTTTCTTTTACGCAGTTTTTGAAAAACGCAAAGCCTGACCCGGTGCTGCGGCGGCTACTAGCGTTCTGGGTGTGCACCGTGATGGCGCTTGCCAGCCACGCGGCGCTGGCGACCGAGGTGAGCCATTTGAAGATGGAGCGCTCCGACGAGGGCGTGTACCTGTCGGCCAGCATCCAGTTCGAGCTGCCCCCGGCGGTTGAAGACGCACTGCTCAAGGGCATCCCCATGTTTTTCGTGGCCGAGGCCGACATCTACCGCAGCCGCTGGTACTGGTACGACAAACGCATTACCACGGCGACGCGCACCATGCGCCTGGCGTTTCAGCCGCTGACCCGGCGCTGGCGTCTCAATGTGTTGCCCGGCGCCATCAGCGTCACCGGCTTGCGTGCCTCCTTCAGCCAGAATTACGATCATCTCGACGATGCGGTGGCGTCGATCCAGCGCTTTTCGCGCTGGCGGATTGCCGATGCGGCGGAAGTCGAGCCCGGTGTCCGGCACAACGTCGATTTCCGCTTCCGGCTCGACCTCTCGCAACTGCCGCGCCCCTTCCAGATCGGCGTGGCGGGGCAGAAAGACTGGGCCATCGCCGTCGAAACCAACCGCGACCTGGTGGCCGAGCCGATTCGCGACCTGTCCCGGGACGCCACCCGGGACCAATCCAGGGAAGCCGTCAAAGAGGCGGAAAAGTGAACCTGAAGAGCAATGTGTCGTCGCTGAAAAGCAGTCCGGCTTTTCGCTGGACGGTGGGTGTCGGCGTCGGCACCATGGCCGCGCTGGGGCTGGTGCTGCTCTTTTTGCTGACCCAGGCCACCGGCAACCGCGAGCTCTACGAACGCAACTACGTGCTGCTGTTCGGCCTGAACGTGGCGGTGGCCGCCTTGCTGCTGCTGGTCATCAGCTGGATCGTGCTGCGCCTGATCCTGCGCCTGCGCAAGGGCAAGTTCGGCAGCCGCCTGCTGGTCAAGCTGGCCGCCATTTTTGCGCTGGTGGGCCTGCTGCCCGGCACGATGATTTACGTGGTGTCCTACCAGTTCGTCTCGCGCTCGATCGAAAGCTGGTTTGACGTGAAGGTCGAAGGCGCGCTGGACGCCGGTTTGAACCTGGGCCGGGTCACGCTCGACACGCTGGCCACCGAACTGGGCAACAAGACCCGCGCGGCCGCGGGGCAACTGACGCAGACTCCCGATGCCTCGGCTGGCCTGGCACTGGAGCGCCTGCGCGAGCAGCTGGCCGTCAGCGACGTCGTGTTGTGGTCGGCCTCCGGGCAGATGATTGCCAGTGCCGGTGATTCGCGTTACTTCCTCAAGCCCGAGCGCCCGCCGGCGCAACTGCTGCGCAGTGCCCGCAACCAGCGCGTGGCCACGCAGATCGAGGGGCTCGACGAGGTGGCCTTGCCCGGCGCCGAGCCGCCCGGCAGCGCGGCAAGCCTCGCCGCAGGCAGTGCGACACCGCCCCGCATCAAGGCCCTGGCACTGATCAACAACCCCAACGTCGGCCTGCTCGGCGAGATACGCTTCCTGCAGGTGACCGAGGTGTTGCCGGCCAGCCTGGTGGCCAATGCCATTGCCGTGCAGGAAGCCAACCGCGAGTACCAGGAGCGCGCCCTGGCCCGGGGTGGCCTGCGCAAAATGTACATAGGCACACTCACGCTCAGTTTGTTCCTGGCCGTGTTCGGCGCGGTGCTGCTGGCGGTGGTGCTGGGCAACCAGCTGGCCCGGCCCCTGCTGGTGCTGGCCGAAGGGGTGCGCCAGGTGGCACAGGGCGACCTGACGCCCAAGGCGGCGCTGCAGGGCAAGGACGAACTGGGCGGGCTGACCCGCTCTTTTGCCGACATGACCCAGCAACTGGCCGACGCGCGCGGCGCGGTGCAAAAAAGCATGGACCAGGTGGATGCCGCTCGTGCCAATCTGCAAACCATCCTGGACAACCTGACCGCCGGTGTCATGGTGCTGGACCTCAAGGGGCACATCCAGACCAGCAACCCCGGTGCCACGCGCATCCTGCGTGTGCCGCTGGCGGCTTACCACGGGCGTTCGCTCAGCGACATCCCCGGGCTGGAAGTTTTTGCGCAAGGCGTGCACGCCCAGTTCGACGCCTACTTTGGCGAGAACCAGCTGCACGACGTGGAGCACTGGCAGCAGTCGTTCGAACTCAACGCCGCCCAGCCCGGCGCGCCCGACAACGCGATCACGCTGATTGCCCGCGGCGCCAAGATGCCGGGCAACGAATGCCTGCTGGTGTTCGACGACGTGTCCGAAATGGTCTCGGCCCAGCGCGCCCAGGCCTGGGGCGAAGTGGCGCGCCGGCTGGCCCATGAAATCAAGAACCCGCTCACCCCCATCCAGCTCTCGGCGGAACGGCTGGAGATGAAGCTCACCGGCAAGGTGGCCGAGCCCGAGCAGATCCTGCTGACCAAATCGGTCAAGACCATCGTTGACCAGGTCGATGCGATGAAACGCCTGGTCAACGAATTCCGCGACTATGCCCGCCTGCCGGCCGCCGAGCTTAAGCCCGTCGACCTCAATGCCCTGGTCAACGACGTGATGCAGCTGTATGCCAACGAGAATGCGGTAGTGCCGGTCTACACCGAGCTCGACCCGGTTTGCCCCCCCATCAAGGCAGATTCGCAACAGATCCGGCAGGTTATTCACAACTTGTTGCAAAACGCCCAGGATGCCCAGGAAGGCCGGCCTGAGGGACGCGTGCTGCTCAAAACGGAGTACTCCGAGACCTCCAGGCGGGTGCGTCTGACGGTGCGCGATAACGGCACGGGCTTCCCGGAACACATCCTGAAACGGGCGTTTGAGCCCTACGTCACGACCAAGGTCAAGGGCACCGGTCTGGGGCTGGCCGTCGTCAAAAAAATCGCCGACGAACACGGCGCACGGGTTGATATTTCGAATCGCGTGGTTGACGGCGCCGTTCAGGGGGCCCAAGTATCGTTATCATTCGCAGTTGTGACATAACAACACTGCGGGCCCGGAGGTGGGTACCGCAGAATTGACAACTGCAGGCAGGGGTAGCGTTTCAACATGGCAAACATTCTGGTAGTTGACGACGAGCTGGGCATACGTGACCTGCTCTCCGAAATTCTCAACGACGAAGGACATCAGGTCGAACTCGCGGAAAACGCTGCGCAGGCCCGCGCCGCGCGTGGCCGCTCCCGGCCGGACCTCGTGCTGCTCGATATCTGGATGCCGGACACCGATGGTGTGACGCTCCTCAAGGAATGGTCGTCCAGCGGCCTTCTGAGCATGCCGGTGATCATGATGAGTGGCCACGCCACCATAGACACTGCCGTGGAAGCCACCAAGATCGGCGCGATTGCATTTCTCGAGAAACCCATCACGCTGCAAAAGCTGCTCAAGGCGGTCGAACATGGCCTCCTCAAATCGGCAGGCCGCAAACCGCTGGCAGCCCCTGCGGCACTGCTGCATGCGGTGGACATGACGGTGGAGGTCGCGATGACCGGCCTGGTCATGCCGGTGGCGGTGGACCTCGGTCCGCAGGCCACCCAGAGCTTTCTGCTCGAAAAGCCGCTACGCGATGCGCGCGACGAGTTCGAAAAAGCCTATTTCGAGTTCCACCTGGCCAAGGAAGGCGGCTCCATGACCCGCGTGGCAGAGAAGACCGGGCTGGAGCGCACCCACCTGTACCGCAAGCTCAAACAACTCGGCGTGGACCTGACCCGGGGCAAGCGCGCCGCCTGATATATAATCTTAGGCTCAGGCCCGGTAGCTCAGTCGGTAGAGCAGAGGATTGAAAATCCTTGTGTCGGTGGTTCGATTCCGCCCCAGGCCACCAGTTAGACCCTTATGGGTATTAGAAACCCCGCTATTGATTTGGTAGCGGGGTTTTTTCTTTGCCTGCGATGTAACGGTGGATGTAAGCAGATCCCACGAATTTGCCGCTGATGGAGGCCGTTGATTGGGGCAAGGTGGTGCCTGAGCGCTTTCGGTCTGAGCGCGGGCTGAGGTAGCCCCTTGGGGGCGGACGGGCAGAGGCTAATGCCGCGCAGCGGTGAGGCCCAGGGTGGGCGGGGGCAGACACAAGATGACTGGCCGAAGGCCACCGACTAAAACAATGCGCGCAGAGCCTAACTAATGCAAAGGTGCTGGCACACCACAAGGGCGTGCAGACGGCGGCGCGTAGGGCGCGAATGCGAACGGGGAGCGCCTACGACTGAACGACCGTCTCCAGCGAAGGCCACTTTGCATAAGGCCCGTTTTGGAAACCCGTGAGGGCGCGCAGCGGTGCGGGGCACCAAGTGGAGCTTCAGCGGAACGACTGCCCTGCACTTTCTAAAATGCGGCCTTATGTAAAAGCGAAGCGGGTGGCCGTAGCGGGCATGCCCTACAGTTGCCACTGAAACCACGACTTGCCAGGCCGAGCCGCAGGCGACGGCTGATCCAGCACGATGCGCAAGCGAGCCGACAACATATCTGCGCTTCAGCGCACTGGCTGACATCTGCGAAGCACTGGACAACACTCCGGCTGCTTGGTAAGGGCTGTACTCAGCCGTTACCACTGACTAAAGCCCAGGACCATAAAGCAGACGAAAAGCGGTGATGCTGGCCGGGCTGCCACGAAGCGTGCAACGCGCACGGGGCAGAACGGCTGGCATGACCGCGCTGCAGGTCAACACCACGCGGCCGCTTTGTGCACTTTGGCAATGGCAGTAATCTGCCGTTGCCACTGGCTGACACTCCATAGCAGCGAACAGAGCCAAGCGGTGATGTGGCGTCGGCACCAAGCGCAGCGACTGGCGGCGGTGCATGACCGCGTAGCTCGCCGATTTCACGCGACAGCTTGGTGTGCTTGGCCAGGGCGGTACTCCGTCGTGGTCACTGACTGTCCGTGATGTGTAGTATGTAATGTGTAAAGGACTTAACCTACCCATGAGGGTAGGCAAAGTACTTAAGCGGTGGCAAGTTCCTTGGTGAGCAGGAGCTGCTGCTTGGCACGATCGTGACGTGACTGGTCCACGTATGCGAGGGACATCTCCTCACCTACGGTAGTGATGTTGTCGAGGATCTTTGCACTGCGTTCGAGAGCAGTGAAGAGGGTGGTGAAGAATGCGAACAGTTGACCGATTGCTTTGCCCATGACGATCCTTAAGGTTGATGGAATGAGGTAGCTAACCCCCACAGCATGGGCGTAGCCCAAGAAACGTCACGCAGGGTGAAGCGGGGGGGGGGGGTAATCCGCTGTGTGTCGCGCTCCCTTTGAGTTCTGGGTTGACACCCAGATTAGATTTTTCACCAAACCCCGAAGCTCCCAACAAAAAAAATTCCCCCAAAAATTTCTCAAATTTTTTTATATGTCGAGCCAAGTGCAGGAGTCGCTACAGTCAGAGGTGAATTGATTCAATTAGCCAAGGAAAAATGGTCAGACGAGTTATCCACGCCTCGCCCGACTGCGCGAAAACGAACTACCCCTTGCTCGCTGGCGTGGGTTCGATTTGATGTGAATACTGATAAGGGACGAGCATGAATTTTGATGAAATTGATTGGGGTAAAGAAGAGTGGGATGGACAGGATTGGGATGATTCCCGATTGAGGGACTATCTGGCCTACGATTGCTGGACACCACATATTGGATTGTGCTCACTAACCGGTTTTGATTACCTCACATCCGAAAAGGGCGACCATAGCGCACCAGCGCGATTTGAATTCACGAGTGCACTATCCCCATCTGCCTTCATGAATTCGGATGAAAAAGATCAAGAGTCGGCCGATTCACTACTCATCAGAATGAATGAAGACCACGATCGGCTTCGAGGCTTTTGGGAGAACTCTGGCAAGGATATAAAAGCTGAAGATCACTCGCCGAAGTTTTTTATTGAATGGGCATCAAAAAAAGGATTCTCCCCCGATTGGTTGGGTTGGGCAATCGAGAGAAAACTTTATGTTCCAAAGCAGGAGGCGGATGAAACCTCGCTGTCAGACTTTGATAAAACCAGTATTGTCCGCCCGCCTGACATAGCTAAAGATTCGCCCAAGGGGGCAGTGTCAGCGGCTGAAACCAAAGAACAGCGACAAGACCGGCGCCTTTCTGCCTGCGAAACTGCCGGGCTGGTTATGCCAAAGAGCGATAGGGGGAGACTACCTGATGGCGTGGGTAAAGTTGCAGACCGCGAAGGCGTGTCACGGCAGGCTTTTTCAGTGGACGTAAAGGCCGCGCTAGCCCGCCGAGAAGCCATTACAAAACCGGGGCGCTTGGTTCGTCAAACCTGATGCAGGCGCCTGCATTTGCCTGCATTTGATAGCGGGTTTTCATTGGCAAACTGAAGTTGCAAGCATGTTGCAGTTTGCGTACATGGGTATGCAAAAACGGTACTCCATATCGCTGAGCCTTTTCAGTGATATCGAAATACCAAACCATGAAAAACGCAACCCTTCACAGAAGCGAGGTTCGCCAACAAGCGGACACCACGACCTTCACTCCCCTGGCGCAAGTGCAGCGTACCCACGTTGACACCAACGCCGCCGCCTTTTACATGAACCGCCGCCCTCAAACTTTGAGAGGTTGGCATTGTCATGGCGACTTCCCTACTAATGGTTTGCGCCCGCTGGTGCTCAACGGCCGTCTGGCTTGGAGCGTTGCGGCGATCAAAGCAGCAATGGGGGTTAAATAAAAATGATGATAAGTATTCAAGCCCCGAAACTACAGGGAGCGCTGAAGCAGATGATTGAGATATTGAATGCCAACCAGTCCGATTGCGTCAGCACTTTGGACTTTTTAGACAAAGGAATATTGAGTCCCGCTGCTGGTATTGCTATCTTGAAAAAGAAGGGTGTGATTTTTGAAACTACTTATCGAACGCTAACTGATCGGTCAGGAAGGGTTCGTAAAAATATAGCATGCTACAAAATCGTGGGGGTAGCCGTTCTATGAACTCAAATGAAAACGCCTCGAGAGCAACCGAGGCGAGCAATCCAAAACATTGCATAACGAAAATGTCGGAAAAGTTCGATCTTCGCAGCGAGTTTAAGTGCTCACTATTTTCCAGCGTTTCCGCTGCTGACGCTCGGACGCTAGTGGATATGCCATCTGACACGGCTGCCAACGAAGCGATGCAGGACGATCATGCCGCTGCATTGTTTGATCTGCTGGACTCCTCTGGCCAACCTGCAATGCGTTACGAGCTGCTGACTGATGATGACCTGGGAAGGCTTCCGCCAATCCAATGGAGAATCAAAAATGTGCTGCCTGAACAGGGCATAGCTGTTGCATACGGTCCGAGCGGTTCAGGGAAGTCATTCCTCGTGTTGGATATGCTGCAAAGCCTTGCTTCTGGCCGTGAATGGTTTGGGCGAAAGGTGAAGCAGTGTTCTGTGACTTATATCGTGCTCGAGGGTGAAGCGGGGTTGGCTGGCCGTGTTTCTGCACATCGCATTCAGCATGGTTCGACTTCCATGAATATCCGTTACATGGTGCAGCCGTTTAGGCTGCTGGATGCTGACGATATTAACGAACTCGTGCAAGCCATCCAAGCCGCCGGCACCGGTGATGTGGTTGTACTGGATACGCTGAGCCGAGCCACGCCAGGAACTGATGAGAATGACAGCAAGGCCATGGGACAAATTATTGCGAACGCCAAGTTACTGCAAGACTTGATCGGCGGGCTGGTGCTGTTGGTTCACCACACTGGAAAGGACGCATCGAAAGGCATGAGGGGCCACTCTTCTCTTCACGCTGCCCTGGATTGCGCCATAGAAGTCAGGCGTCACGGTGACCGGCGCGAATGGGTAATTGCCAAAAGCAAGGACGGCGAAGACGGTGCATCGCATCCGTTCAAGTTGGAGGTCGTGTCATTGGGACGCGATAACGATGGGGAGGAAATCACTTCGTGCGTGGTTGTGCCGGATGAATCGGCGCGGAGCCTGTCAGAAATTTTGTGTGTGAGGCATAACATGTCACGAAGGAACATGA
>NZ_JAQSDN010000044.1 GCF_029945925.1 Polaromonas sp. | reverse complement strand
TGCCGACAATGCCGCCCTTGGAGGCGCTGTAGGCGGCCTGGCCGATCTGGCCGTCGTAGGCCGCGACGGACGCGGTGGAGATCATCACGCCGCGCTCGCCGGTGGCTTCGGGTTCGTTCTTGCACATGGCGTCAGCGGCCAGGCGGATCATGTTGAAGCTGCCGATCAGGTTGACCGTGATGGTCTTGCTGAACACGCCGAGGTTGTGCGCGCCGTTTTTGCCGACGGTTTTTTCGGCCGGTGCAATGCCGGCGCAGTTGACCAGGCCCATGAGTTTGCCCATCGAGACCGCCTTGGCGACCACGGCCTGGCCGTCGGCTTCCTGGCTCACGTCGCACTTGACGAAGGCGCCGCCGATGTCCTTGGCGATGGCTTCGCCTTTTTCAACCTGCATGTCGGCAATCACGACCTTGCCGCCCTGGGCCGCCAGCATGCGTGCCGTGCCTTCGCCGAGACCCGATGCGCCACCGGTGACGATGAATACTTTGCCTGCGATGTCCATGAGATGTTCCTTGGGGAAATGATGAGGGGAGGATGTTGCGGAGTTGACGTTAACGTCAACGTCAAGGGCAATTATCACGCATAAAAATTGCCCATAAAAAAGCCCGGTGAACCGGGCTTTTTTGATTGGGCGCTGGGGCTGGCGTCTTATTTGTAGCCGACGCGGTCCAGCATCTGCTGCACCTTCACCTGGTTGGCGCCGACCGTGCTGCTCGGGATGGTTTCGGACTTGAAGCTGCCGCCCGACATGGCCTGCAGGGCCGCGTTGCTGAGCTTCACGCCGGCGACGGCGGGCCACTCGTTGTTGCCGTTGGCAAAATAGTTCTGCGCCTCGGGGCTGGCCAGGTACTCCATGAATTTCACCGCATTGGCGCTGTTCTTGGCGTTTCTGGCGACGGCCGCACCGGCGATGTTCACGTGGGTACCCCAGGACTGCTGGTTGGGAAACACCACACCGACCTTGTCGGCGATGGCCTTGTCTTCCGGCGCGGAAGACCGCAGGATGCGCGCGAGGTAGTAGCTGTTGGTGATGGCGATAGCGCATTCGCCGCTGGCCACGCCCTTGATCTGGTCGGTGTCACCGCCCTTGGGCGGGCGGGCCATGTTGGCCACCATGCCCTTGAGCCACTCTTCGGCCTTGGCGGCGCCAAGATGCTCGGTCACCGCGCCGAACAGCGACAGGTTGTAGGGGTGTGAACCCGAACGGGTGCAGAGCAGGCCCTTGTTTTTCGGGTCGGCGAGTTCCTCATAGGTATCGACATCGGCTTTGTTGACCTTGAGCTTGTCATAAACGATGACGCGGGCGCGGGTGGAAAAACCGAACCAGGTGGTGCCTTCGGGCGTGGCCTGGGCACGCAGCTGCGCCGGAATCGCCTTTTCCAGCAGGGGTGACTTGATGGGCTTGAACAGGCCTTCGCTGTCGCCCTTGACCAGCCGCGCTGCGTCCACCAGCAGGATCACGTCGGCCGGGGAGGCTGCGCCTTCTGCTTTCAGCCGCGCGAGGATGCCGGCATCGTCGGCGTCCACCCGGTTGATTTTGATCCCGGTGGTTTTGGTGAAATTGCTGTAAAGCGCCTCATCGGTCTGGTAGTGGCGGGCAGAATACAGGTTGACCACCTGTTCCTGCGCGTTGACGCCGCCTGCGCTGGCTATCAGGGTGGCAGCCACGGCCAGGGTGGCCAGAATCGGGGATTTTTTCAACATGGTGCGAACTGTGAAGGTTGGAATGGAAGTCAGTGTAATACAAACGCGAATTATTCTCAATAGCTTTGCGATCATGAAAGTTGCCGTGGGCCGGGCGACCGGCTCGCTGGGTCGCGGGGTAGCATGTGCGGCCGCTGCGGCCGGGCTGGCGATGCTGGCCGGTTGCGCCGGCCTGCCGGCCGGCACGGTGGCGCCAGTCGCCGGTCCGGTGGTCGAGACCCCGGCCCAGCGCGCGCCGCGTATCGGCCTGGCGCTGGGCGGCGGGGCGGCGCGCGGGTTTGCCCATGTGGGCGTGATTGCGGTGCTGGAAGAAGCCGGCATCCGGCCCTCCGTGGTGGTGGGCACCTCGGCCGGCAGCCTGGTCGCGGCGCTGTATGCCAGCGGCAAAAGCAGCGCGCAGCTGCAGCAGACGGCCCTGAACATGGAGGAGGTCGCGATCACCGACTGGATGCTGCCGATTTTCGGCCGCGGCATGTTTCGCGGCGAGGCCCTGAGTCGTTATGTGAACGATCTGGTGGCGGGCCGGCTGATGGAAAACATGGCCATTCCGCTGGGCATCGTGGCAACGGACCTGGGCAGCGGCCAGCCGGTGCTGTTCCAGCGCGGCGACACCGGCATGGCCGTGCGCGCATCGAGCGCCGTGCCGGCGGTGTTTGTGCCGGTCAAGATCAATGGCCGCGAGTATGTGGACGGCGGCCTGGTGTCGCCGGTGCCCGTGCGTTTTGCGCGGCAGATGGGCGCCGAGCTGGTGATTGCCGTCGATATCTCCAATCCGCCCGAAGCCAACACGGCCGACGGCACGCTGCAGATCCTGCTGCAGACCTTTGCCATCATGGGCAAAAGCATCAACCAGTACGAGTTGAAGGATGCCGATGTGGTGGTGCAGCCTTCCCAGGTCGGCCTGAAAAGCGCGGACTTCTCGGCCCGGCAACGTGCCATCGATGCGGGACGGGCGGCGATGCGCGCGGCGCTGCCCGCACTCAGGGCGAAGATGGACACCTTGCGTACGGTAGCGCGTTGATGCTCTGTTTTTGATAGCTGCCGGCGCAATACTGGCAAGGGCTCAAGACCATTTTTCCCAAAAAAAAGCCTGATCTTGCGATCAGGCTTTGAAGGGGTCCGTGAAACTTGATTTCTGGAAGGACCCGAGGAGACAACCGGTGGGAACCTGCGCTCCGACAATGGCTTATCGGCAGCAGGCTCCGGAATCTGTAGGGTTTGAGTTTTTCAAACCCGGCTTGAATCAGCTGGCGGCTCGGGCCGCAAATTCAAGCCCAGTTCATTAACGTTTTTTGGACGCGGTCTTGGTGGCGTTCACGGCGGTGTTGGTCACTGCGGTGAGGTTGGCTTCGGCCATGTCGCTGGCTTGTTTGACAGCTTTCTGAACCGACTCGAAAGCGTTGGTGGCGGCAGCCACGGCGCTTTTCATCACGGCCACAGCGGACTCGGAACCGGCCGGTGCGTTTTTGGCGGCGCTGTCGACAAGGCCCATGAATTTTGCTTGGGCTTCAGCAGCCTGGCCTTCGAAAGCCTTGCCGACTTCAGCACCGGTGCCGGTGGCGATGTCGTACAGGTGGCGGCTGTAAGCGGCTGTTTTTTCAGCCAGGGGCTGCATCAGGCTGGCTTGCAGGGCCAGCAGTTCCTGGGCGTCTTTGGCGCCGAGCAGGGTCTGGGTGTGGTTGGCGGTTTCAGCCAGGGCAGCCTTGGAAGCCTGGACATTGAGTTCAACCAGTTTCTCGACACCTTCGAAAGCCTTGCTGGTCAGACCAAACAGGGTTTCAACGGTTGCTTTGTGGGAAGCCATGATTTGTTCAGCGGTCAACATATTTAAATCTCCAATAAGTAGGTTAAGAATTCAATTAGTTGCGCTGCTGGACAATCTGCTGTTGGCTTGCCTTGTCGTTTGCTGCACTGCAACATAACTCAAGTATAGGGACTGGACGCCGGATTGCAAGCGGTTTTTGTTGCAGTGCACCATTTTAGAGGTCGGGCTCTAGCGCCACGCTGTGGAGGGGCGCCGGGGCGTCTGCCGGATGTCCCGGCGCTTTGAAGGGGAAGGGTCCCGCAACCCGCCGGACTCAGTAGCGCAACTGCCCCTCGTTGTCGATGATGGCCATCTCCACGTACGTGGACCCGTTGTGCGACTGCGGCGAGTACTTCGCCACAAAACGGCCGAAGCTGATTTCGCCGGCTCCCTCCATGGCCTTGATGAACGAGTCCGTACTCAGTTGCCGGCCAGCCCTGCGCAGACCCTCGACCAGCAGTTTGGCGTGGACAAACCCCTCGAACTGCGATGCCGAAGGGCGAGCGTCCGGCGATTTTTCGCGCAGGAGCTTCAGGTATTCGGCCACGGCCGGGATGGTCGCGTTGCGCAACGACGGCATGATCTGGGTCAGGATGATCCCCCGCGCATCTTGCTTCAGTTCGCGGTTGATCACGTCCACACTCGCGACGGAAAATCCATAAAAACTCGGCTTGACGGAAGTCTGCAGGACTGCCTTGACGTAATTTGTGAAAGTGTTTCCCGCCGTGCCCAGGATCACGGCTTGGGGCTGAGCCTTTTCGGTAGCAGCAGCCGCAGCAGCGAAATCCGGTTTGGCCGGATCGATCTTTGTTTCGACGACGAAGCTCATTTTTTCAAGGGTTGCGGCCTGGCGCAATTCGGCGAGAAGGGTTTTGCCGAGGCCGTCGTCCTGGTAGAACACCGCAATGCGCGAAATGCCCATCTGCTTCAATTGAGAAATAATGCGCCGTGCTTCATTGGCATAACTGGCGCGCACGTGAAAGAGGTAGGGGTTGAACTTGTCCCGGAACGCGGACGCACCCGTCACCGGCCCGAAGGCAATGGTCCGGGTTTCCTGCAGCAGCGGCAGGATCGCGCCCGTCTGCGCTGTGCCTGTGCTGTTGTAGATCATGAACACGCCGTCTTCCTCGATGAGCTTGCGGGTGTTGTCCACCGCGCGTTTGACGTCGAAGCCATCGTCCAGCGTGGTGTAGCTGATCTTGCGGCCGTGTATGCCGCCGTCCGCATTCACTGCGTCGAAGTACAGGCGCGAACCCACGCCGTATTCCTTGGTCTGGGCTCCCAATGGACCGCTGAGAACGGCCGATGCGCCCAGCCGTATCTCGGTGGGCGTCACGCCTTTGTCGCCTGCAAGCGCATGGGCGCCTGCAAACACCATCAATGCCATGAGTGTTGAACGAAACATGTTTGTCTCCCTTTAAAACTGTGACCGTGTTATTTCAGGTTGATGAAGCTTTCCCGAAACTCCTTTGCCTCTGGCGTCCGTGCCCGGACCGGCGTGATGGGCCAGACCTGAGGCCAGGCCCTTTGGCAATATGTCGCGGAACATGCCCGTGATCAGCCGCAGCTCCTCGCCCGCGCGGGCCTCTCCCTGGTC
Organism: Polaromonas sp.; assembly: GCF_029945925.1. Classification (GTDB taxonomy): domain Bacteria; phylum Pseudomonadota; class Gammaproteobacteria; order Burkholderiales; family Burkholderiaceae_C; genus Polaromonas. Next base: position 183,540 of record NZ_JAQSDN010000044.1, on the reverse strand, counting down.
GCTTGCCAGGGCTTTCATGAGTTCGCTGCGCAGGTCCCACATGCGCTGCGCGTCAACTGCGTGCCTGATACGGGTTTTCAGCCCCAGGAATCTGTCGTCTCCGCTTTTATCCAGTGCCGCGAGCATGGCTTCGCGTACCTGATCCATCCTGGCCTCCCGGACAGGGCTTCGAAGCCGGCGAAGGCCTTCCAGGCCGACCGCCAGGCTGGATGCGAGCCATGACATTGTTCGTTCCTCGATGTGGTTGAACAGGAGGGAGAGGTCTCCCGGAAAATGCGCCGCCGATGTAGTTGTTTTGTGTAACTATGGTTATGGACTGTAGTTATTTTATATAACCAACTCAAGTCCCAGGAACGCCTTTTTTCCTAGGAGTTACCCTTGGCGTTCCGGAACTTTTTCCTGTTTTTTTGACCGTCATGCAAGCCTTCTACGCCGATCACTTTGTCCTGCCCTTGCCGGCCGGGCACCGCTTTCCGATGGCCAAATACCAGCGCCTGCGCGACCGCGTGGCGCGCGAGTTGCCGCAGGTTCGCATGGGCGTGGCACCGCGGGCCAGCGACGGCGAGCTGGCGCTGGCGCACGCACCGGCCTACATCCAGGCCGTGGCCGACGGCACGCTGGACGCGGCGCAGATGCGCGAGATCGGCTTTCCCTGGAGCACGGAGATGGTCGAGCGCTCACGCCGGTCGGTGGGCGCCACGGTGGCGGCGGCACGTGCTGCCCTGGGGTTGCAGGGTCGTGCCGAAGGCGTGGCCGCCAACATGGCGGGTGGCACCCATCACGCGTCGGCGGGCAAGGGCGGGGGCTTTTGTGTGTTCAACGATGCGGCCGTCGCGGCCCGCCAGATGCAGATGGAGTGGGCACGCAACCAACGCGCGCCGCTGCGGGTGGCGGTCATCGACCTGGATGTGCACCAGGGCAACGGAACGGCCAGCATTTTCAGAAACGACCCGGGTGTTTTTACGCTGTCGCTGCACGGGCAAAAGAATTTCCCCTTTCGCAAGGAGGCGAGCGACCTCGACGTGGACCTGCCGGACGGCTGCACCGATGCGCCTTACCTGCAGGCGCTGGAGCATGCGCTCGACGAGCTGGAACGGCGCTTCGAGCCTGGCCTGGTGATTTACCTCGCTGGCGCCGATCCGTTTGAAGGGGACCGGCTGGGACGGCTCAAGCTCAGTTATGACGGCCTGGAGGCCAGGGACCGGCGCGTGTTTGACTGGGCCTGGCAGCGCCGCATTCCGCTGGCCTTCGCCATGGCCGGCGGCTACGGCATCAACATCGACGAGACGGTGCAGGTGCAGATGACTACCTGGCGCGTGGCGCTTGAGTACTGGAAACGCTGGAAGATGGCCCCCACAGTCGCTCACTGCGAGCCTGCGGCATCTTCCTGCCCCTTGTCCTGAAAAGGGGCCGCTGCGCCTGCGGGCTGGCGAAGCCAGACCCGCGGCCCCGGCTTGACGGAAGAATGCCGCTGGCCTGCTGGCAAAATAGCCGTCCATGACATCCCCGACTCGTCCCCAGGCCGAACCCCGCAGCGCCTACAAGGTCTTTCGTCCGATTGGCACGCGCTGGTCCGACAACGATGTGTACGGCCATGTCAACAATGTCGTGTATTACAGCTGGTTCGACACCGCGGTCAACGGCTACCTGATCGAGCGCGGCGCCATCGACATCCACGCCGGCGCCGTGATCGGCCTGGTCATAGAGACACAGTGCAATTATTTCGCGCCGCTGTCTTTTCCCGAACCGGTGCTCGCCGGCATCCGCGTGGCGCATGTCGGCTCGTCCAGCGTGCGGTATGAGGTTGGGCTTTTTTCCGGCAATCCAGGCGCCCCATCCGCCGAACTGACGGCCGCCAAAGGCCATTTCATCCATGTCTATGTCGACAAACAGTCGCGCCGCCCCGTCCCATTGCCGGCCCGGCTTCTCACCGTATTGGAAAAACTCAAGTGACACAGTTGCCTACCCGAAAGATCGTACAGGATCCGTCCAGTGTGGACGCAGCCATCGAGAGCCGTTTTTCCGCGCGAGCGTTTCTGCCCAAACCTGTGCCGCGCGAGCTCATCGAGGACATTCTTCATGTGGCGAGCCGCGCGCCCTCGGGCAACAACGCCCAGCCCTGGAAGGTGTATGTGCTGCAGGGTGCCAGCCGCGACAGCCTGGTCGGCAAGGTCTGCGCGGCGCATGACGCGATCCGCGCCAACCCGGCGCTGGCGGCCGAGTACCGCGAGGAGTACGACTACTACCCGCGCCAATGGATCAGTCCCTACATCGAGCGCCGCCGTGAGAATGGCTGGAGCCTCTATGGCCTGCTGGGCATCACAAAAATCGACAAGGACAAGATGCACGCGCAGCACAACCGGAACTTTCGCTTTTTCGACGCGCCCGTCGGCCTGATGTTCACAGTGGACCGCATCATGGGGCAGGGCAGCCTGCTCGACTACGGCATGTTTTTGCAGAACATCATGGTGGCCGCCAGGGCGCGGGGCTTGCACACCTGCCCACAGGCCGCCTGGAACAGCTTTGCAAAAATCAACCTGCCGCACATTGGCGCCGGGCTAGACGAGATGCTCGTCTGCGGCATGGCGCTGGGCTACCTGGATGAGACAGCCGTCGTCAACACCCTGCACACGCCGCGCGAGGCGGTGCAGGGCATCACCACCTGGCTCGACTAGCGAGCAGTCGCTGCAGCGGCTTCAACGGAACAGCGCTGCATCCATTTCACGCAGGTTGGGCGCAACCTGCACGGCCAGGCCGTTCATCAGGTCCAGCACCTGCGCTTGCAGGTCGATGCCCGGCGCCAGCTCCGTCAGCACCAAGCCGTCGGCGCGGACCTCGAAGACGGCGCGTTCCGTGATGATCTTGGCCTGTTGGCCGCGCCCGGCCACGTTGCGCCGCACCGGATAGGTGATCTGGTCCGCTTTCTGTACAAACTTCGTGACCTTGCCCTCCTTGAGGATGACCAGCTTGCCGTCCTTGAACTCGACTTCCAGTCCACCAGTGGTGAAGGTGCCCGTGAACAACAGCTCCTGTGCGTTGTAGGCTATGTCGATGAAGCCGCCGGCGCCGGGATTGGCGAGGCCAAACCGCGAGACATTGACGTTGCCCGCATTGTCGAACTGTGCAAAGGCCAGCGCAGCAAACGGGCAACCGCCGCCGTCGATGAAGTCAAACTGATTCACGCCGTCAAGCAGGGCTTCGGGGTATTTGTTGGCCGAGAACTGCCAGCCGCTCATCACCAGCCCGCCAAACGGTCCGTGCTCTGTGGTGAACTGGTAGTCGCGATAGCCGCCATCTCTGAAATGGCCATCTTCTAGCAGGACGGTGGGCACATCGGATGACGCGCCGAAACCAAAGATGGACGTCACACCCGGGCGCACTTCCAGCGCCGCGCGTCGCGCAATGATCCTGTCCGTGCCAAAAGGCAGGCGGTCATTGGTCTGGCCGTCCCATGGAACTCCGCCCAGGTAGCTTTCGTCATAAGGTACCTGCGTGGTCATCATCTGCTGCTCGTCTACCACCACCTTGTCAACAAGCACGCCGGGGACCTTGACCATGGTCGCAGGACGGCTGCCTCGTTCCACAATCCGCCGGACCTGGGCGATGACGGTGCCGCCGCAGGCTTTGACCGCCAGCGCAATTTGCAGCGAGGCGGAGTGAATGGGCTCATCCTCGAAGGACAGATTGCCGAATTCGTCGGCGGTCGAGGCGCGGATGAAGCCCACGTTGAGCGGCCAGCTCGGGTAGAACAGGTAGTCTTGGCCCTCGAATTCGACGCGCTTGATCAGGTCGTCCTTGGCGAGTGTGGTGAACTTGCCGCCGCTCTGGCGCGGGTCTGCATAGGTGTCCAGGCCGATCTTCGTCAGGTAACCCGGGCTGCGACGCGCCACTTCACGCAGCCAGTGCATGCTGGCGCCTATGGGCCAGCTGTAGGCTTCGATGCGGTTTTCACGGATCAGGCGCATCAGCTCGGGGCGCTTACCGGTCACGGGATCAACCGGGTTCACATAGGATCCCGACACGATGCGTTTCATGAGGCCTTCGACGGCCACGTGGTCCATGCCCCGGATCGCCATGGCATCGCCGGTGCCGCAAGGGAAATAAAACGTCACATCGCGCGGTTCGGCCGAGGCCTTGAACCGGTCTGCCAGGCCCTTGAGCAGCGCGTCGGGGGTGATCCATCCGATGACACCGACGCTGGCCACGGCATCGCCGCTTTTGACGACCGAAACTGCTTCTTCCACCGAGCAAATCTTGCTCATACTTTCACTCCAAATTTCCTGAGGGTCGCCTGCGCAGTGGCATGGCGACAGTTGTCTTTGAAAAAATGCGAAGCCAGGAGGTCGCCGCTTTCGCCGTTGGGTGCGCCGTGGGACGCGAAATACAGTTTGGTCGCGGCAATCGCTTCCTGCGGAAGGCGCGCGTAGGAGGCCGCCACGTCGATGGCACATTCAAGTGCTGCGCCGTCTTCTGCAAGGTGATCGGCCAGTCCCAGACGCAAGGCCTCTTCTCCGTGAAAAGGCGTACCGCCCCAAACCAGTTGCCTGGCTTGCGTACGTCCGACACGGTTGATCAGGGTCTCGATGCCCCAAGGAGGAATCCAGCCGATTTCCACCTCCGGAAGGTTCCAGCGGGTGGTGCGTGCGGTGACCACCACATCGCAGCTGGCTGCGAGCACAAAGCCGCCACCCAGCGCAAATCCCTCGACGGCGGCGATCACCGGCTTGCGCAACATGCCCAACTCACGGCAAAAGGAGGCGGTGCGGGCTTCGTGCGCGCACATCTCGTCCAGCGACATGGCTCCCAGTTCCTTGAGGTCGCTGCCGGCACAGAAACCGGGTACCTGGCCCGTGAGAACAACGGCGCCGATCCGGTCGTCCGCGTCCAGTTCATGGAACACCCGGCGCATGTGGGCTACCAGGTCGTCGCCCAGGGCATTGCGGCGGGTGGGGCGGTCAATGCTGAGCACGGCGACCCGGCCGCGCGTGTCCAGTTTTAATTCTTCATGTATCAAGGCAAGCTCCGTCTTTGTTCAAAAGTGTTCGCACGTCCGAGGCGTGCAGGTTGCGCACCGCGATGTTTTCCGTCACGCTCAGGGCGGCGGCATGGCCAATTGCGTGGCCATAGCTGAAGCACTGTGCCGTGACGCGCGCCGAGGCCATGGCTTCATGCTGCGCGCTCAGGCAGCGGCCTGTCGCCAGGAGTGCCTCGCCCCGAAGCGGCACAAAACAGCCCAGCGGGATGTCGTAGTAGTCCTCGTACAGCCAGGAAAGCCGTGGCTTGACGCCGCTGTGCAGCTCGATGGGCCAGGCGGAGCGGGCAATCGCATCAGTGCGCTTGCGCCCGGTTTCCACGTCCTGGTTTTGCAGGGTCTCCATGCCGACGATCTGGCGGGTCTGGCGCACGCCGACCTGCACACCGGTGTCGTTGAGCGTGGCGTTTTCGCAGCCCGTCAAATTCGCGCGAAAAAACTTCCAGTACTGGCGTGCTTGGCGGCGGCCCTCGATCTCCGCCTCGGTGAGGTCGGACGCTACCAGCGGATTGAGTTCGCGCCCGTCGCGCCCTATCACCCGCGTGCAATTGCAAAGCAGTTCGTTTTCACGCGGCGTGGGAAACAGGAAGGCCTTGGCGCGCGGCAGTTTGTAGGCGCCTGCCGCGTTGGCTTCGATGATGGCTTTAGCTACAGCGTCGGGCATGATGGCGTCGCTGCCGTAAGTCGTCAGGAAGCGGGAAACGTCCACATTGTCCATGCGAAAAATCATGGTGGGGTTCTGCACCTTGCCGTCCATGCCGACGTTTGTCGGCAGGTCGGCCATGGCAAACAGGTCAGCGTCACCGCTGGCGTCGATGGTGATCCGTGCACGGATGTCGATGGCGCCCTGTTTGGTGTAGGCCCGCACACCTTCCACGCGTTCGCCGCCGTCCATGTGCACGCCGATCACGGTGGCGTGGTAGATCACCTGCACGCCATGGCGTTGCACCAGCTCATCGCCGGTTTCGCGCCAGGCCAGCGGCTCGTGCACCAGCGTGTAGGTGTCGCCGTAACGCACGGGTCCGGTCAGGCCGCTTCTTGCATTCATCGCTGCGATGAATTCGTCCACAAAGCCGAAGACAATTTTTTCCGGCTTGCCGGCCGCGCCGGGGCGTGCCAGATAGAGGCCGCAGACGGTGCCGGACAGGCCGGCTACCGCGGCACCGCCGCAAAAGCCGTAACGCTCGAGCAGGGTGACCTTCAGGCCTTGCCGCGCCGCGGTGCACGCGGCCGCCAGGCCGGCTGCGCCGCCGCCGACAACCAGCACATCGGTCGTGAGTGTTTCTGCGGGACGTTTGTCCAGCAATTGCGATTGACTCGCCATGAGGGTCCCTTTCAGTTGTTGAGCATGGTTCGCGGCAACCACAGCGCGATTTCCGGGAAGGCCACGAGTGTCAGCAGGGCCAGTACCTGGATGCCGATGAAAGGCCAGACGGAGCGGAAGATGTCGCCCATCGTGATTCCCGGCGGCGCCGCGCCCTTGAGGTAGAAGGCGGCCGGCCCGAAGGGCGGGGTGATGTAGGAGATCTGCATGTTCATGCAGAACAACACGCCAATCCAGATCGGGTCGAATCCCAGGGCGACCAGCACCGGCACAAAAATCGGGGCGGTCAGCAGCAGGATGCCGATCCAGTCGATGATGCAACCGAGGACAATCCAGATCACGTTGACGACCAGCAGGATGCCCCACTTGCCGATGGGCAGACCGGCGATCAGGTCCTTGAGGTACTGCGTGCCGCCGGCAATGGTGTAGATGCCGATCAGCGCGGAAGCGCCGAAGAAGAGCCAGTACAGCATGCAGGTGACCTTGGTGGTCTCCACGACGGCGCTGGACATGCCCGCCCAGGTCAGGCGCCTGTTCACGGCGGCGGCGATCACTGCACCGGCAACACCGATGCCGGCCGCTTCCGTAGGCGTCGCAATGCCCATGTACAGCGAACCCAGTACGCCAAAGGCGACTGCGCCGGGCAGGATCAGCTTCTTGAGGTAGCCGATTTTTTCCATCAGGGGAATGTTGATCTCCTCCGGTGGTGCCGCGGGAGCGATCTCCGGCTTCAGATAGGAGATCGTGATCACGTAGATGATGTAAAACCCGGCCAGCATGAGGCCTGGCAGGATGCCCGCCATGTACAGCTGCCCGATGGACGTGCCTGTGGTCAGCGCATACATGATGAGCACCACGCTGGGAGGAATCAGCGTGGCCAGTCCGCCGCCCGCGCAGATGGAGCCCAGCGCCAGCGATTTGCCGTAACCGCGCTTGAGCATGGCCGGCAGGGCCACGACACCCATGGTCACGATTTCCGCGCCGATCACGCCGACCATGGCTGCCATCAGTGCGCACGAGATGATCACCGCGACAGCCAGACCGCCCCGGATGCGGCCCGACCAGACGTAGGCGGCCTTGAAGATGTCTTCGGCGATGCCTGCTTTTTCGAGCACCATGGCCATCAGGATGAAGAGGGGCACGGACACCAGAATCTGGTTGCCCATCAGCGTGAAGACGCGGCTGACGATCAGGTTCAGCGTGTTGATGTCGAACAGCCAGACGCCGAAAACCACGGCGATGGCGCCGGTCGCAAATGCGATGGGTACGCCCACCACCAGCGCCGAGACCAGCGCCAGGAACAAAAGAAGGGTCAGGGTATCAACGGCCATGGTCGGTTTCCGGAGCGGGTTTTGAGGCAAGGCCGAGGTCGACCAGCAGATTGGCGAAGCCTTGCAGCAACAGCAGGGCGCCTGCGACCGGGATGGCCAGCTTGACGGGCCACAGGGCCGGATTCCAGAGCGTGCCGCTTCCCTCGTGTTCGCGAATCGAGGCGATGGCCAGCTCCCATCCGAAATAGACCAGCGTCAGGCAATAGATCGAAAACAGGCCGAAGGCGATGACGTCGACGACCTTTTTAAGATTGCCGCCGCGGTCGGCGATGGGCTGGTACACCAGATCGACGATCACATGCTTGCGATGCAGCAGGGTGAAGCCGCCGCCCAGCGCATAGGCCATGCCGGCCAGGTAGGTCATGGACTCGTCGGCCCACAGTGAGGGCGCGTTGAACACGCCCCGGCCTATGACTTCTTTGAGGATGATGAGAACAACGGCGACGATGAGCAGGCCGGAAATCCGGCCTACCCATTCGTTCACATGCCCAACGAAACGGACATAGTGGTTCATGCTTCTCAGGCCAGTAGCTTCAGTTCACGCAGGAACGCGCGCTGGGAGTCGGCAGCCTGTTTGGCGAGCGCGCCCTTGGCGGCCCACTCATCAACGACACCCTGTGCAATCTGGCGCGCACGTGTGAGGTCGGCGTCCGACCAAGCGACCAGTTCAACGCCTTTCTTTTTGACTTCTTCCGCTACGCGTTTGTCGTTATCGGCAATGCGGGCGACCTGGGTGGTGGAAAATTCGCGCCAGGTGCGATCCAGGATCTGCTTGACATCGTCCGGCAGGCTTTTCCATGCGCTGGTGTTGACGGTGAAATCCTGAATGGGCATTGAATGAAAACCAGGGAAGGTTGCGTACTTGGCGACTTCGAAGAAACCGACCTTGGCATTGACCGACAGCGTTGACCAGTCCACGCTGTCTACGATGCCTTTCTCGAGGGCCGAGTAGGCTTCGCCGCCGGGCAGAACCACGATGGATGCGCCCATCTTGGCGATGGTTTCAGCTGCAATGCCTTGCGCGCCACGGTGTTTGATACCCTTGAAGTCTTCGGGGCGGCGGATCGGCTTTTTCGACGTGAGGGATTCCACGCCCCACCAGGTGGCGCCCACGGTGTAGGCGTTGAAGCGCTGGTAGGCCTTGCGCAGCATGTCCATGCCGCCTCTTTCGTACAACCAGCGGTTTTGCTGCTCAGGCGTTCGGTAGCCGAAGGCGAAGTCGCCGATGACGGCCAATGCCGGCTCCTTGCCTGCCCAGTAACCAGGATAGGTGGATTGCCCTTGCAGCACGTTCTGGCTGACGGCGTCCAGGGTCTCGAAGGCGCCCACGACCGCGCCGGCCGCAAAGGTCTGAATCTCAAGCCGGCCGCCTGTATTGACCTTCACCTTATCGGCAAATTCCTCGAAATATTTGAAGGTGTCTTCGCCAGCACCCCAGAGGGTCTGCACCCGCCATTTGGTCGCTTTCTGGCCGAGAACGATCGCGGGCATGCCGGCAATCAGCGCAGTGGAAGACGCGGCAACCGCCTGCAGCACCTTGCGTCGATTAAATGTGGTCATTGTTGTCTCCTGGGTTGAAGGTAAAAGAACGCGGATCATCATTGGTATATTTGAACCAATATCAGTAATATATTACAGTGCCAAAAAAAAACTACAGGGTTTTCACTAGGCTTTAATGTTGTCTCGGGTGCCCAGCAAATCCCGCGTGAACTGGTCGGCGATGTCGCTGACATGGTCGCACTGGCGCGCCACCTGCGCTTCGTCGCGGGCAACGATGGCCCGGGTCAATGCGGCGTGTGCGGGGCCCACCACGGGGAGGTTGTTGAACGCTCGGTGATGGGCAAAATAAAAACGCTGGGACAGTGTGTGCAAGGGGCGCAGGGCGCGTTCGGCAAACTTGTTGCGGGCGCACTGAGCTACAAAACGCTTGATCTGGAAGTGGAACTGCAAATAATCCTCGACCTGTTGCGTCTCTCCAGCCTGCTGTATGCCGTCCGCCATCTCCAGCAGTTGGTTGCGTTCGTCGTCGGTACACCGAACCGATGCACGGATGGACACCAGCTTTTCCAGCACCCGCCGGGCGTCGAGCACCGCCATCTGGTCCTCGACCGAGATTTCGGTTACCACGATACCTGCGCGCCGAATCACGGTCACGAGCCCGTCCATGGCCATGCCGGCGACGGCTTCGCGAACTGGCGTCCTGCCGATATCGAGTAGTTCGCTCAGGGAACCCTCGGTCCAGACAGAACCCGGGGGCAGCAGGAGGGTAACAAAACGTCTTTCCAGTTCCCTGCGCGCTCTGTCCACCAAGGTGGTCTCGTTGGTGAAGTTCAAATTCTTGTGCATATCGCTGGTATGTTGGTGAAATACCAGTCAAGGATAGCGTGAATTTGCGCGAAAAAACATGTCCCTTGCGGTGCGCGGCATTTGCCCGGCAATACCCTCATGCCGGGGCAACTTCTGAATGCTGCAGCCGCTTGCCGCCACAGCCCGCCCCGGCTTCGCGGTAAAGTCAGGGGTTGGCGCCAAACAGCGTCGTTTCCATTTTTTACAGAAAGCCCCCTATGAACACCACTCCCTCCGGCCTGCAGTACGAAGACACTGTGTTGGGCACAGGCGCGATCGCCAAGGCCGGCCAGAACGTCAAGGTGCATTACACCGGCTGGCTCTACAACGACGGCGTGCAGGGCGCCAAGTTCGACTCCAGCAAGGACCGCGGCCAGCCTTTCGAGTTTTCGCTCGGTGCCGGCCAGGTCATCAAGGGCTGGGATGAAGGCGTGCAGGGCATGTCGGTGGGCGGCACGCGCCGTCTCGTCATTCCGGCCGAGCTCGGTTACGGTGCACGCGGCGCGGGCGGCGTGATTCCGCCCAACGCCACGCTGCTGTTCGAAGTCGATTTTCTGGGCTGAGTATTCTGTGATTCCACGCGGCCTGGGCACTTCCAGAAACTCAGTTTTTTGGGATGAAGTGCGAGGCGCGCGGCGCGGAGGATACCGGAATGCACTTGGGTGCATGAGGATTCCGAGCACCGCGCAACGCCGCAACTCGCCCGAAAAATGAATTTACGGAAATGCCCATGATCATCACCAGCCTGCTGGACACCGATCTCTACAAGTTCACGATGATGCAGGTCGTGCTGCACCAGTTTCCCGGTGCGCAGGTCGAGTACCGCTTCAAGTGCCGCAACGCCGGCGCGCCTGGCGTGAGCGACCTGGCGCCTTATGTCAGTGAAATCCGGGAGGAAATCCGCGCCTTGTGCGGCCTGCACTTCCAGGATGCCGAACTCGCCTACTTGCGCGGCATGCGTTTCATCAAGAGCGATTTTGTCGATTTCCTGGGGCTGTTTCACCTCAACGAAAAATACGTCAGCGTCAAGGCCTTGCCCTCGGGCGAAATCGAGGTCGTGATCGAAGGGCCGTGGTTGCACACCATCCTGTTCGAGATCCCGGTGCTGGCCATCATCAACGAGGTCTATTTCCGCAACACGCAAAAGCTCGCCGACGTGATGGAAGGGCGCAAGCGCCTGGACGCCAAGATCGGGCTGTTGAAGGCCGAAGGCCTGACCACCCTGAAGATCGCCGACTACGGCACTCGCCGCCGCTTTGGCCAGGCCTGGCACGAAGAAGTGCTGCGCACGCTGATTGCACGCCTGGGCGCCGGCAGTGCCGGCCAGTTTGCCGGTACCAGCAATGTGCTGTTTGCCATGAAGCTGGGCCTGACGCCGCTGGGCACCATGGCGCACGAGTACCTGCAGGCCTGCCAGGCCCTGGGTCCGCGTCTGCGCGACAGCCAGGTGTTCGGCTTCGAGTCCTGGGCCAAGGAGTACCGCGGCGACCTCGGCATTGCGCTCAGCGATGTGTATGGCATGAGCGCCTTCCTGCGCGACTTCGACCTCTATTTTTGCAAGCTGTTCGACGGCGCGCGTCACGACAGCGGCGACCCGTTCGCCTGGGGCGAGCGCCTGATCGAGCACTACCGCAAGAACCGGGTCGACCCCAGGACCAAGACGCTGATTTTCAGTGATGCCCTGACGGTGCCGCGCACCATCGAGCTGTACCAGCAGTTCCGGGACCGCTGCCAGCTCGCTTTCGGCATCGGCACCAACCTGACCAATGATCTGGGCTATGAACCCCTGCAGATCGTCATCAAGATGGTGCGCTGCAACGGCCAGCCGGTAGCCAAATTATCCGACACGCCGTCGAAGAACATGTGTGATGACGAGAAATACCTGGCTTACCTGCGTCAGGTTTTTGACATTGCATGAGATGGAAAATACGCGGGCGTGCGCGGCCGCATGTGGGCGCAGGCAGCCGTCCGGCCGCACCTAAAAAAACAGGAGACCTCATGAGAAAACTGCGCTGGCTCGCGCTGGCGGCCTTGTTGTCCATTCTGCCTGGCTGGGCCATGGCGGCGGGCTTTGACGGCAGCCTGCTGTCGCCGCTCTGGGGCATTCCGTTTGCGGGCCTGCTGCTGTCGATCGCCGTGATGCCGCTGCTGCTTCCATCGTTCTGGCACCACCATTTCGGCAAGGTGTCGGCGGCCTGGACCCTGGCGTTTTTCCTGCCCTTCGCCGTGCTGTTCGGCCCGGCACTGGCGGGCACGGCAGGCGGCGACCCCGCCACCCTGATGACCACACTGGCACCGACGCTGGCAGCCATCTCGGCCGGTTCGGTGTTCATGGGCGCCAACACCTACATCGGCAACGCGCCCAACCTGATGGTCAAGGCCATTGCCGAAGACCGCGGCGTCAGGATGCCTGAGTTTCTTCGGCTACATGGCCTGGTCGGGCGTGGTGCTGATCCCGCTGTTCATCGTCATGACTTTCATCTGGTTCCAGTAGTGTCCCAACGTTCTTCAGAGGAGAACGAGCTGATTGGGCTCGAAATCCGACTCTGAATTTGTCGAGGGTGGCGTAAGTAGTTGATTTATAGGGATTGTTTCAAACATGGACAGACTCAGGATTTGTAGGATTTCATACAGGCTGTGATGATCCAGATGCAAACGCTTATTCGCAATGGCGATCAAGAGGTAGGTCGATATGGCAATCCAGATCTGCGTCTTCACCGCGTTCTCGCTGGTGCCAAAGAACACCTTGATGCGCAAGTGCTGCTTGATCCATTTGAAGAACAACTCCACCTGCCAGCGCTGGCGATACAAGTCGGCGATCAATTGCGGCTTCAAGGCAAAGTTGTTGGTCAGAAAAACCAGGCGCTTGCCCGTTTCGTCCTTGACCACCACCCGACGCAGCGTCGTGGGATAGTCCTTGCTCGAAGAATACGTCGTCAGCACGCCGGTCTGATCGCAGATCACCGTCGTATTGATCCGGTCCACCGGGTGCGAGTAGCGTCGCTTGAATTTGGTGTTGCTCTTGGCGCGGGTCACAAAGAAGGCCTGCGCCTCGTGAATCACGAACAGGCGGGCGAAATCCAGATAGCCCCGATCCATCAAATAGAACGCCCCTGGCTCCAGCACCAAATCGTCCATCACATTGACCTCGTGCGTCTTGCCGTCGGTGATGTGAATGAAACTGGGGATATTGCCTCTCAAGTCCAGCAGCGTATGCAGCTTGATCGCAGCCTTGGTCGAACGAAATGGCGCCCAGGCAAATACCGACAGGCACAGGTCGATGGTGCTGGCGTCGAAGGCGTAGACCGCCGCGTCGAGCTCCAGTCCAAACGGCTCCATGGCGTACAGAGGTCGCGCCAGGCCAATCAGGTGTTGGGCGAAGTCCGCATAGATTTGCCACGGGCGTGTGGCATTCGCATTGGCCAAGGTGTTGCGCGAAATCGTCTGGCAGCGAAACCCCATGTGGTACAGCCGACGGGCCTGTGCACGCAGGTTGACTTCGATGTCGCGCAAGGACTCGCGGTAGGTCAGCTGGGCGAAGGCCATGGCGAAGAACTGATCCAGACAAGAGAAGTCCTTGACCTTGTGTTCGCCCCGATGATCGGCCACACAGCGCCGAAACGTGCTCAGTGGCAGGTAGAGCATGAGTTGCGCAAATACGAGCTTGCCTTGGTGCATGGCGGTTTGGGGCGAAAACCCGCAAAAAACCGACAGTCTGGCTTTCAACGTTCAAATCGAGACCAGACTGAAACACCAAATTCAACAAGTAAATCATTAACTTACGACGTCCTGATATGCAAACGTTGGGACACTACTGATCTGGTTCCGGTAAATTTCCTTTCAACACATTGAAGAAACCCCATGAGCAAACCCAACATTCTCGTCGCCCGCGCCATCTTTCCTGAAGTCATCACACATTTGCAGCAGCACTTCGAGGTGCATGCCAACCAGGCAGACGAAACCTGGTCGAAAGACCAACTGATCGACAAGCTGCGCGGCATGGACGGGGCCTTCACCACCGGTGGCGACCGCATCGACGCCGACGTGCTGGCCGCCTGCCCGACACTGAAGATCTGCGCCAACATGCCCGTGGGTTACAACAACTTCGACATCGATGCCATGACGGCGGCTGGTGTGCTGGCCACCAACGCACCCGATGTGTTGACCGAAACCACCGCCGACTTCGGTTTTGCGCTGCTGATGGCCACGGCCCGACGCATCACCGAAAGCGAACATTACCTGCGTGCCGGGAAGTGGAGCAAGTGGAGCTACGACATGTTTGCCGGCTCCGACATCCACGGCAGCACGCTGGGCGTGCTGGGCATGGGTCGCATCGGGCAGGGCATTGCCAGGCGCGGCGCTCACGGCTTTGGCATGAAGGTGATTTACCACAACCGCTCCCGGCTGGACGCTGCGCTGGAAGCCGAGTGCAAGGCGGGTTACGTCAGCAAGGAAGAGCTGCTCCGGACGGCCGACCATGTGGTGCTGGTGTTGCCGTATTCACCGGCCTCGCACCACACCATAGGCGCTGCCGAGCTGGCGCTGATGAAACCGACGGCGACGCTGGTCAACATTGCGCGCGGCGGCATTGTGGACGATGCCGCGCTGGCTGCAGCGCTGCGCGACAGGCGCATTGCCGCAGCGGGCCTTGATGTGTTTGAGGGCGAACCCGCGGTGCATCCCGACCTGTTGACGGTGCCCAACGTTGTGCTGACGCCCCACATTGCCAGTGCCACGGTGCCCACCCGCATGGCCATGGCCATGCTGGCGGCTGACAACCTGATCGGATTCTTCAAGGATAAAAAGCCGTTGACGCCCTTGAATCCTGCGGTCCTCGCTACGAAATAAATGGCACTGATGAACCCCTTGCAAGCCTGGCTGGTCCTCGCGGCGCTGCTGCTGGTCCTGCTCCTTCTGCTCTGGCTGTTGCTGCGCAAGCCGGCCGAGAGTGGCCGCGAAGAGCTGCTCGCCGGCCTGGCCGCCGGGAACGACAAGCTCGAGCGTGAACTGCGGCGGGAAATCGGCGACAGCTCGCGCGCAAGCCGCCAGGAGCTGGCGACGAGTTTTGCCACCTTCCAGCAAACCCTGGTGCAGCAAAGCGCCGAGGCCATCCGCACGCAGAATGCGCAGATCGACTCGTTTTCCCAGCAACTGACGCTGCTGCAGAAAACCCTGTCCGACACCCTGACCACGCAGCTCCAGTCCGTCAGCGAATCGAACGCGCGGCGCATGGGGGAAGTCCGGGAAACGCTGGAGAAACAGCTCGCGCAGCTGCAGCAGACCAACTCGGCCAAGCTCGACGAAATGCGCCAGACGGTGGACGAAAAACTCCAGACCACCCTCGAAACACGCTTGGGAGAAAGTTTCAAACAGGTGGCCGACCGGCTCGAGCAGGTGCACAAGGGCCTGGGCGAAATGCAGACGCTGGCCCAGGGCGTGGGCGACCTCAAGCATCTGCTGACCAACGTCAAGGCGCGCGGCATCTTTGGCGAGGCACAGCTGTCGGCCCTGCTTGAGCAGGTGTTCACGGTCGATCAGTACGCGGCGCAGGTCATCACCCGCCGCGGCGGCAAAAATCCGGTGGACTTTGCGATCCGGCTGCCTGGCCGCTCGGACAATGGCGATCCTGTCTGGCTGCCGATCGACGCGAAGTTTCCCAACGAAGACTACGAGCGCCTGCTCGATGCCCAGCAGCGCGCCGACGTGCTTGGCGCCGAAGTGGCGGGCAAGGCGCTGGAAGTGCGCATCCGCATGGAGGCCAGGTCGATCTCGGAAAAATACATCGAGCCGCCTTACACGACGGACTTTGCCATCCTGTTTTTGCCGACCGAGGGCCTGTATGCGGAAGTCCTGCGCCGGCCCGGCCTGATGGAGGTGCTGCAGCGCGAGCACCGCGTCACGCTGGCCGGCCCGACCACCTTGCTGGCGATGCTGAACTCGCTGCAGATGGGTTTTCGGACCTTGGCGCTGGAAAAACGATCGAGCGAAGTCTGGCAGGTGCTGGGCGCCGTCAAGACCGAATTCGGCAAGTTCGGCGACGTGCTGGCCAAGGTCAAGTCGCAGACGGAAACCGTGCTCAATACGCTGAGCAGTGCCGAGCAGCGCAGCCGGGTCATGGGCAAGGCCCTGCGCAACGTCGAGGCCTTGCCGGAGCTTGACTCGGCGCGGCTGATTCCGATGGACAGGGACCCGGACGAGGGGTGACCAGCACCTTGATGGCCTGAGCCACATGACGCCAGAACTTGCCCGCCTGATCCTGGCCCAGATCTGCCTGCACGCCTGCATGGCCGGCACCCGCATGGCCGCGCCCTTGCTGGCGCTGCGCGAGGGTTACAGCCCGGCCGCGGTCGGCGTGTTGCTGGCGCTGTTTGCCCTGACCCAGGTGTTTCTGGCACTGCCCGCAGGACGCTTTGCCGACCGGCACGGCCTGCGCCGGCCCATGGGTTACAGCGTCGTGGCGGCCGTGCTGGGGGCGGGGGTGGCGGTGGCTTTTCCGGTGTTTCCGGTGCTCTGCCTGGCGGCGCTGCTCACCGGCGGGGCGACGGGGGCCGCCGTGATTTCACTGCAGCGCCATGTCGGGCGGGCCGCGGTGGGGGGCTTGCAGTTGCGGCAGGTGTTCAGCTGGCTGTCGATCGGCCCGGCGATTTCCAATTTTGTCGGACCGTTCTCGGCCGGTCTGCTGATCGACCATGCAGGCGCCGTGCCCAACAGCCTGTCAGGCTACCGTGCCGCTTTTTTCCTGATGGCGGTGCTGCCGCTGGCCAGCTGGTTTCTGGTGCGAAAAACGCGCGAGCTGCCGCCCGTGATTGCCGCGCACGGCGCCAGGCGGGCCAGCGCCTGGGACCTGCTGCGCGACACCACCTTCCGCCGCCTGATGCTGGTCAACTGGTTTCTGTCCTCCTGCTGGGACGTGCACACCTTTGTCGTGCCGGTGCTGGGCTTTGAAAGAGGCATCAGCGCCTCGGTGATCGGTTCCATCCTGGGTGCCTTTGCCGTGGCCGCAGCCGCCATCCGCATGCTGATGCCGCTGGTGGCGGCGCACCTGCGCGAGTGGCGGGTGCTGGTGGTCGCCATGCTGGTGACCGCGGTGCTGTTCGGCGTCTACCCCTTCATGCAGACGGCGCTGGGCATGGGCCTGTGTTCAGTGCTGCTGGGCTTGGCGCTCGGCACGGTGCAGCCAATGATCATGAGCATGCTGCACCAGATCACGCCCGAGGCCAGGCACGGCGAGGCGCTGGGCCTGCGCCTGATGGCGATCAACGCCTCGAGTGTGCTCATGCCCATGCTGTTCGGCACCCTGGGCGCCGTCATCGGCATAACCGGGGTGTTCTGGGCCACCGGCGCGGTGGTGGGCGCGGGCAGCCGCGCCGCCTGGCTGCTGCGGCCGGCTACAGTTGATAAAAGGTCCTGATCGCGTCCCAGGCCACCTGGGGGTCGTCGACGTACTGGAAGAGCTTGAGGTCGTCGGGTGAAATCGCGCCTTCATCGATCATCACGTCGAAGTTGATCAGGCGTTGCCAGTACTCCGAGCCGAACAGGATGATGGGCACCGGTTTGGCCTTGCGTGTCTGCACCAGCGTGATGACCTCGAACAGTTCGTCGAGCGTGCCAAAGCCGCCCGGAAACGCCACCAGCGCCTTGGCCCGCATCATGAAGTGCATCTTGCGCAATGCAAAGTAGTGGAACTTGAAGCTCAGCGACGGTGTGACGTAAGGGTTGGAGTTCTGCTCGTGCGGCAGCGCGATGTTCAGGCCCACCGTCGGCACACCCATCTCCTGCGCACCGCGGTTGGCGGCTTCCATGATGCCGGGACCGCCCCCGGTGCAAATGAACAGCTGCTCTTCGGGGGGGCGGGTTTTGCTGTGGGCGCCGACCAGGCGCGAGAACAGTCGGGCCTGGTCGTAGTAGGCGGCGTTGCGCACCTGCCGCTCGGCCAGTGCCAGGGCCTGCGCATCACCGGACTCGTGGGCGAGTTTCAGTGCCTGCGCGGCCTGTTCCGGCGCCGGGAAACGCGCACTGCCAAACACCACGATGGTGCTTTCAATGCCCTGGGCCTGCTGCTCCATGTCGGGCTTGAGCATCTCCAGCTGGAAACGGATGCCGCGGGTCTCGCGCCGCAACAGGAACTCGGGGTCGGCGAAGGCCAGCCGGTAGGCGTTGGCCTCCAGCGGGATGCCCTTGTCGGAGTGGGCCTGCAGTTCCGCCCACGCGTCTGCGAGTCGGCTGCCGGATAAGTCGTCTGTTTGTTCCATACGTCGCTCTGAAAGGTTTCGGGATGCAAAAAGGCTCCGTCAGGAGCCTTTTTTCCAGGATGCCGGGAAGGGGCGGGTCAGACGCGTTTGCGGTATTCGCCGGTGCGCGTGTCGATTTCAACCACGTCGCCTTGCGCCACAAAAATCGGCACGCCGATTTCAAAGCCGGTGGCCAGCTTGGCCGGCTTGAGCACCTTGCCGGACGTGTCGCCCTTGACGGCAGGCTCGGTCCAGGTGATTTCGCGGTTGACGCTGGTGGGGAGTTCGACCGAGATGGCCTTGCCGTCGTAAAACACGACTTCGAGCTCCATGCCGTCCTGCAGGTAGTTCAGCGAGTCGCCCATGTTTTCGGCTTCGACTTCGTACTGGTTGTAGTCGGCGTCCATGCAGATGTACATCGGGTCGGCGAAGTAGGAGTAGGTGCAATCCTTCTTGTCCAGGATGACCTGGTCGATCTTGTCGTCGGCCTTGAACACCTGCTCGGTGTTGAAGTTGGCGATCAGGCTTTTGAGTTTCATGCGCACGGTGGCCGAGTTGCGGCCGCCGCGGCTGTATTCGGTCTTGAGGACGACCATCGGGTCCTTGCCGTGCATGATGACGTTGCCAGCGCGTATTTCTTGAGCGATTTTCATAACAGTTTCTAGTAAAGTGTTGGCCGCCAAATGCGTCTGGGGTGATGCGGGTCTGCGGCGGGAGTGCGGCATCGGCCCGATGCCGGGCCATGCAAAGCCCTGTATTTTAACGTTTTTTCCAGCGGCCACCCAAAAGCTCCGCGGCCGTTCCGGGCCTTCCCTGCCGTGCCGCGGCTGTTTTAAGGACGGGTTAAGTGTCGTGGCCGCAAGCTTCAGGCTTCCCTGACTCCAGGGTGCCCGCCGGCCGGTCACCCGCCCACCCCGATGATGACTGTTTCCTCCGCCGGCGCCTGGGTGCCGGCCTCCGCCTTGCCCCGCAAACCATGGCTTCAGCGACCATCCCTGCAGGTCGAAACGCTGGTGCTGCTGTGCGTCGGCTTTCTGCTGCTCAGCGGCAACGGGCCGTTCTGGCGCGCCGCGCTGGCCGGCCGCGGCTGGGAACTTGCCGCAACCTGGGGTTTTGCGGCTGCCCTGTTTACCGCCTTTTCGGCGTTCTACTTCGCCTTCCTGGCGCTGCTGGCAACACGCCTGACCGTCAGGCCGCTGCTGAGCGTGCTGGTGCTGTGCACAGCCTTCGCCTCGTGGTACATGGACCGGTACGCCATTTACCTGGACCGCGCGATGCTGCGCAATGTGCTGGCCACCAATGTCAACGAAGCCCGGGAACTGCTGGTGTGGGGCATGTTTCCGCGCGTTGTGCTGCTGGGCGCGTTGCCGGCGGCGCTGGTCTGGTGGCCACAATTGAAGCGCCGCAGCCTGGGCCGCGCGCTGGCCGTCCGTCTGGGCTGGATCGCGGCCGCGCTGGCGGTGGGCGCGGCCAGCCTGCTGCTGGTGTTTGCCGACTTTGCCTCGCTGATGCGCAACCACAAAGAGGTGCGTTATCTGCTGACCCCGGGCAATGTGGTGGCCGCTCTGGCCGGCAATGCGCTGGGCGGCGTGCAGCGCCCGTCGCAGCCCAAACTGCCGGTCGGCGAGGATGCACAGTTGGGCGCCAGCTGGAGCGGTCGGACCCGACCGGTGATGTTTGTGCTGATCGTTGGCGAAACCGCGCGCGCGCAGAATTTCTCGCTCAACGGCTATGCGCGCCAGACCAATCCGCTGCTATCCCGGCAGGACGTGATCAATTTTTCGCACGCCACTGCCTGCGGCACCTCGACCGAGGTTTCCTTGCCCTGCATGTTTTCGCCTTACGGCCGCATTCACTATGACGAGGAGAAGATACGGTCCCATGAATCGGTGCTGCATGTGCTGGCCCGCGCCGGCTTCAAGGTGCTCTGGCGCGACAACCAGTCGGGCTGCAAGGGCGTCTGCGAGGGCCTGCCCGCCGAGCAACTGGACCATGCGAAGGTGGAGGCCCTCTGCGCCGAGGGGCAATGCCTGGACGAGGTGTTGCTGCAGGGCATAGAAGGCATTGCGCGCGACACCCAGGGCAACCTGCTGGTCGTCATGCACCAGCTCGGCAGCCACGGGCCGGCCTATTTCAAGCGGTATCCCGCAGTGTTCAGGCAGTATGCCCCGGCTTGCCAGAACGAGGACCTGAGCGCCTGCACGGCTGCGGAAATCGTCAATGCCTATGACAACTCGCTGCTCTACACCGACTTCTTTGTGTCAAAGGTGATCGATTTCCTCGCGGGTGCGCAGCAGCAGTACGACACGGCCATGATGTATGTGTCGGATCACGGCGAGTCCCTGGGGGACGGTGGCCTTTACCTGCATGGCATGCCTTACCCGATCGCGCCTGAGGTCCAGAAACGCGTGCCGCTGGTGATGTGGCTGTCACCCGGATTTCGCCGCAGCTTCAACATCGATCAGGAGTGCCTGCGCACACACGCCGGTGCCGAGGTCGGTCACGACAACCTGTTTCACTCCCTGCTGGGTGTACTCGATGTCCAGACCGGGGCCTATAACAAGTCGCTGGACCTGTTTGCGCCCTGTCGCCCGGCGCCGGCCCCGGTGGTGGCCCTCAACGGGCCGGAAAAAGCACACTGACACGCAGGCCGGTGCCGCCGGGGGCGTTGTCCAGCACGATGTCGGCACCGTGGCGTTCGGCGACCGCCCGGGCAATGGCCAGCCCCAGGCCGCTGCCATGCGGCGCCTGGCCGTCGGCACTGACGTTGTTGCCGCGGTAGAAGCGGTCAAACACCCGCTCCCGCTCCGCGGCGCTGATGCCGGGGCCGCTGTCGGTCACGCTCAGGCCGGGCCGACCGTTTTCGACCTGCGCGGCCACGTCGATGCGTCCGCCTGCGGGCGTGTGGCGCAGGGCGTTATCGACCAGGTTGTTCAGCAGGATGGCCAGTTGCTGCACATCGGCGTGGACGGTGGGCGCGCCCTCGGTCACGGCGCCCAGGTCGATTTTCCGGTCGTCGGCGCGCGCGCTGAAACGGCGCACAGTGGCCCGGGCCAGTTCTGCCAGATCCACCGCTTCCCGGCGCAGGGCCGGCGTCTCGGGCGCCAGCCGCGACAACTGCAACAACTGCTCGACCAGATGCTGGGCCCGGTCGATGCCGGCGCCCAGTTGCACCAGCGCCGCCTCGCGCTGGGCCTCGTCGCTCGCGCGTTCCAGCAGCTGCAACTGCAGCCGCAGCGCCGTGATCGGCGTGCGTAACTCGTGGGCCGCGTCGGCCAGGAACAGCCTTTGCAGCGACAGCGCGCCGCCCAGCCGGGCCATCAGGTCGTTGATCGCCCCTATCAGCAGGTGCAATTCCGGCGGGTGGGCCGACAGCGCGATGGGGTGCAGGGCTTCGACGCTGCGTGTCGTGACCTCGCTGGCCGCCAGCGCCAGCGGCGACAGGCCGCGCCGCAGCGCCAGCGTCAGCAGGATCGCCAGCAGGGCCAGCATCAGCAGCGCCGGCAGGATCAGCTTGGTGGTGGTTTCCCGTGCCAGCGCCTCGCGGTCGCTGTCGCGCTGGGCGGCCTGGACAATGCCGTCGTCGAGCACGATGGTGTAAAGATGCCATTTTTCCCGGCCGATGCTGACCACGCTCAACCCGCTGCGCGAGAGGAAGGGCAATGCTGCAGAGGGGTCGGACGCGTGCAGCAGCGTGCCGCTGCGTGTCCAGGCCGCGGTGGCGAACTCGAATTTGCCGTACTCCTCGTAGACCCGGGGCAACTGCCCGGCCAGGCTCGGGCTGCGCGCCATGCCGTAGGTGCCATGGTGGTTGGCCACCGCCAGCGCGACCTGCTTGAGGTTGTCCTCAAAGACTTCTCCCATCTCGTGCGTCAACGTCCAGTAGGCACTGCCTACCAGCAAGCTCGCGCCCACCACCAGCGCACCCATGGCCCAGACCAGGACGCGGCGCTGGATGGATTGAACCGGCCGGGTCATCATGGCGTTCTTTGCCGCGTCGCTCATGGTGCCACCTCACCGCGAGCACAGGCATGCATGCTTGAGGGGATCGGTGGCCTGGCACCATTCGCCTTGGCGGCTATCCCCGGCAGGCCGGGGCCCCTCGCCGCGTAGCTCATGGTGCCACCACCTTGTACCCGACACCGCGCACATTGCGGATGGTGTCGGCGCCGAGTTTGCGGCGCAGCTTGTGCAGGTAGACCTCGACCGCATTGCTGCCGATTTCCTCGGCCCAGCCGTAGATGGAGTCTTCCAGCTGGGCCCGCGACAGCACGGCGCCGGGGCGCTGCATCAGGGTCTCCAGCAGCGCGAATTCGCGGGCGGACAGGTTCACGTTTTCGCCTTTCAGGCTGACTTGTTTGCGGACAGGGTCGAGAGTCAGCTCGCCGCATTGCAGCAGCGGGGAGCCGCCGCCGGCATGGCGGCGCAGCAGCGCGCGTATGCGTGCGATCAGCTCGTCCAGGTCGAAGGGCTTGAGCACATAGTCGTCGGCGCCCGCATTGAGCCCGGCGATGCGATCGGCCACGGCGTCGCGTGCCGTCACGATCAGCACCGGCACGGCGTTGCCGCGCGTGCGCAGGCCCTTGAGCACCGCCATGCCGTCCTGGCCCGGCAGGCCGAGGTCCAGCACGGCCAGGTCGTAAACCCCGTTGGCCAGCGCGCGCTCGGCGGCGTGGCCCTCCATGACCCAGTCCACACTGAACCCGGCGTCGGCCAGACCCTGGCGCATCGCCCGGCCAATCATGGTGTCGTCTTCAACCAGCAGCAGCCTCATGGCGCCAGCGCCTGTTTCTGCATCACAAAGTCCAGCAGCTGGGTCGCCAGGTCGGGTTGCTGCTGCAGGCGCTGCCGGGCCGCCCGGGCGCAGCCGGTCCACAGCGGCAGCTCGGGTGCGGGCAATTCCGTCTGCAGGCCGTTCCACACCTCATGAAATTGCCGCAGTGACGGCGGCGCCTGCAGCATGTCGAGAAAGGCGTGCAGCTTGGCCTGGTGGGCCTGGTCGGCTTGGGGGTAAATCTGCCAGACAAAGGCCTGGCCGGCCCAGAGCGCGCGCACCACCGAATCTTCACCGCGCACAAAGTTCAGGTCGCAGGCCCAGAGCAGGTGGTCGAAGTCGTCCTGGCGCAGCCAGGGTAGGTATGAAATTGATAGCGGCTCGCGCCCGTCCTGATTAGGCTGCGGCCACTTTTTATCATGAACGGCGGTCTGGACGGCGGCTGTGGCGCGACCTGCCGCCACGAGCAGGCGCACCGGTGCGTCGGTCGTGCCCACCTGCACCAGATGGTCTAGCAACTGCGCCAGGGCGGGGGGCTCGTAACAAAACAGCGACACCAGCCTCTCGCCGTTCCACTCAATGCCGCGCCCGGCCAGCCAGGTCTTGCGGTCAAAAGCCGCCTGTCGCGCCGCCAGCGTGGACTCGCGCAGCAGGCCGCCGGTGGCGGCGGTGAAACCGGGGTAGAAAAACCACTTGGTCCAGCCGGCGGCCGGGCCGCGCTGCACTGGCGAGGGTAGGGCATGGCAGCGCTCCACCCAGGGCTCGGCGGACAGGTATTCGAGGTTGATCCATACGGGTTTTTGGCCTGTGGCCCTTTCCCTGTCTGCGCAGGCAGCTATGAATTCAGGAGCAATGTCGCAGCCGAAGGCCTCCACCAGCACCTCGCAGGGCGCCGCTTCAAGGCGCAGGATGTTCATGCCCAGCGGTTCCAGCCAGGGCAGGACGGTGACGCCGTCGCAGCCTTCGGGCGCCATCCAGTGCAGGGCGGACGCGTCATCCACCCACAGCCGCACGCGCTGCCCGCGCGCCGCCAGTTGAGCGCAGAGCCGCCAGCAGACGCCGATGTCGCCGTGGTTGTCGATGACCTTGCAAAAAATGTCCCATTGCGGGCGGTGATCCATATCGGGATTGTCCACAATACGGGGGCTGCCAGCCAGAAATGCCGATACTTCTTCCGCATGACGGCCCACGCTGGCCAAACACGCGCACCCACCACCATGACCCCATCGCACGAATTTGATCCCCAACTGCTCAGCGAAGTGGCGGCGTTGCCGGCCATGCCCGGCGTCTACCGCTACTTCGATGCAGAGGGTGCGGTGCTGTATGTAGGCAAGGCGCGCGACCTGAAGAAGCGGGTCTCCACCTACTTCCAGAAAAACCACGGTGGCACGCGCATCGGTCACATGGTGACCAAGATCGTGCGCATGGAAACCACCGTGGTGCGCTCCGAAGCCGAGGCCCTGCTGCTTGAAAACAACCTGATCAAGACGCTGAACCCGAAGTACAACATCCTGTTCCGGGACGACAAGAGCTACCCCTACCTCAAGCTGGCGTCCCATGACTTTCCGCGCGTGGCCTACTACCGCGGCGCGGTCGAGAAAAAACACCGTTACTTCGGGCCTTACCCCAGCGCCTGGGCGGTCAAGGAAACGATTTTGCTGCTGCAGAAGGTCTTCAAGCTGCGCACCTGCGAGGACACGGTGTTCAACAACCGCACGCGGCCCTGCCTGCTGTACCAGATCAAGCGTTGCTCCGCGCCCTGCGTCGGCCACGTGTCGCCCGAGCAGTACGCACTGGACGTGGCCAACGCCGAGCGTTTTTTGCAGGGGCAGGCCGGGGACATCCTGACCGAGCTGGAAAAGCAGATGCGAGGACGTGCGGAAAAACTGGAGTTCGAGCAGGCGGCCGAACTGCGCAACCAGATCTCGGCGCTGTCCAAGGTGCTGCACCAGCAGTCGATGGAAATTGGCGGTGACAAGGACGTGGACATCCTTGCGGTCAAGGTGCTGGGCGGCAAGGCCTGTGTGAACCTGGCCATGGTGCGCGGCGGCCGGCACCTGGGCGACCGGCCGTATTTCCCCACCCATGTCGAACACGCGGCCGACCTGGCCGGACTCGATGAAGACGATGCGGACGGCGGCGCGGCAGGCGGCGTGGACCGCGCGGCAGGCGGTGAGGGCGCCTTGCCCGGCAAGGTCAAAAAACTGGAAGCCCTGGTGCTGGAAGCCTTCATCGCCCAGCACTATGTGGGCGTGCCGGTGCCGCCGGTGCTGGTTTGCAGCGAGCCGGTGGACAAAGAGCTGATCGCCGCGCTGGTCATGCAGACCGGCAACAAGGTCACGGCCATCCACCAGCCGCGCGAGCAGCGCCGCATCTGGCTCGAGATGGCGCAGACCAATGCCGACCTGCAGCTGGCCCGGCTGCTGGCCGAGCAGGGCTCGCAGCAGGCGCGCACGCGCGCGCTGGCCGAGGCGCTGGACCTGCCGCTCGACAAGCTCGATGTGCTGCGCATCGAGTGTTTCGACATTTCGCACACGGCCGGTGAATCGACCCAGGCCTCGTGCGTGGTGTTCCATGGCCACAAGATGCAAAGTGCCGAATACCGCCGCTACAACATTGAGGGCATCACGCCGGGCGACGACTACGCCGCCATGCGCCAGGTGCTGATGCGCCGCTACAGCAAGCTCGCCGAAGCGGCGCGCAACAACACCGCCCGGCTGCCGGACCTGGTGCTGATCGACGGCGGCAAGGGCCAGGTGTCGATGGCGCGCGAGGTGTTTGAGGAGCTTGGCCTGGACCTCGGCTTGATCGCCGGTGTCGAGAAAGGCGAGGGGCGCAAGGTCGGGCTGGAGGAGCTGGTTTTTGCCGACGGCCGCGACAAGGTCTACCTCGGCCGCGACTCGGCGGCCCTGATGCTGATTGCCCAGATCCGCGACGAGGCGCACCGTTTTGCCATCACCGGCATGCGCGCCAGACGCGCCAAGGTGCGCGTGGGTGCCAGCCGCCTTGAAGACATCGCCGGCATTGGCCCCAAAAAACGTGCCAACCTGCTGCAGCGTTTTGGCGGCATACGCGGCGTGAGTTCGGCCAGTGCCGAGGACATTGCCACGGTGGAGGGCATTTCCCGCGAGCTCGCCGAAGAAATCTACCGCGCGCTGCATTGACCGGAAAGACGTATTTGTGCGACGAAGCCGTATGAAAGCAGGGTATTTGAAGGCCGCTGCCGGCCCCTGTGTCCGTCCTGCCGCCGCGCATGTCAGAATCAGGCCATGTTTCTGACCATACCCACCGTGATGACCTGGACGCGCATTGTGGCGATTCCGCTGATCGTGGGCATTTTCTATCTCGACATGACGCCGGCCAGCCGCAACCTGATTGCCACCGTCATGTTCGTGGTGTTTGCGGCCACCGACTGGCTCGACGGTTTCCTGGCACGCAAGCTGAACCAGACCTCGTCCTTCGGCGCCTTTCTCGATCCGGTGGCCGACAAGTTTCTCGTCTGTGCTTCGCTGCTGGTGCTGGTGCATCTGCAGCGCGCCGACGTGTTTGTGGCGCTCATCATCATCGGGCGCGAGATCGCCATTTCCGCCCTGCGCGAGTGGATGGCACTGATAGGCGCGACCAAAAGCGTGGCGGTGCACATGCTCGGCAAGATCAAGACCACGGTGCAGATGATCGCGATTCCATTCCTGCTGTTTGACGGCATCCTGTTCGGCGTCATCAACACCAACGTCTGGGGCACCTGGCTGATCTGGCTGTCGGCCATCCTGACAGTCTGGTCCATGGCCTACTACCTGAAAAAAGCCATTCCCGAAATCCGCGCGCGCGCCAAATGAGTTCGTCCGGCTCGAACAGCGCCCTGATCCGGGCCATGCCTGCCGTGTTTGTGCTGATCTGGAGCACCGGCTTCATCGTCGCCAAATACGGCCTGCCTTATGCGCCGCCGCTGACCTTTCTGGCCATCCGCTATGTGTTGTCGCTGGCCTGCTTCCTGGTCTGGATCGCCATCGCACGGGTGGCCTGGCCCCGCAGCCGCGTGCAGTGGCTGCATCTCGGTGTCACCGGCATCCTGATTCACGCGGGTTACCTCGGCGGTGTCTGGTCGGCCATCAAGGGCGGCATGGGTTCGGGCCTGTCGGCACTGATCGTCGGCCTGCAGCCGGTGTTGACGGCGGTCTGGGTCTCGCGCATGGGCGACGCCAGCCAGAGCGACAACCGTGTCAGCGCACGCCAGTGGCTGGGCCTGGTGCTCGGGCTGGCCGGCCTGCTGCTGGTGGTCTCGCGCAAGTTCGGCGCGGGCAACGAGGCGACCGCCTACACCCTGGCGTGCGCTGTTTTTGCGCTGCTCAGCATCACCATCGGCACGCTGTACCAGAAGCGTTTTGTCCAGGCGGCAGATGTGCGCAGTGCCAACGCCATCCAGCTCGGCGCGGCGCTGCTGGTGACACTGCCTTTTGCCTGGTTCGAGGCAGAGCCTGTGCTGTTGACGCCGGAGTTCATGGGAGCGCTGGCCTGGTCGGTACTCGCGCTCACGCTGGGCGGCAGCTCGCTGCTCTACATGCTGATTCAGCGCGGCGCGGCCACGGCCGTGACCAGCCTGCTGTACCTGGTGCCGCCCACCACCGCGTTGATGGCCTGGTTGCTGTTTGGCGAGTCCATCACCGTGGTCACGGTGCTGGGGACGGCGCTGACGGCGCTTGGGGTCTGGCTGGTGGTGCGCAACGGAACCCGGGCCGCCTGAGGCTCTGCGGGATCAGGCCGGCAGGCGCCAGGGTTCGTGCCTGAATTTTTCCACCAGGCAGTCAATCAGCAAACGCACCCGCTTCGGTGTCTGCGGGCGGAAGGGCGCCAGCCACTGGATGTCGGCGTCCAGCATCGCATACTGCGGCAACAGCCGCACCAGCTTGCCCGAGTCGAGCTGGGCCTGCACGTCCCACAGGCTGCGGAGCATCACGCCGCGACCCTGCAAACACCAGTCGCGCACCAGCTCGCCCGAGTTGGAGGACAGGGTGCCCTGCACGCGAACCCGCTGATCGGTGGGCGCCTGCGCTGCAGCAACGGATTTTCTGCGCGGGCCGCGCACGGTCTGCAGGCGCCAGATGTCGAACCGGCGATCATTCTCCCGCGCGATCAGGCAGTTGTGCCCGGCCAGTTCCGCCGGTGTGGCGGGTTTGCCGTGCTGGCGGACATAGGTCGGGGCAGCCACGACCACCCGCTGGTTGCTGGCCAGCTTGCGTGCCGTCCACTCGCTCGCGCGTTGCGGCCGGGGTGACCAGAGCCACACGGCGCCGTCAAACCCTTCCGCGGCCAGGTCGGGCAGCTGTTCATAAAGCTGCAGCTGGATCTGGATGGCCGGGTGCCTGGCCTGGAATTCGGCCAGCACCGGCCCCAGCCAGATGCGGCCGAAGCCGAAGGTCGCCGCCAGGCGGATCAGGCCCGCGGCTTCCGACTTGCGTTCCTGCAGGGACTGCTCGAGCGCATCGAACTGGTCCAGCATCAGGCGCGCACGTTCGCAGAGCAACTCGCCTTCGAGGGTGGGGGCCACCCGCCGGGTGGTGCGCTGAAACAGCAGCAGGCCGAGTTCGGCCTCCAGCTGGGCCAGGCGTTTGGTCACGGCAGAAGGCGCCATCTGCAGCGCCTCGGCGGTGGCCACGAGGCTGCCATGCCGTTGAATTGCCACCACCAGGGCCAGGTCGGCACGTTCCATCATTTCCATCTAGAGAATAATCAATTCTCATATTATTTCTTGATTCAAGGGGGTCTGGCAATCACAATCGCTGCATGTTTGAAGCATTCGAGACCTTCGAAGCCAGCCGCGGGGCGGTCGCCCTGCATGGCCGCAAGGGCGGGCAGGGCGCACCGCTGTTGCTGCTGCATGGCCACCCGCAGACCCACGTGATGTGGCACGCGGTGGCCCCCGCGCTCGCCAGGCACTTCACGGTGGTCATGATGGACCTGCGCGGTTATGGCGATTCCGGCCGTCCGGCTGCGGACCCCGGGCACCTGGTTTATTCGAAGCGCGAAATGGCGCGGGACGCGCTGGCGGTGATGCAGCACCACGGCTTCGACACGTTCCAGGTGCTGGCCCACGACCGCGGTGCGCGCGTGGCGCACCGGATGGCCGCCGATCACCCCGCGGCAGTGCAGCGCCTGATGCTGCTCGACATCGCGCCCACGCTGGCCATGTACGAAAACACTTCGGAGGCTTTTGCGCGTGCCTACTGGCACTGGTTTTTCCTGATCCAGCCGCCGCCTCTGCCCGAAGCCCTGATTGAATCCGGCCCTGTACGCTACCTGCGCAGCGTGATGGGCAAGCGCCATGCCGGCCTGGCCGCCTTTGCGCCGGCCGCACTTGCCGAGTACGAGCGCTGTGTGCAGATTCCCGGCACGGCGGAGAGTATTTGCGGGGACTACCGCGCGTCAGCCACGGTGGATCTGGTGCACGACCGTGCCGACGTGGCCGCGGCAAAACGGCTGACGCAGCCCTTGCATGTCCTCTGGGGCGAGCATGGCGCGGTTGGCCAGTGTTTCGACGTGATGCGCCTCTGGCGCGAGCGGGCCGTTGACGTCTCGGGCCTGAGCCTGCCCTGTGGGCATTACATTGCCGAAGAGGCGCCGGCACTGCTGCTGGCGCAAGCCCTGAATTTTTTCAAACCCTGAACCCCAAGGAAGACAAACATGAGCAAGAACACCGGAAAGAAAAGAATTGCCGTCATCGCCGGCGACGGCATTGGCAAGGAAGTGATGCCCGAAGGCATTCGCGTGATGGAGGCCGCTGCGGTCAAATTCGGCATCGACCTGCAATTTGATCATTTTGATTTTTCGAGCTGGGACTACTTCGAGAAACACGGCAAGATGCTGCCTGACGACTGGAAAGACCAGATCGGCGGACATGATGCGATTTATTTCGGCGCGGTGGGCTGGCCCGACAAGATTGCCGACCACGTGTCCCTGTGGGGATCGCTGCTGCTGTTCCGCCGCGAGTTCGACCAGTACATCAACCTGCGGCCCGCGCGCCTGATGCCCGGCATCATCGCTCCCGTGGTGCGGCGCGATGGCTCTGCCCGCGCTCCCGGTGAAATTGATTTTTACATCGTGCGCGAAAACACCGAAGGCGAGTACTCGAGCATTGGCGGCAAGGCCTTCCCCGGAACGGACCGTGAGTTTGTGCTGCAGGAGTCGGTGTTCACGCGCATCGGCGTGGACCGCGTGCTCAAGTTCGCCTTCGAACTGGCGCAATCGCGTCCGAAGAAACACCTCACCAGCGCAACAAAGTCCAACGGCATTTCCATTTCCATGCCTTATTGGGATGAACGTGTCGTCGAAATGGCCAAGGGTTATCCGGGCATCCAGCTCGACAAGTTCCACATCGACATCCTGACGGCGCATTTTGTCCAGCGTCCCGATTTTTTCGATGTGGTGGTTGCCAGCAATCTGTTCGGCGACATCCTGAGCGACCTCGGCCCGGCCTGCACCGGCACCATCGGCATCGCTCCCAGTGCCAACCTCAATCCCGAGCGGAAGTTTCCTTCGCTGTTCGAACCGGTGCACGGATCGGCGCCGGACATTGCGGGCCGCGCCATCGCGAACCCGATCGGGCAGATCTGGTGCGGTGCCATGATGCTGGAGTTCCTGGGGCACAAGGATGCGCATGATGCGGTGCTTGCTGCGATTGAAAAAGTTCTGGCTCCCCACAGTGGTGCGCCGCGCACACCTGACCTGGGAGGCACGGCCAACACGGCCGATGTGGGCAAGGCCATTGCGGCGGCGCTGGCTTGAAGCGCGCTGTGCAGTCTGTGACAGGCTGCCCCTGAAATGCAGGGCGTGCTTACGAATAGGGCGTGAAAGCGTGAAAAATAAGGCTAGAATCCGCCACCGCACGTTGTAAAAATCTGATGTTGTATTGACACGATGGGAGTCCATGGCTCTAATTGGAATCAGCAGACGATCTGCACATGCCGCCTCCCGCTGCCATCTTTGTGACAGGTGTCCAGGGGAGATATCCAAGAGACAACCAGATTAACTTTTAACAACGAGGGGCTCCTTGTGAACAAGACTGAACTGATCGAGCACATTGCCAAGAACGCTGACATTTCCAAAGCTGCCGCAACGCGCGCGCTGGAGTCAACCATTGGCGCTGTCAAATCAACCCTGAAAAAAGGAGGCTCTGTGTCTCTGGTGGGTTTTGGCACTTTTGCAGTGGGCAAACGTGCTGCCCGCACCGGCCGCAACCCGCGTACCGGCGATGCGATTAAAATCAAGGCAGCCAAGGTGCCCAAGTTCCGTCCAGGCAAAGCGCTCAAGGACGCCCTGAACTGATGGGCATGAAGTAAAAGTTGAGGTGGGGTGCTTAGCTCAGTTGGTAGAGCAGCGCCCTTACACGGCGTAGGTCGGCGGTTCGAGCCCGTCAGCACCCACCACCGACTGGACAAAAAGGCGAACAGATGTTCGCCTTTTTCATTGATGGCTTGACGCAAGTTTTAAATGGCCGATTGACAGCCACACAGGAAATTCGAGATGTTTGATTTCATTCGCAAGCACACCAAGGTCACGATGGCATTGCTGTTTTTGCTGATTGTTCCGTCCTTCATATTGGTCGGCATGAACAACAACGGCCCCTCCGGTGACGCTGGCGGCGTTGTTGCCGTCGTTGACGGCAAGGACATCACGCAGCCCGAATGGGATGCGGCGCACCAGAACGAGGTGAGCCGCCTCAGCGCATCGATGCCGACGCTGGATGTCAAGCTGCTGGACTCGCCTGAAGCGCGTTACGGCACGCTGGAACGCCTGGTGCGCGACCGCGTGCTGGCGGCTGCGGCTGCGAAAAGCGGCCTGGTGGTTGCGGACCAGAAATTGCAGAGGCTGTATGCCGAAGACAAGGCCATCGCCGCATTCAGGCTGCCGGACGGCAAGTTTGACCGCGCGGGCTTCATCGCGCAAACGGGCATGGCGCCGGAGCAGTACGAAGCGGGCCTGCGCGCCGACCTGGCCTCCCGGCAGGTCATGCTGGGTGTCTCCGGCACAGGCTTTGCCTCGAAGGCCGTGGCGGACGTTTCACTCAACGCCTTCTTCGAGAAGCGCGAGGCGCAGGTGGCGCGTTTCAATACGGCCGACTATGCCGCCAGGGTCAACCCCAGCGATGCGGAACTGGAACAGTTCTACAAGGACAACCAGGCCTTGTTCCAGGCACCTGAAGAAGCCAGCATTGAATACGTGGTGCTTGATCTGGACGCCGTGAAAAAAGGCATCACGGTCAATGAGGCGGACCTGAAGACCTATTTCGAACAGAACGCGCCACAACTCGCAGGCAATGAAGAGCGCCGCGCCAGCCACATCCTGATCGAAGCGCCAGCCTCCGCACCTGCGGCCGACCGCGAAAAAGCCAAGGCGAAAGCAGAGCAACTGCTTGCAGCCGCCAGGAAAGCGCCGGACACGTTTGCCGAGCTGGCCCGTAAAAATTCACAGGACACCGGCTCCGCCGCAGCAGGCGGCGACCTGGACTTCTTTGCCCGCAACGCCATGGTCAAGCCTTTCGCCGATGCCGCGTTTGCGATGAAGAAGGGCGACATCAGCGAGGTGGTGGAAACCGAGTTCGGCTACCACATCATCAAGCTGACCGACGTCAAGGTCCCCAAACAGAAGACCTACGACGAGATGAAACCCGCGCTGGAAGCGGAACTCAGGCAGCAACTGGCGCAGAAGAAATTTGCCGAAACGGCAGAAACCTTCAGCAACGCGGTGTACGAACAGTCCGACACCCTGCGCCCGATCGCCGAGCGGCTCAAGCTCGAGGTCAGGGCAGCCGCCAAGCTGACACGTACCCCCGTGGCGGGCGCCACCGGCGTGCTGGCCAACCCGAAGTTCCTGACGGCGCTGTTCTCGCCCGATTCGGTGGAAAAAAAGCGCAACACCGAAGCCCTTGAAGCGGGCCCCAGCCTGCTGGTGTCGGGCCGCATCACCCAGTACACCCCGGCCCGGACACTGCCGCTCGCAGAGGTCAAGGACCGCGTTCGTGCACGCCTGCAGCAGCAGCGCGGCGCCGAGATGGCCCGCAAGGAAGGCGCCGAAAAACTCGCAGCCTGGAAAGCCAGCCCTGCCGCCGCCACCTTCCCGACGGCGCTGGTGATCTCGCGCGACCAGACGCAGCAGTTGCCCGCGTCGGTTGTCAGCGCCGCGCTCAGCGCAGACGCGGGTGCCGGGCCTGCTCTGGTGGGCGTGGACCTGGGCGCACAGGGTTACGCCATTGTCCGGGTGCTCAAGGTGCTGCCGCGCCCGGCACAGGCCGCCGATATCGCTCTGCAGGACCAGGCCCAGTACACCCAGTGGTGGACTTCCGCGGAAAGCCTTGCGTACTACAACATCCTGAAAGAGCGTTTCAAGGCCGACATCAAGGTGGCAAAGCCCGCCGAACAGAAAGCCGGCGCATAAAGCAGCGCGCCACGGCGCATAAGGCCCGCAGTTCCCGCTATAATGTGAGGCTTCGGTGGCTGTAGCTCAGTTGGTAGAGTCCAGGATTGTGATTCCTGTTGTCGTGGGTTCGAGCCCCATCAGCCACCCCAATCACCCCAAGAGTCTTTGTAAGTCGTTGATTTCCTTGTAAATCAACCACTTATGGCCAGATATAAAGTCTGGTTGTTACACGGCCTGTCACACAACTACGTGGAGCAGGACCTTGAAAGCACTCTCAGAAAACCTCTATGAACGCGGTAAAAACGGCACGAAATACTGCCGTCTCCGTATCCCCGCTGCGCTGTTAGCGGCGTATCCTCCCGGCACAACGCACATCACTCGCAGTCTGCGTACGTCCGACCTGCGCGAGGCCAAAAAGCGCCTGAAAGTCGAAATCAACCAGATAGATTCCGAATTTGCCCTGCATCGGAAGGCGTTGAAGGAAAAGCAGGCCCTCTACACCAGGAAAAAGCTCGACGCCTTGTCCGACGAGCAACTGAAGGCGTTGGCAGACCACTGGGTTCGCCAAGTTCTGCTTAACGATGAGCAGCTGCGTAGCGATGGGCTTGACGACGCGGAATTCGATGAGCTCGGGGAGCAGTTGGAGCAGCAGCGCTCTGAACTGGGCCGAATGCTTGCCACAGGGCGTTCCGACAAAATTTTGCCAGCCATGCACGGTTTTATTCACCTTTGCGGGCTGGATGTCGAAATGTCGCCAGAGGAGTCCAAGCGGGCCGGGGCGGCCTTCTTGAGTGCCGTTGTGACCTCTTTGGACCACCAGCGAGCGCGACAAGGCGGGCAGGTCGTGAAAACTAATGACGTCGCACCGGCCGCTCCTACTCCGAAGGAGGTTAGCACCAGCGAAGATGCCAAGCTGTCAGTCCAAAAGCCCAGCTGGGATTCGGTATTCGCTGTGTGGAGGGACTACGTAAAAAATCGGCCCAAAAGCACCACTATTGCGACTCAGACGCCGTGGCGTGAATTGCAAAAACTGGCCGCAGCCAATGGCGTGAATAACCCTGGCGATGTCACTCCCGAACTGATGCGAAAGTTCGTGGATGAAATGTCGGCTCGTGGCCTTGCTGTCGTCACCGTCAATGAAAGACTGGCCAAGATGAAGTCGCTTTTTCGGGTGGTTACGAAAAAGGGTGTGCTTCCCACAAACCCAGCTGACCTTGCGATTGGAATGAAGCTTAATAGCTTTGATAAGCGTCAGGCGCGGCGATTGCCTTTCGACAACGCCGACTTAGACAACATTTTTTCGTCATCCATCTTCAACCATCAGCAATTGCGCTCCCAAGGTCAATCCGGAGAGGCGTCCTACTGGATACCAATACTTATGTATTACACGGGTGCCAGGACGGAGGAAATTGCTGGCCTTGCGATATCTGACGTGGTGGAAGACCCGGTACATGGGTGGTATTTCAATCTCATCGACCGCCCCTCTCAGGAGGATGATTTGTTTGCTGATGAGGAAGGAATTCAGAAAAAGGGTCTGAATGCTGATGGCCAGACTAAGGCGCAATGGCGAACCCTCAAAAATGACAAATCCATACGGAAGGTGCCCATGGCAACCGAACTGATTGACCTTGGCCTTTTACGGTTTATGGATGCAATGAAAGCCAAAGGCCAGACCTCCTTGTTTCCTTCGTTAAATCATGATTGGCATGGCAAGCTTTCTGGAGCATTCTCCAAATTTTTTGGGCGATACAAAAGGCATGTTTTGGGCATTAAAAATCCAAAAAAAGTGCTTTACTCATTTCGTCACACGATGAAGGATGCTATGACCGGCGCCCGAGTCGATACAAAGTATCTCAAGCGTATTCTTGGTCACGCCAGTGGGGAGGGCACCGTAACGGATGGGTACGGGGCGGCCGACGTTCCATTGGAGGCCCTGATGGAGGAGTTCAGAAAGGTGAAGTTTTTCCCGATTTCTGCTCAGCCATGGCTGCCAGGTAAGGGGCGCGTCACTCTTAAGGGCGAGGCGAAACAAACTCCTGATGGGAGGAAATAGTCTCGTTAGGTCACGGTGATGTACGGACCTCGCAGGTTTGTCATGGGAAGTCATCGGAGTTGCTCGATTTTCCCCCTTTGAGTTGGTGCGCACCAACTCCTATGCCCTGGATGTCGGGCTCCTAGGCCTCTTGAAGTGGCTGGCCGAGAAGCGCGCCCGCGTCGCCGGTCACCTGCAGGCCAACAAGGGCACCTACGGGCTGCTCTGCGACCACGTAGATGCCTTGGACCGCGAGCTCAAGGCTGAACGCAGCGAACTAGGCGCCTTGAGACTAGGCGCTAGAGCTTGTCCCGCTTGAGCTCCTGCTTTCTGCGCTCCTGCAGTTGGGAATAGGCCTCAGCCGTGGAAAAGAAGAGCGTGCACGCGTTAACCTGAGAGCACTCGTGAACTACTACGGTGTCAGCCGTATTCCATTGTGCGAACAGCACCTCAACTTTGACTCCCATTGCGTTTTGTTTGACCTGCTTGTCCAAAACAGTAGGCGGGCCAAACCGGCCTGTCACGGATTCGATGACCCTTTCCTGTACCTGCGGGCCTAACGTGGTCAGGTAGAAGCGGTCTACTTTCCCTCCCTTGTTTGGCTCAAGAAACAAACGGTCGCGCTTTACCCAGGTTGGAAGTGCAGTCGGGGAGTTAGTATCGGGCGGCATCAGAGAGCCCGGAAGCAGGCTTGTGAGGGTGCACCAGTTATCCCGCCGCCCTTTGCACTCTGAGAACTGCCCTTGAAATTCCTGGCCCAAGCTGATGCCCAGTATGGGTGATTGAACATCAGCATGCGCAGGCGCTGTCAACGCGAGTAGGGCAGCAAAATAAAGGGTTCTCATAGCGTGCTCATCTTCTTGTCGGTTGCGCGCGAGTGTACGCGGCGTTCAGCTACACGGCAATCTCGACCACCAGGGGTGCGCCCGGTTCGCAGGTGGAAGCACTCGAACTCTTCGCCAACTGTC
The DNA here is from genome assembly GCF_029945925.1 of Polaromonas sp. Lineage (GTDB taxonomy): Bacteria > Pseudomonadota > Gammaproteobacteria > Burkholderiales > Burkholderiaceae_C > Polaromonas. The sequence goes on along the minus strand of NZ_JAQSDN010000044.1, from coordinate 147,092 downwards.
GCCAGCATTGGCTTGCGCCGCCTCCTGGGCCATCAAGGTGGCAGGAATCTCTGGTCGCGCCGCCCTAGCTCGCTTGGAACCCGCGCCAACGCTGGCTCTCCGAACTTTCTTGGGCCACCAGCGTAGTAAAACCCAGGCACACGAAAAAAAGCCACCGCAAAAGGGTGGCTTCTGAAATCAAATCACATTGTTTGGCATCAGTCAGACCAACCGGAAGCCGACGCTAAGGCTGGCGACCGTACCTGCACCTGCGGCGGACTCGACACTTTCTCTCTGTTGCCTTCAATTTCCTTGGGCTCTTCCTTGAGCGCTGCCGGCTTGGCAATTTTGCTGGCTTCAAAGGCGATTATCAGTAACGTGCCCGAGGGCTTGCCTTCCCGACTTAGGTAAAAGTCGGCCTTCAGTTTGCCCGTGACTTTGACAAAGTCGCCTTTGTCGAGCATAGGATTCTCAGGTTTCATGACCCGCACTGAAAACCAGGTGGGTTGGTCATTTAAACCTCGCTGATTTTCCGCTATGCGAAATTCCCAAAAATCGCGGCCGGTTGATTTACTTCGCTTGAGCTCAGGCTGTGTCGCTACATTTCCAAAAACTTGCATTTGTTGTCCTCATTTATGAATGCGATGGAAAAGTCCATTGCAAGCATGTATAGGCACCGTTAATCGTTGGTGAAGGCTTGGCAGGCGAGAACTACCTTTCACCCAACAGCACCGGGCTGAAGGGTGCGCTCTGGACGCCGGAAGAGGACACGCTAAAAGAGTCCGTGAGCGACACGCTGCGATTTTCGAGTGAGTTATTGTTGTCTTTTATATGGCTAGACAACAAAATATCAAAACGCCATGATTGGGGCCATGACAAACATTCCGAAACCAATTGGTCGGCCTCCTTTTCGCATTGATGGCAAGAGGCTTCGGGACCTGCGCAAAGAAGCGGGACTTTCGCAACGGACGCTTGCAGAGAAAGCCAATGCGCTCGCCGGGAAGGGTGGTGGCAGCAACGAAGTTTTAAAGAACACAGCCCAACGCTGGGAAAGCACCGGTGCCGTGCCGCGTGAAATGGCGCAGCACCTGGCCAAGGTACTGGGCACGACGGTGGCAGTGTTGCAGGGTGATGCCCCACAACCTGCTTCGAACAGGGTGGACGACTTCGAGCGCGTCATCCTCGCCAGAGTGGCGGCCGGCTCCTGTCCAGAACTCGTTGAGGCCCTCGACAGAGCGGGGCGTGATTCCGCAGACGACGAACGACCTGAACGGTCACTTGCGACCTCCTTGTCGGGTCGACTAGAGGTTGCTCAGATGACCCAGGCGTCAGAGCTCTTCGATGAAATTGCATTGCTGACAGGGCTTTCAGTAGCTCACTTGCGCAAGCCGATGAGCCATGGCGGCTTCTGGCTTTTGGTTGGAACAGGATTCGCGGGCCCGGAGCGGTGCGAGATTCTTTCCGGGGTAACGGAGGTAACGTATGAGGTGAGAGCAGAACTTTGCCGTCATTTTGAAACCGCGGGCCAGCGCGATTCGCACGCTACATTTTGTGAAGAAGCGCCTTGGTTTCGAGTGACGCTCTCGGACGCCCGTATGGGCATGAATCGAGTACTGCGTTTTGTACGGTGTCAGCCAAACGAACACGGACTTCAGTGGACCTCCGCGACTTGGCTCGACCGGTTTTGGATTGATGAGCTTCCGGGGAATGCGTACGCACACGCGAGTTTTGTTACTGGGTTTGACGGTGTCCAGGTACCGTCCAAGGTCACCAATCTTCGACTCGCCGTCGTAAAACATCCGGTGTACGACCCGAACGTGCCGTTTGAGACGAACCGTCCGGATGACATTGTTGCAGTTACGCGTGGAGACATTGATGAGTTGCCTGACCGCACCATGGAGATGTTTGAGAAAGACCGCCAAACGCACTACTTGGTGGTTAACTGGCTGAGGGCTGGTCTCTGGGAGGTACTTAAACCGCTTCTTTCGGAATGGCCGCTAGAGTTTTGGCATATTTCCAAAGCCCAATCACGTATCGACGTTCATTTGGAACTTCCCCTGCGGGCTTACATGCAATTCCAAGTGCCGCCAAGGCAAGGGAACATCTTCAGCATAGTTTTGGTTGAAGAGGTGAACGATAGCTGGAGACATGTGCCTTGGAACCCCGCTGGCGTCTCGCATGTCTTTGAGGTTCTTGAGCGTGACTTTAACGGTGCGTGCACCGCACTGCCTGACATTGGCAGTCCGGCTCCACAGACCTAAATACCAAACGTAGTTTTCGAGTGGCGCGGGGTGTTCGTCCCGGGCTCGGTGCCGCTCGCTTATTTTTCCGGGACGAGGAGATTGCCATGTCGAAAACACCACCACCAAACGGACCAAGCGAAACCGGACGACCTTCCGGAGGCGGCCGCGGAAACAACCCGCCGAAGGGCAAATAAGGAGTTAAACCACCTGCGGGTTCGCCTGCAGGTGCATCTTTCTCCGGACATTTATTGTTCACCGACACAAACTTGGTTTCTGGCGACGAAGCGTGCGATTTTGGCCCTGCGAACGTACCTCAAGCGATGAACTGATTTAAGGGCTACGCAGCCGCAAAGCAGCGGCCATCGCCTTCCAGGCCGAGCGGCGGCCGTCGTCAGGCGCGCGAGCTTCACAGCGTGCAGCGACGTCTCGCATCTGCCTCCATCCGGCGGCATCGAACATGTCTTTGAGGTCCACAGTTTTCGCGATGGAAGCCAAGTCCGAAGCCGGCAAATCACACATAGAAGCGCCCGGCTTGGTGTAGCAGTCGACGTGGGATTCAAATGCAAAGGCACGCATCTGCCCGCAGTTGCAGCTTGGGCTGGTCGAGATGTCCAGCTTCGGCACGACTTGCTCTTGTAGACAAATTAAAGTCGAGTCCCGCCACGCTTTACCTTTCGGGCTCAGCGCAGTATTCCCCAGAAATGCTCTGCAGTATTTGAGGCCATACGACCTGAAATACTCGTCGGGCCGGCCGTCACACGGGCAGTATTTGGCAAAGCACTTTTCGTACACGTCGCAGCTCGGCGTAGCCGAATTGGAGCACTGGGCGATTGCCGCTTGCGCCGAACACACCAGCGCAAAGAGAAAGGCGCACTTGAGGGTAATTAACCAGCCTGGTCGCATAGTTCGCCTTCAGATTAGCACCAGGGAATGCAGATACGTTTTCCTCCAACGCTGCCCAGCGTGACCGGCTTTGGAGCGGGAAGAAGTTGGCCTGGGTTATTGAAAACAGAGTTCGGTCCGCCCCAAACTTGCGAGGGATTTCGGACAAAGGAATTGCCCCCTCCCCAAATTTGCCCGGGGTTGCGTAGGAAAGAATTGTCTCCGCCCCACACCCTGTCCACTTGGGTGACAAGTGAAAATGGCCCCGCCAGAATCTGCGGAAAGTTTCGGGCGACCCACCCGTTCTTGCCAACAAGGTCATTGTTGTCGCCAAAGCAGCCGTTCGGTCCTCCGATGCCGTTGGCTGCGCACTTCATAAGTTCCCGTGCCGTCAATCGGGAAGCCATGCAACCGGCAGCCGAGTACGGCTCCCCGCCGGTTGACGCCACGCACTGAACGGCTATTTGCTGCTCAGGATTCAACTGCAAATTGAACATGTTGAGGCCCACGCACATCGCCATTGAGTCCGCCTCTCCCTGCGATTCCGCTGCACACCGCAGTGCCACTTGTTGCTCCCGACTTGCGTTATTGCCAAGCAGCGAGGTAGCAGCGCATCCCACGAACTTGTTGGAGTCCCCATCAGCTCTTTGGGCGCAGCTGAGTACTTGACGCTGGTCTCGGTTCAAGCGGGTGTCCAGCAAGGCGGACCCGGCGCAGGTCATAAAGTCGTCTTGGTCTCCCTTCGACTCAACAGCACATTTGACTGCAAGGCTCTGGTCGGCGGATAGGTGATTGTTCAGGGCCCGCGCCGCGCACTGCCTGAAAGTCTGCGCATCTCCTGCGGCATCTGCCGCACATGACAACACTCTGCCCTGGTCTTCATCTAGATTTTTCGTCAGAAACGCCTCGCCGGCGCAGCTTATAAAATCGTCACGGTCCCCGTTAGAGCTAAGGGCGCAGTCCACAGCAGTGCCTTGGTCTGAGCTCAGACGCATACCCAAGTGCCCCGCTGAACACTTAGCGAAATCTTCCGTTTCTCTCGACTTGACGGCGCAGTCCATCACCTTCTGTAAGTTCTCGGGCAGCACAACCTGCTTCCCGGTACAGGCAGCAAATAAGGTGGCGTCCATTCCGACGCGCTGCGCGCACCGCCTGGCCAGGTCAACAGCGCTGAGGCCTTGCGGAATACCAAATGAAGCTTGTGATGGGAGTGCGCCTGAAAACGAATCCAACCGCATTTGCTGGGCTTGCGCGCAGGGAACCGCGCCCATGGCTGTCTGGCACACCGGCCCGACGCCCGGGACCGACCTGACAGTATTCAAGTCCTGTTGCGTTACTGCGGGAATTCGGGGAGCTGCGGCGTTTAAAGCCTGCAGGTATTGCGCAACCGCGGCGCAGGGGCCCGGACCCAGGGGGCCCGCGCATATCGGCCCCACTCCGTTGACATAGCCCACCTGCAACAACGTGGGTGGATTCGGCATTTCAGGGGAGGGAGTCGGAGTAAACGGCCGTTGGTTGGCAAACGGCCCCGGGTCCGCGATGGGGCTAGGGGGACGCGGAGCAAAAGGCCCCGGGTCCGTGAAAGGGCCCGGGGGGGTTATGGGGCGAATAGCAAAGGGACCTGGGTCCGTGAAGGGGCCTGGTCCGGGGAGCGCCCCTGGACCCATGCCCTGTAATCGCATGCGCAGGTATCGTTCTACGTCCGCGCAGGGTCCGGGCCCCAAGGGACCGGCGCAAATAGGGCCAAATCGCGAGTCGTGGCCAATAACCTGAAGAGGCTGGGCATGCCCCGGTAACGCCGAGACAAGTGTGGCAACGACGGCCAGCGTAAGCAAGAAACTGCGGAGCATCGCACCCTCCTTCTTTGCACGCCCGAATTACGTAGACTGCAAGAAAACCGACCGCCGGCCGCGTTTCCTGAAGACTCAGAATGCGATTGGCGGTGCCACAACTGTCGGGCCTCGAGCATGTGGCAGGCTAAGCACCCATTGTTTCCAAATCACCGAGCTTGTCTATCCTCTAATTAGATGAGGTTGACTTATAAGAGAGGCTCGCTCTGCAACCTTTGAGCGCACTGCGTTATGAGAGCACATGAGCAATATGACCGTCTCGATTAAAGCAGCGGCATTCCAGGGCGCAATACGTTCCTTAACCAGCTTCGTATCCGCAACTAATACAGGAAAAATGAGGAATATCGCAGAAGACTTGGGGAGATTCTTTCCCGGAAATTCGCTGCCTGTCTAGGCTCTCGCCACCGCCAAACTGTCCCAGCATGTTGTGTAGTCAGGCGTCCGAAGTTCTTGGCGCATCACCCAAGTCCGCTGCAAACCAGAATTTCCCGCGCTGGCCATCGTGATTGTGCCTTTTCCATATTTGCGATTCAAAGAATCCATCGACGTCATGAGACCACCACGGTCAATCTCAGATTCGTCAAGGTCAAGCTCCTGCTGCTCAATGCCGCCGTCTTGGATGTCGAGCAGGTGAACCCCCGCCTTTGCCATGTTCAAGCCAGGCTTGAAAATCTGCCGCATTCCAAGCACTGCAGCTTGGACTATTAACCCGGTGTCGGCAGTAGGGCGGCGCAAGGGAACCGTGATGCTGCAGCTGTACTGCTTGTCTTGGGTCCTGAATGGCGACGTGTGAACAAAGGTTAAGACTTGAGGCACCTTGCCGTTCTGTTTTCTAAGCTTTTCTGCGGCACGGCTTGCAAACTCCGTGACCGCCTCAATCAGGTCTGACAGTTCAGTGACCGGGCGCCCGAAGCTCCGTGTGCTGGCGATTTCTTTCTTCGCGGGAGGTAAGTCCTCAAACTCGATGCAAGGGAATCCGCGCAATTCCCGCACTGTTTTCTCGACCGTTACGCTCCATCGCCTGCGCGCCGTGGCCGGCTCCATCTGGGCGACGTCAAGCGCTGTTTTCAGACCGTCCGCGCGAAGCTGTTCGCCAATGCGCCTGCCGATACCCCATATGTCGCCCAGGTCTGTAGCGGCCAACACAGCCTCGAATTCATCGACAGGCAGGTCCCCCAGGTTGGCGACCTTGGCAAAGCGTGATGGGTAGCTACCGGGCTTACGCTCGGCGGTCTTGGCGACGTGATTGGCGAGCTTGGCAAGGGTCTTTGTCTGGCCGATTCCAATGCCGCAAGGTATGCCCGTCCAGCGGAGGATTCTGTCCCGGACTCGCTGCGCCAATTCGGTCGCATGCGGTATCCCAGTCACGTCGATGAAGCTTTCATCAATGCTATAAATTTCTTGAAATGGGCCGAGGCCTGCAGCCACGGACATCATGCGGTTACTCATGTCCCCGTACAGTCCGAAATTAGCGCTCAATGCCACGACCCCGGCGTCGGGAAATTCCCGCTGAATCTGGAACCAGGGTGCGCCCATCTTGATACCGAGTGCCTTGGCCTCGTTACTGCGGGATATTGCACAACCGTCGTTGTTGCTCAACACGATGACGGGCCGGCCATTCAGGCTAGGCCTGAAAACCCGTTCACAGGACACATAGAAGTTATTGCCATCCACCAATGCGTACATGCGTCAGGTCCTGAACTGTTTGATGGCGCACGTTGCCACGCCCCAAACCTCAATGTTCTGTCCTTCGCGTGGCACGATGTCGGGATAGGTAGGATTAGCAGCTACGAGCCGCATCAAGCCGTTGCGCTTATGCAAATACTTGACAGTGAACTCGCCATCGACCATCGCAACAACGATGTGCCCATGTCGCTCACGAATGGCCTTGTCCACCACCAGCACATCCCCGTCGAAGATGCCGGCCTCCCGCATGGAGTCACCCTTGACGCGAAGCAGAAACGTGGCCTGCGGGTGCTGAATCAGTTGCTCAGTGAGGTCAATCCGTTTGGTATTGAAGTCCTCCGCCGGCGAAGGAAAACCAGCTTGTACGCGGTCGCCTACCAGCGGCAACATCAGCGCTCCGGCGTCAAAGGGAACGGGATGGTTGTACCCGACGATGGCCTTGAAGGCGTGAATCGGCGTACCGACCCACGGGAGTACTGATGTCATGGCTCAGATGCGCCTCACTGCACGGCATGCTGGCGTTGAAGACGAAGCTCGAAGTGCCCGTCGCCCTCGCCGACGGCCTTGAGCCCCGCTCGTTGGGCTACACCAAAGGCTTTGGGCCACTTCACCGCTAGGGATGATGTCTCCGTGGTCAACTCAACCGCATCGCACGTACTGGCCTCCAGCCACGCGCTGTACACCGCTACAACAGCATTAGGACCGCCTAGGCTCTTCTCCAGTTCTTTGACAAATCGCACTTCTGCCGCGAATCGCTCGCCGCTTGGCATTTCGTCAATGCCCTGTAGGGCAACAACGTATGGTTCATCCATGATGGGCCCTTTGAGTAATACTGTTGATATATACAGCAGTATCGGGCACAGATTGATGACAGTCAACGGCGCTGCGAACTTTTTTCCCAGCTGTGGGGGCCACATGCCGCGTGCCGCCACTTTGGCTCGACGCCGAGGTAATAAAGTGATATCCGTCTAGCGGGAGGCCGTTTACCCGTGCAGCAGGAAGTGGAATCCGTCTATTACGTCGTCGGGGTCGGACGTGAAACCAGGAAGGCGAAAGTAAAGCATGTGCCGAAGGATTCCGGGCGTACGGTGGGGACTCATAGCGTGTTCGAGCCGGTGGTCGATGAGAACCACTGTGCCGGCGGGGCCGTGCACCGTGGTGGGGTTGCCGAATTCTTCGCCAGGAGTAATCGCTTGCTGAACCTGTCTTACTGAGGGATTGTGGCCAAGCGCGTCGAATCGCTCTTGTGTTTTTCGATGAGTGCCAGGCCAGACAAGCAGTTGCCCCGCGAGTTCGTCTTTCGAGAGAGGTACCAAGCTAATGCCCACGAGCAATCCAGACCAGGCAAGTTCGCCGTTCGCGCCATCAACGTGCCGATTAGGTGCATGGGTGCCGAAACCAACCTCGAGCGAGGAGAGCTGGCATACTGTCCTTGGATAAGCCGGGTGCTTCAACACAAAGGAGAGCGTCTGCACGAGCAGAGGTATCGTTGGGACGGGCCTGACCTCAAACATACCGTGGTCGTACCACCCGGCATTGGGCATCCGACCCGATACGTACTCATCTGCCGCCCACCTCGTCGCGGTTACCCAATCACCAAGTTCGACCGATAAGTCAAGGACCGCGTATCCATGGTCAATAAATTGCTGTGCGTACTTGTTCATGCGGGTTAAGCCAAAGTTGCTGCAGTTTAGGGCAGCGCCAGCAGCGACGTCTGGCTCTTAACGCTCACCAGTTCAACATGCAGCTTATGAGTTCCTACAACCACCGCGACAACGGACACCTTCGGCCGTGCGACTGCAAGCTTGTGCCACTCGGCTCTATCGATTGACGACGGCACAGGAACTCTTTGTGGGTGAGTGTGCCACTCGCCGACGTAGTCCATAGTGCCGCCGGCGAGGGCCCAGGCTTGAACAGCGGCTTGAGCGTGGCCAAGTACCTCGCGGTGGAACATGAAGGTCGAGCGCCTGTCACTGAGCGTTGGTTCAGTCGCCTGCACCACCTCGATGTGACTTCCCCTTCTCCTGCCAAGGAGGATGCCGCCTGCCTCTGCCTGCCAGAAAAAACGCTGTCGATAGGCAGCAAGGGTTGCAATGACCTCACAACTCAATACGACGAGCCGCCGGCGGTCGGAGGTCGCCCATTCATTCAAAAACTGCATGCGGGACAGTTTTCTCGCCGAGGCACGTCGATGTCCTCGGTAGCCTTGTTAAAGCCCCGGCGCAAGATTTCTGTCTGCAGCCTGGGAGCCAAAATACCATTGAGCCAATCTGAGACCATTTCTGCAGCCAAACAGGCAGCCCTGACCGAAACTGTCGCGGGGAAGGGAACATAAAGACTCTCGCAGCCTTGGCCTGCCAGCTCTTGCGGCATGGCGCCCTCGATTACGGGGAAAAGATTGTGACCATGCTCCGCGTTCATGCAGCGCGTGCAACCCTGAGCTATGCTATCCCGCAGTAGTGCGCGCACAGCTATTCCGGGCCCCTCGACCCAGACCGTTAGGGTAGGTATGAATTTGCCTGCATCGGCGAAGGTACGCGTGAGTTGGGTACTCAACGCCTCTTCACCCGTCGCGTCAATGAGTAGGTCGATGCCATCAAGCTCGACCTCCTGAACTTTCACGGGGAAGGCCCTGATGTTTGCCGTCGGCGCACATCGCGTAAGCTCGGCTTTCAGGCCAGCAGCCTTGTTCTCAAGTGCATGGTTCAGACCCAGGCGGTGGCGGCCGATGTTTTGGGGAAAGATACTGTCCGGGTCAATGAGCAGGAGCTCTCCGCCTTCAAGCCCTGCGCCTGCTTTCACAAGCAGGTCCCCAAGGAACCCGCCGATGGTTCCGCAGCCAACCAATGCAACGCGCTTGGCGGCGAGGGTTTGCCGGCCGGGGGTGTTGCGGCTGGTCACATAGTTGTCATCGATGCGGCTTGCGCTCATGGGATACACCTTTGCTGCGTAAACTCTCGGCCTGGCGTTGCTCAGCGCTTTCGCCGGAGACTTCTCCAGATGGGCGCGCAGGGGAACCCAGAATGCGTACTGCATGAGGGGCGACTTCACAACGCAGAGTGCAAGGTGCTTGCGGCGCACGTAAGCGCTCAGCAGCTGCCGCTCAATCTCGCGTCGCGCATTCGGGTCCAGCAGCGCTTGCCAACGCAGAAGGTCAGCGACTGTCGGGGGCGGCCAGAGACCTTGAGTCGGCCTCGGTTTGGCAGAGGTCGTGACCTGAAAGCCCTCGATGAAGTCCATCTCGGTCGCACCCGATAGTCCCATGGTCTGGAGCTTTTTCTGCGTCCTGTCTGGGTTATTCGTGACGAAGGCGAATCCCCTTCCCTCGAAATGGAGCACACGTACCGGTTCTTTTCCTCTCGCGTCCATATCAAGGAGGCATATGTCACCGTGCCAAAAGGAAAAGAATTCGTCCTCGAGGTCCTGCTGCATCTGCCCTCTGAGCGCCAAGTCCAGGACGGTGGCGGCCCGGTCCAGGCACGCTAGGGTCTGTCCGGGGATGTCAAAGATGTCCAGCACCAGGGTGCCCTTCGAGGCGTAGCAGACGAAGCCGCTTGAGCCGATGTGGGGCATGACTGCAGGCGCGTTCGTGGGCACGTCTACGTAGACCCGTGGCAGCTGTTGGCCGGTGAGGTCGACGGAAACTCGCGCCTCGTGTGCCGTGCCTGCAGCCGGAATGCTGCCCTCGAAGCGCGGCCACCCGTCGGTGTTTCGGCCGAGATAGGTGAAGCCGCGCGTGCGCAGAGCTCGTTCGAGCTCTGGCAAGCCGTTTGTGCTGCCGCTCATCCGGCTTTCGTGCGGCCCACGAGGGGCGTCGCAACAGCTGCGGCCGGCGTCGCCATCACCGTCGCCGTGGCGGTCGTGGACTTCACGCGGTCCGGCTGGTCGGGGAATCGCGGACCGAACTGACGCCTGAGCCACTCGCACGCCTGCGTCGGGCTGCTTGAGTGAATTGCACTGCGCAGGTGGTTTTCCAACTGCTGCAGCTTTGCGATGGTTTCCTCAACCCCCGCCTTGCCCAAGCGGACGGTGAGTGATTCGGTATGGTCAGTCGGGCACACGACCCCATCCCGCAAGACCTGGGGCATCTGTTCCACCAAGTCCAGCAGCGCCAGGTCGTCACGACGGTCACGGGCTTCGAACACGGGGGCAGCGGTCGCCATCAGCAGAATGGACGAGGGGCCGCCGGCCACCCACTGCCAGTCCCGGAAAGCCTTGAGGTAGCGCACGTTGCGCCGGAACGGCTCACCGTGGCGCTCCACCTCACCGAGGAACCAGGTCTTGACGGGGCGTGGGTCAGACTTGACCCAGTCGTTCTCCCGGTGGGCCAGGAGCACCTGGTCGCGCGGCAGGGCGGTCCACGCATCCCGCTCGGCCTTGCGCACAGCTTCATCCAGGGTCAAGTAGCCACGCATTTCCATGGCGGCCTTGCGCAGCTGCTGGAACTCGCTATCCGGGATGGCGTAGAGCGGGATGTCGATGTGGGCCAACTTCGAAATCTCGATGCGGATGCAGGTGGGCTTGTCCGTGATTAGCGTCCAGCCCCGGCCGTTGACCAGCGGCCGCAGAGCCATCTCCGCCGCGGCGAAGAACACTTTGCTCGCAATGCTGGGCTTCGTGGTGGCCGTCATCGAGCTCAGGGGCAGGTAGGCGCCATCGTCGATGTCTGCCTGCTGCGAGGCATGTGCCGGGGCATTCAGCGTCTTGTAGGCCCAGGAGCCCTGCGTAAAGAAGCGCGGCTGCACCTTCTCACCAGCGTGGCCGAGAGCCTGCAGCGCGGTTGCCAAGCCATCGCGCAGTTGCTGGCGCACGGCTTCCTTGGCCTCCACGATGACGTCGCACTGCGCTTGCGTCAGGGTGATGTTGTCCAGGAACGTGGGTTGCTCCACGCCGGAGTAAAAAAGGGAGCTGAGATTGAGCATTGGATTTCCTCTCAAGTCTTGTTGGGGCCGTGGAAGAAGACCGGCGTGGCGGCCACATGGCGCCGGAATGGGTCGAAGCCCGGGTCACCTAGGGCACGGCGGGCAGCTTGTGTGCCCCTTGTCGTTAGAACTTCAATGGCCTGCGGCGTGACCAAGTCCAACTTGGCGATGTCACGGCTCTGGTCGGGGGTGGCGAGGTCGTCGATTCGCACGTAGTCATTTGCCAGCAGGTGCTTGAGCATCGAATCCACCGACTGCTCCTGGGCGGAGATGACCAGGTCGAACAGTGATGCGCCCCAATTTAAAATGCCCCAGTCCAACCCTGATGCGCCACGCTTGGTGGCACCCAGGGTCATCGTGCCGATGGCGAGCACTCGTGCACAACCCGGGCCGTGTGGCACCTGAAGAACGTAGTGCGCCTCATGCAGGCCGAAGAGACCGGGCGAGTTGCCGACCAGGCCACCATCTGCGAACACTCCTTCCTCGCCAATTTGGTGCAGCGGGAAATAGGTCGGCGCCGCCGCCGTGGCGAGGCCCGCGTCAACCAGCGTCTGCACATGGTCCTGACTGAACTGGGGGGCGTGGGGTGTCTTGAAGAATTGCCCGCTGCCTTTGGAGTAGTTCACCGTCGGGATGAGGACGCGGTGTTTAAGGTTGCCGATGGTCAGTTCGCCGAACTTCTCCTGAAGTACTGCCCGCAGCCCGTCAGCCGAGTGCTTGGCCATCCTCAGACCACCCAGCAACCGGCGCAGCCCACTGCGGGAGTTGAAGATGCGACCGCCATGCTCCTGGAACATTGCCTGCAGGTCCGCCGCCGGGATTTCTGCCGCCAGGCCCAGAGCCAGGAGGCCGCCCGCTGAAGTGCCGCAAATCAAGTCGAACTTGCTCGCCAAGGGGGCGCCGAGCTGCGCCTCGAGGTGCTTGAGAACCGTGGCCGTGTACAGGCCGCGGAATCCGCCACCCGACAGCGCGAGGATGTGAAATGGCTTGCCGGTTGGCCAGGGCACCACGGGGCCGGGCACCTCAGCTACTTCTTTGGTATTCATTTTTCTGTCCTTTTCTAGTTTTAGGGGGCACTTTTAGACTGCCCTCTCCCTTAAAGACTCCCAAGTTCGCCTTCGTGGACGCTCTGCCCGCAAATATGCAAGCTGGCAGCTCATCGGTGCATACTATTGGTGCTGACTCAACCGCGCCTCTATACATAAAGACTCCCGAACAGGGCGCCGTGGACGCTGACTAAAAAAATTCCTTTGTCGGCGTCCGCCAGCTACCGCTCAGGAGTCAAGAAGGAGGAGAAGTAAACGATGTCTGCCATACCAACCGACCCCGCCAGCGAGGGCCTCACCCCAGACCAAATAGGAGAAGTCCTTTCTGACCTGAGCGCCGCCGACTGGCAGCGCGCCAAAGCCATCGCCGGCTCCCTATGTGGAGGCGTGAGCGGCTGGAATGCCGATGACCTTCTTCAGGAAGCGATGACTAAGTTCCTGGCAGGTGAGCGAGTCTGGCCTGTTGGGGTGCACACGATGGTGGTGCTCAAGAACGCGATGCACAGCATCGCCAGCAACGCGAGGAAGCACAACAAAGTCAGTCCCATCGACCACAACGTGGAGGTGGACCCCTTCGAGACGGATGACGAGAAGGAGGGCCCCGCTGCGCTGAGCACCACCGGCACCACGCCGGAAGAGCTGGTCTCTGGCAAGCAGCAAATTGCCGCGCTGTATGCGGCCCTGGCCGGCGATGATGACTTGCATATGTTGGCGATTGCCTGGGGCGAAGGCCTCCGCGGTGAGGATGCGTGCAAGGAACTGGGTTGGGACGCGAAGAAGTACGACGCGGAGCGAAAACGGCTGACTCGACGCTTGGAAAAGCTTGACCCCGGAAGGAGCCAGAAATGACGACAAAGCCCATGAAATCTACCGACGAATTTGAAACTTTCCTTGCCACTTTTGTGGAGGAACTCATTGCAATGCCAGACGAGCAGGTGCTTGAGGGAAACAATCCTGAGGACGTCCGCGCCCACGGGTTGCGCCTGCTTGAGGCGGCCAGGACGGATGTTGGCCGCCAGCGTATGGCCGCCGCTAAGGCGCAACTTCACGCTCGTCGCTCGCAACCTGCGGCACAGGCTATAGAGCAACTTGATATTGCGCAGGTGCGCCAGTTTTTGATGCAAGCGCAGAATGATGAGCGCTTTACCTTGGCTGCACGAAAGCTTGGAGAGCTGTCTGATGACGAAGTGTTAAGCCTATACCGTCAAATCAAGTCACTTCAGGAGGGTGAGGACAAGTGACCGCCGCTGGTAGCAAGGCGGAGGCCCTCATCTCTGAACTTGGCATATCCGCTGCCAATGAACTGGACGTCGACGCAATTGCCATGGCTACTGGGGTCGAAGTTCGCTACGAGGCGATGAATGGATGCGAGGCGAGTCTTGTTGGTTTTCGAGACAGGGCAATTGCCACCATAAATCCGTCGGGGGTGCGTGGACGTGAGCGCTTCTCGATTGCGCATGAAGTAGGGCATTGGCAGCTTCACAGGGGGCGCTCGTTTCAGTGTCGTGTGGATGAGCCTGGCTCCAACCTGTCGTCGAACAGGGAGCTTGAGAAGGAAGCCGACACGTTTGCAGCACACCTGTTGATGCCCGCCCAGATTTTCCTGCCTATGGTGAGGGCGTTCGGCGAACCGAACATCCAGAATCTCGGCGAGATTGCAGGCGAGCTTGAAACGAGCCTGATGGCGACAGCGCTTCGCCTAGCCAACGTCAACACACTATCAGTGATTGTGGCCTGCTACAACAATGCAGGCTTGCGATGGAGCCTTCCCGCTGGCGACATACCTAAGAGGTGGTTTTTGAGGCGCGACCTCGACGAAGACTCGTTCACCTACGACTTGCTTAAGTCTGGCAAGGAGTGCAGGCACCTGGGCAAACAGCCTGCGGAAGTCTTCTTTGAAAACGACGATGCCGGCAAGTACGAGGTGCGAGAGCAATGCATTGCCAGCCACGGCGGCGAGGCCCTGGTTCTTCTTTATCTCGAGTCGAAGATGATGGAAGCGGGGTTCGACTGGAACGTCCGTCGCAAGTACAGCGAAAGAGGGTCTTATGTTCCAAAGATGGGGCGCTGAGCCAAGCCTCGCATAACAGTCAGAGTGCACCCGACTGACGGAAATCAACGTCTCCGACGCGTGTCGTTCGTGGTCATAAATTACGATAAACCTGAGGGAAGTTCGCCTTCACCTGAGCGAATATCTCTGCGTAATAGTCCCCGACGGGCTTAAGTGCCGAACTCTTCCGTCGCATCGCTTGAGGATGCTGGGCGCGAAAGCACAGAATTTTTCCGATATTGAACTTCCACAATGCGCGCTTCACGATGGGTTCGCTATTCGTTCGATGTGGAAATGTGGCCTTGATAACGCTGTCGTAGCTCGCTCCGCATGCAAAAATAACCACATCTGGTTCGAGCAGGCTGACTTCAAAACGGAGCATCTTTTGTGACATCAAGGTCAATTCGTCGGAAAACTTCTTTGAGTTGCGAGAGAAGCCCTTGCCTTGCTCCCAATCTGTTCTCATCAAGTTTGTCCAGGCAACAGCATCTGCTCGCGCCCCGGTCAATTCTCGGGCAGTGCGACTCAGCATTGGAAAGAAGCGGCCTGGCCAGGTCGACTCTCCCATTTGCTGTTGATATCGCTTCAACACCAAGGAGAGCGCGTTTTCAGCTGCGTAATATGCTCCAAGGCTACCCCACCATCCGTTGGTTTCTTTTCCTACGAACATGATGCGGATGGGCGCACTTAAATAGGCATCTGAAATCGAAATCAGCAACGGCGCCGAAAGCTTTTGAAGATGATTGTCGTCGAATAGCGCCTTTGCATCGAGCAATGTTGCTGTGTAGAAATCGTTTAACTCTGCTTGAAGCAACTCCCGGTCCATCAGTTCTCCTGTGCTTTTATTCTTTTTCTCATTTTTAAGGTTCTACGTTGTGTGGCGGGCTGACCTAGCCCTCCCTCGCCATGCCGAGCTAGCTTACCGGCGGGATAAACAAGTGTCAAAATGTTTCAAAATTTCGCAATGACGGGGAGAGTGCCGTGACAACAAGACCGCCAATCAACGACGAAGAACTGAATGCATTGCTCGAAAGAACGGGAGCGTTCCAAGAAGCAGTGCATGCCCATGTCAATAACTTGATTCCAGTAGAGGAGCGACGTTACTTGGTTGCGTTCCAAGCAGGCCTCTTGTCCTTGGAGCATGCCACCGGAGCGCTTGTGCTCATCGGGCAGGGCTTGTTCCCCCCGGCCTATTCACTGATGCGGCCGCAGTATGAAAGCTTGGTTCGTGGGATTTGGCTCTTGCATGCCGCCAGCGATTCTTGGGTCGAAAAGCTCGGCGAGCCGCTGACCTTAGAAAATGCCAAGCGTGCGAATGAGGGCCTCATGCTGGCAGAGATGCTGAAAGAGCTCGAGAAAAGCAGTACTGCGCCCGGGCCTATTGTCGAGCAACTCAAAGAGTACCGAGATGTGACTTGGAAAGCCCTGAACAGCTACGCCCATGGCGGACTTCATCCACTGTCGAGGACGCTTGCGGGTTATCCAGCGCAATTGACCTACGACGTGGTGCGTAACTCGAACGCGGTCGTTGCTCTGGCTACGCAGTTGGTCTCCATCCTTTCGGGAGACCCCCGCAATATGGAGCCGGTTCGACGATTTCATGTTGAGTATTCAGACTGCCTTCCGATTCTTCGTTGAGGAGGTGGTCTCTGGCGCATAGCTGGCGAATCGCATATGATTCAGCAGTGCGCTTGTCTGCGCCTGCTGCCCACTTTGGCCCACCTGGTTCGCCGGGACGACAATTTTCAGTTTTCGCTTGACCTACCAACGTTAGCGGAACTCGGCAGTGGGCACCGGGCTATTCCGCTTCAACGATTGGAGCGCATCTTGCAACTCATCCCAACTACGGCAACAGCTGCCGAAAAGCTGAAACGCCTCGCTAAAACACAGCGCAAAGGCACTGGTTCGTCACTGGCCGCAGCGCTTGACGCTGTTGCTATTGAGCACGGTTACACCAATTGGAAACACGTTACATGGTGCGCAGAGCAGGGCAAGCCAGCTGGTGCCGCTGTGTTGTCTATTAGGCCATTGCCGGGGCTATTGGCGCAGTTCCTGAACGAGGTCATTGGGTATGAACCGCCAGCGTACGAGACTAAGCGTGCTTTCCAGAGCGGGTTGGTCTTTGCTGTGGATGTAAAGAATGCCGACGACGTGGCCCTTGGGGATGATGTGGTCGCTTGTGATGACGGCGCATCTATTGCGGCGGGAGATGTGTGGACAGTGCTCGTCAATTCCAAGGACGACGAGACTGGGGCGCCGCTGCTGCAACACCTTGATGATGAAGCCTTGCTCGAGGTTGCGCGCGAAGACTTGATGAATTACAGGTTTTTTCGATACACCGGTGCGCATGTTCCTGCGTCCCTTGACGATGCCTTTGCCAAGGTGTTTGGGCGCAGCTTTTTTCCTCCGATGTACGTGTGGCTTAGCGGAACGTTTATCGATATGGGGGATGTCCCTGAAGTCCGTGTGGATGGTCGGGTCGTATATGCCAGTATTTCCGGCGAAGACTTTCGGTCTAGTTCATCTACTCAACAAGGAGAGAATCCGAGATTGCTCGCACCGCAGCCCGTGACATCTGCCCGGCGGCAAGACGGCATTATTCCTCGGCTAGACATCTCGAAGATTAAATCGGGCCTCTATGAATATGTGATGTCATACCGTGGCAACGAAATGGATTCTGACGCTGGTTTCTCATCGATACGTGAGGCTATTGAGTCCGCCGCAGAAATTGAGGGCGATATCAGAGGGGTTGAGGTGAGTTATGCCGGCCTATTAGTGGGCACTTATTCTTTGGGAAAACTGCTATCTTCTGCGGAGCAAGTCGCCCAGCAGGCCGTTGAAACAGCCTCTCTTCTTCGCGACCATTGATTGGGTCTGGGAACGCGTTATCCGGTAAGCGGAGTACTTCCTCAATCGCTGAAACCGGATGCGTTCTCTCATTAGGACAATCTGCATTTGACCAATTCGGCCACCCGCGTTAGGTACTGGCAGTGTCGTCAGCGCCTTCGATAGCAGCTATTGGAACAGATACGCCGGTGGCACCGCGTTGACACCTAGCTAGCCGGGACCGTGAGTTGACTTGGCGGCCATCGCTGACTGCAACCGCTGCATATCGGTAATTAGTGAACGTGGACCAGGAGGCCGCTTTGGGCCCAAAGCAGACGTGGGCGTGAGCTCTTTGAAAGGCCGCTTTGCCGTGCTGCAGTCTTTTAATTCGAACGCTTGGCGGAGGACTGCACTGCCTGCCACTCCGCGCGCTCATACCACGGCTCGCGGCGCAACAAGGACGAGTTGGGATGAATGCCACGAGGCACGTCGGTGCCGAGCACTAGAAAAACGAGACGTTCTGCGAGGCGTGCAAAATGCCAGTACGCCACGGCAATCGCTTGATTACTGTATTTATGCCTCATCCCATGGGCAAGCGAGTCCCGAATTTGCTTCAGCCCAGGCCGTTTGTCCGAGCCCTGCAGTGGCCAGAGGTCAGACATATAGACAGTAAGGCTTGGGTACGCTACCTTGAACTTGTCGAATTGGACATTGAAACTCGGCCCACTGTTTTTCACAGACTTGGCATATCCCTCAAGGCGCGCTGCTACCACGCTGGCACTGGGATGTTCGGTTGCCTCTATTTGGTACTTCTTCTCCAACAAGGCTTCAATCAAGTGGTCGTCGGTTTCACGAAGCTTTGCTTTTTCCTCTTGCGTCAATTTTTCCAAGGCAACGACCTCTTCCATGACTCCGAACAGCGCTGAGAAGTTTCCAGCCACCGACCGTTTGACGTGCGGCGCCAAAGCGACCGCCAGCAGGGTGATGGTCTCTTTTATGTTGGGCGATGCTTGAAGGTATTTCTCGACGACAGCTTGTGCGTGTGCTCCAAACTCCTGGGGGAAGCACACTTCCATCACCGGCTGCTCCGCCATGTCTGGTGCGAGGTTTGGGTCAAGCGGGTCGAACCACATCGTCTGAATACCGTCTCTCTTCTCCCAAATCCAGCCGTGAAGCGTGATGGCCTGTCTCGTAAGTATCGACAAGGGTGTCAAGACCTCCCTCATCTTGCTAGCCAACTGCTCGATTGGGGATGCCTCGTCATACCGGATTTCTGCAGCAAAGCTGGCACGAATCTCTGCTGCAACCCCTTTGGTATCAACCCGATGGACCGACCAGAATTTGATAAACCGAATTTCGCCAAGCTCTGAAGTTTGCAGCGTGAACAGTTCCACCATCATGTCTGGCGTCGACGAGTAATCGACCATCTCGGCTTTGCTGTGCTCCTTGAAGAAGCGCACGGGCGATAGGAGGAATCTAAGAATCCCCCGCTCGCTCCTCCAATGGGTCCGTCTTATCCAAAGCTGTCCTGCATAGTTAATGTTGAACGTACCCCTTGCATGCTTCCTCCGCGTGATACCGGCAGGAATTGAGCGATACCAAAGCTCCTTGATTTCGATTTCCAAGCCCCCATCGGAGCCACGGAGCGAGCAGGGATTCTCCAGAACCTCCTTTTTTTCGTTGCTCAGCGGTATTTCGATTGAGATTTCCGCGGGGAGGCCACTGGCAGCCGGCTCCGTCACCCGGCAGTCGACTTCTATAGTCAAACCGTTCTTGTCCGTTATGACAGCATCAAAAGACGAATTTTCGAGGTACATCCCGTTGCCTTATTTTTGTGCGCAATGTAGTTGAGCCGAGGCTGGTTCACTATAAGCGGGGAGTCTTTCGATGCGGACAGCCATCAGCTTGAGCGGTCGCTCGGCAGCATTGAGTGAGCGTCCGGTCCTGGCCGATTCTAGTCAGTCGTGCGGCCTGGCCTATTGTCATCTTCCGCTGTAGAGGTGACAATCATGCTCCCGCCGAATGGTCCACGTCCCACTCTGTTATCTCTTGAGGTGCAGCAAGTGGCGAAACTGGCACCCTCCATGGCCCAAGCGATTCTGGTCGCCTGTAAGGCAAATAGTTCTCCCCAAACCACCCGGCCAGAGAATGCGTGTTGCTGGCATCAATGCGTACCAAACACCATTTTGGAAGGCTTTCCTGAACGGTGAAACCAGATATCTTGGCAAGCAAGGCGGGTCAGATTGCTTTCATCGTCGACACTAAGTGGAAGCGCCTCAAAGAGCAGGGATACCGGGAGGGAGTGACCTCAACAGACGTATATCAGATGTACGCCTATTCGACCCAATACGCCTCCCCAGAGGTCTTGCTCCTGTATCCGCATCACAGTGAACTCGGGGAATGGAGGCCGAGGCGAGCTGAGTATTGGGTCAATGGTGTAGATGGTGTAGATGGTGTAGATTGTGAGCTTAGCCTGAACCAGCGAGTCTGTGTTTCGACGATTGACTTAAGAGACCTGAATTCGGTGCCGGGGCAGTTGAAAAGCATGTTCCCTACCAACGGTATCAGCCGTGCACGCGGCGAGGTTGCCGCCGATGCAGCCCATATTGACCTAACCCTTGAGTTGGAGTCGAACATAAATCCACACTCGACTTAGCGATTTTGTTCCCCTGATTAGGGAGCGTTCGGTACATTGGGCTCGATGAAGCTCTCTGGAGAGGCAGCGAATGCATCTGGAATGCCTCTTGTAAATATGCCCCAATGTAGCGTGTTTGAGACGTGTTCTAGCAACGCAGTTGTCTTAATCGGGATGCCGAGATATTGGGCATTTTCGCGATGTGGCCAGGTCGGGTCGACCACATTGCCACGTTGGTCAAGGCACCATGCATGCTGCAAGGGTAATCCCATTGAGCTCGTCGCCCAACCCTCACAATAGACAAACTCCTCCGGGCGTGTGAGAACCAAATTTCCAGCGGATGAGTAACATTGTCCGCGCTGGCCTGGTTCTACTCCCTCCGGTAAGGGTGATGAAGTCCTGAGAACCCCGTAGAGCACAAAAAGTGATGTTTCATTGCATTCTCCTGTAAGGAAGGGAAGCGAGTCACGAATATCCGAGGTTTCGTCAATTGTGAACCTGGTGTTTCTAAGCATTTTTGTCAGGATGTTGGTTTACGATGGACGTTTCAAGTCTGTGCGTGCCCGCTGACATGCGTGGCGCTGGCTTCGTCGAGCGGGGCTTCCCATCGCTCAGCCATTCGTTGAACGGCAGCCGCCGGGACTCCGTGTAGGTTTCCCCAATTGCCCCTCACCTCAACCACACGCACCCGTTCCGCCATGGTCCGGTAGGGCTCCATCTCCTGCAGCCGCGTGAAGGTATTGCTCACCACTACTCGCTTTCCGCACGCCAATGCCTGCCGGGCCATTTTTTGACACCATGCGTGGGCGTCTCTGATTCGAGAGGAGTCGTATTCATAGACGCCATCGCGCTCGAAAAACATGTCGGCTTCAAAGTGCTCGAAACCAACCATCGCCAGCCCTTTGGCCCTAGTGCTCTTGCCGCTGCCCGGCAATCCGCGAATCAATATCAGCTGGTCACTCTGTGAAAATGGGATGCAGATACTCAAAACTGACCTGCCGGCTTTGTGTGAGGGGGACTTGACATGCGGACGGTCGGAAGCTTCGGTGGACATGAGGAACCAGACTCAGAGTGGATGGTCCTTCGTTAAGCACTTCGGATTTATATTTGCGGTGCTTTAGGCGGCTCAAGCAGTGGAGACTTACTGACTGTCCATGCCGGCATCGACGCTGGCCTCCGATACGGCAAGTAGTTTTCGTCGAACCATCCGGCCATGGAAAACATGTTTTTTGAGTCAATGCGGACTCTTGGCAGCCAGATTGGCAGCAACTGGACGATGACGTGACCCAGTAGTGTGTCCACGAGCTCGGTGCGGCCGTCGCAAAGCTTCGATTCGAGCGCTGACCACACGGCATATGTTCCAGGCTCGACTTCCCGGAAGTGACGTCGACTGGCGATTAACACCTCGGCGTTGTTGGCTTGTGCCAAACCCTCAAGTACTGCAATGGCTCTTTTGCGGATACGTTCGGTCTTGCAAAACACGAGCACCCGACGCAGTGTGTTGCCGTCTTTCAGTACGCGTCCCACTGAACTTCCAAGTGCTGCCAAAGACGCTTCCCGGTCAGAGCCGCGTTTGCTGCGGTCAACCTCGAGCCATGTTGTTCCGTCCTGCTCAAGTGCAACAGCATCCGGCCGGAGTTGGATAGTGCTGGCCCTTTTCCCGCGCGTTGTTGTGACGGTCAACAGGCCCTGTATGGCTGGTTGGCTAGGCTTAACGTTTTTGTTGAGCTCTTGCAGGAGCTCTTGTTCGGTCATCGCCTTGAGTCCCCGCGCCTCACAGGCCAGAACCCAAAATTGTGCCCAAAGACGGTGCTCCGGATTGGTCATGTCGCTTACTCGGCGGACAGATGACGATGCATCGTGGCCAGCCTCATCCAGCCAATTGACCCCTTTTTGAGTTATGCCATAGACAGTTTGAAACCGGTCGGTGCGATATCGACGAAGGAGCTCTGCCTTCACCATGCCTCGCATTGCCCTTTGCGCGGCCGTTAACGCTGCCTTGTAAGGGCGTTCTGCATTGCAGCACACTGCGATGTCAATCGTCCGTATTACCCTGAAGCGATTGGCTGTCAGTAGTGCGCGAAGCCAGATTCGCTGCTTCAATTGCGTCGTCGAAATATCGGCTGCTAGGCCGCGCGATGGCGTGCGAGGTGCCGGGTTTCCCTCACCATTGGAACTCAAAGAACTGGTTTTCTGAGGCGCAGTGACATCGTGGCCATGGTCTGAGTGGACTTCAATCCCTTCCTCAGTGGCATTCGCATGCGCACACCCAACGACTGCGTCAGGTGCCTCCTGGTGAACCTTGGGTGTATCCAGTGGCAGGGCATTTGGTTCTCTCGTATGCATTTTCATGTTCGCAGGCTCCGTGGTGGCTGTTTTCAAAGTCGCTGACTCTGACGAATTGAGCTCGTCAGAATCAGCGTGTTGACCACGTGTAGCCATCGCCTAATAACGGCGCCACCCAATGCCAAAAGCCAGCACACCACGTTCCTGCTAGGCCACCGCTGGCATCAACAAGGGTTGCCTGCACGGCGCTCAGAGGGCAGGGGGCAACTGTTCTCCCCCCTCTGTGCGCCTCACCCGCAGGGGTGCGGGTGTCAGTCACGTATTCGACACGACGTTCATCAATGCCGCTGTACTACCGGCCGGCTACGCCGGGGCGAACCGCCGCCGTCCCGGAATGTTTTTTCTAAGCTGAATGTTCTTCCTGGGACGGCTTGCGCAACTGTTCTTCCTGCATGCCGAGCTGTCGCGGCTTTCCCCACACTTCACATCAATTGTTCCATCGGTGAAGCATGGGGCCCCCGGCCGCCAGCCTGGAATCGACTTCGTGATTCCCCGTCCTCCAATGTCTGCATGCGCAGGGACGGCGGCGGTTCGCACCGCCTTCGCCGACCCAGTCGTGTGCATGCGTCTCCTCCTAACCGTGGCATCAATGATGTCGCCCCACGTGTACGTCGCGAAGTGCCTCAGCGATGCACGCGGCTGAACACCGCGCCGTCCTTCCACTAGCACCACCGGGAGCTGCCGTTTGGTGGCCTCGGGCAGGGTGTTTCTAGAAACCGTTCTGAACAATGACGAGGGCTCCCTCAACCGTCATTTGAAACGTGGCTTTCGTGGTGCCTACACAAAAGAGCGCATACCGCGCAATTAGGAACCACATATGAAAAAGTCCACCGTCGACACTTTCCCATTTCTCACACTGTCGACCAAGAAACGTCCTCGACTGCACACAGCGGTTTTATTGAATCCAGTCGAGGTTAATGTTGCTTTCAAAGATTACCCATCCGAGGCGCGTCACAAGCTGAAAGGCTTGTGGATGCTTGTTGGAGCTGTCAACGAGGAAATGTATTCGGCATTCAAGGCGAATGCTGGCATCGACATCGCGGCCCAATTTTCGGCTTTCCCGACTCCTGCTGGCGCGGCATATGGGGTGGTCACTTGCCAAGTTGGCCCACACCAGCACAGATTCGTCCTTCCAATGTTCAATCAAAAAGTGGTTGAACTCTTAGCGTCCGCAACGAAGGAGTCGCTGAATATCTATCTTGAAAGCGCTGGCGAACTTCGCGAGGGCATGTTGTACGACTGTCGGCTCACCCTCAAGCAATTCATGCCAGCGCGAGCCATGAGCCGAGCGCTTGACCATCGGAAACAGAAGGATTTCGTTCGCGAGTTTCCGTCAGTAATCTCGGAGATGCTTACCTTGGATTTGATGCCAAGCCTGAATTCTGAGGAAGTCTGTGGAGTTGATGTTTCGGTTTTGATGCCACAAGATTAAACAGGCGCTGAATTTGCTACGGCAGGCAGCAACCGCAGTGAGTTTCGTATGGTTGCTATAGGTTGTACGTCGATTCGACGCGACCTATAGGACATCTATGAACAATCAAGAAACAATGCAGCCCATCCTGGTAGATGAACACCATGGAATGCCCGGGTCTTTCTTTCCCGCTCGAATCATGGACCCTTCCGAGGTTCAGCATGCAACCCTAGGCCGTCCCTCGGCTGTACAAGCGTGGACAAATGGGAAGTGGTATGTATGCGGCGATGTCAGAAGCAAGCTTTTTGAGATGCTGAACGCAGAGCACCGGGATGCTTCGGCAGTCCGACTCACTGCCTTTAACTCTCCGGCTGGTGGCAGCTACGCTGTTCTTAGCCATCAAATCTTGGGCCTGGCGCATAGATTTTTGCTTCCTCTCTATGAGCCCAAAGTTGAAGAGCTCCTGCTCGGACTGCAACGTGCCGAGCTGAGTATGCTTTTTGGAAACGAAGGCAAAGATGATGCAGTTTTGCTGCACTGTCCATTGAGCGCACTGGCATTTGCACCGCTTCTAGCAATGACGACCCCTCTCCCTAAGGAAACATTGCACGACGTCATTGCCGAGCTGCCTATGGTCATCAGCGCGGTGAATCAGCCAAAGCAGGTCCCGAGCCTGCGGCGAGGTGAGTTCGTGACTGACGTGAGCGTTTCTGTTGTGATGCCATCCCGGGCACTAACCCGGTTTTTCAGCGAGAAGAGAGGGGGTTGAACTTATGACGAAGCGTATTCTTCCAGACCCGCTACAGGGTGCTAAGAAGCATTATGGAGTCTTCATAGAAGAAACCCGGCAGCTGGTTTTCGTAGTCGAGGCTAGCGATATCGAGGAAGCTTTGCTTCGTATGAAAGCAGTTTTGCCACTTTTTGAAATCGCATATGAGGATGGAATAAATATAGTCGAGATGATGAGTTGTCCGGTAGGTGCAGCATCGTTTTTAGACGCCTTCTTTTTGCGTACGAAATTGGGGGCGGTTATCGACTCGGTCGGACCCTCAACGGATACAAGACATTGATTCGGCGGGCTCACCATGTGTGAGCCCGCTTTTTTTTGTCTAGAAACTTTGGATGCGTTTCCATCAGGAGCACCGTGGCAGCGGTCTTGTGCCACTGGTGACTACACATTGCGTCATCACTTTGGAGAACAGCAATGCACATCAAAATACGAGGCCAGCGAGCGATGCTCTACCGCTCGGCCTGGATAAAGAAGGGCGCTGAAGGCAATAGCCACGGGTTTTCTCGGCAGACGTTTGTCGGAAGCCTTCCTGCCGATGCACTGGAGATTCAGGACCAGCTTGCAGCCCGGCTGTCTAACGAGGAAGCTTCTTATGTCCAAACAAGCCTTGTTCAGCCTGCCATCGTGGCTTACGAGCGCCGGCTGGCTCAGGCGGAGCATTCGCGAAGAGACCCAGTATGGCGTCTGGACGAGGCAACGAAACTTGTTCGCGAGGCAGCCTCACTGAGTACTGATGCTGTTGTCCCGCACGGGCGCATTAAGGTCCTGACAGACGTTCTGGCAACAGTTAAGAGTTTTGGTGGAACCTCGGGGGCACTGTCCCAAAGGCCAGACCTGCGGGATGCGGACCCGCTGGAGGATGCGCTGAAGTCAATCCGCGCGGCTGCCAGAGCAGTTCGTGACGGGCACTATGGCCATGCGCCCGTCGACGGAGCTCGGAGGTCAAAAATCTATGAAGTTTGGCTAGAAATTTCCCGGGAAATTGACGGGACCGGGGGAAGCGACGTTCTTTTACGCGCTCTGCAAAGCCGCGGATGGGTCAAGGCTAGGGGGGCCGTAGCGAGATAAGCAGAGTCTGCCTGGATTTTTGCAGGTCGATGGCAGTTTACTGTCTGTTGCCGTTGGGGGGTAACCGCGGTAACCGGGGTGGAGGTGTCTGGAGAGGGAAAATCTTTGGCAATTCACCCAAAAGCGACATTAAATCAATAATAAATTGCCCAATGTCCCAGCGAGTCGCACCCCGACTACCATGTTCATCAGTGAAATACAGAAGGCGCGTTCAAGGATGAGACTGGCAATCGGAATTGTCGTGTTGGCAGTAGCGGCGGGGGCCATAACACTGTGGGCGTCTGGTGCTGTCTGGAATTCGATTTCAACAGGGGTCCTGCTGGCCGCAGGACTCGGAATTGTTGTTGCCGCTTGGGTCGCTCGGGTATGGTTGCGCAATCGGCAGCGTAGGCGACTGATGGAAATGCAGGACTCGGCCCTTTGGTGAGGCTTTGGTCGGGCATTGACCAAGTTCCACGGAAATCCCGGTCCACTTCATCACTGGCAGGGGGCGATGCAATCTCGCAACAGCCTTAGATTCAACTGCTGACGGACCCCAAAAGTTCGGATAGATTCCAGCTGTGAAGGCAACCCTCACAAAGCTTCTCATCAGCAACTCTGCCTGGCCTTGTCAAACCTTGAAAAATGGAGTCTCACATGTTCAAAGCAATCGTCCTCGGTGCCGCGCTCATAGTTTCTGGCACAGCGTTTGCGCAGGACTCTACTTGTAGCGCAAATGCTGCCAGCAAGAAGCTTGCTGGTGCTGCCAAGAATTCGTTCATGAAAAAGTGTGAGAAGGATGCGGCAGCTACTTGCGAAATTTCAAGCAAGGAAAAGAAGCTCGCCGGCGCGGCTAAAAACAGCTTCACGAAGAAATGCGTTAAGGACGCCGTTGGCGGGTGAGGTGCCTTTGGGCGTTCGTTGCCTTCTACGATTGAACGGGAACAATAGCAACGGGTGCCATGTCAGTCTCTTTCGGGAGCCCTTTGCCGCTTATGGATTGGCTCAAATCGACGGCAATGGCTTTAGTGGGTTTTCTGAATCATTCGGGCTGCTTAATTTATAAGCATCGCAGGCAAACCCATTGCTGACGCCGTTTTCGGGACTTGTTCAGCCAGTTATCCACAGCGTAAGTAACACTTCGCGTGGGTAACTTTCTCTGCCTCGCTATGCTTGGGCTGCCTGCAGGGTCTTCGTCCACTCCAACGCCTGGTCCAAATCCAGGTAATGGCTTGCATACGCCTTACGCAAGAGCTCGCCCGGAAGTGCCCAGTCTCACTTTTCGCGTTGCAGGTTCTTCACATCCGCGAAAAGCATGTCGAGGGGCGGCGGCTCGTCTATCGCAGCATCTATGAGTGCGCCCAGCACGTCATCTGCGGTGTGCTTGCCCTTGAGCACCTCAACGCCGGGACCCGAAGGGGTAGCGGTGAATCCCCGCCGAATCAACAGACAGGCAATGGCCTCGTTGGCGGCATCCCCAAGCCAAGTAAGCAGTATCACTTCGGCGCCTTGATTGACAACGATTCGGCTCGCCATGTCCATGCGCCTGTACGCGAGCGCTCCTGCGCCCAGAAGCACCGATGTGTACATGGGATTGCGAATGCACTGATGCGGCCCAGCGGTGACCGGGGGTAGGGCGGATGTTGAAATTCACCGGCCTGTTTGGAAGAAGCGTCCAGGCGGCGAGTGCCGCTGAAGTTCCTGCCAGCAGAAAGGCTCCGACGGGAATGACGCCATGCATCACATTCGATGCCGCTAACGCTTCCAACTAAAGGTCCGCTCTATGCGAGGTTTATCCATCCGTTTTCGTCAAATCGTCGATATACCACTGCTCATGGAATCGCCGAAAATCTTCCATCTGCTTGCCCATTACACCGAGCAAACCTCCCGTCCAGGTCCCGAATGCGGAGGAACCGTCGAGATGACGAACGTTTTCAGCGAGGGTTCTCATTGTGTAAACCGGGTTTTGGGTTCCATATTCTTGACCAAGAGTTCGAAAATACGACCCGTCCAGCTGAAACTTTTCGGTCCCCTTGTGAGCGAGCTGAACCAGGGTGAAGGCTTGCTCCTTCTGTGTCTGTGCGAATTGAAGGAGGACCCGGGCGACGTCTATTGGACTATTTGTCGGAGACACCGCCCGAAGGTCAAAAACAAGCGTCGAGGGGAGAACGAAGAACTTGTAGTGAACAACTGCCTCTACGCCCTTATTTCGAGGGTCGGCATCAAGTACCCGCGTCAGGTGGCGCTGAAGGAAGAAGTAGTTTGCGCCGGCGACTGCAGCAAGGAGTAGAAGCGGTACCGCGATAAGGAGGGAGCGTCGAAGCTTCATCAATGTCTCCTGAGTTTTACGTCGCCGGCCTGCCTCAGGCGACCATGATGAAGAGAAAGCAGGCAATCCAGACGATGAAGTAAGCCAGGTTGTGATGCAATGCCATCGCCCGCTGATACAGGTAGACCGGAACGATGAACGCGAGTCCCTTGAACTTGGAAGTGTCGTGACCCGCCAATTTCAACCGATGCTCGTCGTAGTAGCAAAGGCCGATGTTCAGGGCCACGGTGATGAACCAATATTTGTTGTTTTCAACCGCAAGTTCGGCCAAGCGTCCATTGCGGTAAATTATTCCTGCCACGAAATACTCCAGCATGAGGCCAATTAACGGCGCAAATGCGAGGACCCAGATAACGGTGTTGTTGATGTGCTCTCCCCGAAGAGGGGGTGGCGCTTTGTCATCGAGATAGGCTTTCAATTCTGTACGTTCGAGCTTCAACCAATCGGGAAATCCTTTCTTCCAGACAGCTGTGCTTCCGGTAACTTTCCCGGACCCGATGAGCACAACCATTTCAGCCTCGGTCAAGGGCCCCTTTCGACTGCCGTCCTCTTCGTGAAACCAGATTGCTTCGGAGGCTGCAGCAACCGCTGCTGGAGGCTCGGTAGCCGGCGCAGCGTCATCGGGTAGCGCGGGTAGTTGGTTGTCATTGGATGTCATGGTTTTTCTCCTTTTCCCTGTTAATACTGGTTTACTGCTTCACGAAGCCCAACACGTCCACCTTCAAGGTGTACTTGACCCGAAGCGTGGGGTTGTGCTGACTATCCTTTGGCCCATAGGTCACGCCTTCGATGGATATCTTTCCATCCTTGCCCGTGAACTTGGTAACACCGTTCAATGCGATGTCGGCCCTTTTAAAGGTAGGCAGCACCACCGGGGTGTTGAACGCCGCCATTTCCACCACGGTGAAATTCGGGGATATCGTTCCATTGCCTCCGGAGCACCCGATGTCGCCGTACCAGAAGACCACGTAGCGGTCGCCGAGCTCAGCCGGACCTGGCTTGCCGTCGACTTTCACTGCCGTGTACTTGTCGTCCTCTTGCTGACATGCCACAAGCTTGCTGTAGGCCTTCACCAATTGAGCGGCATCTTTCTCATTGAACGCCAGAGCATTGCAGGCGAGTGCCGAGCCCACCAGGGCTATAGATAGTTTTTTCATTGAATCTGCGCCCGAACCAAGAATCCCTTCCGGTCGCTGTCCTGCCAGGTTACGGAATAGACTAAGGAATCCTCTCCCGCAGTAGTAATCAGCGTTGCGGAACAACCGCGAATACCCGCATTTTTGTTGTAGCCGGTTTCCTCAACATCTTTGAGCGTCACGTATTTGGTATTGCCCGCACGAGCCAAGGGGAGCCCGTTGATGATTTTCTCGACCACGTCCTTCGTTTTTCCGCTATTGCAAGTGGGAAGCGCTGACGACCCAAAAATCAAGAAATACGCCATAACAGCACCAACCACGCCGCACGTCGCCCGTAGAACCATCTCCTTCTTGCCGGCCCTGGGTGAACCCTTTGGCTTGCGGAAAAAGATGTACTTGAGGATTTTCTGATTTGGCCAGGAATCCGTCGTGAGTTCCGGGGGTGCCTCAACACCAGTCAGGGGCGGAGGCGCGTCGGCGTCCGCAGGAGCAGGGGCTTTTCGCTTTAGTTCCGGGGGTAAGTCGCTCACCGAGGGCTCCAATCAATAGTTAAACAGTCCAAATGCCCGCAGGCGAGCTGCTCGACGGGCTACGTTTTCATCTTCTTCACTTGTTGTCAGTCTTGCTCTCAGGTCCTTGAAAGGAACCGGCTGGCGCTGCAGCAGCTTCAGGGGGCTCGAACACCGCAAGTGCACTCAAAACCTCACATGGCAGTCTTCTTAAGATTGATGCCTTCAATGAGGTTGTTCACGCTTTTTGGCACGCACGCAACTGTCGCGATGTCTTTTCTGTTGATGAGAACTTGCACTCCAGCTTCAAGCGGCGCGTCAGGGCTCTGTGAATCGTGGCCCGAAAAAATGCGGTAGGTAGTCGCACCGTTGGGGACATCCACCGAGTAGGTTTGCCACCGGCCGAACCCCTCCCACTGAGAGGTCGAAGCCTTATCTCGCGGAACGTTGACCACGATTTCCGGTGCTTTGGCGGGTGCCCCAAAGGAATACTCAATGCCGGCGGGTGACTCGCACAATTGAATACGCTTTCCCTTAGTGGTACTGCAGGAAAATACTTCCTTGGTACCCCGTTCACAAGCGGCTAAAGCGTTGGACGCCGCCAACGCGGCAAGCAAGGGAATAAGCGCTAGAGAGTAATTCATAGGGCTAAAAATTTGGTCGGATTCATGTTTCCAGAACGGCTTGACCCGGCTGAGCAGCCAGCTTCCTCACCACTTGTCATCAGTCTTGCTCGCAGGGCCTTGAGCGGGGCCGGCCGGCGCGGCAGCACTTGAGGTCCGAGCCTTGACCGCATTCCCCTGTTTAGCGGGGATGGGCGCAGAGGCATCAGCGATTGCCGGAGCCGGCGCTACTTGAGACGGCGTCACAGCAGCGGTTTTCTGCGCGCTCGCAGGGAGCTCCTGGCGCAGTTGCAATCCCCCAGGTGAGAGCTGCTCGAGGTTGGAGCGCACGTTTTCCAGGCGGCCGTACGACAGGTTTGGCGTGACGCGTTCGACCACCAGTTCACAACAAGGCGACTCCACTCGCCCCAGGCTCTGGCCGGTCTGCGGGTCCTTCATCTCGCTACCCATGGTCACCATGGCATAGCGGGTGCCCTCCCTGATGGCCTGACCGCCCTGGCTCAGCACAACGTTGGTTCCGTCCAAGGAAACCACGGTCACCGGGAACGTTCGGCGCAGGATAGATGCGACCACCTGGCTGACCAGTTCGCTGCTCATGTCTTCAAGAACCTTCGCCGAGTCAACACCTGAACCCAAGGTTGTTGGCGCCAACGGCGGGGCTTGCCCGCGGAGGGAGTCGGAAGAAGTCACCTGCCGAGTAGCCACGTTGACCAGCTTCTGTGAAATCGCCCAGCCGCCTGAATAGCTCACCAGTTCACGGTCGCTGGTCTTGAGCTGGCGTGCGTGCCGGTTGTAGGACAGATTGCTGACCCGTGCACTCCACACAAGGTCGGCGCTCGCGGCCTGAGACATCTTGGCCAGTTCGGCGCTAGGCGCCTGGCCAGTGGCAATCATGTCCAGTTCGCGCTCTATTTCAGGGCTGAGCTCACGGTCCAGGACGGCAAAACGGCCGGTTTGTACCAGGGCGTCACTTATGCGCTGCCGCAAGGTCGTCCCTACCTCGGCAGACGGTAAAGAACGGTCCCCCATCGGCAGACTGGCGCTTTCAAACCGAATCGGGCCCACGACGACCTTGATTTTTTGCATCTCAGCCGAGGCGTTGAATTTGGCGATTTCCGCTTCGATTGACGCCTTGTAGCGCTTCCCCGCGAGAAGAGACGGTTCCTGCAGGTCCAGCACCTTGAAGTTCTGAATCACTCCGCCAGAGCGCTGTTTTACAACCTCTGCGAATTCGTTCGCGCGAAGCGACACCGAGTCCTTGCCGAGCGTCACGTCCAGGCCATACTTGGCGGTCATGCTCGCAGTCTGGATTGCCGCGCCATTGACCTGCAAGATGGCCATCTTCATGGCTTCGGACACCGCCTCCGAGGCGGATGCACCAAAACCCTCCGCCGTGACTTTGACGTTGATGAGCTTGCCAACATCGGGCACCGGAGCCGACATGTTGGTGGGCACCGCTGCCGGCTTGGCGGATTCATTTTTGTCGCCGCAACCGGCAACAAATGTAACTGCAGCCAACAGGGCTGCGCAGGTCTGATGGCGCATCTTGTTCCTTGTTAGGGTTCAGTGCTTACAGGGCGGCCAGGGCTTTGGTAGCGTCGGCTGGAACGGGAATGTCGTTGCTCTTCGCAAACGCGATAGCATTTTTCAATGCACTCGAAACCGTGGCCATCGAATCAGGGAATTTGGAAACAATCGAGACGGCCGACTGCAGGCTGGGCAGTTGCATCATCGATGCGCCCTTCAGACCCGAAGCCATGTCCGAGACGTTCTTGCCCACACCGACGTATTTCGAGACACCGGAGGCCAGGGCGACGAGCCCGACGCCAAATGTCGCCTTCGAAGCAGCGTCCAGTTGAGGGCCTTTCTTGAGTTCAGCGGCTACGGCGTCAGTAGACGCGCTGACTTCTTTGTTGGCCGCGTCCAGGTTGTCTTTCGTAGCGCCCTCAGTCAGAGAATCCGCAGTGGCCTTGGACGCGACTGCTGCGTCTTTGAGGCCCAGCGCTTCTGCCATCTTGGAGTTGGCAGTCAGGACATCCTTGTTGGCCGCAACATACGCGCGCACCAACTGGGTTTGCTGTCCCCCCAAGTCTGCGGAGGGGGCGGCGGCACTCTTACCCATGCCCGGAATGGAGGGCATGGAAAACTGTGCAAAGGAAACGGCCGGGGTGAAGGCGAGGGCCAGCGCGAGAGTGGAAAGCTTGTTTTTCATGAGAGTCTCTTTGAGTTTGAAATGACGGAAACGGAAGAAATAGGCCTAGTGCAAATCTAGGCTGCTTGAGAATTTGCGGGAAAGCGGCGGACGAGAGTCAACGAACGCCGATATTTGTCACTTGGCTGGTGAGTTCACGCGCTGCATTGTTGGCTGCGAGTTTCAAGGCGTTGGTGCGCGCCTCGTCTTCCGTCGGGCCCATGCCTGCGTACTGGACGGGGCCCACTGACGCAATCGTGTCGGGAATGGTCTGCGTCACGTCGTAAATCTTGGCGTTCACGGTGACACTGACACGCACAAGCCCCGTGCTGGGGTCCTGGTCGGCCATGCCAACGTCCAGCGTCCCCACCGCAACGTAAGGAATTTGGGCCGTGCGCATGCCCCTGACCACGGACTGGAGCGTGCCAGACTTCATGTCGTTGCCAGACTTGTAGTCATCTTCAACCATCGAAACCTTGAACTGGCCACCGGTGTAGGGCTCGACCAATGCTGCTTCGCTGACTTTGAACCCCGCGCGCGCGAAGGTGGAAGTGAACACCTGATTCAAGTTGGCACTCGGTATAAGGCGCCAAGTCGATTCGCTGGACCTGCGTACCGTGCTACCGCCTGTCTCCACCGTTCGAGTGCGATTGACGCCGGCACTCTCCTGGGCGGTAGTGGCACTATTGGTCTTCACCTGCGAGCGGCTCACGGATTCGCCTTCCACTCCGGTTTTGGACGTTGAGCCGGAAGCGTTTACCTTGACCGATTCGTCAACCCGCTTGAAGACCCGCGCGTCATAAGCCTTAACGGAGTCAACCTGCCGGGAGATGAACAAGAAGGTCAAAGGGGACTTGTCAGCACGACCCGTCTTGGCGACTGCGGAGTTCGCCTTCACCGCATTACGCAGGTTGGCAACGTTGAGCGACACCCTGACGGTCACGGTGTACTGCTTTTTGTCGGCGCTATCCTCTTCCGCGAGCACCGTGGTTTCGAGAATGTACCGGTCCGGGTCGGCGATGATTTTGTCTCGCACAGCATCAAAGTTAGCAGCTTCGGACTCACCAGCCTCTGCGTAGTAGAACTCGACCGCCTTGAGCTGTGCAGCAAGGTTGGCCTTGGCTTTGATGTCGGGGGTGGCCGACTTACCGGAGTAAGAGACCGTCGCCTTCCCCCGGCCTTGCTGAACCTGGGCCATAGCCACAGATGCGATTGCCATAAGCAGCAAGAGAAATAGTTTGCGAATTACTGGCATAGGTTGATGAGCTCCCTCGTTTTAATGATTTGAGATTCGATATCCGGTGCGGCTGCGGCAGCCTTTACCCAAGTATTCCCCTTGCCGCCAATGGCTTCTGCGAGCTTTCCGAACAGTCCATTCAGAGAGTCGTAGAAAGCCGGAAAATCATCCACATAGGTCTGCGTCATTGGCACGACCTTGACTTCGCCGTTCTTGAGTGAGGTATTCATGTAGGCCGTGCCTGACAGGGGTTCTTCAATCTTGAGAGTCGCGTAGGCTCCATAGATGAAGCTGGCACCGGCATTGACTTCGCCGTACTTGATTTTTTTCAGGCCGGTGAAGTCGACACTGATTTCATAGTCGGGTTTGGGCAGAGTCAGAGTGAAAACCGTACTGTCCGAAACCCGCATGGACATGACGTTTCCTATGGCGTAGCCCTTGCTGTACGGGACGAGGGGAATTCCCAAGCGCGTGGAGAGGGCTTCACTCACCAAGTCAGCCGCCCAGGTTTCAGCGACTGTGGGAGAACTCTTGAGGTAGTCCGGAAGCGCGTTTAGAACGTCCGGGCTCAGGGACACCCTGGAGACCTGCAAGTAGCGAGGCACATTCGTCGGCAATGTTGCTTTGGCCAGTGTTCCCGCAAAGCGCGCGTATAGCCCTGGCTTGCTCGCGGTGCCCTCATAGACCTGCTTGACTCGTGCAAGAACTTCTTCTTCAGTGGGCTGCCGGTCAAGGGTGTCGATATAGGCAAAACTGATGGGATAGGACCGGACCACGGTCATGGACTTGAAGTCGAAAAACAATGTCTGTCCACGAATCATCACGAGCAGCTTGCGCAGCTGTCCAAATTGTTCGACTGACACCGTCTCGGAATTCACAACGAGTGAAGCGACCAGTGCTTGGTCACGCCCTTTAAGCTCGTCTATCTGCGAGGTCAGCACTTCCAAGTTGGTCGGCGGCACCAGAGTAAGGGCTTGTCGAACCTTGGAATAGGGAGACTCGCCTGCCGATTTCAGCGTTTGTTCGTACCGGAGGGAATAGGGGAACCTGGCCGCAATCGTCTGCGCGTCTCCTGAATAGGCGACTCCGGCCAATACGACTTGGGGAACTTGGGCATAAGAAATGCCTGAGAAGACTGATGGAAGGTATAAGGCCCACGCCGCAACGATGCGAATATATCCCCTCACCTTAGACCCTTGATTGCTATTGTTGAACAAGGTTACTGCATGTAACGCTCGAGTAGTCATAAATAATCAAGGTGCTGCATAAATGTTGCTTACCAGCACTAATGGCAATAATTCACAAAAATTTCGATTGACGCGGCAGTGTAAGAAAGAGGTCGCAAAGTCTGTGTGCGAGATTGCCAGCAAAACAGAAGAAACTAGCTGGCTCGGCTAACAATAGCTTCATAAAGAAGTGCGTGAAGGATGCCATTGGTGGGTGGGGTGCATTTGTGTGTTCGTTGCATTCCACGATTGAACGTGAGCAACAGCAACGGGACCATGCCAGCGCATGTGGCTTGAGTGCCGACACGATATCGGACTCACGTGCGTCCTCTGCAAAGCCCGCTTCGACCAACGAGCGGCCAAGTGCTTTCAATCGCTCCTCGGTCGCTGACTTTCGTCCGGCAGCACGCCGTGATGCGCCCCGAACAGCATTCAGTCGCGCCTCTGCTTCCTTTTGAACCCGATTCGCTTGGTCGACACTCGTCTGCGCTGTCTGCAGGTGGGCCGAATAGTCTTGAAGCCTCTGCTGCTCCGCAGCCATGAACGCGTCCAGGTCGGTCTTCGTGGTTGCAAGGTCGACTTGTCGGACACGAGCTTCCGTCGAAATGGTTTGGATAAAGGTGGTCGAGGTGACCACACCCCCGAATCCTCACCCGGAGTTGCCAGGCTGGTTGACACCGTTGACTGCGATGCTACTCAATACATCGTCAGTAGCTCCGCGTAGGTAGGCGGAGATAGGCGCTGTTCCCACGACGGTCATCGCCTCGCGGAACATGTAGGTGCCCACGGTAGCGCCGGCAGGTCGCGTTAGGCGAACGCCAGTACTAGGTGTCGCCCATAGCCTCCCAAATTAAAGCAGTAACTTACTCCGCCTGGGCCCCGCAGACCTCCAGCGAGCGTCATCAAAAAGCAAATTGAAATGCGGTACCTATAGGAAGCAGCACTCACTTCGTGCTTTCAAATAGGACATCAATTTATGCACACAATTCCAGGCTCAAAAGTTCCCGTCCCCAACAGGGTCACCAGGCTGTTTGAACAGAATCCCGCCCCTTTCCCTGACGAAACCAAGGCGCAGCGGGTCGAGAGGATTTACAAAACGCCAGGTGGTCCGGTTATGGGCTGGCTTTTGGATGAAGCGCGAAAGAGGAACTCAACCTTGCAAGATATGGCCGCAGAGCTGGGAGTGACATATGGCTACATCAACCAGCTTCGCAATGGTTTTCGGAGTACTGAAAATCTGAGCCAAGCTGTGTGCGAGGCGATAGCGCGCTACCTCGGCACTTGCACTGCTGTAGTCAAGCTGTTGGCCAACAGCATAAAGCTCAGTGACTTTCTCTTCCCGGAGGAAACTGAAGAGGCTGCAGTGGACCGCGCAGTACGTGAACTGCAGGATGACCACAAAATTCGGCAAGCAATACCGGGCGACTTGCACTTGCTGCCGTTCGAGGCCAAGAAAGCTTTGGTTCTCATGTACGGCGAAGTCAGCAGTCAGGACTCATTTGGGACACGGCAGCTTCCGAATATTCTGTTTTGGTTGCAGCGGGCGGCCGTCGTGCATGACGAAAACGAGTTCGCTGCGGTGGCGGGTCACCGGGATACTGACGCAAGGTAGAAAAGAAGTTTTTTGGAGAAGGTGGTAGGGATTTCTGGTTGGTTGATTTGTCAGGGCGTGTCTATCGGACACGCCCTTTTTCTTTGTCTGGTCGGTTGGCGCCCGATTGAATACGGGAAATATAAATATGGAGATTACACGGGTCAGCTGCGGGCGTTAGAGGCCAACAGCCGGCACGAGAGGGCGCAGTCGGGCGCAAGTCGTGTGTACTTCGAACCGGCAAAGAACCAAAGAATGACTATTCAACCCCTTTACACACTTGACGACCTGTCGGAACTGCTTGGTCGTAGTCCAGAAACAATAAGAAAAGACATCCGTCGCAATCCCGCCGCAGTGCCCCCCCGGCTGATATTGCCGCACACCAGGATGCTGCGGTGGCGCCCAGATGATGTAGCGCACTGGCTCGAGCGGCTGGTAGTGGCTCCTGTCACGGCAATTCAGGGAGGCCCGCGATGAGCGACATGACCAGGCCAAACCCGTTTGCACAGCGTATCAATATTCGTCATATGTTGTCGACCAGCCCACCGCCTCAAGACCATGTACTGCCGGGCCTTCTGGCCGGCACGGTTGGCATGCTGGCGGGACCTGGAGGCGTGGGCAAAACCATGCTTGAGCTGCAGGTGGCGATGGCGGTCGCATGCGGCGGGAGCATCTGCGGCGGACTCTTTGAAGGCGGCGATGCGGATATAGCCAAATCCCGCAAGCCTGGACGGGTTGTCATGGTGGCGGCGGAGGAGTCAGTTGATTTGTTTTGGCACAGGCTTCATGCCGTGGTTGTGACCTTGACTGAGCAGCGGCACTTGCTCGGTGTGGACGCCTCCGCAGCGGAGCTGATGGACTTGTGGTCCGAAAATCTTCACCTGTATCCGCTCGCCGGTCTGCCACGTGTCTCGTTGTTGTCTCGGGACCTGGAAAAGACCGAGTGTTTTCATCAGCTGTCAGCGGCCTGTGAGGGAGCGAAGCTTGTGATTTTGGACCCGATTCGGCAGTTCCATATCTGTGATGAAAACGACTCAGGAGCGATGACGGCGCTGGTTCAGACGTTCGGGGAACTGGCGACGAGAACCAAGGCGGCTGTTTGCTTCGCTCATCACGTTAATCGAGCGTCGACACAAATGGGCCACGGTGATGCAGCTGGGGCTGCACGCGGCTCTACCGCGCTGTCCGACGGTGTTCGCTGGCAACTCAATCTGTCCAAGCCGACTAAAGAGGCTGCGCGAATTCGTCGGATTGATGAAGATGAGCGGGGGAGGTTTGTACTGGTGGACATTGCGAAAGCAAACTACCTGCCACCGCAGGGAACAGCCCTGCTGGAGCGTCGTGCTGGAGGAGTGCTGGTGCTCGCGAGTAATGGAGGTCATGCCTCCTCCATAGGCAAGCGCATCACCCGCAGAGCGAAAGTACAGGCTGTTGGTGCCGCAGGATGAACGCGTTGGCACCGCCCGCACAAAGAGTTGTGCGCTATCACCCGCCAGTGGGATTAAGCACCCTGTTCAAACCGCTTCCCAAGCGGGGGGAGCGTCCCACCCTCGGGGTGACTTATCAGCCAAAGGAGGGTGGTCCAATTTTGAAATTTTCCGCCAAGTCTGCCCTGGGTATTCCAGAACAAACACTGCTTTTGGTCTTGCTGGAGCTGGCTCAGGAACAATTTTCCGCATTCCAGGACGCAGTCGTTCTCAACGCAGGCGCGAATTCAGAGATGGGGCAGGTTCTCTGGAGGACTCTCAACAACGGCGATGAGCGAGCACCGGGCCAAACGGTAAAGCTGTCTACGACCTGGTACGAACTCAATCGACGCTGCAATACCGAGACTGGGGGCTCAGCCCAGGAGCTTCGTATGGAGCAACTTCGGCGACTGTGCGAAGTTGTGGTCTGGGAAAAATCCACGGGAACGGATAAAACGGTACGTCAGTCTTTCCTTGTGGTGATGCTGGTCAGCGATGACAGTCGGATTAACCTTGCTCTGAACTGTCGACTGGCATCGTCGTTATTTGGTCAGCCTTATGCCCAAGTGTCCCTACAAGAACGGCTTGAGTTAGGCAAGGATATCCCGATGGCCTTGCATGCGTTTTTTTCGACGACGTTGAGCCGCGGGCATCACATAAATATTAAGGTTGAAACCCTGATTGAAAGGTTGTGGCCTGGTAGTTCGGAACGGGCTCCAGAGGGGACGCATCGACGTCGGCGCAGTGATGTGAAAGTTGCTCTTACTGCATTAGGACGCCTTGAAAATTGGAGCGTTGAATGGGAGCGGGACGGCTTAGCTCGTGTCGCGCGTAGCCCGTCTGGCGTTCGCGATATGACAAGGATTAAGGCGAACAAAAGCATGGCATATCCCGAACAAGCGTTCGCGAAAATCCCCAATAAAAACAATGAGATAAGTACATTTGACGCATCTGGACTATTCTTTAATAAGAATACAGGTGCCTGAGGAGCAGAAGGCGCGCTCTTCAGGCGCGCTGTCTGCCCAGGAACTCCAATGCTTCCCCAATGCACGGACGCGAGCACGCGTCCTTCCCCTCGCTCCTTCTCTAACAGGAAGACTCAAGGATAGGGAGTGCCAAGGCAATAATTCAGGCAAGGGACGCTTTGAAAGCGTCAAGAAGTTTCCTGCCAATGGAATAGCCAGTGACGACGACTGTGAACGACCGGGTAAGGGAATGCAGCGGACAGGCCTGGGTATGCGCATCCTCCGCGCGTTACCTGTTACCGCAGATACCCCGAATAGAACAAACAGAGCCAGAGCATTGCAGGGCTGGAGCAAGAAAACTCTGAAATGGACGCGCTTGAAATGCCCCTTGTTTCTCTATTGCCAGGGTGTTGCTCAGTTCCATTGGTAAACCGCAGCTATTTAGACGGTCGCTAAAAAACAAGTTCTTTCCGCTGTACGCCTTCGATATCTACTGGCAGAGTGGTTGCACGTCACTGCCAGCTTCCGTTGCCTGAATCGTGCCATTTCGCTACATTGGCTCGATGAT
This sequence comes from Polaromonas sp., assembly GCF_029945925.1. GTDB lineage: Bacteria > Pseudomonadota > Gammaproteobacteria > Burkholderiales > Burkholderiaceae_C > Polaromonas. The sequence goes on along the minus strand of NZ_JAQSDN010000044.1, from coordinate 107,538 downwards.
GTTTGGAAAGAAAAATGACGGCGATAGGTGGGGTGTTGAACCAATCTATGCGCGCCCGCAGCTGGTGGTTAAAGCGTGGCAAGTGTTCGAACTGCAGCTCGCCCATCGGCCTCGCCGAACGAGACATTTTGTCGGATATGCGGACCGCGCAATGATTCCGTACGTTAGTGCCAGGATTGTGAATTTTGACCCTGCCCAAGCCATTGGATGTGACGGCGCTGGACGTCACATCCTCCTGGCTGGCGTGCCTGGCACAGTACCCCCTCAAGAATACGTGTTCTGGTGCGGGAGAGAGGGGGTCTCTGACATCTTGGACGTGACCGCCGAGGTTGTTCAGCTGATGGCGGTGCCAAGCGACAGCCAAAGATGACTGTCGAAGACCTGATTTCCATCCTGCAAACGCAGGACCAAAATGCCCAGGTGGTTATGTGGGACCGCTACGCGAACGGTACACCCGCACTCAGCAAGTTGGGCAGGGGGGAAGTGCAGCCGGTAGAACTGTTTTGCGAAGAAGAGTTTGGGTCGATGTGGTTCGAACTTGCAGTCGGCCATCCTGATTCAGTTGGGGTGCGCCCGGCTGGTCTCGTGCTGGGGTCGCAATGAAGCAATACAAATGCCATGACTGCGGTAGGGTGCATTTCGCAATATCTCTCACTGAGGCCGAGGCACATGTCGCAACTGTGAATGAGTATCTCGCAGGAAAAGAACCGCGGGGTCAGATTGCGACTATTGACAGATATTTCAAATGCAGCCGTTGCGGTGCATCATCGTCAGATTTCGTCCCGGCGGAGCTTGGCGAGGTACCGATGTTGTCTACTCTGCCCGGGGTTGTGGTTCCTGGGGTGGAGCTATGACGCTCCAGGAGCTGATTAAAGCCGTGCTGCGAATTGCCACTTTTCGCATCTACGAAGCATGGCAGGGCTGGCGGAACTTTAAGGAGGACGCGGCAGAGCTGTGGCAGTACCAGCGCTTTCGATTCGAGCAATGGTTCAGCCAGATTTGGCCGTTTCGCTCACCTGCCTGGCTGCTATCACTGCGCGTGCCGAGAGACCAGTTTGGCTTTGGCAAGTTCGGAGAAAAAGAGGAGGTCATGTACCTTCCTGACGACCACCCCATCTTCGACCCCAAGAACGACCATCTGTTCACTGCAGAAGCTGCGAGCAAGGCGTTCTCGCATGTCGAGCTGCCTGGTCAAGAAGATGCAGAAATTTCGAAGCAACGCGAAGAGCGTCTGGCAAACATCGTCATTTGGGGGATAGCACTCAGCATGCTTATCGCATTTACAGCTGCCGTCGCAGCCATTCTTTTCATGAAGTGACCCTGACACATGAACCGCCTCATATCAGCCCTACTGAAAGACGAAGAGCGCTCCCGCACGATATTGGCTGCAGTGGCCGCTATTGCGGGAGTGCTGGCAATGGCGCTTGCCCTCGCGGTGCGGTTTCCATGACGCAATCTGCATTGGCTCGCGCCACCCGCATCCGAACTTGCCACTAAATCTGAGCACAGGAGCTAACGATGACTATGCCGGATGAGCGCTCACGCGCCGTGATGCAGACAAAAGCGTTCTTGCTTGAACTTCAAGACTCAACAAAGTCCCCAGGAGTTCCGGAGGATGTTCGCAAAGAGGCCCACCGCTTGTTGCGTCACTACCCGAGCCCGTGGCACCTAGATTCCGCCCACCGCGGCGCACCGGACTTGTGGGGCCCCGTTCCGGCTGGAATGAATACCCTGTGACGATAGCGAAACCGAAAGTAAAAATTGAAAATTCAACTTGCCAGCGACCTCCATCTCGAATTCCTTCAGCGTGAGTTTCCGGGAGAGCGCCTGATATCGCCTGCGTATGGCGCGGACTTGCTGGTCTTGGCTGGCGACATTGGCAACGGCACTCAGGCCGTCGACTTGTTTCAGGACTGGCCGGTGCCTGTGCTGTTCCTAGCGGGAAATCATGAATTCTATGGACATTCAATTGAGCAGACGCGAATTGACTTGCGTACAGCAGCGCGAGGCACAAGCATCACCTTCATAGACAACGATTTGGTTGACTTCGGAGGTGTTCGGTTTCTTGGTACGACGCTGTGGACTGACTATCGGTTGGAGCTCAATCGCACACAGCGCCAGTTGATGGAGCAGGCTGAACTGTCAATCAATGACCATCGGCGCATAGTGTGCCAAGAGGGGCGCTTTACCGCGGCGAAAGCACTGGCCGAACATGAACTCGCGCGCGCTTGGTTGGCCCAAGAACTGAATCGGTCCTATGACGGCAAGACGGTGGTCATATCTCACCACGGGCCTCATCCCCTATCGGTGCACCCGCGGTACGCTGGAGACCCTGTAAACGCGGCATTTGTCAGTGACCTCCGCGAGCTGCTGCCGAAGGCTGACCTCTGGCTGCATGGCCACGTCCATGACTCTTTTGACTACAAGGTTGGCGGATGCCGAGTGGTGGCAAATCCGCTGGGCTACCCTCAGAACGTGGGCTCAGCCGCAGAGGCCAAAGAACTCGTTTTTGAGAACAAGGACTTCCAATGGGCTTGCGTGATTGACCTGCTATAAAAAATGCAAGCGCTGGAATTAGTGGATAGCCCCCCCGAAATAAAAAATGACCCTGACGTCCTGCGTCTTCCTTCGTCGCCGTCATGAAGCGCGAGCCCAAAAAGGTGGACTGGCTGCATGCCTGCGCGTCATGCCATCCCGGCCTGTTCAATGACCTCCATCAGCCCGCGGCTCATCGCTTCGAGCTCATATTCCGGGAAACCGTGCTTCTCGAAAATCGAGTTCATGCCGTCGAAGCCGCGCATCAAGATTTCCTGCAGTTTGTCCAAGTCCATCTCGACGGCGCCGCCATCCGGGAAATGCGCTCCGCACAAGCAGGACAAGAAAATAATGAGGCTGTCATCTAACTGGTTGAAGAAAAAAGCCCAGTAGGGCCACTCCCGCTCCAGCCCCTGAAGGAAGGCGCGCACGTCGGCAATGTCGACGAGTTCCCGGGTGTCTTCGTTGTAGCCGTCTACGACCAGCACCATCTGGCCTCGGTACAGCCAGGCGTCCTCGCGCGTAGCCAGGAACGGCTTCAGTTCGGTTAGTACCGAGGCGATGTCACCGGTTTCGACCTGGCGGCGCGAAATGACCAGCACCACCGGTTCAGTGACGCCGCGGCGAAGGTCCAGACGAGGTGTAGTTGTCACGCAGAAGATGTTTCCCTGTATTGAAATATTGAGGGGTCAGAGGTACTGCAGCCGTTGTCCGCGGATTGCGTTCTTCCGCCCCGCTGCTCTGTTGTCTAGTTCGGCCAAAGAAAAAGCCCCGCGGGAACGGGGCTTTGGAATCAAATTACTTTTAAGCGGCTGCGTTTTCGGTCTCTTCATCAGCCTTGGCGCGAAACATGAGTTTCCAGGTGAGAGCTTGATATCGCCTGCACATGGTGCAGACCTGTTGGTCTTGGCTGGCGATATTGGCAGTGGCACTCAGGCCATCGACTTATTCAAGGACTGGTCTGTGCCTGTGCTGTTCCTAGCCGGAAATCATGAGTTCTATGGACACTCAATTGAGAAAATGCGCATCGATTTGCGAAGTGCCGCGCAAGGCCACGGCACAATTTGAGTATGAACCTGGGTCAGACGCTGCAACGCCCCAGTTTCTGCGCCCGCAGTGTGAAGATTTATCCACGTACATCAGCAGGACGAGTTAACGGCCGAGACCGAAGGCGACAAGCTGACAGGCAACGCAGCAAGTTGGAGCTGGCTTTAAGTGCTTTCTCTCACCATGAGTTGATAAGAAAGTTTGACTTTCTTCGCTTTTACTCTTGTTTCTGGCGTACCTGACCTGATGGCGTTAAGGCGTAGCAGGATGATGCGGGCCGCTTCTTCCCCGATTTGCACGCTTGGAACATTTATGGTCGTCAAGGCTGGCTTGAGCTCTCGGGCGATTTCGTAATCTCCAAAACCAGTAATGGCAAGGTCACCCGGTACTGATAAACCAAGAGCCTGACACGCAAGGAGTGCTCCCGAGGCGAAAAGGTCGCTTGAGAACATCATTGCATCGCAAGTTGGATACTGCTCCCGCGCCAGTCGCAGCAACTCTCTGCCGGAACTCATCTTGTAAGGCAGGTCATCCACAACCAATGTTCTCGGCTGCTCCGAGGGTAAGTGCTCCTTCATTCCGTCCAAGTACCCCTTCACACGGCTCTCGGCGCGGTCGTCGCCCTCGCGAATGGAGCCGACGAAAGCCGGCCTCTGGTAGCCCGCTCTTTTCAGATAGGCCACCATCTCGGTGATGGACCGCCGATTGGAGAATCCGACCAACTGGTCTATCGGCTTTTGCACCCAGTCCCAGCTCTCGACTACCGGAATACCCGCTTGCACCAACATTTCTTTCGTGGCCTTCGTATGCCGTGTCCCGATAAAAAAGAACGCGTCGGGGCGGCGTCCAAGCAGGCTGCGCACCAATGCCTCCTCGCGGTCCTCCTGATAATCAGTGTGACCAATGATGATTTGATAGCCCGCCGGAATCAGAATGTTGGAAAGCCCCTGTACGGTCTCGGCAAAAATTGATGCGGAGATGACGGGTATCACTGCAGCAATGGTCATGCTGCGGTTTGAAGCGAGGTTGCTCGCTGCGAGGTTCTGCACATACTTCGTGGCACGCACAGCTTCGAGAACTTTTTCTCGAACATGCGGCGCGCTGCCTTCTGGCTTCCTCAGCACGCGAGACACCGTCTGGGCAGAAAAGCCTGCGACCTTCGCCACGTCGGCCATGGTCACGGTGTTTGTGCCTGGACGTGAGCGACTGTAGGGTTTCACAGCTTGTACTTTCATTGTGTTATTCGGCTCAGCGCTTCCAAGGCTAGTCATGGCAGCAATATAACGCAAAGTTAGCGCTAATTTTTAGTGGAAGGGCCGGCGCAACAGCGTTCCTTCGACGCTTACTAAAACGGATTCCAGCCCGGTCAAGGCGCCATTCTTGCCGTTTCAGGGTAAACCATCAGAACAACGCGCACTCACCATCTTGTATCTGTTGGGATTCATGTTGATACTATCATTAGCGCTAATCGTTAGCGCTAACTTAACCTGCGCTGCTTCACACGGCGCTCGAATATAGGAGACAACCCTCATGAAGACATCCTTCCCTGTGCCGCGTCGGACCCTACTCCTCTTGCTCGCTATCGCGCCGCTTGGGAACGCAGCCAACGCCGCTGACCCCAAGCAAGTCGTCACGTTCGCGGCAGCCAGCTTTGCTGAACCAGCCCGTGGCGAGAAAATGCGAGCCTGGATTGCGAAGTTCAATCAGAGTCAGGAAAAAGTCGAAATACAGCCCGTGACGATTCCCTTCTCGTCCTTTGTCAGCACTATCTTCACGCAGATGGGCGGCAACGCTGGCCCCGACTTGGTCCGTTTTGACTTACCTGAGTTCTACGCTGCAGCAGATGCCAAGCGCATAGCGCCTATGGACGAATACATCAAAGACGGTGATTTCAAGTTCTCGTCCCCCGACAAGTACATGAAGATTGCCGGTAAGCGTTATGGCGTCGTTTTCGAGGTCAGCAACTACTCGATGGTGTATAACACAGCGCTGGTGAAAAAGGCGCCCGCCAACTTTGACGAGTTCCTGGCATCGGCAAAGACCGCGACAGCCAATGGCAATTTCGGCTACGCCTACCGCGCAACAATGGCCGAGCGGGGAGGGTTCTGGTACGACCTGACCAACTACGTTTACGGGTTCGGCGGTCGCTGGAGCGATGCAAAGGGAAATCCAACGCTGAACAGCCCCAAGGTCATTGAAGGTGTCGTCGCATACAAGAAGGTTTATGACGCCGGTGTGATTCCCAGGGGGGCTGACGCATCCACCTACCGCCGCATGTTCGCGGAAGGCAAGATTGGCATGCAAATTGACAACGGTGGTGTCGCTGCGAATCTGGCTTCCCAAGGCAAGGAAATGCAGATGGCCGCAGCCCCGTCACCGTTCCCGACGCGCGCCCAGGGAATGATACTGGCGCCAATCACTATCAACGCCAACTCCAAGAACAAGGCTGCCGCGGCGGTGTTCCTCAAATGGATGCTGACGCCTGAAGCGCAACGGGAACTGCAGCAAATTCATGGAGCATCGAGCGTGGCAGTTGCTGTACAGCGCAGCCCTGAAGAAATTGCCAAATGGCCATGGATTCAGGTATATGACGACCAGACCGAAAATAGCGTTCCAGCACTGCCTCAAGGCCTTGAGACAAAAGCGCCTGAAATCCAGCAGATTGTGATTGAACAGGTCATCAAGGTCCTTCAGGGCGGGGTCGACCCAACAAAGGCGATGAACGACGCGCAGAACATTGTGCTGTCTCGCGTCCTCAAGCGCTAACAGAATCGCGACCCTACCTCGATGCCCCGGCGGGCTAGGCGCTGGCCCGTCCCCACTGGAATTCCCATGAATACCAACCAATCCGCCCTCTCCGGCGCGGTGCCGGTCACAACCGAGCCTTCGCATGGAAAGAGCAAGGCGAAGCTCGACGGACATCCGCTGATGCCCTATTTGCTCGTGGCTCCCGCGACGCTATACCTGATTGTCTTTCAAGTTTATCCCCTGTTTCAGGAGCTCTGGCTCAGCTTCACAGCGACATCGCTGTTGAATTCCAGCCAAAGCCAGTGGATAGGTCTCGAAAACTACAGGGAGTTGTTCAGCGACCCGGATTTTCGAAAATCCATTCTCATTACGCTTGTCTATACCATCACCTGCGTATTCTCCGCCGTGACTTTGGGGCTCCTATCGGCACTGCTGCTGGACTCGCCATTCTTCGGACGTGGATTTGCTCGGGCCGTCGTCACCATTCCCTGGGCAGCCCCGCCGGTTGCCGTGGCGCTCGTTGCAATCTGGATTTACAACGCCCAGTACGGCATCTTTGGCCATATCCTGCGCTTCTTCGGAATCCAAGCCGGAACAGTCAACTGGCTGGACAGCCCCGAGCTTGCGCTGGTGGCGGTTCTGTTGACAACTGTCTGGCAAATTTTTCCGTTCGCGTCAGTCGTGTTGCTGGCCGCCCTACAGGGCGTGTCCCATGAGCAGCGCGAGGCCGCCATCATCGACCGCGCGGACCGACTGAGCGTATTCAAAGCCGTCGTATGGCCGACTATCAAGCCGTCCGTCATGTTGCTGGCATTGTTTTCCACCATCTGGTCGCTACGAAGGTTCGACCTGATTTGGCTGCTAACTCAAGGTGGTCCCGTGGGCTCGACCAACACGTTGGTGATTGATGTGTATCGGCGAGCCTTCGTTAACCAACAACTGGGCCAAGCAGCTACCGTTGGCATGGTTGGTGTGGCTATTGCGCTTGTGGTGACTGTCATCTACTTTCGCTATACGGCTAATGTGGAAAAGGCGGGAGAACGCTGATGAACTACGCTACCCGACATTCAATTCGAATGCTACTGGTCATTGCACTTCTTGGTGCAGCCGCCTTCCCCATCTATTGGATGCTCGTGACATCCCTGACGCCCTCCAGTCAGCTGTTCACCGACAGTCCGCGATTGGTGCCCCAGTTTCCCCAGTGGCATGTTTACAAAGACGTTTTCTCCATCAAGCCTGTTGGGACTTGGCTTTTAAATAGTGCCATCGTCGCTCTTGGCACGACCGTCTTCAGCATTGCACTGGCTGTCTTTCCGGCATACGCACTTTCACGGTTTCGCTTCAAGGGGAAGGGCTCATTGAGCTTTGGCTTGTTTACGACCCAGATGCTACCCGAGGCCATGCTTCTGGTGCCGCTTTACGCCATCTTCGGTCAGCTGGCCCTGCTCAATACCTTGAGCGGCCTGATTCTTGCCAACACGGCCTTCACCGTGCCGGTCATCATCTGGATTCTGAAAGGAGCCATCGATGGAGTGCCACTGGAAATCGAAGAGGCCGCGCGCATCGATGGCTGCTCCCGCCTCGGGGTCATCTTGACGGTAGTCGTTCCGCTGATTGCACCCACTCTGGCTGCCGCTTCGGTCATCGCCTTCTTCCATGGTTGGAACGAGTACATCTTCGCCCAAACCTTCATCAACGAAGAACGGTTGCATGTGACATCTGTTGGCCTCGCCAGCTTTGTCGGCGAACTCAGCACCCCAATTGACGCCGTTATGGCCGTCGCAGTGATTTACACGCTGCCCGCCGTCGTGTTCTACCTCATGGTTCAGAAGCACGTCGTCGCAGGTATGACCGCAGGCAGCGTCAAGGGCTGACCTCACGAGTAAAGATTCAAGGAGAAAAATGGCTTCGATACAACTCAAAAGCGTCCTCAAAACCTTTGGTGACCGGCCAGTGGTCAAGGATATTTCGATTGACGTGAAAGACGGAGAGTTTCTCGTCCTTCTGGGCCCATCGGGCTGCGGCAAGTCCACTTTGCTGCGCATGCTCGCAGGGCTGGAAACCATCACCGGCGGTGAAATCCACATCAACGACCGCCGGGTGGACCAGCTTCCTCCGACGGACCGGGACATTGCGTTTGTGTTTCAGTCGTACGCGTTGTACCCCCATATGACGGTCCGTCGGAACATTTCGTTTCCACTCATCATGCGGGAACATCGTTGGTGGTTTCATTTGCCCATCATCGGCGGTATGGCCAGGCGGCGCATTGAGCGCTCGGCGGAGGTTGCTCAACTTGTGGAGAAGACAGCCAAGACTCTCGCGCTGACCGATTGGCTGGACAAGTTCCCGCGGACCTTGTCGGGCGGTCAACGCCAACGCGTGGCTTTGGGCCGTGCCATGGTGCGCCAGCCGCAAGTGTTTTTGATGGATGAACCGCTGTCCAACCTAGATGCGAAGCTGCGAACCTCCATGCGTTCGGAGATTTCCAAACTGCACGAACGCGTGGGCGGCACCTTTGTTTATGTGACCCATGACCAGGTCGAAGCCATGACCATGGGCACTCGGATTGCGCTACTGAAGGACGGCGTTGTCCAGCAACTTGGGACGCCGCGGGAAATCTACGAGTCACCAACGAATGTCTATGTGGCACGCTTCATCGGTACGCCACCGATGAACCTGTTACATGCCGAAATCCGCAGTGACATGGTGCACATCGGGAATTACGTTTTGCCTCTGCCCTCGCATCTTCGTGCCGTGTTACCTGGACCGTACGAGGGCCCCATCGTGATTGGCGTACGCCCCAATCAGTTCAGCATCGCTGCTGACACGGCCGGCATGCCCGGACTGGTGTCCTTGGTGGAGCATGTCGGCGCCGAGTCGGTGGTCGCAATCACGCTTCATGGCGTGAAGACCGCGCACGATGAAGATGCATCCACCCCACACGAGGTCATGGTGACCTTCCCCGGCTACACGCCTTTGACAAATCGCCAGCCGGTATCGCTGCAAGTGAGTCTTCACGAAGCAGTCCTCTTCTCGGCCAAGACAGGTGAAAACCTGGACCTGACTTCTTCTCCAAAAACCGTTTCTTAACGAAGAATCATCATGACTGCACCCCTTACCAACATCCTTCAAGGCTACCGCGTCCTCGACTGTTCGATTGCAATGGCTGGCCCGTTTGCAGCTCAGCGCCTGGGTGACCTCGGTGCCGATGTCATCAAAGTCGAGCCGGTCAACGGCGAATGGCAACGCCACATTTCTGCGGGAGGAGCCAAGGGTAACCGCATCAACGTCTCGTTCCTCTCATTGAACCGCAACAAGCGCAGCTTGGCGGTTGACCTGAAGCAGGAGGAAGGCAAGGACGCGCTTTACGAGTTGGTGCGCACCTCGGACGTATTTTTACAGAACTACCGCCCAGGTGTAGCGAAGCGGCTGGGCGTCGACTACGAGACGCTCTCCGCTATCAATCCAAAGCTGGTGTATGTGTCGATGTCGGGGTATGGGGAAGACGGCCCGTACAAACAGCGACCGGGGCAGGACTTGCTGCTTCAGGCAATGAGTGGCGCGATGTTGTCCACCGGCCGAGCCGGCGAACCTCCGGTACCCGCTGGCCAGTATGTGGTCGACGCCGTCACTGCCTCCACGGCATTCGAAGCAGTATTGGCCGCTTTGCTTTACCGCGAGCGCACCGGCGAGGGTCAGTTGGTTCAGGTCAACATGCTCGACGCAATCGTGGCGCTGCAAATGCAGGAGTTCTCCATATACACCGTGGCCAATAAGCCGCAACAGCGCGGTGCCGAGCCGCATGCCCACGTCTACATCCGAGCGCCTTATGGCATCTTCGCCACCAGCGACGGTTATATCGCCCTTGCTTTCCCGAGCATGAAAACGCTCTCACAGGTCATTGACGCGCCGGAGCTGGCCGAACTGGATGACGAAGTCGATACTTTTACCCGCCGGGATTACATATTTGCCACCACTAGGGAGAAGCTTCTCCATAAAACGTCGGTGCAATGGCTGGATAAATTCGGTGCGACAGACGCCTGGGCGGGTCCAGTGTTGGGCTACGAAGACGTCGTCAACGACCCCCAAATCAAGCACAACGGAACATTCGTAGAGTACGAGCATCCGACCGAAGGCAAGGTCAAGACCCCGGGCTTTCCCATCAAGTTCTCGAAGACCCCATCCCGCGTGACACGCGGCGCACCGCTGGCAGGGCAACACACCCGTGAAATCCTCGGAGAGTTGGGCTGGAGCGACGACCGTGTCAACGCACTCTTGAAATCCCAAACGCTCGGTGAACAGACGCTGTGAGCCGAATCAACTCCTATGTCGGGCTGACGTGGGACCATCCGCGTGGCTATGTGGCGCTCGAGCGCGCGGCTGCGCAAGCCCAGGCTAAAGGCCTGAGCCTGCGTTGGGAGCGCCAGCCGCTGGAAGGCTTCGAATCCCATCCCATCGAAAAGCTCGCGGAGCGATACGACGTCATCGTGCTCGACCATCCGCATCTGGGAGACGCCGTGCACGGCCAATGCCTGCAGCCACTGGAGTCCATTTTTGATGCCACCGACATAGCGCAGTGGCGCGCGCAGAGCATTGGCCAAGCTTTCGCCAGCTACGGCTATGCCGGCCAGCACTGGGCGTTACCGCTGGATGCAGCGTCACAGGTCGCCGTCATGCGACCGGACCTGATTGAGGAACCGGCACCGAAATCTTGGGTGCAGGTGGGTGAGTTGGCGGGTCGTCATGATGTATGCCTTTCACTGGCAGGGCCCCACGCGCTTCTTACATTGTTTAGCATCAGTGCAGCCTTCGGGGAAGCGCCAGTCTCCCGTGGGCCGGAGACCCTGTTGGTCGGCGATGGCGCGGTTCAAGCATGGGATGTCCTGAGCGAGTTGTACGGCAGGAGCTTCAAAGGCTGGCTGGGCAAAAATCCCATCGGCCTTTTGCAGGCGATGTCGCAGAACACTGAAGCCGTCTACTGCCCCTTGGTTTTTGGGTATGTGACCTATGCCGCACCCTCCGATGGGAGCCATCGTCTGCAGTTTGTCGACGTCCCTGCGGGTCCCGGCGGACTGCTCGGGTCAACGCTGGGAGGAACTGGTATAGGCATCAGCCGTCGCACTAAAGTCAACGACCAGTTGAAGGCTCACTTGGTCGACCTGCTGAGTCTGCGTACCCAAGCTCAGTACATTCCGTTTGCCGACGGGCAGCCAAGCGCTCGAAATGCTTGGGCTGATACGGCGGTCAATACCGCCTGGAACGACTTCTTCGCTGGAACAAGTGCCACGCTGGAGAAAGCCCTTGTACGGCCGCGCCACCCCGGGTACGTGCCGTTCCAGACCCAAGCGTCTGCCCTTGTGCGCCAGGCGCTCGAAGACCATCATTCGGCAGCCCAGATTCTGGGGGCCCTGCAGGCTCTATACGAGCAACACCGACCTCCAAACAGCGAAGTCTGACCGCCCCCATCCCTTTGCAACATTAAAGAGGCTAGAAGTGGAACACATCAAATTTGAGGTCCGAGACCACGTCGGTACCATCACTCTAAATCGTCCAGAGAAGCTGAACGCTGTCACCCCAGAAATGTCTGACGCCCTTGTGGCGCATGTAACTGAATGGAATCGGCGCGACGATATTCGTGTCCTAGTTTTAGTGGCCGAAGGCGCAAAGGCCTTTTGTGCCGGAAGCGACGTGAAGGAACTGGACAAGTACAAGACGCCGTGGGAATTTCGAAATCGTCCGGACTATTGCGACGCTATTCGTAGCCTGGTAAAGCCGGTGGTTTGCGCCATCAACGGCTACGCATTGGGAGGCGGTCTAGAAACCGCAATGTCTTGCGATATCCGCATCGCAGCGGATACCGCTGTGCTGGGCTCACCAGAGGTAAAACTTGGATGGATTGGCGGCGGCGGCATGGCCTATATGCTGGCGCACAGTGTCGGTGCTTCCAACGCATCGATGATGCTCATGACTGGTGATTTCATTTCCGCACAACAGGCACTGCAGTGGGGCCTGGTGAGCGAATTGCATCCACTGGCCGATTTGCATGCGCGCGCGCAGCAGATTGCAACGACCATCGCGTCACGGCCACCCATCGCGGTCGAAACTGCTAAGGCCAACATGCGTGCGGCTTACACCCTGCCGCTTGAAGCAGCGATTCAGTACGAGCGCGATTTGCAGACAATTTGTTTCGCAACGGAGGACGCTGCAGAAGGTCGAACGGCGTTCAAGGAGCGCAGGCCAGCAGTCTTCAAACGCAGATAGGCAAGGCTGGGACGAGCCGCTCGAGGCCCAAGACCGCGCACCTCGTAAAGCTGCTTGGGCGAGGGCAGTAGCTGCCATTTGTATCGCTCCAGGTCTTGAGCAATCCTTTAAACTACATTTTCGGTTCTGTTTTTTGTGTTGAGGTCGGTGTCTGTCGCAACCCGCCCAGCTACCGAGCGCGCGAAAGCGCCGTCAAACAGCGGTTTCTAGGCTCGCGCCACAGGCATGTCTTCCCAGCACGTCATATAGGCGGGAGTTCGCCTTTCCTGCTTCATTGACCAAGCTCGCGCATCACCCGCAAGCCCAGCGCTCGCCATCAAGACCATGCCGCGGCCGTATTTCTGATTGATGCCGTCCAGCGCACTCATCAACCCCCGCCTGTCAGGCGCAACGTCATCATTCTCAAAGTCGAGCTCATGTTGGTGCAGCGCGTCCGGCGCCAGGTCCATCAACATCACCCCGGCCTTAGCCAGCTTGAAGCCGGGCTGAAAGACGGAGCGCAGGCCTGCCAAAGCCGCAGCGACAAGAGCTCCAGTGTCGGAGGATGGGCGGCGCAAAGGCACGGATATGCCACGGGAATACTGAGCTTCCTGCCGGAACGGGCTGGTACGAATGAAAACATACACCTGACCGGCCACGCACGCATGCTGTTGCTAACTATCGAATGAAGCAGTTGGGGTATGAGTAATAATGCGACTCATGACCAACCTCGCCACAACGCTTAAAGCTGAGATTTCCCGTGTAGCCCGCAAGGAGTTGAGGGGTGACATGGACTCGCTGCGAAAAGCTGTCTCGCACCAGCGTTCCGAGATTGCCGCATTGAAGCGGAAGACAGCGGAGCTGGAGCGACTGACCCGTCAGCTCATGAAGGTGAGCAAGACAAAAACGCCATCTCCGGAGGGGGAGACGGATGGGGGTGGCCAGCTTCGGTTCCAGGCCAAGGGCTTCGGCTCTCTACGGAAGAAGCTCGGGTTGTCAGCACAAGAGATGGCCAAACTTTTGGGCGTCTCTAGCTTGTCGGTCTACAAATGGGAGTCCGGCAAGGCGACTCCGCGCAATAACCACATTCAGGCTATTGCCGCTATTCGTAAGCTCGGCAAACGTGAGGCACGAGCGAAACTGGCGGAGTTGTAGCGTCCGATTGTTGAGTTTAGGCCTTGCGGTGCGCGATTGAGTAGGAGGCCCCGCCACCATCGCCAAAGGTTCGCAACATCGCTGTCAAGGCTTTTTAAATGGAGTCGATTAAAAGAGCTTAGGTACTCCAACTGATGTTGAAGTAGTGCTTAAGCAAGCCAAAGAAGACATCAGTGTCTACTAAGGTGGAAATTCCAACTTCAGTATTCACAAGCTTGCCGAGTAGCAGGGCGCCCAGTCCGCGGTTCTTTTCCTCGACAGTGATAAAGCCGTATTTTTTCCCCAAACTGACCGCTGAAAAATCAAAGAGCTTACTGTTCTTCAGCAGCATTAACCGGCTCTCTTTCGGATGTATGCGCCACCCTCATAGACGAAGAAACCCAACTCTGCGACCTGTGACGTGTATTTTTTGACCCGAGCATCCCACGTCTGTTGGGAGATTATCGAGAAGATTTTTTCAACGTGCTCTACGCTAGAAATCTTGCTGTTAGAGAGCCAGGTGGGTTGCTCAGAGACCTGCAGTTCCTCACCTGACTTCGTAATGAACATTACGGAGATGGAGTGATGGTAATCAGAGCCCACCAAGACTACTTTGTGCTCAAGGACGCTGCGAAAAATCCGTGTTTCAATCACATCTTCGAACTTGTACTGCCGATTTCGATATGTAAAACCATCAGCCGCCAGATTGAATCCAGTTTCCTCAATGGTGTTCTTTTTTTTAAAGGCAGAAACCACGTATTACCCCCTAAATCCAGTTGTTAATCGGCGCCCCAATTGCGTGGTTCAGTGCCCTAAGACAGCTGCATTAGGTCTAGAAGGCGAAGAGAGTTATTTTCTAAAACATGCATGGCGTTATCTATAGGTACAGACCAAGCCTCCGCGAGGTACCGTGCCGTTTCCGGCATACTCCACGGCATTATCGGCTTCCCGCCTAGCTGCGCAAAGGGGCCATCGCTCTCTGGAACTACTCGGTCTCTCGGAAGCCTCGCCGCTAATGCTCGACCGCTTTTCGAATTGAACATTGCGGGCCCGACGCTGAACCAGCAGCCCTGTGCGTCGGCAGCCTTCAACTCCGCTGCTGTACCCGAGAACCAATGAAGGACGGCCGTACCAAACCGCGGGTGCATGCTCAATTCTGCCAATACATACGTGACCGCCTGTCTGGAGTGGATGCTGAGCGTGCGGCCTCCGAGTTCCTCGCACCTCGCGACGACCGCGCTGAAGACCTTGTGCTGAACCTCGTATGTAGCTCGAAACCGCGAGGACCCGTCGAGTCCAACTTCCCCGACTGCGCGCACGGTGGCTATCTGCTTAAGCAGCAGGTCTAGTTCCCCGAATCTCTCATGGGCAATCTCAGGGTGCAACCCCGGAGTGATAAGGACATTTGACGAAGACCCCAATATACGTGAAGTTGCCTCGAAGGCCTTAGGACTGGTTGTTACCAGCCAAGTAAACGCGTTGCGCCGACACGCTTCTTTGTAGACCTCTCTGGCGTTTGGATAAAGGTCAAGGTGGCAGTGAAAGTCCATCACAACAGCCCGTCTGCGTGAAGCAGTGTTTCAAGCTCAGTGACGCCTGCCGCAAGCATATTTCTGTACGCCCGTCGGTCATCAGGCGACGCAAAAGCCAGTGTCGCCCCAAGGAATCTGTCTAGGCCATGGGTACGAACCGTAAGGACAGCCAGCGCAGCCGCCATCGGGTCATCGGGGCCACTGGACTTGTCAGATTGGGCGAGGGACGGGTAGACGTACCTAGTGGTGTCCGTCTGACGGCCCCAGGCCAGAAACGCACTCTTCCGAATCATGCATGGCACACAGCGCCCACAGTGCACGCGGTTGTAGGTCCGGAATCTGCCGCAGCTCGTGGAGTCGGCCGCCCAAGTGCGAAGCAGCTCTTGGTTTAGGCACTCCTGCAGCATTTGACCCTTTGTCTTGAAGCGATAGGGCAGTTCGAACTGAACAGGAACGCCCAGTCCTGTCAGGAGTTCCTGGAGCATTCCGATGAACAGCGGGTGCGCTGTCCGAGTGCTCAGACTGGCAACACGTCCCGGCACTAAAGGGGGATTGACGCAAATGAAGCCGTTCTCTGGCACGAATACTTGAACAGGTACAGCTGCGACCCTGGAGGCGGCGAGTACCGCAAAGCCATAGAAAGCCAAAGAACGTCCGCGTGTCGAGGGCTCGCGCTGGCCGCTGAAACTTATGCCGTGGCTCCATTGCTGGTGCGTCTCGCCGCCTCCGAGCATCGCTGCGTAGTCGCGCTGTCGCTGGGAATCCTCATGCGCAAGTTGCGACACGAACATCGGCCGACGGCCCTGCGCTAACAAGTCGATTCCACCAATGAGACTATCTAGACCTCCTGAAAGCAACGACACACAATCGCGTTCAAGGGGCGGGGCCTTACCGTCGGGCGGCGAAACTCCGCCCTCAACGAAGTGGAGCGTCCAGTAGTCACCGGTAAGCACCTTGAGCATGCTCTCGGCGTGCTGCTTCCAAGGTGCCCACAGGAGGGGTTCGTGCAATCCGACTGTGAGCTCTATGGTACGTGTCCAGCCGTCAGCGCTGGTGCTGCGAAGACAAGCCAGGTCGGCAGCGCAAACTGCTAGACAGAACTGAGTGAAGTCCCATGCTTGCGGGCTTGGCGCGAAACCCTTTCGCTTAAGCGACCCTCTCCACCCTTTAGCGATTGTGCCGACACCTTCCCGTTTGGCGCTTTTGAATAGGGCAAACGCCAGCTCGCCGTTTGCCAGGTGCGCTGGAAGGTGGTCAACCCCTGTACAGATAACTTTCATCATTCCGTGAATACCTCCAAAGCTGAGGCCAAGACCGCGCGGGCCAGGCGCTGCGGGTCCTGGTGTGCAGCGCTGTGCCGCTCCATGACAACGCGGACTTCCGCGTGCACGTACTCCTTGATGTCGTTGCGGTACATCTGTACTTGATGGGGGTCGTACTTGAGGCGCTCGTAGGTTTGGCCGAGCTGCAGGTCCATGCGGTTGCACACCTCGTTGGCGATGGTGAACGCTATGACTTCTGCGATTTGTTGGTCTGTAAGAGCGAAGATGTCGATGTCCGGGTTGGATTCATACAGCCTTCCTAGTGCTTCAGCGGCCGCATTTCGCAGGGACTCGTCGTCAATGCTGCCGGTATCTGGAAGAACCTCCTTCACCAGCTCCAGAGCAAGGTCGCTCGCAGACAGGTTCTCCGCCCTGACTCGTGCGACCCAGTCGACAACTTTGGGGTCGGTTCCATCGCGAGCCGAAGCGAGGAACTGGCCCAACTGACCAGCACCTTGAGCTGTACGACGCATCGTGGACGCGGCACGCGCCGGTCCCCCCATGCCTTTGTTGACCATACTCTTTGTCGCAGAACGCAACGAGTCGCGTCCACCGCCGGAAAGGTAGGCAGACATCTTGGTTCGCGCTTCAGCGAAGCGCCTGTCTGGGGCGAGTTCTGGGTCGGCAGGTGAGCCTGCGCCCGGCTCGGAAGGCTCTGGCGCTTCAGTGCTGCCGTCCGCTTGGTCCGCAGCAGCTCCGGATTCGCCGGCGCCTGAGGCCTCAGCGCTGGAGTTACCACCGGCGGCATCGGACTCTCCTGAGAGCCACTCCGGGTCAAAGGGTGAGCCCGCCCTTCCGCCCTTGCTTGATGTAGACGTTCCCATCAGTGGGTGTTCCTTTTTGCTTGTTGGATGGCGTTCTTTACAGGCTTAGCCAAGGCTGGTGACTCCTCCCACTTGTCAAGGACCGGGCGAGCCCAAATCTGCGCATACAAGGTTGGGACGATTCCGGGTCCGACATCTCCTAGCGGCGCTTGACTCAGAAGCGATGCTGCCTTCGCTCCGAGTTCGGGAAAAATCTTGCACGGCTCCACCAGGGGCACAACATCCTCAAATTGCCGCCACGTTCGTTTCGGCGCCTTCAGCAGCCAAGCTCTAGTCATGGCCGACTCAGCTTGAAGTGGGCCAGCAGAGCGAATCGCTTGTGCGAGGGGTTCGTTTGCACCTGTGGCAATCGCAAGCGCGTCGCGTAGCACTCTACCTTCCGGAGTCATGTTGTCGGAGCCAAAGTCTCGTGTAGCTGTATCCCGACTTAAATGCAGTAAGGGCCGGAGGTCGGTTTCACCGAGCGCAGGTTGCAACTGAAGCCATTCCTTTATGAAGACGGTGTCCTTGAATGGGTCTGGTAGAACGGTACCTTCTCTGGCCGCGGTCTCTGCCGTGCGGAGGGCATCGATGCGGCCATCCAGCGCGGAGGTGACCATAGCTGCAAGGGTATTGGCCAGCAGTTCGTCGCAGCGCTCCACCAGGTGCCACTTGGCCAGCGCGCGTATGTCCAATTCGATGCCCTGGGGTTTTGCGAGAGCGGACCTGAGATATACCGTGTTGAGAAAACGCTTCATCAGACGCGGGTTCGCATTGACACTGCTGGACTGGGTCAGCAACGGAGCCAAGCCCTCAGCCAGCTCCATTAAGACGAGCATGCGTGCATCGCCGACACCAACCTGCGCTTGGAGGAATTCAGTCGTGACGGCATCACCCTTCCAGCTAGTTCGGAGGCGCTCCGGAACTGCCAGTAACGCGGCCTCAAACCGGGCCTTGTCAAAATGCCCGTCTTCGTGTGCTCGCTGCATCAGTAGCAGAGCCAAATACGCCTTGGCTTCATTGACTCCGAGTCGAGGAACATGCAGCGGAACTTGGATGAGCTTATCGAAGTAGTTCGTAGCTATGTCGCTGGTAATTCCAGTTCCCTCGAAATGGACGCGCACAGCGCCCCGGATGAATTCGTTGTCTGCTGCCACGACAAAAGCGCTGCGCTTGAGGAAGAGCAGAAGGCGAATGGACTCCAAGGTTGAGATAGCCGTCTTAGGCAAACACCGGTCGAGGTCGTCTACGAAGACCACCAAGGTGATTTTCAACTCGTCCAGGAGTTCCTCGAGAGCATTACGAAAGGCTTGAATCTCGCTGGGCAAAGAAACCGGCTCAGCGGGCCTGAGCAGCGCAGCATCGTCCTTCTTGTCGTCGCCCTTGTCAGGCGTAAAAAGGCTCCCGGCCATACTAATAGCCCGCCCGATGGCACCAATCGGGATGCCGGTCACGATAGTCGCAGAGGCCTCGCCACCCATCTGCACCAATCGAAGCAAGTTGATACGCTGCAGGAGTCGCTTGGCCTTTTTTAGTAGGACTTCGTTTGAGGCCGTTTGACTTAGCACCTCATCGCCAACGAGCTGTAAAAGCGCGCTTCGGGCACCTTCAAAATCCTGATAGAGCCAGGGATTGAAGGTGACAACCACATACGTGTTTTCCCCCGGCACAGCGGCCTTGCTCAGCCGCTCCGCAATCATCCTGACAAGCGACGACTTGCCCATTCCCCAACCCCCAGAAACCCCGATGGAGAGGGGCGCGCCGTTCGCTTGCTGAAGGAGGTTTGCACAAGCGTCCGCAACGACGCCAAAGTTCAAGTAATCGACCGTTGTTTCATTGTCGTGCCACATGGTCCGCTCCTCCCGATTGTTCTAGTCTTACTGTTTTCATGAATCGCAACTTTGTGGCAGCTACGACTTTCATCTCGCGGAGGTGCCTGCAGTCTGCTGAAACTGCTTCCAAACCATCTTCGCGACCATCTTCTGCATAACGCCGAAGATGCGCTCGTCTTTCATTAGCTGGTCGGCAATGGTGTTGTGAGCATCTTGGGCCTCGATGACGATGTCGGTGAAGGCCTCCTTGAAGTCCCCCATTGCGAACTGCTCTTCGCTGTTGTTTCGCGCCTGAGCGGCCAACTTGTCGTTCGTTGCCAGCCGCCCCTGCCAGGTTGTCACGGCGCCGATAAAGTCGGACTCCGTGATGTGCCCGGAGAACAGGTCGTTCATCTTGTTGACAATCTCCTTCAGCGCAACGCGGATGTCCTCCGGGGCAGAGCCCGTGCCGGCCTCGCCGATGCCGGGGAGCTTCACCACCTCAGCCTTTTCCAAGTCAAGCTGCTGCTCTCCAAGCTTCTGCAGGCGGTAGTGGGTCAGCTTCACGTCCGAATCGAGCGTCAGCTGCCCTTTGCGACCTTCCTCGGCCAGCCGGGGCATGAGGTTTTTGCCGAAGACGAACAGCTTTTCCAGCTCGGGGTCGTCGTAGGGAATGATTTGGGACAGAAACTCGTACAGACGGAGAAACGAGCCCAGGTCTTTTCGGAACAACTCCCTCGGCTCATCCTCAAGCTCGACGTACCGGTCGAAGGCCGGCTTGAGTACACCATGCAGGGCACCTTGGGTCTTTACCTTGGGGTTGAAGAACGCTTCAGCGAAGGTCTCCACCTCGCTCCAGAAGTACACGCTGGCCTTGTTGAGCTTGGTCATCAGCTCGTGCACCAGGTTCGGGTCGGTCACTTCCTCGATTTGAGCAGTCCGGTAGTAGGGCTGGAAGCTGGCCAGGATTTCAGCTGGCTTGTTCACGAAGTCGAGGACAAAGGTGTCCTCTTTGCCGGGGTACATCCGGTTCAGGCGCGAGAGGGTCTGCACGGCTAGCACGCCAGAGAGGCGCTTGTCCACGTACATGGTGTGGAGCAGTGGCTGGTCAAAGCCCGTCTGGTACTTGTTGGCCACCAGCAGGATGCGGTATTCGTCTCGCTTGAATGCTTCTGACGGCTCCTGGCCCTTGATTTCTGGGTTGAGGTTCGATTCCGTGAACTCATCAGGACCAGAATCCGGGTCATCGACGGCACCAGAGAAGGCCACCAGGGTGTGCAGGTCCAGGTACTTCCGGTCCTTGATGTACTTGTCGATGGCCAGCTTGTAGCGCACGGCGGCCTTGCGGCTGTCAGTAACCAGCATGGCTTTGGCTTTGCCGCCAATCTTGGCGGCTACGTGCTCGCGGAAGTGCTCCACCACAACAACCACCTTCTGGGCGATGTTGTGCGGGTGCAGCTTGGCGTACTGGGCAAGGGCCATCTTGGCCTTCTTCTGGGGTAACAACTTCTCGTTGGCGATGGCCCCCAGGTTGTAAAACATGCCGTAGCTCGCGTAATGTTTGAGGACGTCCAGGATGAACTCCTCCTCGATAGCCTGGCGCATTGAATAGACGTGAAACGGTACCGGCTTGCCGTCGGCATCCTTGCGGCCGAAAAGCTCGAGGGTCTTGTTCTTGGGGGTAGCCGTGAATGCGAAGTAGCTGACGTTTTCCGGGCGCTTGCGAGCCGCGATGGCAAGGTTGATGACGTCTTCGGAAGTGAGGTCTTCCGGGTCAATCTCGACGCCCGCCTCGACGTGAATCGACTCACCCTCAATTACTTCCAGAAGCATCTTCGCGGGCTTACCCTTTGTCAAGGTCTCCCGGAGCTTGCGAGCAGCGGTGCCGGATTGACTGGAATGGGCTTCGTCCACTATCAGAGCGAAATTGCGTTTGCCCAGGTTGCCGACCTCATTGAGGATGAACCCGAACTTCTGCAAGGTTGTCACCACGATGGGTACTCCGTCGTTCAGAGCCTTGGCCAGCTGGGCGCTGTTTTCGCTAATGGTCTGAACTACCCCGGCCTTGTGCTCGAACTGACTGATGGTCTCCTGCAACTGCTTGTCCAGGACGCGGCGGTCGGTGACTACCACCACCGTGTCAAATACCTTCTTACCGTTTGCGTCATGCAGGTTGGACAACCGGTGACCAGTCCAGGCAATGGAGTTGGATTTGCCTGAGCCCGCGGAGTGCTGAATCAGGTAGTCCTTGCCTGGCCCCTCTGCCGCGGCAAACCGGACCAGCTCCTGGACGACTACCAACTGATGGAAGCGCGGGAAAATGAGGGTTTCTTTGGTGACCTTTTTGCCACCGAGCCCCTCGACCTCCTTGACCTCCAGGTGCATGAATTCGCCCAGGATTTCGAGCCAGACGTCCGGCTTCCAGACGTACTCCCAGAGGTAGTAGGTGGGGTAGCCCTTGCCAGGGGGCGCGGGTGGGTTTCCGGCACCGGCGCTGAACAGGTCCACGCCGTCCGGTTTACCCATGTTGAAGGGCAGGAAGTAGGTTTCGTCGCCGGCCAGCTTGGTGGTCATGAACACCAGGTCGGTTGACACAGCGAAGTGCACCAGGGCCCGGGTCTTGAATTGCAAGAGCGCTTCCGGTTCCTTGGCCTTGGGGTCCTTCGGTAGACGGTCGCGCTTGTACTGGTTGATGGCGTCGCGCGAACTCTGGGTCAGGTCGGTCTTGAGCTCGGCGGTGGCCACAGGCAGCCCGTTGACGAAAAGCACGATGTCGATGCTTTTTTCGTTGTGCAGGCTGTAGTGCAGCTGGCGAATGGCCGTCAGGCGGTTCTTCTTGTAATTCTCGAGCAGCTTCGGGTTCTTGCCATGGGCGGGCTTGAACTGGCAGAGGAAGAACTTTGCATCAACGTCTTTGAAGCCGTGCCGAAGGACATGCAGGGTGCCGTGGGTGTCGAGCTGCTTGGCCACACGTTTGAGGAACATAGCCTCGGACTGGCCGTTGTGCCAACGCTTGAACTTGGCCCATTCGACGGGCTGAGTTTCTTGCACAAACGCGAGCAAGTCGTCGCCGTAAATGGCGAGCTCCCGGTTGTAGCTCGGGGCGTTCTTAGGGTGGGTCTTGATGGCCCAGCCGCTGGCTTCGAGTTGGGCGCAGAGCTCGTCTTCGAAGACCCGCTCGGTGTGCACGTTAGAAGTAGTTGGCATGGCTCCCTTTATTTGTTGTTGCTCTATAGGCCTCGGCTTTATTCGCTCCGGAAATCTCTATTCTTTCAACGCCGGAAGCCTGAATTCGGTCAGTTTCCAGTCTGCGAACCCGCTGCGTTGGAACACCAGGCCGAGCTTCTCCTGGTTCGGGACCTCTGGCTTCATGGGGTCCGAGGCATAGGCGATGAGCTTGTCCACGCCTTTGCGTTCGTAAGCCCACTTGGGCTTGTCTTCCTGCGGTTCGGCTTTGGCTGTGACGTCGGGCTTGCCTGCAGGCGGTGTCGGGGCTGGGGAATCGCTTGGAGAGTTGGCTTTCGGAGCCAGTTGGCCATCTTGCATCGCCCGCATCACTGCTTCAGGACGAACCATGGCGTCAACGAATTGATTCACCATGGCCAGGCCTAACATGGCCCCCAACGCCGCAAAACCATTACCGGCATCCTCAGGCTTGACCAGCCGTTCCCCCATGATGGCTGCAAACTGACCTTTGAGGCTTTCGCGCAGCTTGGGATAGTCCACCCGCTCATTGAAAGCGTCGGCATCCTTCTTCTGGGCGGCCGATTGGAGCTGCCGCACGGCCAGGAACGGTGACCAGTACCAGTAGCCGGCGATGGTCAGGACAGCTGCGACCGCGGCGCCTTTGATTGTTTTCGATGTCATTGTTGCTGTCCCTGAAAATTATTCTGGTAGGTGGTTTCGACAGTGAGTACGGCACCAATTCGGAGGCCTCGAGAGTTTCCGGATGGGTGGAAGAAATAGGTGCTGCGAGGACCTCCACGCTCCTTCAGTCGTCATCGAGGCCCAGCCAGGAGCGGGCGTCCTGCCTGTGTCCGTCCGGGGTTTTCCAGCCTTCTTCACCGTAGTCAAAAATATCGCCATTCCTACCTTTAGCAAGAATGCGGCCCTCGACTCCTGCGACCACATCCACTTTCGACTGAAGCAGAAAAAACCCCAAGGGTGTGAGGCATTCCGTCGCTAAAACGGCAATGGTTGCAGCCTCTGCCTCGAGTACTTCGGGCCAGTAGCCAAATTTGGTTTTGAAACCGTTGAGCGCTTCGACGAACCTAACGGTAATGCCACCTGAGCTTTTAATCGTTTTTTGACTCATTGGTAATATTTACCTTGACTATTGTTGGAGTTCAAGTTGACTGGTGACGGCCGCTGAAATCAATGAGGAGCGGTACTCGCGGAGGCGGGCGATGTGCTCTACGGCGTGTTCAATCAGCATACT
The DNA here is from genome assembly GCF_029945925.1 of Polaromonas sp. Lineage (GTDB taxonomy): Bacteria > Pseudomonadota > Gammaproteobacteria > Burkholderiales > Burkholderiaceae_C > Polaromonas. Next base: position 83,928 of record NZ_JAQSDN010000044.1, on the reverse strand, counting down.
CGTGGCCATCGATGACCTCTGCAGTTCGGCAAGTAGTGCCTTACGCTCATTCGCCGGAGGCATGGGTATGGGCAATTCACGCACATTCGACTGGTTAATGGAAGCTAGGTTGGTACTCTGCTTTGAGCGGAGATAAAAATAAGCTCGTGCAGCGGCCGTCGAAGTGAAGCATGAAACCCATTCCGCAAGGCCAGGGTCCTCCAAGCGGACGGCGAATACGTGATTCTGATGAATGCAGGGCTCTATCTGGCCTCGCCATACTGCGCCGCGACCGAGCTTGTCGTTGTCGCCACCTTCATTCATTAAGACGTCATTCTTGTGAAGAAAGTATCGTGGAGCTTCGCTCGCCGCCACTTCGATGTCGTAAACCTCCGTCAAGTCCACGTAGCCGTCTTGCACATTGGCCACACGCAGGTAAGGCAGCGTGACAGTGTCCCGCTCCCCTAAATCTTTGCCCTTGGCGACTCCGGACCGTACTTCACCGAGGAATTTGAGCCTCTTGACTGTCCAACTTTTTGGAATATTGCCAATTTCAGGAAAGCTGCTTTCAACAAGTTCAGCTTGGAAATCGAGCCCGCGCGTCATCAAGTTCGAGGAATAGCTGTATTGGTACTCCTTGAGCCGTTCAACCAACTGCTCTTTCTCCGCAATCAGCGCATCAATCCGCGCCGTTTTGTCGTCAAGAAAGTTGGCGATTCTTTCCTGCTGGGCAGTAGGAATATCTGGTATCGGTAAGCGGGCCAGGATGGCTTCACTAAGGTTCTCCATTGTTGAGCCAACACTGTGAAGGCTCAACCAGTCAAGGGCTTCCCTGGTTTGCAGAAAGTAGCCAAGAAACCTGGCTACCAACACACTACTCACGCGAACGAGAAGGCTACCGGTACCGCAAAGAACGCCATCTTCGGCACTAGTCACCAGACCATAGCGCCCGAGTTCCCCTCGGCGGGCCAAAATCAAGTCACCTACTTTTGCGCGATACGCGACCATTCGAATCGCCACATTCTCCGGTACCTTCACCGCACTTTCGGTCAGAATCTTGCCACCACGAAGGTCTGATGGGTTCACTAGCGGAATTCCGTTATCCACGTACTCATCTGCCGAAAGAGCGGAGCCAAAAGGCCCCGTCTTCAATTCGACAACGCGATGTCTCAGTTGGACCGCCGACGGGGTCACGCCACCACCCCCTTCATAAGCTCCAGGAACCGCTTCTCCATCTCCAGAAGCTCATCCGCAATCACCTTCGGCTTGCGCGGAGCCTTGTAGACGTAGAAGTACCGATTGAAGTTGATTTCATAGCCGACCTTCCCGACTTGGCCGTCGGCCTCGTCCTTGATGTCCTTGTTTACCCTGGCATCCGGTACGTGGGGCAGCACCTCGCGCTTGAAATAGGCGTCAATGGACTCCGTGAGCGGGATGCTCTCGGTGTCGCGCAGGTCCTTGTCGTAGGGCTTCTCGCCCTTCTTGAACTTGCCAGTCTTGCCTTCGGCTAAGGGGCGGTCAACGGTGACTTTGCGATAGCCAAAGAACTTGTTTTCAAACAACTTGGACACAATGCGTGGCGGCTCGACCTCCGTTGGCGCTGCGCCGTTACCGTTCTTGACCGGCTCCTTGAACTCCAGGGAGAACGTCGCGTCCTCGGCAACCGTTGAATACACCTTGACGATTTCGGCAATTTGCTCGTCCGAGATTTGCACGCGCTTGTTGCCGAGAGACTTTTTCATCTTGCCGTACATGCGGGTGGCGTCAATCAGCTGGACCTTGCCCTTACGGTCCGCTCTCTTGTCGTTGTCAAGAATCCAGATGTAGGTGGCAATGCCGGTGTTGTAGAACAGGTCGTTCGGCAGCGCGATGATGGCATCGAGCATGTCGTTCTCGAGCACCCAGCGACGTATTTCCGACTCGCCAGAGCCGGCGTCACCTGTGAACAGTGGCGAGCCATTCAAGACGATGCCGATGCGGCCGCCGCCTTCCGCTGCCGGGCGCATCTTGGAAATCAAGTGCATCAGGAACAGCAGCGAACCGTCCGAGATGCGCGGCAGGCCAGGGCCGAAGCGACCGGCGAAGCCCTTCTTGTCATGCTCGGACTTGACGATGTCCAGGACCTTCTTCCAGTCGACACCGAATGGGGGATTCGAAGCCCCGTAGTCGAACTTCTCATTGGGGAAGCCGTCTGCGGACAGGGTATTGCCGCGCACGATGTTCTTGGGGTCCTGCCCCTTGATGAGCATGTCCGCCTTGCAGATGGCGTAGGACTCGTCGTTGAGCTCCTGTCCAAAAAGGCGGATAACCGCGGAGCTGTTGATGGACCGGGCCACTGCTTCGCCCACGGACAGAATGCCGCCGGTACCGGCAGTGGGGTCGTACATGGAGCGGACCACGCCGGGCTTGGACAGGGCCTCGTCATCGCCAGCAAACAGGCAATGCACGATGAGTTGGATGACCTCGCGAGGGGTGAAGTGCTCGCCGGCGGTCTCATTGGAGGCCTCTGCGAACTTCCGAATCAGCTCCTCGAACACGAGACCCATGGTTTCGTTGGGAAAGACATCCGGATGCAGGTCGATGTTGGCGAACTTCTGCACAAGCTGGAACAGTAAGTCCTTGTCTTCAAGCTCTGCAATGCGGTCGGTGAACTTGAAGCGCTCGAACACGTCGCGGGCGTCTTCAGAGAAGTCACCCAGGTAGGCGACCAAGTTCTGGCGAATGTGCTTCTGGTCGGCCAGCAGGCCCGGGAGCGTGAATTCGCTCGTGTTGTAGAAGGCTTGCTTGCTCTTGCGCTTGAGGAACGGGTCCAGGTTGACGCCGCTCTCTTTGCGTTTCTTGAACTCAGCCAGGACCTCCGGCTTCGTGTTCTCCAGCACGCAGTCAAGGCGCCTGAGGAGCGTGAAGGGAAGGATGACTTTGCCGTAATCAGATTGCTTGTAGTCGCCACGGAGGAGGTCGGCGACGGACCAGAGGAAGTTGGCGAGTTCGGAGAAGTTTTGGGCCATTAGGTCTTTTGATTGGATTTGTCGGTGGTCTTGGCTGGTACTGCAGGAATGGATGCGGGAGCGAGCTTCAGCTTTTTGGCGTGCTCGCGCACCATCACCTCGAACATGTTGGTGAGGCTTCGGCTTTCCGCTTCGGCGCACCTCTCCCAAAGGTCGCGTACCACCGGCGTCATCTTGAGTGTGGTTGCTACGGTTTTGCTTTTTGGACGAGGCATGAAAGATGCTGGAGGGTGAATTTTTATATTCCAAACGGAAATACGTTATCACGAGTTGCTTTGTGTTACAAGTCAATATGACCTGCACTTGTTAGTAGCGGCATGTTAGAAGAAGCCACACTCGACTACTCCGAACGCTGCCTTACCGCCCGACTCTTTCCCCGCTGCGCCCAGAGTACCGCATCGCCGGGTAACCACGGTTAATCATCAAGAAACTAAGAAGAAAGCTGAACAGCAATGCCCAGCACCTACGAGAGCACTGAAGACATACAACCCCAAGGAGCACCCAGTCTATTTTCGGGAAAGGTGCCCGCTCAAGTTGCACTAAATGAGTTGCGTCTTCGTTTGCTCGACCTGTCTGGGCGTAACCGACTGGTCAACTTCAAGCACAGTCCCGGCAAGTCCCTGCAATTTGTGCACAGCACCATTGAGGGCGTGTTTCGCCGACTCACCGAGCAGAGCGGACGGGTCACCATTGCGGCCGTGCCTGAGCCAGGTCGCGTTGAATGGGTCCTGAAGAACGGCCGTTCGGCCCGGCCGGAGTCCAAGGACTTTGCGGTCCAGTTGGGCATAAACACGTCTTACTCCCTGAACCTCCAGGACCCTGAGTCCTCGAAGACACCCATCTCGCCTGCAGAAGTGCAGACCCTGTTCTACGCAGAAGACCTCGGCAAACACTGCCGCAAGCTTGAGCGGGAGGCCAAGCTGGCCATCGAGGAGACCGGCTCCAACATGCTCTATCTGGTGTTGGGTTTCCTGGAGTTTCCGGAAGCCCCTGGTAGCGACAAGATGTACTTGGCGCCGCTTCTTTGCGTTCCAGTGGCGATGTCCCGAACGGACGATGGGCAGTACTCGACCTTTCACCTGACCTACACCGGGGAAGAGCTGGCTGACAACTTGTCTCTGCGAGAAAAGCTCAAAAGAGACTTTGGCCTCAACCTGCCTGAGTACAACGAAGAGTCCGGCAATTCCGTGGTGGACTATCTGGAAGCCGTGAGCAAGGCCTTTGCCAGCCAGCCAGAGTGGCATGTTCGCCGGATGATGTCGCTCACACTGCTGTCGTTTGCCAACATGCTTCTTGTTCGGGACCTGGACCCCGCGCTCTGGCCCAGTAAAGAGGGCTTATCGTCCCTGCTGGACCATCCTCTGGTCAAGCAAGTATTCGAAGGCAAGCCGGCCAGCGGGGAGTCCCAGTACGCTGAAGAGTATTCGATTGACGAACACCCCAAAGGCAACCTTCCCCTCATCTACGACGCGGATAGCTCCCAGCACAGCGCGCTTATCGACGTCATGGAGGGACAAAACCGTGTTATCGAGGGCCCTCCAGGCACTGGCAAGTCCCAGACCATCACCAATCTGATTGCTGCAGGACTGCGCTCAGGTAAGAAAATTCTCTTCGTGGCCGAGAAGATGGCCGCCCTTGAAGTAGTGAAGTCCCGGCTTACCTTGGCCGGCTTGGACTTTTTCGTCCTGGAGCTGCACAGCAACAAAACCAGCAAAAAACGTGTTCTTGAGGACATCGCTACGCGCATCAACATGCGGCCTTCTGGTGCTTACGACTTACCGGACCTCCTGGCGCGTCAGGAAGAAAAGCGGGCCGAGCTCAAGGCCTATGCGGATTTGGTGAATACCCAGATTGGCAACGCCCTGGGCCTCTCCTTGCATCAGGTAATGTGGCGTTCCGAGCGGCACCGGCTCAAAGCGAAAGGGGGGGCAACTGCGGTTCAGCACCTCGACTACATCGCGGCCAGCCGGACGACACCGACACAGCTCTCTGCCCTCGGCGACAAGCTTCGGTATTTGGCCAAGCAGCAGGAGCTCATTGGCGTCTACGGGCCAGCACACTCGCTGTGGGGGTTTTTCCCTGAAGAGCTGAGACCGGAAGACGATATCGCCGTCCAACGAGTGCTCCGGGACTACGCTGGGCACTTTGCCGAGTTTTCGACAGCGGCGTCCAGCGCGGCATCTTTGCTGGGCAGCTCGACCATCAACTTGCGCGCGCAGGGCTCGGAGCAGCTCCTCTCCCTCCTGGCCAGCATTGCGCCGGCCGACGCCAATGACGTCGACTTTGGATTGCTGCCAGCCCTGTTTTCCGACGTGGACCCCCAAGGCCACGCCAGTCTGGCGGTATTGCAGGATGTCCAGGCTTGCATTGATGAAATTGAGAAGGCCGAGGCCCTGATTCGGGCGAATCTGCTGGCCGTAGCGCCAGCTTCTGCTGAGCTTTGCAACCAGGCCTCAAGCGCGTTGAAGGAGCTGGCCACCTTAGGGGTGGGCGGCACGGGGCAGAACGACCTGCGGACATTGACGGATGCCTTGTCTGGCGCTGCCGCCAACGGGCGCTTGTCCTTGGAACGGCTGGCGTCGGTAGCGCGTCGGAGTTCATTGCCATTTGACTCCAGCCTCGCGCATGTTCAGGCCCTGCACGCCATCGTAACGGTCGCGGCCGCGGCCCGGGCGGAACTTCTTGACTATCGCCACGTAGGCCTGTGCCAACCAGGGGCCCAGACAAAGCTGCGCCAGGCCAAGGCGGAACTGAACCACATTCAGGAGAGGCAAAACCAGCTGGAGGGCCTGTTCTACTTGGACGCCATGCCCCCTGAGGGGGAAATAGCGGCAGCCATCCGGACCCTTCGGGAAGGCGAGACCTGGTACCGAGTCTTCCAAGGCCGTTGGCGACAGGCCGTGAGCCTGCATAAGCGCCTCGAAAGGAACAAGTCCAAGAAACCGGGAGCTGAACGGTTGCGTGAGCTCGAGTTTCTGCTGGAGTTGAATCATGCAGTGGTTGCCTGGAATTCGGACATGGCGCTTCAATCGGCGGCAGGACCCCACTTCAAGGCCACGGAAACTCCGCTGGACGCGCTTCTTGAATGCGCCGATTGGTTAAGCCAGTCGCGTGATGTGCTGGAGGGCGCGGATGTACCCAAGTCCATGTTTGACCCAGTGACGGTGGAGCGCGCGATAGTTACCCGGTTAGCGAGCCAGAGCGTGGGGGTCGACGAAGCGGTTAACGCGCTGTCTCTGCTGGAGGCCACGAACGATGAGCAGATGCAGGGGGCGCTACCTTGGAGTCGGACGGAGGGCTCCCTATGGTCGGACAGGCTGCAGACCGTGGACTACGCTGTAACTTTCATGCGAGGGGCGCTTCAGTTCATGGTCGAGCACCTCCACCCGGAGGCGTCTGCCGACTCGGGCCTGGCCGCCCTTTGTGCAAGCCGGGACCTAGCCTCGCTGGACGAGAGATTGGCAGCGCACGAGGATGGGGCGGCCCTGCTTGGCGAGAGGCTTAAAGGCCGGGATTCCCAGCTGGACTCGGCATTTGGCGCTCATTCCTATGGGGCCCTCATCAAGAAGACAAAGTTGCCTCCCCGAATCGAAAGTGTTTTGATTTCTGGGGACTGTGTCGAGAACCATCGACGCTTGATGACTTACACCGATGGCATCAACAAGGGCTGGCAAGCTTTGGCTGATTTTTCGGAAGCAATGTCTCGACTGGGACGGTTCGAGGCCTCAGCCTGGGTCGACCTTGCAGACAAGCCTGCTTCTGAGTATGCGGCTCAACTGGCTAAAAAGACCCAACTCGCAGCAGATAGCCTGGGAGGCCTTTTGGCCTGGACCCAATACATTGGGGCGCGCACAGACGTCAGGGCACAAGGCCTCGATGGCTTTGTCGAGGGGCTTGAAAGCGGTGCAGTCAAAGGCACCGAACTGGAGCACGCCTTCATCTACAGGTTCTTCGCAACCCTCGCCAAGGGTGTTTTTGACAGTGTTCCTGCCCTCAAGCAGTTTAGCGGGGCCAGGCACAGCGCAGTGCGCAGGGACTATGCGGAGCTCGACAAGCAGGTTATCAAGTTGCGCGGGCAGGAGGTCGCACGTGAGTGCCGGGCAAAAAGCAAGCCGCCGGTGGGAAGGCATAGCGCTCGGGTTGACGAGAAGACTGAGATGAAGCTGCTGGAGCACCTTATTCCCCAGCAAAGACCTCGAGTTCCAGTGCGCCAGTTAATGAGGCGGGCTGGAGTTGCAATTCAAGAGCTCAAGCCCTGCTTCATGATGGGCCCCCAGGCAGTAGCGCAATATCTGGTGCCGGGGCTTTTGCACTTTGACATTATTGTGATGGATGAAGCGTCTCAGCTAAGACCAGAGCAGGCTATTGGAGCCATTGCCCGGGGCACACAGCTAGTTGTGGTTGGGGACCCCAAGCAGTTACCTCCAACCTCCTTCTTTTCCAGGATGGCCTCTGCAGAGGAAGATGACTCGGGACTGGGCCAGCTGGCTACGCTGGAGGCGGAAAGCATTCTGGATGTCTGCATCAGTCACTTTCAGCCTGTTCGAACGCTGCGCTGGCACTATCGGTCGCGCCACGACTCCCTGATTGCCTTTTCCAACCAGCGCTTCTACCGCGGGGACTTGGTGGTGTTCCCGTCACCATACCCAAAGAGCAAGTCCCTGGGCCTGAACTATCAGTACGTGGCCGACGGCGTGTATGAGAACCAGATGAACCACGTGGAGGCTCGACGGGTGGTGGACGCCGCTGTAGAACACATTCTTCAGCGCCCTCATGACTCCTTGGGCATAGTGACCTTGAACATCAAGCAGCGCGACCTGGTTGCTGAGCTTCTTGAGGCGCGCCTCCCCAGTTTGCCCGAGGCAGCGAAATTCAAGGAAAAGTGGGACGCAGAAGCCATGGGCCTGTTCATCAAGAACCTGGAAAACGTTCAGGGCGACGAGCGGGACTGCATCTTTATTTCCACCACCTTCGGCAAGGCCAAGGACACTGACGTCGTTCGCCAAAACTTTGGTCCCATCAGCAGGGAAGGGGGCTGGCGCCGGCTCAATGTGCTGTTCACCCGCGCGCGGAAGTCCGTCACGGTGTTCAGCTCGATGCGGCCTGAGGATATCGTTTCTGACAACCGTACGCCGGAAGGAACCCGCGCGCTTAGGGACTATCTCGAGTTCGCCCGAGACGGCGTGCTGCCGATGAACAGCGAAACAGGCCTTCCACCAGACAGTGACTTCGAGATTTCTGTCATGGACGTGCTTCGAAATAGGGGGTATGAAGTGACGCCGCAGCTGGGCGTGGCGGGCTTTCGGATAGACCTTGCAGTCAAGCACCCCGTGCACGGCTCGGGATACCTGGCGGCCATTGAGTGTGACGGGGCTTCGTACCACTCAGGGGTCTCGGTTCGTGACCGGGACCGGATTCGCCAGGAAATCCTGGAAAGTCTTGGCTGGAAGGACCGCATTTGGCGCATCTGGTCGACAGACTGGTTCCGCAACCCTATGGCGGAGACTGCACGCCTGCTGCAATTCCTTGACGAGCTGCGAGCCAAGCCTATTGCGGATGAACTTGTAGTTCAGGAGCCCGTGAAGGCGCCCGCGTTTGACTACGGCAGCCTACCAGTGCCTTCAAAAGGGAACATCGAGACTACTGCGAACGAAGAACTTGTTTTCGATGAGGACGAGGAAGACTTAGAGGTGCAAGTTGGCGACTTAATCACGTACGCTCCTGTGGGAGAACCCGATTCCCCGCTTCAGGTTCGGCTGACTATGCGTCAAACCGACCCGAAGTCCGGCTTGATTGCGGAGACCACCCCGTTGGGGGCCATCCTTATTGGCGCAAATGCCGGTGAAATGGTTGTCTTGCGAGTGCCGGGTCAAGCTCCTCAGGCCTTTGTAATTCAGAGCATCCAACGACATTTGGCCTGAGCAGATGTATCTTCATCACTTGCGTCAACAACTGCTCCACGGTCTACGTCGTCCTAACTCGCTGGTAAGCTTGGTTCACTTCCAGCTTGTTCCAATAAGGTGAAACATTTGTCAATCAGTTCAGCTTCATGCACTTGTGGTGGGAAGAAAAACTGCTTCAGTTGTCTGGTCGCTGGCAATGTAAAACCCCCCAAGCCGACGAAAACTGTCCCAAGTGTGAAGGTAGTCCACCAAGCGACGCAGAGCTTTGGAGCAGAAGGGAAGGGTCAAACCAAGTACGTGCGGGTCGAAGAAACCCATTTGGCCAAAGATTCTGGGGTTGTCTGCGCTGATTGCGACGTAGTCGTAAAAAACTTGGAAAAGCACCGTAGCAAGGTGCACGGCGTTCACGCTGAAGGAGTGAAAGAGTCTCTGCCACGTATCAATGAAGACGGAGGTGCGCCTATCAATCTGTTGTTCACTCTTCAGAAGTGCACTATTTGCGGCTCACTGGTTAGCGACATGGCCAAGCACATGAAGAAGGCGAAGCATGTTGATGAGGCCAAAAAAGGCACTCGCCTGGTGATGCAAACAGAAACCGGTGAGATGATTTGCCCGTTCTGTACCTCAAGATGGCCGAATCGAGCAGAGGTCTCATCCCATGTCGAAAGAGCTCATGGGAAACACGCCCGGGCTGGTCTTCGATTTCCACCAGCCCGAGAATGAACACTCTGACGTCACCTGGTAGCCGGCAGGTGACCTTTTTTGATACTTTTGCTTAAAAGGCGACAAGACCTATTGTCAAAGCACCGGACTTCGCTTACATTGGAACTTCTCAATCAATGAGTGCCTAGCTTTCTGGGCACCTCATCACTCGCTGGTAATCCGAAAGGGTTGGTACGCATCTAATCCCAAAGTGACTTGCTCACTACGGGACGACAAAGTTCCTCGACAGAGGGCTTTTAATTCTTCTATTTTTGCTGTTTGTCTCGGGCCTTCAGGCTACTTCGTTTCGCATCGTCGAACCGTCGAACTCGTTCCTTAACAACTTCGGTAGAGTCATCTGAACGGATAAGCGGCTATCAACCCGCCCTGAAAAGAATTGCACAAAGCAATTTTGGAGTGACTCAAGAGGCTAAGGCCTCAAACAAAAACAAAATTCTTCCTTGCTAACAGAGCAGGGTGAGCTGTATCTGAGCGATGGAAAGAAGACCCTTCCGGACTCGATAGGTTGCCGGCACTCGTGCCAACGGTCCCTGCTTCAATTTAAACAGTGAAGCGAAGGAATGGCGCCAAATTATGGCGTAGAAAAAGTCCCAAATAATAAGTTCAAAGTCGCTTCAGCTTGATGTTGCACCTGGACTGCACACTAGTAAATCTAGTGAAATTCACAAAACAAGGAAAAAGAAAATGATTAACGAAGAAGCGGCAAAAGCTCTCTTGGATGCCAGCAAGATTATTTATCGATGGGCAAAGAAGGGGGACACATCTGAGGAGAATGAGACGCCCGTGTCGAAGCGGGCGCATGAAGCCGCTTGGCGCGCGGTTTCCCATTTAATCCCTGTTTTAGAACATGCGAAAGAGAGTGACCTCTTCTGGACGCTTGCAGAAAATTCAATCAGAGTGAAAAAGAGTGTGAAGGAGCAGCAGCGTTTGTACGCAATCGCCAAGCAAGAAGACCGAGAATTCATGAGAAGTAAGGCGGCACTCGAGAAGTTGATTTGCGACGCTGTCATTGTTGAGAAGGCCGACCCGCGAGGCTTAATCGATAAAGCGAAGGCAGAACAGAGGAAACTAAATGGCACTGCTGCAGATGCCCGCAAGGCTGAAGAGGCGGCTATCGGAAAGGCCATCAAGCAAGCCAAGTCGGCGAAAGAGAAGGCGGAGTTAATTAAGCGCTACGACCGCGCTATGACGGCATATAGAGACATCCTTGCCAAGGCTGAGGAAGACACGGAAGCTGTTTATCTGAGGCTTGGACTGACACCAATGTGCCCATCAGCCAAGTTCCTCAAGGCTCAGAAGGCCAAAAAGAAGGCTGCGGGCAATATGACGAACTGATTTCACGTAGTCCAGTCCAGCGAGAAGCCTGCAATTCCATTGATAGTTAGAGCTGGTCCGAAGTAACAGGACCGCCTTCCACCACATGACCTTCGCGTTGTCATGTGACCGACTCTGGCGCTTCGGCACTCCCATAACAGGAGTTCGCCCCAGTAGTCATCTGCAACGCGCGCACACGAATTCCCGGAAATGCTGCCGTATCGAGCTTTGCTCCCAAGCATTTTGCGGTTCTGCCGAGCTGTGCGCAATCACCCCAAGAAATCTACTCGCGGTCAGACCCGTGAGGCAAACGCCTGCCTGCTTGGCAGGGCATCATCACAAGGTGAAAGAAATGAAAAAAAGCAATATCGAATACAAGCTATGTGCCGAGAACCTGTCCCAGGTCAACCTGATTCGGACGGTACTGCAGCCATGGCTACTTCGCGTACAAATCGAGCAAGTCACCATTCTCCGAAACGGAGAGTTGGTGATGCTGGACGCGGTGTTGTTCGAGTTCACCGTCCGCTCTGATGGGCCCGATTTGGGGGAGCTCCAGTGGCTAATTGACTCAATGGATGGCTGCAAGCTGGCCGCGGAGACGCTCGCACCGGTGCAGCACTACACGGGAAATCATGTTCCCTTGAATGTGACTGACAGCTTGCCCCGAAAGCCCGAATGCTCCCATCGGGTGTCTGGGCCTGCACGGTAAGCGGGCAAGCATCTCATGCGCAAGCGCTGCAGTTAATCCGACTTCGGCATTGGTCCGTTCAATTGAGGCCAAGAGCCTCGGATTTGTATTTGTGAAGGGCCGCGCTTTTTTTGTGTCGGCCGCATCAACCATCTATAGAGAAACATCTCAGATGAAAATCCTTTCAAAAAATCTCCAGGCTGCCGCGGCAGCGCTGGCCTGCGCCGCTGTCAATCGTAAGAAAATTCGAGGCTTTGAATTCCTCGAGTGGACTGACGTGTTCGTCCTCGGCTCCATCGGAAGTGCGTCTCGACGCTTGCCCGTCCTGAAGCGATATGACCGCAGGTACTTCGTGTTCGACTGCGCCCAGCGCAGCCACGGCTTTTATCTGGATTTCTTCAGTATTGAAGCGAGCGTTCTTAAGCTGCTGGCGCTTGACCTCCTAAGGCCGGTGCGCTCGGGTCAGGACGTCGGCCTGTCAGCGGACGGAGAGTCATTGTTGGTGGCGGCGCCCAGCACGCTGACCGTTATTCACTAATTAAAGCAGGGTCCTGACACGGGGCCCCGCGCACCCACACTTAATATGTCAACCTCAACCAATCAGGCGGCTCCCCGACAAGCGAAGCGCGAGAGCTCCATTCTCTATGTAGTTCCGAACGAGCAACGTTCAAGGCGTTCCCAGAGCTTCACTGACTATTGCCATGGCACAGTTATCGTCAACGACTTTATCTTCAGCGACATGGATGGCAACGCCCTCGGCTTAGCGTGTTTCGTCCTGAATATAGGGTCGCTTCGTCTGCATACCCCGACGTTCCCAGGATGCGAGCGAAAGCTCATGGCGAGTCGCAATCCGGATAGGGATATCTGGAATCTCACTGGTGATATCAACCCTCTGGCAATGGAGGAGGGTTGGTATTTGAAGCGCGCATGGACGGCCTTGAATTACGCCTTCGACAAGAGAAGCGATATAGCCGAGGTTCTCGAGTGGTGGAGCCAGGAGCGGTTGCCAGCCGTCTTGGAACGCATCCCTCCAGCACTGCGCGTAAACACTCAATTCCCTGGCCTGAGCCGCAAGGCAGCATCGGTTTCGAACGATGCGAAATATTAACAAGGCGCCAATTGCGACTGGATGATTCTTCATAGGTCACCGCAATTTTCACGCGAAGGCCTACTTCTCCAATTGAGCGATATAGGTAACTATCCGGCCCCTGTGGACCCGTTGCTCCTGGGGGCCAGGTCTTTCCCATTAACTCAAAAAGTGCGCAAGGCAAGGGAAGCTCAAGAGAGAGCGCAATTACCTGCGCGACATTTTTTTCAATATCAAATAAAAATTATGAGCACAAAACATTCAAAAAATGACGATTACAAATTTTCCAAGGACAGCAGCGCGACCCAATTCAATCTGACTGTCAATGGGTCGCAGCTCGACATCTACTGTTGCGAGCCTAACGAGGAGGTGATTGCCCAATATCGACGGGGCGCTGCAAAATTTGCCCTGTATGAAAACAACGGGTTGGTTTACTTTCTGAGCAAGTTTGGAGATAACGGCTGGATGGAGGCACCGTTTCACGCGGCCATGAATCCGCCCCATTTGACCGGCGTGCCTGTCGACTACGTCGAAGGAATACATCATTTTGGACTCTCTGTGACGCTCCGGGATATAAGCTCAGATGCTACCTATGGTGCACGCCTGGTGACTCTGAGCAAAGCGATGACCGCGCGACTCGTTGCCGTCGCCAAAATGCAATCGGCGGTTCCGATAACCCGACAAGACTATGAATCACGAATCCAAGGAACATTCTCGCGCTACACAGCATCGCAGATGGCACGTATGGCCGTGGTGCGGTGCCGAGGGGGTGAGGATGAGCCGGCTGCCAACGAGCCCATGATGCGGGAAGCGACGGGAGAGTATGAACCGGAACAAAGAGCGGTTGTACGGGAATTTGCGCATTTCACCCTGCTCACGGGGCACCAATGCATTCAACGTGCCGAAATGGTTGAACCACCTGCAAGGGAATTCATCCGGCGTCTGATAGAAGACGCGCAACTCACTGGGTGGACAGAACTTGTGTTGGAGGGCAAAAAGTATCCTGTCCATATGACGATTGAAGGCAATAACCTGACATGTCGGCTTTGTTTGCCGTGCCTTGCCGGCCAGAAGCCACGGACAGCCGTCTTGATGGCCGTCGCGCTGGATGCAGCCAAGGGCCAGGACTGCTGGCGGGCCATGCATGAGGCTGCCGGTGGACTTACTGCAACGACTGCCAGTCAGCCGCCGTCACAACCGTGGATTGCAGCCATGCCGATGGACAACGGCGGCCAGGGCGGGCAAGTTCTGGACTATTTAGAGATGATGCAGTGGGTAGCTGATTTTGAACGCTGTCTTGCCTTCGCGTTCGCACTCTGGATGGTGGGCAAGTAACTTCTTGAGAGAGCGAGATGGCACGTATTGAGCCATTCAGGGCGGTCCGGTTTTGACCTTCGGCGTGGCATTGGCACGTTCGTGCGCGGTTTCGCTGGGCCCAGTTGTGCATATGTCGAGGGCTTTTTTGAGCCAAGCACTTATTGGCGCCATGTCTGGTGGCGTCCCTCCGCTTATCGATGCCACCAAAGTCCCGCATAAATTCGGCCGTATGGTTGCCGAGCGTCTGAAAGGGCCTCATCATTTGGACCGCGTCGAAAACTTACCATTACCAACTTTGGTTTCCGTCTCGCGCTCGAGCCCGGATAGAACGACGGTTATGGCCACGGGGTATACCGATGACCCATATGCGGACGAGGTTGTCTCAACTCGGCTTCCCCCGCTTTGGTGTCATGAGCATGCTGCAAAAGCATATCGACGGGTCAATCTCTATCTTGTGACTTTCGCATTGGCGGAGCATAAATATTGAAGACGTGGCATTCAAAAATTAACGATAAATTCGCTGCATATGTATGCGCGATGAAACAAAAGTATGAGATAGATTATGAAAAAGAATCATGTAGAAAGCATTCCTTCAACCATGACAACCTTAGCAAGTTGCATGGTCAGCACTATCAGAGAAGATAACCTCGTTGCCTGGTCAGGAGGAATTAGCGACGAAGAAATGGCCAGACCAGGGGCACTTCTCATGGGGGCACTCTTGCATCGCGCGAATGAACGCGGACAGACGCTGACTGCAATGGCGCATGAACTTGGCAGGACTTATGGCTACATAAATCAACTGCGCTCTGGCTTGCGTTTAATCAGCAGTATTTCGGACGATTTCGCTCTCGAATGTGCCATGTATTTGAGCGTGCCGCGGCAGACAATTTATATGATGGCTGGAAAAATTACGCCGTCAGACATGTTCGAACGCAACGAAATGAAGGCCTGCCAAATTAGGCATGCCATGTCATTTATCGTTCAAGACCTAGAGTGGGGGCCTCTTGTAACCCTTGAGCTTCGGCAGTGCGCCATGGACAGTCAATATTGTTTGGTCAGGCTATATGAAAAAGCGACCAAGAAAGTCTTGATGGATGAACATCTGGACACGGACTCCTTGAGCTTGGAAATCAGTCGTTTGACGGAGTTACAGGACAAAAGGGCGCAGCTCATGAAAAATGCAGCAGCGAAGAACAAGGGGTGGGACGACTAAATGGCATCCCTGAGTGAACTTCGCAATGCGAGGACCGTGCTTAAACAAAGTGCTGTTACCTCATCGAAGTTCGGAACGCGTGGGAATATTTTTCGTCCGCATCTTTTCGTAACTCGCCAGAATGTTTCGCTCGGACCTTTTGCACATGCTCGCACAACTCGGAAATCTATGCGTTTTCCACCCAGTACATTGGCCTATTCTTCTGGATTAAGTGACATAACTCGTTTAAAGCCGCTGCCGTATCCTGACTGCTTTGCCGTGGACTAAAGTTGGAAAAGGGCAGTGTTAGGGAGCGGCGGTGTCGAGGGGGAGTGATGTGGGCTACGCCTTGCGAATTTTCGGAATGCCGGCAATGGTCAGACGACCAAAAATCTCGTAGGATGGTCATTCTGCAGAACTTTCAGCGCTCAAAAGTTGCAGTGCGAGGCGCAGACATACCTCGGTATGCTCTCTGTATGTCCCTCGCAAAAAAACGAATTTTTCTGACCCTGGTGCTTCACTTATGCCTTGGTTTTGCCTTTGCCGAGACTATTGTCGGCAAGGTCGTTGGCGTCGCAGATGGCGACACGGTGACCGTCCTGGATGCGACCAAAACTCAGCACAAAATCCGTCTTTCAGGCATAGATGCTCCTGAGAAGGCGCAGCCGTTTGGTCAGAGTTCCAAAGAGAACCTATCGAGACTCGTTTTTGGAAAGCATGTGCTGGTCGATGCGGGTAAGTTCGACCGTTACGGGCGCACAGTAGGGAAGGTCATCGTTGATGGCGTTGATGCCAATCTTGAGCAGGTGAGGGCTGGGTACGCGTGGCATTACAAGAAATACGAACGTGAGCAGCCTATCGATGACCGAGGGGTCTATGCGCAAGCGGAAGCAGGGGCTCGGGCGGGTCGTGTCGGCCTTTGGCACGAAAGAACCCAGGTTGCGCCGTGGGATTGGCGAGGGTGCAGGCGCAAGCAGCCGGGGACTGAGGGCGTTGATTGTGGGACTCGTTTTCGTCAGTAAATGCTCGGCCGTTGGGTACCGTTGCCTCAATGCAGTGGATATGCGTCTACGGCCGTTCTGCGAGCAGAGGCCCTGAACTTCATTGCTGCCAGGCAGAGAAGGACAGCCGCACACCGAGTATTCGGAATGTCCTCCGATACAGCCTGGGCAGACCGTGGACAGTGTGTCTGGCCTCACAACGTTGCATCAATCGTTACTGGAGTACATACTATTTGAAATACCTCGAATGATGCAGTGAAAGGATGTCCATGCGACAGAGCCTGTGCGACTCGGCTGTCTTGCCTGAAAATTCAAGCCCTCTCGGCCTGGAACTAAGCTTCCCAGCCTCCAGCCTACCTTCAATTCGGAATGGATACGATTCTCAAAATCAGGACGAGAAGTGGTCTATTTATTATCGAGAGCCGTGGGTACAGGTTTGGCGGCCCAATCTAAGAGGGGTGTATTGCTATGCCGTTCGGTTCGAAGAAGCTGACTCTCACCGTATTCGGGTGGCCGAGTCATGGGTAGGCGAAGAAATACGCGACCCGGATAATTGGTTTGGTCCGGACTTAGATGTTCACCGAAGAATTGTCACGTCTGTTTTGGAGAGTGTGGGGGGCGAGTCGTGTGAGTCGCGCGAGGAGAGGGAAGGTTTTGGCAGAAAGTTCGAGTTCCAATTCGTTTCTGAAAAACGAGGTTCCAATTCGATTTTTTTCTCAGGTCATGCGACATGCTTAAGTGATGTCGATGAGATTACCAAAAGGCTTCGGGAAGAGGTCACTCAAATGCAAAAAGAGGTTTGACGGACTAAATCCTTGGGATACGAGTCCCAGGCAGTAACCCTAGCGGTGACAACCTTTGTCTTCTACGGGAGGACATCGATATCATCAAGTCCTTAATCCAAACGCCCCTTGCTTCTTTGTCAATGTCGCCAGCACCACCTCTACCTTTTGCCCCAGAACCGAAGCTATCTTCGACCGTAGTGGCGTTGCGATTGACCGGGAAGGCCTGGAGGCAGTCGTTTCAAGCGACAAAGGGAGGGGACGCAAAACTAATGCGGGAGTTTTTGCGTTTGCGCGCGATGCGGTGCTTGGAGCTGTTTGGGACGACCAAAATTCTTCACGTCCAACTGACCCTGGAACAGACCCAGCGCGTCGAGCATCTGATGACGGTGCCCTTTGACAAGCTGGACGACGATGACGTGTTGATGCGGAGTATTCTGGGGCCTCAAAGGCTCAAGGCGGCACTTTGCAGGACCGCCTGGTACTCGCGTGCGGCAGCAAAGGCAGCAGAGTCTCGCGATGAAATGGAATACTGGGCCGGCTTGTGGCACTCGCAAGTCAATCTGGTGCATCCCCCAGAGGGCTGCTTTACAACCGAAACAACAGTGCTGTAGGCCGTGCGAGCTGAACTGCCTCCCATCGTATCGCTACTGCAGTGATGGACTAATTGGCCCCCTCAGGAGCTTTGCGCGGAAGACTCCGACAATTTGAATTCGCCAGAGCAGAGAAGATGGTGCTATTACCTTGGGCCTTCTCAGCCATTTTGACCATGCACTTCTCGTATGTCTGCGGCGTCCAAAAGTGCCACGTCCAGTAGGCGACGTTGACGACCACCACGACCCCCAGCACCCACGACGATTGCCGGATTGATTCAGCGTTCCTTTTTGCCGCGTACTCTAGGCTGTCCATCGAATCCATAGCGCCTCCCCAAAAATTGAACACCTTCGCGGCATCCTTCCTCCACCACATGCCAAGGTCCAGGCCGCTCTCAACGGCTGTAGTTCCTGAATTTCAATGTTGCTGGCCGAAAGAACGTGGGCTCGTTGGGCTCAGGTAATGCGGTCCCAGGTCGCCAGTCTGGGTTGCCCGTGCGCCTGACCCGGTCCAGCCGGACCAGAACAGAGATGCGCAGGGCCAGATGGGATTTGACGTGACTGGGGCAGAGTTCAAAAAACCACCGCAAGTGCGACAGCATCAACTCCGGGCAAGACTCAAGTCGAATTGCCCGCTGGCCGGAGGGCAGAAGCACCCCTTGGTAGCACGATTGCTCCAGGGGCAGCAGAATGTCCTTCTCATAAATGTAGTCGTGCCACTCGTCGAGCTCGTCCTGGAAGTCCGGGTCTTCCTCCGCCATGGCTCGGTGATGCCATAGCTCTTCGGCCAGCTCAGCGCATTCGACCGTGACCAAGTCATCGCCGTCACATTCAAACCGTGCGACTTCATCAAGCCAAAAGTGGCCCCACTTGTCCTGTTTGCTCTTACATAGCGTCATAGCCGGAGACAGTACTGGGAATTGCGTCGTTGGACAAGTAGAGTTGGTCCGAACTTTGTATCGGTCGCCAAGGAGGTTTTTGTACGACCGTTCCTGGGCGAAAAGGTTGCTTCAACGGAGTTTCTTGGCCAATTCAGCGCCCGGTGGCCCGCTTTGCGACCTCCGCAGCGATATCCCGCCAAACCCCACCGACCATGTCCCATTGTCCTATGCTACGCAGGTACTTCACTGTGGCAACTAAGTTGGCTAGAACATACCCGCCGCAAGCCGAATCGACGAGCCCAATGTTCGCCGGTAGAGCCTCATCCCAGCCTTCGAATGTGGGCCACGGCACCAGCAGCTGCTTGCCGTCGGTTCGCTGTATCCTCACCCATCCCGTGCCGTCTTTGAGCTTGAAGTAAGCCATTGAGGTCAGGGGCTTCGCCCATTTCCATGGAGTGGCCTTTGCTGAAGTGAATGCGGGTAAGGGGGACAAGCGGGACTCGGGGCTGAGAAGGGGGACCCGTGGTTTAAATGTGAGGGGTTCGGAAGGCTCCGGCATGAGCGTCCGTGCGCGCTCTTCTTCAAAGCGGGTCAACAGTAGGGCGGTGTTATCTACCAGGAGACTGCGCTCCTCTGCTGTCAAAGGTCTCCCGCCACCTCCACCAAAGCGTGGGGAACCTAATGCCGCGGCGGAGCCGTAGCGCTTGGCAAAGCAGGTAGAGCCCAGGACCAAAGGCTTTTCGCCGTCTTTCACGACATGAATCTGGCGATATACGGAATGACCGCAGCCTGGCTGGCCACACTGGATGCGGTCGGCATGGTCAACAGATACGATGGCTAAAAGTTTGTGTTCGACGATGGTGTCCATGGTTTTCAGTTGGAATTCTGCATTCTGCCGCGGGCCCCCGTCTACCGTATTTGCTCGAGGGCGAGGCTCGTTCGACAACGGCAAACCCGATGCATCTTCGGCTACGCGCGATTACGCAATTTTTTGGCCAAAGAGCTTGGAAAATCAGGTCCAAATTGATACACTACTTGTCACACAGAGTCGTGTAACAACCTCTTGAAACCCGCATGGATACTGGGGTTGGGTTATGGGCAGTGGCTCCCCATCAGCCACCCCAGTATTTCAAGAAAAAAGCCCCTGCAAAGGGGCTTTTTCTTTGGGCGAAACGCAAATGTGCTTCAGGCGCTCAAAGGGGCGAGACCGGACAGGCGCCAGTACTCCCTGATTTCCTCGAGCCTGGCTTCGAAGTCGCGGAAATCGAGGGGTTTGCTGACGTAGCTGTTGAGCCCGCCTTTCAGGGCCAGGATGGCGTCGGACTGCTCGCTTGCCGAGGTCAGCATGATCACAGGCACAAAAAACGTACGGGGATCCTCGCGCATGTGCCGCAGCACCTGCAGCCCGTTCATTTTGGGCAGGCCGAGGTCGAGCAGGACGAGTTCGGGCTGTTCGTCGGGGTTGCGGTCGCAGTAGAGGCCCTGGCAGAACAGGTAGTCCAAGGCTTCCAGACCGTCACGGGCCACCACGATATGGTGGGATGCCCCGTTTTCCTCGAGGATCGTCAGGGTCAGTTCAAGGTGGTCCGGATTGTCTTCCACCACCAGCATGGTTGGTATGCCCATACGCTCCCCTGATTGCTAAGGAACTGTCAATATACCCCCAAAGTATGCGGTGTCAGCGGATATGCCGCGTCGATGGCTGCGCAAAAGTACCAAGCCCCGGGCTCCCGGGTCTCCGTGGGATCCCGGTTGGACCCTCCTCAGTTCACCATCACCAGCTTGCCCTTGACGCCGCGTGAGCCCATGTGGGCGTACGCCGCCTTGAGTTCGGCCATGGGCATGGTGCGGTCGATGACCGGCTTGATCTTGCCTTGCGCATACCACTGCGCCAGTTCGGCCATGGCGGCCGCGCTGGCCTTCGGTTCGTTCTTGGCAAAGCCACCCCAGAACACGCCGACGATGGACGCGCCCTTGAGCAGGGTCAGGTTCAGCGGCAGCGAAGGAATCGGGCCGGACGCAAAGCCCACCACCAGGTAGCGGCCGCGCCAGGCGATGGAGCGAAAGGCCGGCTCTGCAAAATCACCGCCCACAGGGTCGTAAATCACGTCGGGGCCCTTGCCGTCGGTCAGTGTCTTGATGGCCTCGCGCAGGTTCTCGGTGCTGTAGTTGATGGTGGCATCGGCACCTATGGATTTGCACAGCGCGCATTTTTCGTCGGTGGAGGCGGCTGCAATCACTTTGGCGCCCATGGCCTTGGCGATCTGGATGGCCGAGGTGCCGACGCCGCCGGCCGCACCCAGCACCAGCACGGTTTCACCGGCCTTGAGCTGTGCGCGGTCCACCAGCGCATGGTGCGAGGTCGCGTAAATCATGATGAAGGCTGCGGCATCGACATACGGAAAGCCGTCCGGCAGCGGCATGCACAGGGCCGCCGGTGCGATGGTGTGGGTGGCAAAACCGCCGGTGCCGGAAAGGCAGGCGACGTTCTGGCCGACCTTCAGGTGTTTGACGCCTTCGCCGACGGCCTGCACGATGCCCGCATATTCAGAGCCCGGCACAAAAGGCAGTGGCGGTTTCATCTGGTACTTGTTCTGGACGATCAGCAGGTCGGGGAAATTCAGGCTGGCGGCCTTGATTGCTATCAGCACCTCGCCGGCCTTGGGCTCGGGCGTGGGCAATTCTTTCCAGATCAGGGCGTCAACGCCGGTGGGGTCTTCACAAAGCCAGGCATGCATGAGGGGTCTCCGTTGTCGTTCAGGGTTCAACTGCATCATAGGCAGGTTCTGCGGGCAAAGAGAAGGGGGCGGCCGGCAGTTTGTCACCCGTGAGACCTGAGGCCCTAAAATCTGTCCATGAAAATCCTGATCTGCAACGACGACGGCTACCAGGCCTCCGGCATCATCGCCCTGTACGAGGCCCTGAAGGACATTGCCGACGTGGAGGTCGTTGCACCCGAGCAGAACAACAGCGCCAAATCGAATGCGCTGACCCTGCATTCGCCGATGTACGTGCAGACGGCGGCCAACGGTTTTCGCTACATCAACGGCACGCCGGCCGACTGTGTGCACATTGCCCTGACCGGGCTGCTCGGCTACCGGCCGGACCTGGTGGTCTCGGGCATCAACAACGGCGCCAACATGGGCGACGACACGATTTATTCGGGCACCGTGGGGGCCGCCATGGAGGGTTATCTGTTTGGCATTCCCTCGATTGCGTTTTCGCAGACCGAGAAGGGCTGGGCCCACATCGACGTGGCCGGGCGGCGCGCGCGCGACCTGGTGCAGCAGCTGATGCCGTCGCTCGAGAAGATTGCCGAAGGCGCGCAGCCGACGCTGGCGCCGTGGCTGCTCAATGTCAACATTCCGAATCTGCCGGACGCGCAGATCCAGGGCTTCAAGGTCTGCCGCCTGGGGCGGCGCCATGCGGCAGAGCGCGTCATCATGCAGACCAGTCCGCGCGGCGAAACCATGTACTGGATAGGCGGTGCCGGCGCGGCCAAGGAAGAGGGCGAGGGCACGGACTTTTTTGCCACCCGGCACGGCTTTGTCTCGATCACACCGCTGCAGGTTGACCTGACGGACCATGAGCGGCTGCCCTACTGGGCGCAGACAGCGGCCCAACTGAGCCAGGCCGTCCGCAGCGGAGCGGTGGCAGAGCCCGCCCAGGCTGCGGCATGAAGTCCGCGCTGAAGCCTCCCTTCAAGCCATCCGGTCCGGCGGCCAGCGCGGCCGGTGCCACGCCGGCCCGGCGGCCGGGCTTTCCGGTTCGTCTGGAACCCGATGCCGGCACCCCATCTGCTACCAAAAAAGTAGCTGGTCGCGCCCATCCGGAAAGGGATACAGGCATTTTTGACTCCAAGAAACCGGTCAAAACGGTGCTCACCAGCGGTGTCGGCCTGGACTCCAGGGCGGTGCGTACGCGCATGGTCAGCAAGCTTGCGGCACAGGGCATTTCGGACGCCCAGGTGCTCGCCGCCATGGGCCATGTCGAGCGCCACCGCTTTGTCGACACGGCGCTGGTCAACCAAGCCTATGAGGACACCAGCCTGCCGATCGGGCTGGGCCAGACGATTTCCAAGCCCAATGTGGTGGCCCGCATGCTGGAGCTGCTGCGCCAGGGCGCCGGCAGCACCGGGGGCAAGCTCGGGCGCGTGCTGGAAATCGGCACCGGCTGCGGCTACCAGGCGGCCCTGCTGGGACAGCTCGCCACCGAGGTCTACAGCATCGAGCGCCTGCGCGGACTGCACGACAAGGCGCGCGAGAACCTGCGGGCCTTTCGCCTGGCCAATGTGCATCTGCTGTTTGGTGACGGCATGGCCGGTTATGCCAAGGGGGCACCCTACGCGGCCATCATCGCGGCGGCTGGCGGCGAGGCAATTCCTCCTGCCTGGGTCGAGCAGCTCGCGGTCGGCGGGCGCCTGGTGGCGCCCATGCATGTGGCCGGCGGTGCCCAGGCGCTGGTAGTGCTTGACAGGACGGCGAACGGTGTTACACAGACTGTTCTGGAGGCTGTGCACTTTGTACCTTTAAAATCGGGAACCAGCTGAGCAGGCATGAACCCAAGTACGTTCATGGTGTCTCCCCGCGTCACGAACGCAGAATTGACAAGCAGCTTTGCAAAAAAGGGTGAATCAAGCAATGAATGAACAAGCCGGATCGGCCATGACAGCGTCTCTTTACACGGCTCCTGAAAGCCACCCCGGCGGACAGCGTGCTGGCCGCCTGCTGACGACCTGTTTTCTGGCCGCCGCAGTCCTGCTGCTGTCTGCCTGCGGAACGCGCAGCCTGGGCCGCGCACCGGTCGAGGACCGCGGCGCCGGCATGGGGCGGGCGCCGGTGGGCGCGGTCGACACCGCGGGCGTCAAGCCGTTGCCGGGTTTTGAGAACGCCGGCAAGCCCGGCTACTACACGGTCAAGCCGGGCGACACCCTGATCCGCATCGGGCTGGACACCGGCCAGAACTGGCGCGACATCGGGCGCTGGAGCAATCTTGAAAACCCCAACCTGATCGAAGTCGGCCAGGTCTTGCGCGTGACGCCGCCGGTCGAGAGTTCGGTGGCCGTGTCCCGGCCCGTGACGTCCGGCTCGGTCACGCCGACCCCCCCGGCATCTGCCAGCAGCGCCCCGGCCCCGGCGACCGCGAGCGCCAGCCCCGCCAAACCTGCGGCATCGGCGCCATCGGCCCCCACGCCGGGCGGCGACGACGATCTTGCCTGGATCTGGCCGGCGCAGGGTCCGGTGCTGGCGGGCTTTGACGAAGCCAAGAACAAGGGCATGGACATCGCGGGAAAAACCGGTGACCCGGTGATGGCCTCTGCCGACGGCCGCGTGGTGTACGCCGGTGCCGGCCTGCGTGGTTACGGCAACCTGATCATCCTCAAGCACAACAACACGTTCCTGACCGCCTACGCGCACAACCAGACCCTGCTGGTCAAGGAAGACCAGTCGGTGCGCAGGGGCCAGAAGATTGCCGAAATGGGCGCCAGCGACACCGACCGCGTGAAGCTGCATTTTGAAATCCGCAAGCAGGGCAAGCCGGTGGACCCGGCCAGGTACCTGCCCGCCAAATAAACCGGCGCTTCGCTTCGAACCAGAAAGCCCTGCATGCAGGGCTTTTTTCATGGCCCGGTGGCGCCGTTGATGTATCAAATAGGCCTTCAGCCCTTATTCTGCGGGAGCCGACAGCTATCAATCTGGTAGCGTATCAGCTGCCTGCAGGATCTCGTCGTAACCGCGGCCCGTGAACTGCAACAGATCGATGCCGTGGCCGAAAGGATCGGCCAACCCGGCTATCTTTCCCCAGGCGCGTTGGTTGACCTGCATTTCCAGCACGGCCCCGTGCCGAACCAGGCGGGCGACGGCCGCGTCGATGTTTTCGACCACGAAGTCCAGGTGCACCGGCGTCCAGTGGCGGTCGTAACTGCGCGTCGCGGCGTTGCCGGCAACAGGGTGTGTTCCCGGTGCGTTCAAAAGCAGGTCCAGCGGGCTGCTGGCGCCCAGCAGTTCGACAAAGGCATTCTGGAACCGCCGGCCGCAGCGAAGGCCCAGCCCGCCCGTGTAAAACGCGACGGCGCGTTCCATGTCGTCCACGTCGATGCAGATACGTATGTCCATGCTTGACTCCTTGTTGTCGGGTGTTGGGGTTCCGAAAATGGTAGCTTAGTACTGCAACCCGAAAATATCGAAACATGAAAGCGCGCCTTCGCACCCATGGCGGCGTTGCAATCCTTGCGAAGGCGTACAGCCTTCGCTGCGGCTTGCGCCTTGCCCTGGGCACGAAGTCATCACTTTCATTTTGTTTCGCTACTTCCGGGCTGCAGTACAGGCCTGAGACAATGGGGGGATGTCCAGAAGAAAACACCAGCAGCCGCAGCACAAGCCGGCCCCCGCGTTAACCGACTACCCGCCCGATGTGCTCACCGTCGAGTCGCTCGACATTGAAGCCCAGGGCATTGCGCACCGGGACGACGGCAAGGTGGTGTTCATCGAAGGCGCCTTGCCCTTCGAGACTGTCAGCGCCAGCGTGTACCGCAAGAAACCGAGTTTTGAAAAAGCCACGCTGATGGCGGTGCTGCACGAGTCCTCGCAGCGCGTGCGTCCGCAGTGCCCGCACTTCGGCCTGCACACCGGCGCCTGCGGCGGCTGCAAGATGCAGCACCTGCAGGTAAGCGCCCAGGTGGCCGTCAAGCAGCGCGTGCTCGAAGACAACCTCTGGCACATCGGCAAGCTCAAGCCCGACATGGTGCTCAGGCCGATTGAAGGCCCGGCCTGGAACTACCGCTACCGTGCCCGCCTGTCGGTGCGTTTTGTGCGCAAGAAGGGCGAGGTGCTGGTGGGTTTTCATGAGCGCAAGAGTGGTTATGTCGCCGACATGCGCGAGTGCCACGTGTTGCCCCGGCATGTCAGCGACCTGCTGCTGCCGCTGCGCGCGCTGATCGCCGGCATGGACGCCAAGGAAACCCTGCCGCAGATCGAGCTGGCCTGCGGCGACACGGTGACGGCCATGGTGCTGCGCCACATGGAGCCGCTGTCCGGCGGCGACCTGGCGAAGCTGCGCGCCTTTGCACTGGCCCATCCCGGCCTGCAATGGTGGCTGCAACCCGGCGGGCTGGAGACTGTCAAGCTGCTCGATGAGGTGAGCGATCCGTCGCAGCAGCTGGCCTACGGCCTGCCCGACTACGGCATCACCATGCCCTTCAAGCCGACCGACTTCACACAGGTCAACCCGCACATCAACCAGGTGCTGGTGTCGCGCGCGTTGCGCCTGCTCGACGTGCAGGCGCACGAGCGCGTGATCGACTGGTTTTGCGGGCTCGGCAATTTCACCTTGCCGCTGGCCACCCAGGCGCGCGAGGTGCTGGGCATCGAGGGCAGCGAGGTGCTGGTTGCCCGTTCGCGCGAAAACTATGCGTCAAACAAGGCATCAGCCCGGAGGGGGCGGGCGCTGGCAGCTACCAAATTTGTAGCGCGCAACCTGTTCGAGATCAACCCTGGCATGCTGGTCAAGGACGGCGCCGCCGACAAGTGGCTGGTCGATCCGCCGCGCGAAGGCGCGTTCGAGCTGTTCAAGGCGCTGGCCGCGCTGCACCAGCAAACCGTGACCGGTGTGCCTTGCGACGATGCTGGCGGGCAGCAAAACCTGCAGATCGGCGACTGGACGCCGCCGCAGCGCATCGTGTATGTCAGCTGCAACCCGGCGACGCTGGCGCGTGACGCGGGCGTGCTGGTCAATGACGCGGGTTACCGCTGCACCGCGGCCGGTGTGGTCAACATGTTTCCGCACACCGCGCATGTGGAATCCATTGCAGTGTTTGACCTGAACAGGGACTGAAAAGGAAAAAGGAAAAAGGAAAAGGGGGCCAGAGGCCCCCTTTTTTCGTTCCGGAGCGAAGAGGATTAATCGCGCTCGCCACCCGCGATGCCCAGCAGGGCCAGCAGGGCCTGGAACACGTTGAACAGGTCCAGGTACAAGGCCAGCGTGGCGCTGATGTAGTTGGTCTCGCCGCCGTCGAGGATCCGCTTGAGGTCATACAGCATGTAGGCGCTGAAGATGCCGATCACGGCGACCGAGATGGCCATCATGCCGGCGGTGGAGCCGACAAACACGTTGATGATGGCGCCCACCATCACAACCAGGGCGCCGACAAACAGCCATTTGCCCATGCCGGAGATGTCGCGCTTGATGACGCTGGCCAGGGTGGCCATGACAAAAAACACGCCGGCGGTGCCGCCCATGGCGGTCATGATCAGTTCGCTGCCGTTCCTGAAGCCGAGAATCATGCCGATCATGCGCGACAGCATCAGGCCCATGAAGAACGTGAAGGCCAGCAGCACCGGCACGCCGGCGGCAGAGTTTTTGGTCTTTTCAATGGCGTACATGAAGCCGAAGGCGCCGCCCAGGAACACGATCAGGCCCAGCCCGCCGCTCAGGGAGGCAGTGATGCCCGTGGCCACGCCCACCCAGGCACCCAGCACCGTGGGCAGCAGGCTCAGTGCCAGCAGCCAGTAAGTGTTGCGCAAGACCCGGTTGCGCTGCTCGGCAGAGCCAACGTAGCCATGGTCCAAGGTTTGAACATTGTCATTCATCCGGTCTTCTCCATTAGAGGCCTGCATATGCGGGCAAGATCATTTTAGGGGACTGTGGCAGTTTTCAAGGAGTAACCCTGCGCACTGCCTACTTTTTGTCAGGGTTCTATAAGGTTTCAGCCACGCAATGGGACTCGGTCCGGCCCGGAAAGTTGCGTATGCTTGACGTTTTTCCCGAAACAAACCCTGGAACACCATGAAATCAAAAACAGTGCTGGAATTTTCCGATGTGCAGGCCATGGCCGCTGCCGCTGCCGCAGAAGCGACAAAAAACAGCTGGGCGGTGACGATTGCCATCGTTGACGACGGTGGCCACCTGCTGCACCTCCAGCGGCTGGACGGCGCCGCCCCCATTTCCGCCCACATTGCACCGGCCAAGGCCCACACGGCGGCCATGGGCCGGCGCGAGAGCAAGATTTACGAAGACATGATCAACGGCGGGCGCTTCTCCTTCCTGAGCGCGCCGGAACTCAAGGGCCTGCTCGAAGGCGGCGTGCCCATCCTGAAAGACGGCCAGTGCCTGGGCGCGGTCGGCGTCAGCGGCGTCAAGTCCAGCGAAGACGCGCAGATCGCGCGTGCCGGCATGGCCGCCATCGGTCTGTAACTGCCTTTTTCGGGGGTATTCACGCTATTGAATTTATAGCTGTCTGCGCCCGTGGAACAAGGGCTGGAGCCCGATTTCAATAAGAAAAGCCGACCCGCAGGTCGGCTTTTTGCATGGGGTATGGGAGAAAAAAAGCCTGGCTAATGCAACGGCCCGAAAGCGGCTGGCTGGCTGGCAAAAACGACCTGTGGGACCGTTGCCGGCCCCGGATCGTCCCACGATGAAACTTGTCGGCTACTTGGTCAGGATCAGCTTGCCCAGGCGCGTCGCCTGCAGGCGGTAGGTCGAGCCGTTGTGCACGATGTCCACGGCCTTCTGGCCGCGCAGCAGTTCGTGGCTGTCCACGGCGGCGGGGGTGGCGGCTCCCGGGTGCTCGTGGCGGCGAGACGGCAGGCTCAGGGTGGCGGAGGCAGGTTGTGCAGGGGACATGATGGTTGACCTTGGTGGACCTGATGGATTATCGTAATGATAACTATTCTCATTTAAAAGTCAAGCACCCGCCCGAATTTTTCCTGGAAAAATACGCCGTTGGGAGCATCAATAAACACGGGCCGCGCATAAAAAAACCTGGCGCGGTGAAGCGCCAGGTTGCCATGCGGAAGGGCGCAAGCGCCGGCCGTCAGGGCCGGGCGGGTTCGGTGATGAAGCCGATCTTGCGCAGCCCGGCCTGTTGCGCCGCCGCCATGGCCTGGGCCACACGTTCGTAGCGAACTGCCTTGTCGCCGCGGATGTGCAGCTCGGGTTGCGGCTCCTTCGCGGCCGCCGCCTGGAAGCTGGGCGCCAGCGCCGCATCCTCGACCCTGGCCTCGTTGAGGTAGTAGGCGCCGTCGGCGTCCACCGTCAGCCGCACCGTCTCGGGCTTGACGTTTTGCGCCTCGTTGGTGGCGCGCGGCAAATCGATGTTGACCGCGTGTTTCATCACCGGCACGGTGATGATGAAGATGATCAGGAGCACCAGCATCACGTCGACCAGCGGCGTCATGTTGATCTCGTTCATCACCTCGTCGGTGTCGTCCTGGGTTCCGAAGGCCATGCTGCGTGCTCCTTCTGCGTCAGGCTTTTTTCATGGCCACGACATTGGCCGGGCTGCCGCTGCTGACCCGTGCGCCGGTCACGAAGTAGGCGTGCAGGTCGTGGGCAAAACGGTTGAGCTTGTGCAGCACACCCTTGTTGCCGCGCACCAGCGCGTTGTAGCCGAGGACGGCCGGAATGGCCACGGCCAGGCCCAGCGCCGTCATGATCAGCGACTCGCCGATCGGACCGGCCACCTTGTCGATGGTCGCCTGGCCGGCCGAGCCTATGGCCAGCAGCGCATGGTAAATGCCCCAGACCGTGCCGAACAGGCCAATGAAGGGCGCGGTGGAACCGACCGAGGCCAGGATGGCCAGGCCCGACTGCAGGCGCGAGGTGAACTCGTCGATGGTGTTGCGCAGGCTGCGCGTGACCCAGTCGCTGACGTCCAGCGTGTCGTGCAGGTGCGCCCGGGTGTTGCGGTGGTGGGCGGTGGCCTCGCGGCCTTCGATGGCAAGCTGGCGAAAGGGGTTGGCCGGGTCGTTGCCCAGCCGGGCCAGGCCGGCGGCGAAGTCTTCGCTGTGCCAGAAGTCTTCCGCGCTGCGGGCAATTTTCTTGTACTTCAGCACGTCCAGGGTCTTGGTGAGGATGACGATCCAGGACACCAGCGACATGCCGATCAGCAGCAGGGCCACCGCTTTGGTGACGAAGTCGCCCTGCGTCCAGACGTTCATCAGGCCAAATTGTGAATTCATGAGTTACTCCAGAACAAAATTAATCGGGGCTTTGAGCAGGAACTGGGTGTCTTCATTGACGCCCGCCCGCCGGAAAGGGGTGACCTGCGAGGCCATCACGGCATCGCGTGCCGCGCGGTCCAGGCGTTCAAAGCCGCTGGACTTGAAAACTTCGGCGCGTTTGGCGTGGCCGGAGCTGCTGTAGTAAACCGCAATGATGACCACGCCTGATTCGCCGCTGCGCTTGCTCAGGGCCGGGTAGACCGGACGCGGTGGCCGGATGTATTCGGTTTCGCCCTGGGTGATTTCCACCAGGCGCGCCGGGGCCGGCGGCGCGGGGGGCGCCGGGGCGGGCGCCACCGGAGCCAGCACAACAGGTGCAGGCGGCTGGGGTTCGATCACGCCGATGGGCGCATTGGGCGCCGGCGCGGGGTTCCGGACGGCCATGGGCATGGGCGGCGGCGGCAGCTTGGCCGTTTTGGGCGCGGGTTGGGGGGGCGGCGGGGGCGGCGGTGGCGCCACCTTGGGCGGCTCGATTTCGATGATGCGCGTCAGCAGTTCGGCCGGCACCACGTGGTCCACGGCCCGGCGCAACAGGCCGTTTTGCAACGCCCACAGTGCAGCCACGTGGAAGATGACCACGCTGGCGGCAATAAGGATGTTGCGGCTGATCGGCAATCGCACGGGGCTTGTCGGAAGTGCAGGGGCGTTGGAGCCCGAAATGGCGGGAGCGTTCATCGGAAGTCTAGTGGATGCGAAGGGACGAACGCGTGGGCGGGAACAAGGCGGACAGAAAGGGGCGCACTAACGGCGGAAAATCCACCAGAGCGGGCTGATCACCAGGATCAGGCTGCCGGCGAGGCTTGCAAAGAGGGTGAGAGAGGATTCCATGGGCTGCCTTCCATTGGGTGGTCGGCGCGCTTGATGTGGGCCGTGGGGCAGGTGGCGCTGCATTGCGCCACCACGTCCCGGGCACACCCTTCACATTGACCGCACTGTGTGGCGACGCCGAGTTCGAACTGGATCTCGTCAAAGCCCAGGCCCGCGCGGGCATGACGGGCGATTTCGCGGTCGGAGATTCGGCGGCAGACACAGACGATCATGGGATTGGCTTGCTGGTGGTTAAATCGATGTGTGAAGTATAAATGCGAATCGATCGCATTTGCAATAAATCTTGGATGCCCCTGAAAAAATCAGGACATCGGATCGAAGAACAGCTCGGGCGAGGCCTGGTCCAGGGTGGCGCAACCGCACAGTGCCATGGCAATCTCGAGCTCATCGCGCAGCAGCCGCAGCACATGCGCGACGCCGAGCGCGCCGGCATTGGCCAGGCCGTAGACGCAGGGCCGTCCCACCAGCACGGCACGCGCGCCCAGGGCGATGGCCTTGAGCACATCCGTGCCGCGGCGTATGCCGCCATCGACCAGCAGCGGCAAATCACCCGCGACGGCCTGGGCGATGCGCGGCAGCACCGCGGCGGTGGCCGGTGTGGTGTCCAGCGTGCGCCCGCCGTGGTTGGAGACAATCAGCGCCGCCACCTGCAGCGCGGCCGCCTGGCGCGCATCCTGCGGATGCAGCACGCCCTTGAGCAGCACCGGCAGCCGGGTGGTTTCCTGCAGCCACTGCACGTCCGCCCAGGTGGGTGGGTGCCCGGGTAGGCTGTCGAACAGGCTGGCGCCGGGGTGGGCGGGGGGCGGCGTCAGCTGCGCCAGATTCACGGCGGAAATACCGGCCGGCAATTTGAAACCCGCACGCCGCTCGCGGTCGCGTGCGCCGCTGGTGGGTGCATCCACCGTCAGGACCAGCGCTTCATAACCGGCGCTTTCGGCGCGCTGGATCAGCTCGCGCGTGAAACCCCGGTCGTGCTGGAGATAGAGCTGGAACCACAGCGGGCCGCGCTCGGCGTAGGCGCCGAAAGCCCGGGCGACGGTTTCCAGAGAGACGCTGGCCTGGGTGCTCAGCACCATCCCGGCGCCTTGGGAGGCCGCCGCGTGCGCCGTCGCGATTTCCCCGTCGCGGTGGGCCATGCGCTGGTAAGCCACCGGCGCCACCAGCAGCGGGTGGGCCAGCGTGCGCCCCAGCAGTTCGATGCGGGTGTGCCCGCCGGCCAGCGGGCGCAGCACGCGCGGCAGCAGGCGAAGGTTGTCCCAGGCGCTGCGGTTGGCGCGCAGCGTCCCTTCGTCCGCGGCGCCGCCGCTGAAATAGGCCCAGGCCTGGTCGTCGAGCCGCGTGTGCGCAAAAGCTTCATGGTCGTCCAGCGACACCAGGCCGGCCGGCAGCGTCTCGACGGCGGGCAGGGGCAGGGGCACGGGCAGGGGCACGGAGTGGGGCGCGCTCATGTGTCGGCCCACATGCGCAGCAGGTTGTGGTAGCTGCCGGTGAGTTGCACCAGAGCCGGCCCCTCGCCCTGGCGCCGCAACTGCAGCAGCGCCATGTCCATGTCGAACAGCAGCTGGCGTTGCTCTGTGCTGCGCACCATGCTTTCAATCCAGAAAAAGCTGGCCAGCCGCGTGCCACGGGTCACAGGGCTGACCTGGTGGAGCGTGCTGCCGGGATAAAGCACCAGATCACCCGCGGCCAGCTTGACGCTTTGTTCGCCCTGCACTTGCTGGATCAGCAGTTCTCCGCCGTCGTAGTCGCCCGGATCGGACAGGAAAACGGTGCAGGAAATATCGCTGCGCACCCATTGCGATGTCGCTTTGGAGTGCAGCACGGCGCCATCGATATGGGGACCGTAGAAATTGGCGTCGCCGCTGTAACGGTTGAACAGCGGATTGAAGATTTTTTTCGGCAGGGCCGCCGAAAAAAACAGCGGGTCCCGGTTCACGGCGGCCAGGACCATGGCCTGGAGCTGCCGGGCATTGCCGCTGTCCTGGGACAGCTGCTCGTTCTGTTTTTTCGACACCGCCTGCCCCCCCGCACTGCTGCGCCCGTCTATCCAGGGCGCGTCGCTGCCCAGCAGGCGGCGGGCGGTCTGGAGTTCGTCCGGGGTCAGTATGTTTTTCAGATGCAGATGCAGATGCATGGGCGCGAAGCAGGGCGAGTGGGGTTTCTAGAACATGGTTTTCAGGGTCAACTGGACCGCCCTCGGGGCGCCCGGCGCGTAGAAACCGCGGTACAGCGAGTCCGCGTAGAGCTTGTTGCTCAGGTTGGTCACGTTGAGCTTGAGCGAGGCCTTGTCGTTGAGGGTGTACTCGACCATGGCATCGACGGTCGTGAAGCTGTCGGCCAGCACATGGCGCGCGCCTTCCGGGTTTTGCTTGCCACGGTAGTTCAGGCCACCGCCCACGCGCAGCTGGGGCAGGATGCGGTAGGTGGTCCACAGGCTGGCGCTGTGCCGCGGTGTCAGCGCGGGGCGGTCGCCCTGCACCTGCGCACCGGTTCCGGCGGCGTTCCGTGCCACATTGCTCTGGTCAATCTTCGCTTCCGGAATCCAGGTGTGGTTGTAGAAGATCTCCCATTTCGGCGTGATGCTGCCGGCCAGGTTGAACTCCATGCCGGTGGCATGACGCTTGCCGGACAGGATGTTTTGCTGGGCAGCGGTGTCCGGGTCGGTATTGCGCTCGTTGTACTTCTCGGTGCGGAACAGGGCCAGGCCCAGGGAGGCACGTTTGTCAAACAGCTCGAACTTGCCGCCGAACTCCAGGTTCCGGCTTTTCTCCGGCCCGGTCTTTGCATCCTTGCTGTTCGGGTCCCCGGGGGTGAACTGGTAGGCGTCCGCCGAGGTGTTGTAAGACGTTCCCAGCGAAGCATAGTAGGACGAGATGTCATCGGGCTGGAACAGCGCACCCACGCGCGGACTCCACAGCCCCTCGGATTGCTCATGGCTGACACCCGCATTGGTGCGGTAGGAGGCTTTGAAGTTGTCATGGCGCAAGCCGCCGACCAGCTTGAAGGTCGATGTCAGCGACATGGTGTCCTGCACGTACAGCCCCAGGTTGCGCGCCTTGAAGGTGTTGAAGGGTGGCGCACCGCGGGTATCCGCGCGCCAGTCGCCATCGTTGGGCGTGCCGACGGTGCTGGTCAGGTTGCTGGCGGTGCCGGCAAAATTGTTGGCGCGTCTGGCATCCTCGTCGTAGATGTCCACCCCGGCGATAACGTCGTGTTTTTTACCCATCCACTCGAAGCTGTTGTTGTAGTCGCTCTGCAACTGCGTGGTTTCGCTGATGCCGATGCGCCCCTTGGGTGTGCGTGCAATGACGGTGTTCGGGTTCAGGTTGCTGAGGGTCGTGCCAGCACCAAAGCGGATCACGCTGGCCCAGAGGTCTCGTTCATAACGGCCGTGGCGCAGCCGCGTCTTGAGCTGGCTGTTGTGGTCAAACCGATGGGTGTGGCTGAGGGTGGCGTAGGTGGCCGAGGTGTCCTGGTAGTCGCTGGCCAGGCCGTAGAAGTTCTTGGCCGGCAGCGTTGGAACAATCATGCCGTCCTGCGTGAACCAGGGGTGGTTGTAGTTCGGGCGGCCCTTGACTTCCAGATGGTAGAGACCGACGGAAAATTCGTCGCGCGTGCCTATGCCCCAGCGGTAAGTCGGCGCAATGCCTTTTTTGCTGACCTTGGCGCCAGAGTTATCCGCCTCGTGAACCATGGCATTGAAGCGCAGCGCGCTGTCCTCACCGGTCTTGAGGTTGAAGTCGCCGGTCAGCCGGTGCTCGTTGCCTGTGCCCAGGGTGTAGGTGGCTTCGTGCTGGTCCATCAGGAAGGGCTCCTTGTTGACCTGGTTGACGATGCCGCCGGTGGAGCCCTTGCCGAACAGCATCGACGCAGAGCCTTTCAGCACCTCGACCCGGTCATTGTTGAAGGTGTCGCGTTCATACAGTGCGCCGTCACGGATGCCGTCGGTGTAGATGTCGCCCGCCTGACCCAGCGAAAAGCCGCGCAGCCGCACGTCTTCCTCACCGGTTTCACCGGCCTGAAAGGTCACACCCGCGGTGGTGCGCAGCAGCTCACGGAAATCGTCCAGGTTGCGGTCGTCAATCAGGCGCTCGGTCATCACCGTAACGGACTGCGGGATGTCACGCAGGGCCTGTGTACCCTTGCCGATGTTGGTCTGGGTCGCGCGCAGGGTGGTCTTGCCCTGCGCCTGTTCTTTCACGGTGATGGTGGAAAGCGTGTCGGCGGCGGGGGCGGTTTGTGACCAGCCGCTGACCGAAGCGGCCAGCAGCAGCGCGCCCAGGGGCAGCAGGGCGTTCTCGGAGGCGGATTTCGGGGAGAAGGCGGCGGGTACGTGCGCAACAACAGGGGTCAGGCTGCGACGGGATTTTTTGTTGCGCGCCAGGCGTGCGTGAGGGTTTGCCAAGATGGCCTCCAAGCGGGGGTCCGGCCTTGTAGCGGCAACGGACGGGGTTTCAGGAAATGGCTTGGCTGTGCTCGAAGAGGTCCTGGCGGACGCAAGTTGGCTGGCTGGTCAGGTCAGCGTTGAGTGTAAATGAAATGAGAATGATTCGCAATAATGATCACACTGAAGATCCGGATATTTGCTGAAATCGCCGGCCCGGTGGCGTCAAAGCCATGTCCGATGCACCATTCGCTCCTGTTTTGATAGCTGTTGGCGCAGCAGGGAACTGGGCTGGAGGCATAAAAGCCTCACTGCTTTGGGCCGCAGCGCGCAGACGTTTGCGCCGGCGATGAAGCCCGGTTCGGCCCGCGAAAGGGCGCGGCCGCGTGAAATTCAGACTTGGCGGGGTTCCGGCAGAAACGACAAGGGGCGCTTGCGCGCCCCCGTCAACTGAAAGGCGCGCCGCCAGCGTTCAGCTCAGCTCGCCCATCTGGCTTTGCAGGTAGTTCTGGATGCCGACCTTGGCCACCAACTCGATCTGGGTTTCCAGGAAGTCGATGTGTTCCTCGGTGTCGTCGAGTATGCCCTGCAGCAAATCGCGCGAGACATAGTCACGCACGCTTTCGCAATGCGCGATGCCGTCCTTGATCGTGTCCTGCGCGCCGGTTTCGGCCTTCAGGTCGCAGCTGAGCGCTTCCGGCACGTCCTCGCCGATCATCAGCTTGCCGAGGTCCTGCAGATTCGGCAGGCCGTCGAGCATGAAGATGCGGTCCATGAGTTTGTCGGCGTGTTTCATCTCGCCGATGGACTCCTCGTATTCCTTCTTGGCCAGCTTGTCCAGGCCCCAGTGCTTGTACATGCGGTAGTGCACGAAGTACTGGTTGATGGCGGTCAGCTCGTTCTTGAGCTGGGCTTGCAGGTGGGTGATGACTTGTGCGTCGCCTTTCATGTCGAATCCTTTTTTTTGGCTTTGAATGTTCCGATTGTCGGCAGGCCGGCGCCATTGGGCAAGAAGAAACGCGTAACCCTTCGCGCGCGTCATGAGCACGAATGGGAGTGATAGCCGTTCTTCTTTGCAGCGGGGCGCGGCAGGGCCGCTCCCCGCGCTGTTCAGGCCGCGGGAGCCGAGGTTCTCATCAGGTGGTCGAAGGCGCCCAGGGCCGCCTTGGCACCGTCACCGGCCGCAATGATGATCTGCTTGAAGGGCACGGTCGTGGCGTCGCCCGCGGCAAACACGCCGGGCAGCGAGGTCTGGCCTTTGGCGTCCACGATGATCTCGCCGTGTTTTGAAAGATCCACCACACCCTTGAGCCAGTCGGTGTTGGGCACCAGGCCGATCTGGATGAACACGCCTTCCAGCGGCACGGTTTTCAGCTCACCGGTCGCGCGGTCCTTGTAGACCAGGCCGTTGACCTTCTGGTCACCGGTGATCTCGGTGGTCTGCGCGTTGGTGAACACGTCGACGTTTGCCAGGCTCATCAGCTTGCGCTGCAGCACGGCATCGGCGCGCAGCGCGGTGTCGTATTCGATGAGCGTCACATGGCCGACGATGCCGGCCAGGTCGATCGCCGCTTCCACGCCGGAATTGCCGCCGCCGATGACCCCCACGCGTTTGCCCTTGAACAGCGGCCCGTCGCAGTGCGGGCAATAAGCCACGCCCTTGTTCTTGAACGCCTGCTCGCCGGGCACGTTGATGTTGCGCCAGCGCGCGCCGG
The DNA here is from genome assembly GCF_029945925.1 of Polaromonas sp. GTDB lineage: Bacteria > Pseudomonadota > Gammaproteobacteria > Burkholderiales > Burkholderiaceae_C > Polaromonas. Next base: position 47,533 of record NZ_JAQSDN010000044.1, on the reverse strand, counting down.
TCGAGATGATCACCGTCCTGCTTTTGAGCGAGGCGCCGCTTTCCAGTTGCACTTCGATCAGATCCTTGCCGGGAATCAGAGCCTTGGCGCGCTGCAGGTTCATGATGTCCACGTCGTAGTTGCGCACGTGCTCCTCCAGCGCATGGGCGAATTTCGGCCCTTCGGTTTCCTTGATCGAGATGAAGTTCTCGATGCCCAGGGTGTCGAGCACCTGGCCGCCGAACCGTTCCGAGGCCACGCCGGTGCGTATGCCCTTGCGCGCCGCGTACACGGCAGCGGCCGCACCGGCCGGGCCGCCGCCGACGATCAGCACATCGAACGGTGCTTTTTCAGCGATCTTTTTGGCTTCGCGCTCGACGCCGCTGGTGTCGATTTTCGCGAGGATTTCTTCCAGGCTCATGCGGCCGTTGCCGAACATGGTGCCGTTCAGGAAGACGGTGGGCACGCCCATGATCTCGCGTTCCTTGATCTCGTCCTGGAAGGTGCCGCCTTCGATCATGGTGGTCTTGATGCGCGGGTTCTGCACCGCCATCAGGTTCAGCGCCTGCACCACGTCCGGGCAGTTGTGGCAGGTCAAGGAAACGTACACCTCGAAGTCGAGGTCGCGGTCCAGCGCGCGGATCTGCTCCAGCACTTCCTGCTCGACCTTGGGCGGGTAACCGCCGATCTGCAGCAGCGCCAGGATCAGCGAGGTGAATTCATGGCCCATGGGCAGGCCAGCAAAACGCGGGCCGTGGTTTTCACCGGGGCGGTTGATCGAGAAGGAGGGCTTGCGGTGTGGGTCGTCGCGGCTTTCGGTCAGCGTGACCAGCGGCGACGATTCGGCCACGTCTTTCAGCAGCGACAGCACTTCGCCCGAAGCCTCGCTGTCGTCCAGTGAAGCGACGATTTCGATGGGGGCGGTGGCGCGTTCGAGGTAGCTTTTCAGTTGGGCTTTGGTGGCGTCGTCGAGCATGGCGGACTCACTTTCAATTTCGATGGGGAACAAAAAAGCCCGGGACGGCACACGTGTGTGCCGGGGCCCGGGCCTCCGTCAGGAAGGCAGCAGGGCGCTTAGATCTTGCCGACCAGGTCGATGGAAGGAGCGATGGTCTTGGCGCCTTCGTTCCACTTGGCCGGGCAAACCTGGCCGGGGTGCGCTGCGGTGTACTGGGCGGCTTTCAGCTTGCGCAGGGTTTCCTTGACATCGCGGGCGATTTCGTTGGAATGCACTTCAGCGGTCTTGATGACGCCATCGGGGTTGATCACGAAGGTGCCGCGCAGTGCCAGGCCTTCTTCGGGGATGAACACGTCAAAGGCTTTGGTCAGCGTGTGGGTAGGGTCGCCCACCAGCGGGAACTTGGCCTTGCCGACGGCGGGGGACGTCTCATGCCACACCTTGTGGGAGAAATGGGTGTCGGTGGTCACGATGTAGACCTCGGCGCCGGCCTTCTGGAATTCGGCGTAGTTGTCGGCGGCATCTTCGACTTCCGTGGGGCAGTTGAAAGTGAATGCGGCCGGCATGAAGATCAGAACCGACCATTTGCCCTTCAGCGATTCGTCTGAAACGTCGATGAACTTGCCATTCAGGAAAGCTTGGGTTTTGAAAGGCTGGACTTGGGTGTTGATCAGGGACATCTGGATAGCTTCCTATAGGCTGGTTAAAAGTACTTGAGAAACGATAGTATAACTCTTGAAGGTATAACTATTCGATAGTTATTTGCTATTAATGGAATAGGCATCGCGCACCGAACCCGGCCGTGGGTTACCTGGGCGTGCTGGCCACGGCGGCGGGCGGGCTGCTGATTTTCGGTTTTGGCATCAGTGGCATCTGGCTGGGGTGGCTGCGCCGGCGCATGCGGCTGTCGCCCCCAGTTTCATAAGAGAAAAAGACCTCCAGCCCTTATCGGCCGGGCGCAAGCAGCTATCAAAAGAAGAGCAAATAGGCGAGGGTCAGTACTCCAGCCGCTCCGGCCGGATCTCCTGCAGGATGGTGGTCGAAATCTCTTCAATCGACTTGGTCGTGGTGGAGAGCCAGCGAATGCCTTCACGCCGCATCATGGCTTCGGCCTCGTGGATTTCGTCGCGGCAGTTGGCCAGGCTTGCATATTTTGAGTTGGGCCGGCGTTCGTTGCGGATCTGGGCCAGGCGTTCGGGGGCGATCGTCAGGCCGAAAATTTTCTTGCGATGCGGCACCAGCGCCGGTGGCAGCTGGCGGCGCTCGAAGTCCTCCGGAATCAGGGGGTAGTTCGAGGCTTTCAGGCCGTACTGCATCGCCAGGTACAGCGAGGTCGGTGTTTTGCCGCTGCGGCTCACGCCCACCAGGATCACGTCGGAACCGGCCAGGTCCTTGTTGCTTTGACCGTCGTCGTGGGCCAGCGAGAAGTTGATGGCTTCAATCCGGTCGTCGTAGGCCTTGCTTTTGGAGGCGTCCGAAAAACGGCCCACCCGGTGGTTCGACTTGATGCCCAGCTCGGTTTCCAGCGGCGCGACAAAAGTGCCGAACATGTCGAGCAGCATGCCGTGGCAGTGGGCCTTGATGACGGCCAGGATCTCCATGTTGACCAGCGTGGTGAAGACAATCGGCCGGTTGCCCTCCAGCACGGCGGCGTGGTTGATCTGGCGTACCGCCTGGTGTGCCTTGTCCACGCTGTCGATGAAAGGCAGGCGCACGTGGCGCGCCGTGAATTCAAACTGCGCCAGGATGGCGTTGCCAAAGGTTTCGGCGGTGATGCCGGTGCCGTCGGAGATGAAAAATACGGTGCGATTGGGCATGGCGGCGGGTCAGGGTTGTGAAAGGGGGGAGCGGGCGCCGCAGGCGGCGGGCGCCTACAATTGAGGCAATTATCCCGATTGTCACGCCATGCCCCGCGCCCAGCCCCAAAAACAACAAGCAGCTTGCCTGCCGCGCATGGTCGATGCCCCCGTTTTAAAACCTCCCGGAGTATTTTCATGTCCAAGCTTTTTGAGGCGACCGCCCTGGTCGTACCGTTTGAAAACCTGAGGATGACAGACGTCGAGTCTGTCGGCGGCAAAAACGCCAGCCTCGGCGAAATGATCTCGCAGTTGCCGACCGGCCCCAAGGGGGTGCAGGTGCCCACCGGCTTTGCCACTACCGCCCACGCCTTTCGCGTGTTTCTGGCCCACGACGGGCTGGACAAGAAAATCAACGCCGTCCTCGACAAGCTGGACACCGACGACGTGCGGGCCCTGGCGATCGCCGGCGCCCAGATCCGCACGCTGGTGGAAGCCCAGCCTTTCCCGCCCGACCTGGAAAAAGCCGTGCGCAGCAGTTTTGCCGCCCTGAGCGCGGGCAACGCCCAGGCCAGTTTTGCGGTGCGCTCGTCGGCCACCGCCGAAGACCTGCCCGACGCCTCGTTTGCCGGCCAGCAGGAAACCTTTCTGAACGTGGTGGGCATCGAGGACGTGCTGCACAAGATGAAAGAGGTGTTTGCCTCGCTCTACAACGACCGCGCCATCAGCTACCGCGTGCACCAGGGTTTTGCCCATGCCGACGTGGCCCTGTCGGCCGGCGTGCAGCGCATGGTGCGCAGCGACTTGGGCGCGGCCGGCGTGATGTTCACCATCGACACCGAAAGCGGCTTTGAAGACGTGGTCTTCATCACCTCCAGCTACGGCCTGGGTGAGACGGTGGTGCAGGGCGCGGTGAATCCCGACGAGTTCTACGTGCACAAGCCCATGCTCAAGGCGGGCAATCGCTGCGTGATCCGCCGTAACCTCGGCAGCAAGCTGCTGCAGATGGAGTTCACCACCGCCGAGGAAAAGAAGGCCGGCGGCAAGCTGGTCAAGACCACCGACGTGCCGGCCGAACTGCGCAACCGCTACTCGCTGACTGACGCCGACGTCGAGCAGCTCGCGCGTTACGCGGTCATCATCGAAGACCACTACGGCCGTCCCATGGACATCGAATGGGGCAAGGACGGCACCGACGGCCAGCTCTACATCCTGCAGGCGCGGCCCGAGACGGTGAAAAGCCAGTCCAAGGGCAAGGCCGAGCAGCGCTACAAGCTCAAGGGCACCGGCACCGTGCTGGCCGAGGGCAGGGCGATCGGCCAGAAAATCGGCACCGGCCCGGTCCGCATCGTGCACAACATCAGCGAGATGGACCAGGTCCAGCCCGGCGACGTGCTGGTGACCGACATGACCGACCCGAACTGGGAGCCGGTCATGAAACGCGCGAGTGCTATCGTGACGAACCGCGGCGGGCGTACCTGCCACGCCGCCATCATTGCCCGAGAGCTCGGCATTCCGGCCGTGGTTGGCTGCGGCGACGCCACCGAACAGCTCAAGGACGGCATGCTGGTGACGGTGAGCTGCGCCGAAGGCGACACCGGCAACATTTACGACGGCCTGCTGGAGACGGAAGTGACCGAGGTGCAGCGCGGCGAGATGCCGCCGATTGACATCAAGATCATGATGAACGTGGGCAACCCGCAGCTGGCGTTTGACTTTTGCCAGGTGCCCAACCATGGCGTGGGCCTGGCACGGCTGGAGTTTGTCATCAACAACAACATCGGCGTGCACCCGAAAGCCATCCTCGACTACCCGCAGGTCGATGCCGACCTGAAGAAGGCGGTGGAAAGCGTGGCGCGCGGTCATGCCTCGCCGCGCGCTTTTTATGTCGACAAGGTGGCCGAAGGCATTGCGACAATTGCCGCTGCCTTCTGGCCCAAACCGGTGATTGTTCGCCTGTCGGACTTCAAGTCCAACGAATACCGCAAGCTGATCGGCGGTTCGCGTTACGAGCCCGAAGAGGAAAACCCGATGCTCGGTTTCCGCGGTGCGGCGCGTTACCTCAGCCCTGATTTTGCCGAGGCCTTTGCCATGGAGTGCGAAGCGCTCAAGCGCGTGCGCAAGGACATGGGACTGACCAATGTGGAGGTGATGGTGCCCTTTGTGCGTACGCTGGGCCAGGCCAAGGCGGTCACCGAACTGCTGGCCAAACATGGCCTCAAGCGCGGCGAGAACGGCTTGCGCATCATCATGATGTGCGAAGTGCCGAGCAATGCGGTGCTGGCTGACCAGTTCCTCGAGTACTTCGACGGCTTCTCGATTGGCTCGAACGACCTGACCCAGCTCACGCTGGGCCTGGACCGCGACTCGGGCCTGGACATCCTGGCCAAGGACTTCGACGAGCGTGATCCGGCCGTCAAGGCCCTGCTGAGCCAGGCGATTGCGGCCTGCAAGCGCCAGGGCAAATACGTTGGCATCTGTGGCCAGGGCCCCAGCGACCATCCGGACTTTGCACTGTGGCTCAAGGAGCAGGGCATTGGGTCAATCTCGCTCAATCCCGACACCGTCATCGACACCTGGAAGCAACTGGCCAAATAGGCCCTGTGTTGTTCAGCAAGCTCCGTTCACCCTGAGCTTGTCGAAGGGCTGCAAAGCTTCGACCCTTTCGACGGAGCTCAGGACAGGTGACTCAGCCCGAACGGTAAGTGAAGCGTGTTGCAACCAGGCCGCGTTGCCTGACTTGCGCCGCGGACGCACGGCGCGAGTCAGGCCCTGCCTCCTCCTTGTAGCTACTTGGTTGTAGCTGCGTTCGCAAGCGGCCAGAACCAAGGGAAAGTCCTAGGGAGGGTTTCAACGGAGGTCACCCCTCTGCGCGGCAATTTGTAAGAAGTCGGTAAGACCCGCGGCAACAATCAAGCCATTGTTGTTTGGGGTCTTATGCTTTTTGCCGTGTCCACTCTTAAATTGATAGCAGAGATCGCATTGCTCGCGTTGTTCGGGCAGTGGGTGCTTGGCTTGCTGGCAGGTGCCAAAAAAGAGGGCAACCTGTTCTACCAGATCCTGCAGATCGTCGGCAAACCCTTTGTGGTGGCCGCCCGCTTCATCACCCCGAAACAAATCATTGACCGCCACGTTCCGCTCGTGGCGTTTTTGTTGCTTCTGTTTGTCTGGATTGGTTCGACCCTGATGAAAATCCGGATTTGTCTTGAAATTGGTGTGGAGCTTTGCAAATGAACATGATCCTGGCTTACTGGTATCTCAAGCTGCAGGCGCTGGTCCTGCTGGTGTTCGGCAAGCAGCCGGCGGCCCTGGAGAAATTCGACCAGATGCTGGTGTTGCGGCCGGGTGACCGTTATGCCCTGGCAAGCCGCGCCCATGTCCTCGCGCAGGTAGGGGACAAGCACGGCGCCATTGAAGCCCTGCGCGAGTTGGTGGCACGCTTCCCCGACACCGCCGCGGCCTGGTTCAACCTGGCCTACATGCTGGAAGACATCGGCGGGCACGCCGACGCGGAGCCCGCCTTTCGCCGGGCGCTGGACATCGAACCCAAGATGGACCGGGCCTGGTACGGCCTGGCACTGCTGCTGATTCGTGATCGCCGCTTCGACGAAGCGGTTCAGGCACTCAAGAAAAATACAGAACTGCAACCCATGAGCCCGTTCGGCTGGTATCAGCTTGCGCGGGTTCATGTAGACAGGCAAGACCCTGATGAGGCGGTGAAGGTCATTCGCCACCTCAAACGGTTTGAGCCTAAAGTGGCCGCCCAGCTGGAACGCGAGACGGGACTGAGCGTTGCTCAGTCTTCCTGACGGCAGACCAGCTGAGTGGTTATTTGATGGCCGGGGTCTGGGCCCAGGCTAATAAAAGAGACGCGATCCGGCTTGCAGGCCACGCTTGGGGAAAAGTGGTGATCGTGATGTGCCCGAAAGGGTGTTGTTAGATGGAGGCAAGTGTTATGCAGTTGACTGACAACCATCGCCGTTATTGGCAAAAGAACCTGAATGTCACGGCAATCCTGCTCGTGATCTGGTTCGTCGTGACGTTCGTCGTGAGCTATTTCGCCCGCGAGTTGAGCTTCACTTTCTTTGGCTGGCCTTTTAGCTTCTGGATGGGAGCGCAGGGGTCATTGGTGATCTACGTGGCGATCATCGGGTATTACGCCTGGTACATGGGCAAACTCGACATCGAACACGGTGTTGAAGAAAGCGAGGAATAATCATGGCTGGAATTTTTGGTAACGACGCCGGCACTAACACCGCCGCCTCCAATGCCGCCTTCAAGGCAGGCTTGAAAAAGGTCTACATCTGGTACACCGGCGGCTTCCTGGCCTTCGTGGTTGTACTGGCCATCCTTGAACAGATGGGCTTGTCCCGCCAGTGGATCGGCTTGATCTTCCTGCTCGCCACGATCGGTCTGTATGCCGGCATCGGCATCATGAGCCGCACGACCGACGCTGCCGAATACTATGTGGCAGGGCGCCGAGTCCCGGCCATGTACAACGGCATGGCGACCGGCGCCGACTGGATGTCTGCGGCTTCCTTCATCGGTATGGCCGGAACGCTCTACCTGACGGGTTACAGCGGCCTGGCCTTCATCATGGGATGGACCGGCGGCTACTGTCTGGTGGCCCTGTTTCTTGCGCCCTACCTGCGCAAGTTCGGCCAGTTCACGATTCCCGACTTCCTGGGCGAGCGTTATGGCGGCAACCTGCCACGCTTTCTGGGTATCGTTGCTGCGATTCTGTGCTCCTTCACCTACGTGGTGGCACAGATTTACGGCGTCGGCATCATCACCGCGCGGTTGACCGGTGTGGCCTTTGAACTCGGGATTTTCCTGGGTCTGGGCGGCATTCTGGTCTGCTCCTTCCTGGGCGGCATGCGTGCTGTGACCTGGACGCAGGTGGCCCAGTACATCATTTTGATCGTGGCTTACATGATCCCGGTGGTGTGGCTGTCGGTCAAACAGACCAGCGTTCCGATTCCGCAGGCGATTTACGGCTTCCAGCTGCAAAAAGTGACCGCCAAGGAAAAAGAGCTGACCAGCAACGCCAAGGAAATTGAAGTTCGCGATATCTACAAGCAGCGTTCGGCAGCCCTGGCTGAAAAGCTCAAGAACCCGGCCGTTGCGCTGGCTGCCGACAAGGCCGCCGCGGAGAAAACCGTGGCAGACCTGAAGGCCGCCAATGGTGCGCTGGCGGATATTTCCGCGGCTGAAAAAGCGCTGGCTGCCTTGCCGAAAGACGAAGCTGCAGCCAAGAAAGCGTGGACCGCTGCCAAGGCCGGGGCGGACGCCAAGTCCAGACCGCTCAACGGCATGCCACCACACGCCCAGCAGTTTGCCGGTGACCCCAATGGCGATGCCGCTGCCCAGAAGGCCTACGACGTTTCACGCCGCAACTTCCTGGCATTGATTTTCTGTCTGATGGTGGGTACCGCCGCGCTGCCGCACATCCTGATGCGTTACTACACGGTGCCCAGCGTGAAGGAAGCGCGGCAGTCCGTCACCTGGTCGCTGTTCTTCATCTTCCTGCTGTACTTCACCGCGCCGGCCCTGGCTGTGTTGGTGAAATACGAGGTCTTCACCCTGGTGGTCGGCACGCCGTTCAACCAGCTTCCGGAATGGATTTCTGCCTGGAACAAGGTCGATCCGACGCTGCTGTCGGTGGTGGACATCAACAAGGACGGCATTTTGCAGCTCAACGAAATGTCCATCGGTGGTGACATCATCGTGCTGGCCGCGCCCGCGATTGGCGGCCTGCCTTACGTGGTGTCCGGCCTGGTGGCTGCCGGTGGTCTGGCTGCGGCGTTGTCAACTGCTGACGGCCTGCTGCTGACGATTGCCAATGCGCTGAGCCATGACCTGTACTACAAAATGATCGACCCGAACGCATCGACCGCACGCCGCGTGACCATCTCCAAGGTCCTGCTGCTGGTGGTGGCTCTGTGCGCCGCTTACGTGGCGTCCCAGAAACCGGCCGACATTCTGTTCCTGGTCTCCGCGGCGTTCTCGTTCGCTGCGGCTGCGTTCTTCCCGGCCCTGACGCTGGGGATCTTCTGGAAACGTGCCACCGGTATTGCTGCCTCTCTGGGCATGATCGCCGGCCTGGGAACCACGTTCTTCTACATGATCACCACCCAGCCCTGGATGCGCGGCCTGTTTGGCATCACTTCACCGGTTCAGCTCTGGTGGGAGATCCAGCCGATCTCGGCCGGTGTCTTCGGTGTGCCTATCGGTTTTGCCGTGATCATCCTGGTCAGCCTGGTCACCCCTGCGCCTAGCCGAAAGGTCCAGGAGCTGGTTGAGCATGTGCGTTACCCAACCCTGCGCGCCGATCCCGTGCGCTGAGTCCTGAACTGACCGGAACCTCCGGTCAGCTTCAGCCAAGAAGCCCGGCAACGCGAGTTGCCGGGCTTTTCTATTGGGCGAGTGTTTGCGCCAGGCCGTCCAGAGACAAGCCCCCCCTCGGGGAGCCTTCGACCCTTCGTCAAGCTCAGGACGATCGGATATGACGTGAACGTTCGCGAGGGCTCTCCAGCCAAGCAGGGGCCGCGGAACCGGCTCCGCCGGGCCGCAGGCGCAGCGGCCCCCTCGGGGGGGGGCAGGGGGACCGACGCGCGGCGAGCGACAGTGGGGGCTCTCTCCCTTTCAAGCAGGGGCCGCGGGTCCGGCTTTGCCGGCCCGCAGGCGCAGCGGCCCCCTCGGGGGGCAGGGAGCTACACGCAGTGAGCGACCGTGGGGGCAATATTCCGGTGGTATATAATCATGGGCTTCGCCTTGCTGCACCCTTAACGACGCTGGGGCAGCTTCAACCAAACCACAAGGAGAGTTTATGCGTCATTACGAGATCGTCTTGCTGATCCACCCGGATCAAAGCGAGCAAGTCCCAGCCATGCTGGAACGTTACAAGGGCATGATTACCGCCGGCGGTGGAAAAGTGCATCGTGTTGAAGATTGGGGCCGCCGCCAGCTGGTGTACCTGATCCAGAAACTCGCCAAAGCCCACTACCTGTGCATCAACATCGAAGCCAGCCAGGCCGTGATGGAAGAAATTGAACACGCGTTCAAGTTCAATGACGCCGTGTTGCGCCACCTGACCGTGCTCAAGAAAAAGGCCGAAACCGGTCCGTCCCTCATGATGCGCAACGTCGAGAGGGAAGAAGCCCGCAAGGCCCAGCAGCAGGAGTATGCGGCCTGACCCCTCACCGGGTTGCCCACACATGCTGTTGAACAACTGATTGCTGCGCATCGTCGCAAGATCATGATTCTGCAGTGAACCGCGTTGAATTGACCGCTTGTATCGCCGAGGCCAGTCCTCTTCGCTACACCCCCGCTGGAATCCCTGCTGCCAATTTCGTCCTCGAACACGAGTCGGAAATGACAGAAGCAGGTTCCACCCGGCAGGTCAAATTGACAATGAAGGCGGTGGCTTTTGGTACGCTGGCTGAGCAAACTGGCCAGCTGCCCTTAGGCAAACCCTTCAGGTTCACCGGGTTTCTGGTCAATGCCCGCGGTAGCAAGAGCGTTGTTTTCCATATTCAAGCCATCGAATCAGTACCGAACCCCATTTAAGGAGTCCATCATGCCCGGACCAAAACGTTTCAACAAAGACAAGCGCCCCAAGCGCAATACCCAATCCCTGCTGTTCAAACGCAAGCGTTTTTGCCGTTTCACAGCCGCTGGTGTTGAAGAAATCGACTACAAGGACATCGACACCTTGCGCGATTTCGTTGCCGAAAACGGCAAGATCATCCCCGCTCGCCTGACCGGCACGCGCGCGATTTTCCAGCGCCAGATCAACACCGCCGTCAAGCGCGCTCGCTTCCTCGCGATGCTGCCTTACAGCGACCAGCACCGCAGCCTGTAAGGAACACGACCATGCAAATCATTCTGCTCGACAAAGTCGTCAACCTGGGCAATCTGGGTGAAGTCGTCAAGGTCAAGGACGGCTACGCCCGCAATTTCCTGATCCCTTCCGGCCGCGCACGTCGCGCCACCGCCATGGCGATCAAGGAATTCGAAGTCAAACGCGCCGAACTTGAAAAAGCCGCCGCTGCCAAGCTGGCCGAAATGCAAGCCCAGGGCGAAAAGCTGAGCGGCACCACCGTCAAGCTCACGCAAAAAGCCGGCGTGGACGGCCGTCTGTTCGGCTCCGTTACCAACCATGACATTTCGGCCGAGCTGACCAAGCAGGGCTTCCCCGTGCTGAAGTCCCAGGTACGTATGCCCAACGGTCCCCTGAAGACCGTCGGCGACCACCCGGTCACCGTGGCTCTGCACACCGATGTGGCTGTGGACATCACCGTGACGGTGTACGGCGAATCCGCTTAAACAGCGTTGCTGCCCCTAGAAAAAGCCGCTCGCTGAGCGGCTTTTTCAATGGTGCGTCCATCCACATCCTGTACACGGTTGTACCCCTGTTATTCACGACTTATCAACAGCTTTTTGCAGTGACGCCAGGCCCGCTTGGCGCTAGCATGTAGGACTGTCAAGGAGACCCATGTCCGCCGTACTTTCCACCGCTCCCGATCCCCGCTACAGCGCCGACCGGCAGATTGCCCAGCTGCGCATTCCACCGCACTCCATCGAGGGCGAGTCGAGTGTGCTGGGTGGCCTGTTGCTGGACAACGGCGCCTGGGACCGGGTCGGTGACCTGCTGGTCGACGAGGATTTCTACCGCTACGAACACAAGCTGATCTACGCCGCCGTCGGCGCCCTGATCAACGCGACCAAGCCGGCCGACGTGATCACGGTTTACGAACACCTTCAGAACCTGGGCAAGGCCGAGGACATCGGCGGCCTGAGTTACCTGAACTCGCTGGCCCAGTACGTGCCCAGCGCCGGCAACATCCGCCGTTATGCCGAGATCGTGCGCGAGCGCTCCATCCTGCGCAAGCTGGTGGCCGCCAGCGACGAAATCGCCACCCATGCCTTCAACCCGCAGGGCAAGGCCGTGGCCATGATCCTCGACGAGGCCGAGCAGAAGATCTTCAAGATCGGCGAGCAGGGTTCGCGCATGAAGCAGGGTTTCCAGAGCATGGACACGCTGGTGGTGAGCCTGCTGGATCGCGTGACCGAGATGTCGGAAAACCCGAACGACGTGACCGGCGTGCCCACCGGTTTTTACGACCTGGACAAGATGACCTCGGGTTTCCAGGCCGGCGACCTGGTCATCCTGGCGGCGCGGCCGTCCATGGGTAAAACCGCGCTGGCCATCAATATCGCCGAACACGTGGCGCTCAACGAAGGCCTGCCGGTGGCGGTGTTCTCGATGGAGATGGGGGCGTCCCAGCTCGCGGTGCGTATCGTCGGCTCCATAGGCCGCATCGACCAGACCCATTTGCGCACCGGCGCCCTGACCGACGAAGAGTGGCCGCGCCTGACCGAAGCCATCGAGAAGCTGCGCAACATCTCGCTGCACATCGACGAAACGCCGGGCCTGACGGTCAGCGAGCTGCGCGCCAACGCCAGGCGCCTGGCCCGCCAGTGCGGCAAGCTCGGCCTGATCGTGGTCGACTACCTGCAGCTCATGAGTGTGTCCAGCGGCATGGCCGAGGAAAACCGCGCCACCGCCGTCGGCGAAATCTCGCGCGGCCTGAAGATGCTGGCCAAGGAGCTGCAATGCCCGGTGATTGCGTTGTCACAGCTGAGCCGCGGCGTCGAGTCGCGCACCGACAAGCGTCCCATGATGAGCGATTTGCGCGAGTCCGGCGCGATCGAGCAGGACGCCGACATCATCATGTTCATCTACCGTGATGAGTACTACACCAAGGACGCCTGCAAGGAGCCCGGCGTGGCCGAGGTCATCATCAGCAAGCAGCGTAACGGCCCGACCGGCACCGTCAAGCTGGCCTTCATCAACCGCATCACCAAGTTCGAGAGCCTGGCGCATGGCGGTAGTGGGGATTTTTAAGTAAAAACGGGCCCTGGCCTTTTATTTGCAAGCGCTGATAGCTATCTCTTTGATAGCAATCAAGGGCGGGCGGCCTTACTCCAGATCTTCCATCGCCAGCATGTGGTACTTCTGGGCATAGGAAAAAGGCTGCTTTCTCACCACGGTCATCACACGTTCTGTCTCCTTCTCGGAGGGCGCATGCACCATCAGGGCGTGCTGGCCCTGGCGGGCCAGGGTGACGTATTTCTGGACCGTGGCGCCTTCGGTGCCGACCGAGGGCAAGATCACATCTGACTCGCCATCGACCCGGCCGATCTCGCGCAGGATGGTGTCGGGCTCCAGCAGCATGACGGCTTCGCTGTCGAAGCCGCTTTCTTCCAGCTCACGCCCCGCCTGCTCGGCCTGGGCGCCCTCGGGAAACATGATGAAGGCATAACCTGTGGGGTAGAACACGCCAGTCAGGGTCAGCATCTTGGGGTGGAGGGCAAATGTTTTCATGGTGAATCCTTGGGCTGTGAATTCACCATTTGTGCACGCCAGCGGGACGCTGTCTGTAGGCCAGTTCGCACAAAGCGCGTGGCGCAGCGCCCCGGTAGGCGCGGCAGTTCAGGGCAGTTCTTCGGTCCGCAGCGTCGGCTCGGACATGACGCGGGCCGTGCTGGCCAGGCCGTCGAGCAGCTGGTTCGCAAAATAGCTGCTTTGTGTGTCCGGTTCCAGCGCGGCGATCACGAGGTTGGCCAGCGGCTGGTTCAAGGGCACGTAGTAACTGCCGGAGGGCGCGTCGATCACGCCGCGCACCAGCGCCACCTCGACCCTGGCGATCTGCCCGGCATCGGCAATGCTGCCGCGCACGTCCTGCCGCACCCCGGCCGAGCGCGCTGTCTCGCGATACAGGTCGCCCAGCATGGACGCCGGCTCGGCCACCCGCAGCACCTGCACGCCATGCAGGCGCAGCCGCTCCACGGCCGTTCGCGATCCTGCCGACAGCCAGTAGCCGCAGGGGCGCACGCGCGCCTTGATCTTGCGCAGCGTGAGTGCCGAGTTCCACTCAACCTTGAGGGTCTTGTCAGCGCCGGTGACCGGGTCCAGCATGACGAGTTCCTGCTGGGTGAGGGTGGGGCCGGCTTCGACGACCGCCTCTTCCTTGCAGGCCAGGGCGCTCATCTCTTTTTCGACATAGGGCTTCAGCTGGCCCAGTTCGCTGGCCCGCTGGGCGGTGCTGGCGAGCACGCTGGAGATCGCGGTGACATGGGTGTGCACACGGCGCTGGATGTGCAGCCGGCCCAGGCCCACGCCGCGGGTTTCAATCAGCAGACTGACCGCGTTTTTCAGGCCACTGACGTTGCGGCCGGTGTCGGGCTGCGTGCCGCCCATCGAGATGGTCTTGTCCGCCAGGTCCGTTGACGTGGTGTAGTACCACTCGGTGCTGAGCCCCTGCCCCTTGAGGGCGGCGACCAGCGGGCGGCGGAACCACTCTTCGGAGGCTTTGGTCAGGAACTCGGGGATGTTGGCGGTGGTCGCGTATTGCAGCAGGGCGTCGTACTTCTGCACCATGCCGAATTTCTGCAGAAAACGGCCCACCACGGTGTATTCGTGGGCATCGACCACCACTGTCGGGTGGTAGTCGCGCGCGAGCCGGGCCAGGGCCTGGGCTTCCGGCGTGTTGAGCAGCAGGTGATCGCGGTTCATGTCGAGACCGCCGGTGGTCACGCGTTTATTGTCCATTGAGCCGTCCGGGTTGGCGCGCGGCACGATGATGACATTGACACGATCGAGCACCGGCCGCAGCAGGCCTTGTGTGAGCTCGCGGGCCACGACCAGCAAGGCTTCGGTGCCGGCGGGTTCGTCGCCATGCTGCTGGCCAACCAGCAGCACGGTGGGGCGGTCCGAGGCCGTGATGGCGGCAGCGTCGGTGCCGGCGGCCCGCGTCAGCACCAGGGCTTCCAGGGTCTCGCCGCGTTGCGACTGGCCGATGGGCAGCACGGCGGCTTTCAGGCCTGGCGAACGCGAGGCCGCTGTGCTGAGCTCACGCAGCCAGGTCTGGATTTCCGCATTCGAGGTGAAGCTGCTGCGCCCTTCCTGCAGGCCGGGCGTGTTGTAGATGACAGATGGCGCCGGGAAGCGGGCCGCGACGGCGGCGCCGTAGGGAGCGGCGCTTGTCGATGGGGGGAGGCCCATCGCCGGGCGGTCGGGCACGGGCTGGACGACAACGGCGGGAAGGGGGGCGGGCGCTGGTGCCGCCACCACCCGCGGCGGGGCCGTGACCGTGCCGGCGGGCCCCGGCCAGGGCGGCAACGGCACCGAGGTACAGGCCGCCAGCGCCAGCAGCAGCGGCAGCAGAACGACGGCGCGTGGGCCGGTCCCGCGAGGGCGCAGGAAGAGGGGCGATGGGCGCGATTGTTCCGGGGGGCTGAGGGAACGGGTCATCCGCAGGGGCAGGTCGGTCTTGGTCATGGCTTGGTGTTGGGAAGGCCGGCGCAGGTGCGGCCCAGGCTGCCATTATCCGGCTTGCGCGCCCCTGCCGGTGTTGGTGCCCACCCTCTGTGCGCTCTGGTGCGGCATTTTTGCCACCCGTTCGCGGCGTCGGGCAGGCCCGCATGAGAAACTACGGCCTCCATGCCCCCTGAATCCGCTCCTTCCACCATGAATTCCGGTTCTTTTCCCGCACACCGCCTCAGCGTGGCCCCGATGATGGACTGGACCGACCGGCATTGCCGCTATTTTCACCGCCTGCTGTCACGCCATGCCTTGCTCTACAGCGAGATGGTGACCACCGGCGCGCTGGTGCATGGCGACGTGGCGCGGCACCTGCGCTTCAACGCCGAAGAGCATCCGGTGGCACTGCAGCTGGGCGGCAGCGAGCCGGCCGATCTGGCGCACTGCGCCCGGCTCGGTGAGCAATGGGGCTACGACGAAATCAACCTCAATTGCGGTTGCCCCAGCGAGCGTGTGCAGCGCGGTGCCTTCGGCGCCTGCCTGATGGCCGAACCGCAACTGGTGGCCGACTGCGTCAAGTCCATGGTGGACGTGGTGAAGGTACCCGTCACCGTCAAGCACCGCATTGGCATCGACAAGGGTGAAAGTTATGACTTCGTGCGCGACTTTGTCGGCGCGGTCAGCGAAGCCGGCTGCACGACCTTCATCGTGCATGCCCGCAATGCCTGGCTCAAGGGTTTGAGTCCGAAGGAAAACCGCGAGGTGCCGCCGCTGCGTTACGAACTCGTCTACCGCCTCAAGCGCGAGTTCCCCGAGCTCACCATCGTCATCAACGGCGGCATCACCACCGGGGAGCAGGTGGCGGCGCAACTGCGCGAACTCGACGGCGTGATGGTCGGTCGCGAGGCCTACCACAACCCCTGGTGGCTGGCCTCCTGGGATGAGGCCTTTTTCGGCGCGGCACCCAGCGAGGCGACCCGTGAATCCGTCGAGGCGCAGATGGCCGACTACATGGCCAGGGAGTTCGCCGCCCACGGCACGCCCTGGCCGACGATTGCCCGCCACATGCTGGGCCTGCGCCACGGCCTGCCGGGTGCGCGCCGCTGGCGCCAGGTCTGGAGCGACCACAAGCTGAAAAACCTGCACCCGCGCGAGGTGATGGCGCTGGCCCATGCGCCAGGTGCTGCGGGCGAAAGTGGTGAATCTTCATGGCAGGTTGCGGTAACGGCGAATGCCTGACGACGCGCAGCGCGAGACGCGCCAGGCGCTGCTGCTGCTGTGGCTGGTGCCGGCGCTCTGGGCCGTCAACTACATCGTGGCGCGCAAGGCGCCCGGCGTCATCGGGCCCTACATGCTGGCTTTGGGCCGCTGGGGCCTGGCTGCCCTGATCCTGGTGGTGATCACCCGGGCAGAGCTGTGGGAGCAACGGGCGGCGATCACGCGGGCCTGGCGGCAATACCTGGTGCTCGGCACCCTGGGCATGCTGATTTGCGGTGCCTGGGTGTATGAAGGGGCGCGCTCCACCGGGGCCATGAACATTGCGCTGATTTATTCGGCCTCGCCGGTGCTGATCGCCCTGGGGGCGATGTGGTGGCTGGGCGAGGGTTTCGGCGCGCGGCAGGCGGCCGGTGTGCTGCTGGCGCTGACAGGTGTCGTTCACGTGGTCGTCAAGGGGCGCTGGACGGCCCTGGCCGACGTGTCTTTTGTGGCAGGGGACGCCTGGATTCTGGCGGCCACGGTGTCCTGGGCCGCCTATGCGCTGCTGCAGAAAAGGTGGCCCAGTTCCCTGAGTGCGACGGCACGGCTGGCCGCGATCTGTATCGGCGGCACCTTGGTGCTGCTGCCTCCGGCCGTGTGGGAGGCAACGCGGCCCGGTGCCGACACCCTGGGCGGCCAGGCCTTGCTGCTGGTGGTGATGGCTTCGCTGATTCCGGGCGTGGGTGCCTACTGGATCTACGGCTGGGCGCAGAAAATCCTCGGGGCCAGCCGGGTGGCGGTGGCGCTGTACCTGGGCCCGCTCTACGCGGCGGGGGCTGCCTGGCTGCTCGGAGAGCCGCCGGGCTGGCACCATGCGGTGGGTGCGCTGCTGATCCTGCCGGGGGTGTTTGTGGTCACGCGGCCGATCAAACAGCCTGTCAAGCCGCCGCTTCCAACCCGTTCCTGAAGTGTTCGCGCATGCGCTGCACGGTGGCATCGGCATCGCGTGCGGCCAGCGCCGCCATGATGGCGCGGTGTTCGGCCAATGACTCTTCGATACGGCCGCTTTTGAGCAATGAGTTGTGGCGGTTGAGCTTCATGACCTTGCGCAGATCCGCCACCATCTGGTCGCGCCAACGGTTGTTGGCGATTTCCAGCAGCCGCATGTGGAAGGTTTCGTTGATCTGGAAAAACCGCTCGCGGTTGGCCACGGCTTTTTCGAGTTCGCGGTGCAGGGTTTGCAGCTCCTGCAGCTGGGCCTCGGTGGCCTGGGTCGCCACCACGCCCGCGGCATCGCTTTCCAGCAGGGACAGCAGGTGATAGACATCGGCCAGGTCGCGTTCGGACACCTCGGTCACGTAGGCGCCGCGCCTCACTTTCATGGTCACGAGTCCTTCGGTGGCCAGCACCTTGAGGGCTTCGCGCAGCGGCGTGCGGCTGATGCCGTATTCCTCGGCCAGCTTGAGCTCGTCGATCCAGCTGCCGGGCGCCAGTTCGCGGCTGAAAATGCGCTGGCGCAAAAGCTCCGCCACCTCTTCGTAAAGTGCGCGGGGGGTCAGTGAAACAGCGGCCATGGTCTTGTAAGGGTGTCGATTGCAGCCGAAGGGCCGGACAGCGCGATCTTATCCGAAACTAAATTTTGCATCAATAATTATAAATAATGTAAACTCGCCGCATCGACAGCTTGCCTGCCCAACCCCATCGAAGCACGCGCCATGAGCACCCCCAAACCTTCCTCCAGCCCTGAATTTGCCTCTGTCAGCCTGGAGGCCTGGGCCAAAGCGGCGGCCAAATCGGCGCCCGGCGGCGACGTCAACGCGCTGAACTGGCAGACCCCCGACGGCATCACCGTCAAACCGTTGTACACGGCCGATGACATCAAGGACCTGCCTTACACCGACACCCTGCCGGGTTTTGAGCCCTTTATCCGCGGCCCGCAGGCCACCATGTATGCGGTGCGGCCCTGGACCATCCGCCAGTACGCCGGGTTTTCAACAGCAGAAGAATCGAATGCCTTCTACCGCAAGGCCCTGGCAGCCGGCGGGCAGGGTGTCTCGGTCGCGTTCGACCTGGCCACGCACCGCGGCTACGACAGCGACCACCCGCGCGTCACCGGCGACGTCGGCAAGGCCGGCGTGGCGATCGACAGTGTCGAGGACATGAAAATCCTGTTCGACCAGATCCCGCTGGACCAGGTGTCGGTGTCCATGACCATGAACGGCGCGGTGTTGCCGGTGCTGGCCGGTTATGTGGTCGCTGCCGAAGAGCAGGGCGTGGCGCAGGACCAGCTCAGCGGCACCATCCAGAACGACATCCTCAAAGAGTTCATGGTGCGCAACACCTACATCTATCCGCCGGCGCCCAGCATACGCATCATCGGCGACATCATCGAGTACACGGCGAAACACATGCCGAAGTTCAACTCGATCAGCATCTCCGGTTACCACATGCAGGAAGCCGGGGCCAACCAGGCGCTGGAATTGGCGTTCACGCTGGCCGACGGCAAGGAGTATGTGAAGACGGCGATCGCCAAGGGTTTGGACGTCGATGGTTTTGCCGGGCGCCTGAGCTTTTTCTGGGCCATCGGCATGAACTTCTACCTTGAAGTGGCCAAGATGCGCGCCGCGCGCCTGCTCTGGTGCCGCATCATGAAGGCGTTCAACGCCAAAAGCCCCAAGAGCCTGATGCTGCGCACGCACTGCCAGACCAGCGGCTGGAGCCTGACCGAGCAGGACCCCTACAACAACGTGGTGCGCACCACCATCGAGGCCATGGCCGCGGTGTTCGGCGGCACGCAGAGCCTGCACACCAACAGTTTTGACGAAGCGATTGCCCTGCCCACGGAGTTTTCGTCGCGCATCGCGCGCAACACCCAGCTCATCATCCAGGAAGAAACCCACATTCCGAACGTGATCGACCCCTGGGCCGGCAGCTACATGATGGAAAAGCTGACCCAGGACATGGCCGACGCCGCTTGGGCCATCATTGAAGAGGTCGATGCCATGGGCGGCATGACCAAAGCCGTGGACAGCGGCTGGGCCAAGCTCAAGATCGAAGCGGCTGCGGCCGAAAAGCAGGCGCGCATCGACAGCGGCAAGGACGTCATCGTCGGTGTCAACAAGTACAAGCTCAAGACCGAGGATGCCATCGAAACCCGTGACATCGACAACGTCGCGGTGCGTGACGGCCAGATCACCCGACTGAAAGCCATACGCGCCAGCCGCGATGGCGCTGCGGTGCAGGCCGCGCTGGATGCCCTGACGGCCGCCGCTGAAAAGGGCGACGGCAACCTGCTCGATTTATGCATCCAGGCCATGCGCCTGCGCGCCACGGTGGGCGAGGTCAGCGATGCGCTCGAAAAAGTTTACGGGCGCCACCGCGCCGATACACAAAAGGTGACCGGTGTGTACGCAGCAGCTTATGACTCGGCCGAAGGCTGGGAAAACCTCAAGTCTGAAATCAATGCCTTTGCCGAAGCCCAGGGCCGGCGCCCGCGCGTGATGATTTCAAAATTGGGCCAGGACGGCCACGACCGCGGCGCCAAGGTAGTCGCCACGGCGTTTGCCGACCTCGGTTTCGACGTTGACATGGGGCCGCTGTTCCAGACACCCGAGGAATGCGCGCGCCAGGCGATTGAAAACGATGTACACGCGGTAGGCGTGTCGACGCTGGCGGCCGGCCACAAGACGCTGGTGCCGGCCATCATCGCCGAACTCAGGAAGCAGGGCGCCGACGACATCATCGTGTTTGTCGGCGGCGTGATTCCGCGCCAGGATTACGAGATGCTTTATGAAGCCGGCGTCAAGGGCATTTACGGCCCAGGCACACCGATTCCGGCCAGCGCCAAGGATGTGCTCGAACAGATCAAGGCATCTCTGGCCCCTTCCAAGGGTTGAGAGTGATGGTTGTGTTACAGTATTTTTGTAATACAAGGAAATTCATATGACTATTTCTGTTCGCATGGATCCCCTGCTCGAAAGAGAGCTTGAGCTCGCTGCCAAACGCCAAGGTTTGACCAAATCGCAATTTGTCATTGACGCCGTGGAGCGCGCGCTCGGGCGGCGCAATCCCTACGAGTTGATGCTGGCCTTGAAGGCAGAGGAAACGCAGGTGACTTACGGTGCTGGCAGTGCCGGGAGCGCCGAGCTTGCCTACGAGACCGAAAGCGCCAAGGCCGCGATCAAGGCAAAACTGAAAGCCAAGCATGGCCCTGGCAGCACTGGTTGATGCCGGGCCGCTGGTGGCCGTGTTTGGCGCGAGCCAGCCACAGGGCGCGCATTACCGAACGGTTTTCAAACAGGCCGCGGACGAGCAGTGGTCCCTTGCAACCACCTGGCCTTGTGTGGTCGAAGCCAGTTATCTGCTGGACGTGCCCCAGCGCTACACCTTGCTGCGCTGGGTGGCGGCGATGGGTATACGGGTCTTTCCATTTGCACAGGAGTCCCTGGAGCCCATGGTGGACCTGATGCGCAAATACACAGAAACCCCGCGCACGGAAATGGATCTGGCCGATGCTTCGCTGGTCTGGCTCGCCACGGACACTGACGTGACCCGCATCATGACGCTGGACGTACGCGACTTTTCCCGTTACCGGCTGCCTGATGGGCGCGGATTCGAGATTCTCTGAGCCTGATGCAAAACACCGCTGCCATGGTTGAATCCGTCGTTGGCGCCCAGGCGTTGCCGCAGCGCCGCGCCATCGCCAAAGCCATCACCCTGCTGGAGTCCACCCGCGCCGACCACCGTGCCCAGGGCGACGAGTTGCTGACCGCCCTGCTGCCGCACACCGGCAAGGCCTTCCGGCTCGGCATTTCGGGTGTTCCCGGCGTCGGCAAATCGACTTTTATCGAAGTGCTGGGCCTGTACCTGATTGCGCAGGGTCACCGCGTGGCGGTGCTCACCATCGACCCCTCGTCGAGCGTCTCGGGTGGCTCCATCCTTGGCGACAAGACGCGCATGGAGCAGCTCTCGGTGCACGAACGCGCCTACATCCGGCCCAGTCCCTCCAGCGGCACCCTGGGCGGTGTCGCTGAAAAAACCCGCGAAGCCATGCTGGTCTGCGAAGCGGCCGGTTATGACATCGTGATTGTCGAAACCGTGGGTGTGGGCCAGAGCGAAACCGCGGTGGCCAACATGACCGACATGTTTGTGCTGATGCAGCTGCCCAATGCCGGCGACGACCTGCAGGCGATCAAGAAGGGAGTGATGGAGCTGGCTGACCTGGTTGTCATCAACAAGGCCGACATCGACGCCGATGCCGCGATGCGCGCGCAGGCGCAGATCGCTTCGGCCATGCGCCTGTTCGGGCTGGTCAACAACGCGATGGGCCACGCGCAGGCCGCGGCCTACGACACCTACTGGCACCCGCAGGTGATCCAGCTCAGCGCGCTGCACAACAAGGGTGTTGATATTTTCTGGGCAGCGGTGACGCAGTTCAGGAACATACAGACCGCCAACGGCCGGCTGGCCGAGCGCCGCCGGCACCAGTCCCTGGCGTGGATGTGGGAGCGTATCGACGCCGGGCTCAAGCAGGCCTTCCGGCAGGACCCGGCGGTCAGCGCCTTGCTGCCTACCCTGGTGGCCGATGTCGAAAGCGGCCGCATCCCGGCCTCCACCGCAGCACGAAATCTGCTTTCAGCCCAATCAGGGCGGGCGCGAGCAGCTACCAAATAAATAGCATTCAGACAGTGATTCAAACATTGATTCAAAGGGCATAGAAAGCAAACCATGCAAGACATTCTTGAACAACTCGAAACAAAACGCGCCGCCGCCCGCCTGGGCGGTGGGCAGAAACGCATAGACGCCCAGCACGGCAAGGGCAAGCTCACGGCGCGCGAGCGGCTGGAGCTGCTGCTCGACGAAGGCACGTTTGAAGAATGGGACATGTTTGTCGAGCACCGCTGCACCGACTTCGGAATGGCTGACAACAAGATCCCCGGCGATGGCGTGGTGACCGGCTACGGCATGATCAACGGCCGCCTGGTGTTTGTCTTCAGCCAGGACTTCACGGTGTTCGGCGGCGCGCTCAGCGAAGCGCATGCCGAGAAAATTTGCAAGGTGATGGACCAGGCCATGAAGGTCGGTGCGCCGGTGATCGGCCTCAACGATTCCGGCGGCGCGCGTATCCAGGAAGGTGTGGCCTCGCTGGGCGGTTATGCCGACGTGTTCCAGCGCAACGTGATGGCCTCGGGCGTGGTACCGCAGATCAGCATGGTCATGGGCCCCTGCGCCGGCGGCGCGGTGTATTCGCCGGCCATGACCGACTTCATCTTCATGGTCAAGGACTCGAGCTACATGTTTGTCACCGGCCCCGAGGTCGTGAAAACCGTGACGCACGAAGAAGTGACGGCCGAGGAACTGGGCGGCGCCACCACCCACACCACACGCAGCGGCGTCGCCGACCTGGCCTTTGAAAACGATGTGGAAGCGTTGCTGATGCTGCGCCGGCTCTACAACTACCTGCCGCTGAACAACCGCGAAAAAGCGCCGATACGTCCCAGCGCCGACCCGGCCGCCCGCATGGACCTGAGCTTGGACACCCTGGTGCCCGAGAACCCGAACAAGCCTTATGACATGAAGGAGTTGATCACCAAGACAGTGGACGACGGCGACTTTTTCGAGCTCCAGCCCGAGTACGCGAAAAACATCATCATCGGTTTTGCCCGCATGGAAGGCCAGTCCGTCGGCATCGTGGCGAACCAGCCGCTGGTGCTGGCCGGTTGCCTGGACATCAAGAGCTCGATCAAAGCGGCGCGCTTCGTGCGTTTTTGCGATGCCTTCAACATACCGGTGATCACCTTTGTGGATGTGCCCGGCTTCATGCCCGGCACCAGCCAGGAATACGGCGGCATCATCAAACACGGCGCCAAGCTGCTGTACGCCTACGCCGAATGCACGGTTCCGAAAATCACCGTGATCACGCGCAAGGCCTACGGCGGTGCCTACGACGTGATGAGCTCCAAACACCTGCGCGGCGACGTCAACTTCGCCTGGCCGAATGCCGAGATCGCCGTGATGGGCGCCAAGGGGGCGGTGGAAATCATCTTCCGCGAAGACCGCAAGGACCCGGCCAAGTTGGCCGCGAAAGAAGCCGAGTACAAGGCGCGTTTTGCCAACCCCTTTGTGGCCGGCGCACGCGGCTTCATCGACGACGTGATCCTGCCGCACGAAACCCGCAAGCGCATCTGCCGTTCGCTGGTGATGCTCAAGGACAAGAAGATAGAGAACCCGTGGCGCAAGCACGGCAATATTCCATTATGAGTTCCCCCCTTCTCGGCTCACTCCGTGTAGCCGGATCCCCCCTCCGGGGCGGCGCCTGCGGCCCGGCAAAGCCGGTTCCGCGGCCCCCGCTTGAAAACCAGTCATGGAGCAACGCTTATGTTTGACAAAATACTGATCGCCAACCGGGGTGAAATCGCCTGCCGCGTCATCCTCACGGCCCGCAAGATGGGCATCCAGACCGTCGCGGTGTATTCCGACGCCGACAAGGACGCCCGCCATGTCGAGCTGGCCGACGAGGCCGTCAACATCGGGCCGGCGCCCAGCCGTGACAGCTATCTGCAGGCCGACAGGATCATTGCGGCGGCCAAACAGACCGGCGCGCAGGCGATTCACCCGGGCTACGGTTTCCTCAGCGAAAACGCCGGTTTCGCCAGGCGGGTGGAAGAAGAGGGTCTGGTGTTCATCGGCCCCAAACATTATTCGATTGCCGCGATGGGCGACAAGATCGAGTCGAAAAAACTGGCCGGTGCGGCGGGGGTCAACTGCATTCCCGGCGTCAATGACGCGATTGAGACCGCCGAGAAGGCGGTCGAGATTGCCAAGGGCATTGGTTACCCGGTGATGATCAAAGCCAGTGCCGGCGGCGGTGGCAAGGGCCTGCGTGTGGCCTTCAACGACAAGGAAGCGCTCGAAGGCTTTACCTCCTGCCGCAACGAAGCACGCAACAGCTTTGGCGACGACCGCGTGTTCATTGAGAAGTTTGTCGAGGAGCCGCGCCACATCGAGATCCAGCTGATCGGCGACAGCCACGGCAACGTGATTTACCTCAACGAGCGCGAATGCTCGATCCAGCGCCGTCACCAGAAGGTGATCGAGGAGGCGCCGTCGCCCTTCATCAGCGAGGCGACGCGAAAAGCCATGGGTGAGCAGGCTGTGGCGCTGGCCAAGGCCGTCAGGTACGAGTCGGCCGGCACTGTCGAGTTTGTGGTCGGCAAGGACCAGAGTTTTTACTTCCTCGAGATGAACACCCGCCTGCAGGTCGAGCACCCGGTGACCGAATGCATCACCGGCCTGGACCTGGTCGAGCTGATGATTCGCGTGGCGGCCGGCGAAAAGCTGCCGCTGGCGCAAAAGGATGTTCAGCGCAAGGGCTGGGCCATCGAGTGCCGCATCAACGCCGAAGACCCGTTCCGCAATTTCCTGCCGTCCACCGGCCGGCTGGTGCGTTTCCAGCCGCCCAGGGAAACCATGTTTGCGGCGGGGGAGCCCTCACCCCAGCCCTCTCCCAAGGGGAGAGGGAGTGAATCGCCCCCTCACCCTCTGGGAGAGGGCAGGGGTGAGGGTGGCTTCTACGGCGTGCGGGTCGACACCGGCGTGCAGGACGGCGGTGAGATCCCGATGTTTTACGACTCGATGATTGCCAAGCTCATTGTTCACGGCACCGACCGCCTTGACGCGATTGCCAAGATGCGCGAGGCCCTGAACAGCTTTGTGATTCGGGGCGTGTCCAGCAACATCCCGTTCCAGGCGGCGCTGCTGGCACATCCGAAGTTTGTCGCCGGCGACTTCAACACCGGCTTCATCGCCGAAAACTACGCCCAGGGTTTCCGCGCCGAAGACGTGCCGCATGACGACGCCGGTTTTCTGGTGGCGCTGGCTGCCTACGTGAACCGCCGCCTGCTGGGCCGCGCCGCGGGCATCAGCGGCCAGTTGCCGGGGCACGGGGTGACGGTGGCTGAAGAGTTTGTGGTCATTGGCCTGGGCGAGGCTGGAAAAAACATCCACGAAGCGGTGACGGTGCGGGATTACCAAGCCAAATCAGGCTCCAGCCGAATAGAGACGGGCGCTGGCAGCTATGAAATATGTAGCAGCTGGCACTTGGGCGGTGCGCGCATACGCGGCACCGTCAACGGCCAGCCCTTTGCCGCCCAGGTCGAGCGCGGTGTCGGCCGCAATCCGCTGGCCATTCGCATTGCGCACAACGGCACCCGGCTGGACACGCTGGTGCTGTCGCCGCGTGCCGCCCAGCTGCACGCCCTGATGCCCTACAAGGCGCCGCCGGACATGAGCCGCTTTGTGCTCTCGCCCATGCCCGGCCTGCTGGTCGAGGTGGCGGTACAGCCCGGCCAGAAGGTGCAGGCCGGCGAACGCGTGGCGGTGATCGAGGCCATGAAGATGGAAAACGTGCTGTTTGCCACCGCCGACGGCGTCGTCGGCAAGGTGCTGGCCGGCAAAGGCGAGTCTTTGTCCGTGGATCAGCCGATTGTGGAGTTTGTCTGATGTCCCGCCCATTCAAGGTGCTGGGTATCCAGCAAATCGCGATTGGCGGCACCGACAAGCAGCGCCTGCAAAAACTCTGGGTCGAGATGCTGGGCCTGGAAGTCACCGGAACCTTCCGCAGTGAGCGCGAGAACGTCGATGAAGACATCTGCGCCATCGGCAGCGGGCCGTTCAAGGTCGAGGTGGACCTGATGCAGCCGCTGGATCCGGACAAAAAACCGGCCGTGCACACGACGCCCTTGAACCATGTCGGCCTGTGGATCGACGACCTGCCCAAGGCAGTGGCCTGGCTCACGGCACAGGGCGTGCGGTTTGCGCCGGGCGGCATCCGCCGGGGCGCTGCCGGGTTTGATATCTGCTTCTTGCACCCCAAGGCCAATGAGGAATTCCCCATTTCCGGCGAAGGCGTGCTGATTGAAATGGTGCAGGCCCCGCCCGAGGTGGTTCAGGCCTTTGCCCGGCTTGCCGGGGCGTCCTGAGCTGCCGGCGGATGGGACGATAGGAGGCCGCTCAAGGCTTCCGGTCAGCGGGCGCGGCCCTGAGGGGCCAATGCCTGCCCTGAAATGAGCGCACTTGTGCCTTCTTTTTCGGGATTGGCTTTTCCGGCATTGCCTTAGTCTCTGGTAAGTCCACTCAGGAGCTTGCCATGCAATTCAAGGATCTAAGCGTCAGCCTGCCCGCGGCAGCGGCCGGTTTCCTCTGGCCGGCATCAGGCTGCCGCCCCGGAAGTGCACCACCCGACCTGTTGCGGGCATTTGTCCTGCGCATGGCCAGCCATGGCGAATGGATCAGCAGCGCCATGATGTGCTGCGACCACCGTTACGCCTTGCAGCAACTGGCCTGCGCCCATTGCACCAATGACGACACGCTGCGCGCGATGGCCATGGCGCTGTTTCGCGATTTCGAGAACCGCCCGCCCGGGCGCGTCCAGCCATTCAATGATTGAGATTCCCATGACGCGAGTTTTCATGCGGCCCGGCCTGTGGCTGATGCGGCGCCTGCGACTTGCAGGCAAATGCCTGCTGCTGGCGGCCGTATCGATGGCGTTGCCGGTTGCGGTGCTGAGCCAGTACCTGATCGCCCGGCCCGGCGGTGCCGGCGCAGCGCTGATGGCCTGGCTGGCCGGTGCCTGCCTGCTGCTGTCTGCCTATGCCCTGACAGCCTTCTACCGCAGCCTGGTGGATGACTTGGGGCAGGTGGTACAGGCCATGGACCAGGTGGTCCGGGGCGATTTGCGCGTGGCGCTGACGGCGCGCAGCCGTGATGAACTGGGCCAATTGGCCCGGGCCATGGCCAGCATCGGGTCGACGGTTTCCGCCATGGTGGCCAATGTGCGCAGTAACGCCGCTTTTGTGGCCTATTCGGGCCGGAGCCTGGCCGGCGGCAACCGCGAGCTGTCGGACCGTACCGAGCAGCAGGCGGCCAGCCTGGAGCAGACGGCTGCCAGTGTTGCCCAGCTGTCTTCCACCGTACAGAACAATGCCCAGGCGGCCGGCCAGGCCAGCAGCCAGGCGGCCGGCGTCCGGGACCTGGCCGACCAGGGCGCGTCCACCATGGCCCAGGCGATCGAGGCGGTGGAGGCTGTGCAGGGCAGCGCCAAGCGCATGGGCGACATCGTGGGGGTGATTGACGGGCTGGCGTTCCAGACCAACATCCTGGCGCTCAATGCGGCGGTGGAGGCAGCCCGCGCCGGGGAGTCGGGCCGGGGGTTTGCCGTGGTTGCCAGCGAAGTACGTTCCCTGGCGCAGCGTTCGGCCGATTCGGCCCGCGAAATCCGCCAGCTGATCGGGGTGTCCTCGGGGCAGGTGGCGGCCAGTGCGGAAAAAATCCGGGCGGCAGGCGCGAACATGACCGAAATCGTCTCGGGCATCCGGGATGTCGCGGCTAACATGTCGCAGATATCGGCCTCCAGTGCCGAGCAGAGTACCGGGCTGACCGAAATCACCTCGGCCGTGCACCAGCTCGACGAAATCACCCAGAGCAATGCCCGGATGGTGGGACGCGCGGTTACGCAGGCGGGCAACCTGGAGGCGCGGGCCGGCACGCTGGTGCAGTCGGTGGCGTCTTTCAAGCTGCAGCAGGGGTCGGCCGAAGAAGCGGTGGCGCTTGTGGCGCGTGCCGTGGCGCACCGCCAGCGCACCTCGCGCGACGCCTTCCTGCGCGACCTGACCCTGCCCGCCCGGGGGTTTCACGACCGCGACATGTATGTTTTTGCGCTCGACAGCCAGGGCACCTACCTGGCCTTCGGCGGCAACCCGTCCAAGATTGGCACACGGGTGCAGGACATCCCCGGCATCGATGGCGGGCAATTGCTCCAGTCCATCATCGACCAGGCCAGCCACGAGCCGGGTTGGGTGGAGTACGGCATCACCAACCCGACCACGGGCAAGGTCCAGGCCAAGATGTCTTTTGTGCAACAGGTGGATGATGTGTTTGTGGGCTGCGGTGTCTACAAAAACCTGGTGGCGGGCTGATGCCGCCACAACGGGACTGAGGAAGGGACTGAGGGATTCACCCGAGAGCGCTGTCAGCCGGGCCGGGCGTAAACTGGTCCGGCCTCCTGACCCGGTGGTGTTGCAGCGGGGCGAAGGAGACAGCGTTTTGCAGCCAACCAACGTAGCCCATCCGTCCTACTTCCACAAGGTCGTCGATTGCCAATGGGCCTGTCCCGCCCACACCCCCGTTCCTGAGTACATACGCCTGATCGGCCAGGGCCGTTACACCGACGCCTACATGGTCAACTGGGTGTCCAATGTGTTTCCCGGCATTCTGGGCCGCACCTGCGACCGGCCCTGCGAGCCGGCCTGCCGCAGGGGCCGCGTTGAGGAAAACAATGGCGAACACCCGGAACCGGTGGCCATCTGCCGGCTCAAGCGTGTAGCCGCCGACATGAAAAACGATGTCCGCCAGCGCATGCCCCCACTCGCGCCCAAAAACGGCAAGCGCATTGCCTGCATCGGTGCCGGCCCGGCCTCGCTGACGGTGGCGCGTGACCTGGCGCCGCTCGGTTACGAGGTCACGGTGTTCGACGGCGAAGCGAAGGCCGGTGGATTCATCCGCACCCAGATCCCGCGCTTTCGCCTGCCCGAGTCGGTGATCGACGAGGAAACCGGCTACATCCTGGACCTGGGCGTGAACTTCAAGAGCGGCCAGCGCATCACCTCCATGAAAGATTTGCTGGCGCAGGACTACGATGCGGTGTTCGTCGGCTGCGGCGCGCCGCGCGGGCGAGACCTGGACCTGCCGGGCCGCAGCGAGATCACGGAGAACATCCACATCGGCATCGACTGGCTGGCCTCGGTGTCCTTCGGCCACATCACCACGATTGGACAACGCGTGATTGTGCTGGGCGGCGGCAACACGGCCATGGACTGCTGCCGTTCGGCCAGGCGCCTGGGCGGCACCGACGTGAAGGTGATTGTGCGCAGCGGCTTCGACGAAATGAAGGCGTCGCCCTGGGAGAAGGAAGACGCCCAGCACGAGGGCATTCCCATCATCAACTTCCACGTGCCCAAGTCTTTTGAACACCGACAGGGCAAGCTCGCCGGCATGACTTTTGAAGTGGTCCAGGCGGTGTATGACGGCAACGGCAAGCGCAGCCTGGTGCCGACCGGCGCGCCGGACGTGCTGGTCGAATGCGACGCGGTGCTGATTGCCGTGGGCCAGGAAAACGCCTTTCCCTGGATAGAGCGCGACTGCGGCATCACCTTCGACAAGTGGGGGCTGCCGGTGCTGGGCAAGGAGACCTTCCAGTCCACCGTGCCCCATGTTTTTTTCGGCGGCGACTCGGCCTTTGGCCCGAAAAACATCATCACGGCGGTGGCGCACGGGCATGAGGCGGCGGTGTCGATCGACCGCTTTCTGAACGGCGAGGACATCCGCCGCCGGCCCGACCCGATGACCAATTTGATGTCCACCAAGATGGGCATCCATGAGTGGAGTTACGACAACGACACCTCCAACGATGCCCGTTTCAAGGTGCCCTGGGCCAAGGCGGAAATTGCGCTGGCCAGCATACGTGTCGAGGTGGAACTCGGTTTCGACGCCGCAACGGCCTTCAAGGAAGCCGGGCGCTGCCTGAACTGCGATGTGCAGACGGTTTTCTCTGCGCCGGCCTGCATCGAATGCGACGCCTGTGTCGACATCTGCCCGATGGACTGCATCAGCTTCACCGCCAATGGCGACGAGGCCGACCTGCGCACGCGGCTGAAGGCACCGGCATTGAACCTGGCGCAGGACCTCTATGTGTCCGGCGAACTCAAGACTGGCCGCGTGATGGTCAAGGACGAGGATGTCTGCCTGCACTGCGGCCTGTGTGCCGAGCGCTGCCCGACCGGGGCCTGGGACATGCAGAAATTTTTGCTGCAGACCACGCAGGCCGGGCCGTCCTGCCGCGATGCCAACAAGGCTGCCACCCGAGTGGGGGTCGCATGACAAAGACATCTTGTTCCCTCTCCCTCCGGGAGAGGGCCAGGGTGAGGGTATCGCGCCGTCCTGGCGGCCCTCACCCCGACCCTCTCCCATGGGGAGAGGGAGAAAACGGAGCTGCGCAATGAAAAAGATTGAAGCCGTCAACGACTTTGTGATCAAGTTCGCCAACGTCAACGGCTCAGGCTCGGCCTCGGCCAACGAGCTGTTTGCCAAGGCCATTTTGCGGATGGGCGTGCCGGTGAGCCCGCGCAATATTTTCCCCAGCAACATCCAGGGCTTGCCGACCTGGTACGAGGCGCGTGTGAGCGACAAGGGCTACCAGGGCCGGCGCGGCGGCGTCGACATGATGGTGGCCATGAACCCGCAGACCTGGGACGCGGATGTGGCCGAGCTGGAACCGGGCGGCTACCTGTTTTACGACAGCACGCGGGCCCTGCCGGCGTCCAGCTTCCGCGACGACATCCACGTCATCGGCATGCCGCTGACCGAGATCTGCAACGCGGTCTACAGCGACCCGCGCCAGCGCCAGCTGTTCAAGAACATCGTGTATGTGGGCGCGCTGTCGGTGCTGCTGGAGATCGAGCCCGAGGTGCTCGAAAAACTGTTCGGCGAGCAGTACAAGGGCAAGGAAAAGCTGCTCGCCTCCAATGTGCAGGCCCTGCACCTGGGCCGGGACTTCGCCGGCGAGCACCTGCAGGCGCCGCTGGGCATACGCGTGCAGCGCCGCGACAGGGTTGGCAACAGGATTTTTGTCGACGGCAACAGCGCCGCGGCGCTGGGCTGCGTTTATGGCGGCGCCACCGTGGCCGCCTGGTACCCGATCACACCCTCGTCGTCGGTGGCCGAAGCCTTCCAGTCCTATTGCGCCAAATACCGGGTGGACCCCGAGACCGGCCGGCACAACTACGCCGTGGTTCAGGCCGAAGACGAAATTGCCTCCATCGGCATGGTGGTGGGCGCCGGCTGGAACGGGGCGCGCGCCTTCACCGCCACCTCGGGGCCGGGCGTGTCGCTGATGACCGAGTTCCTCGGGCTGGCCTACTTTGCCGAGATTCCCGTCACCATCATCAATGTGCAGCGCGGCGGGCCGTCCACCGGCATGCCGACGCGCACCCAGCAGGCCGACCTGATCTCCTGCGCTTACGCCTCGCACGGCGACACCAAACATGTGCTGCTGCTGCCGGAAGACCCGCACGAATGTTTTGAACATGCCGCGGCGGCGCTGGACTTGGCCGACCGGCTGCAGACGCCGGTGTTTGTGATGACCGACCTGGACATCGGCATGAACCAGCGCCTGTGCGAACCCTTTGCCTGGGACGACAGCCGCAGCTACGACCGCGGCAAGGTGATGACGGCCGAGGAGCTGGAGGCGGGCAAGGACTTCGGCCGTTACAAGGACGTCGATGGCGACGGTATCCCCTGGCGCACCCTGCCGGGCACGCACCCCAGCAAGGGCAGCTATTTCACGCGCGGCACGACGCGCAATGCCTATGCGCAGTATTCCGAGCGCGGCCCGGACTACATCTACAACGTGCAGCGCCTGCTGAAAAAGTTCGAGACCGCGGCCACGCTGGTGCCGCAGCCGGTGCTGCGGCCCGCCACGCATCCGACCCGGCTGGGCGTGATTTATTTCGGCTCCACCAGCCCGGCCATGAACGAGGCGCTCGATGTGTTGACCGAGGCCGGCATCCACATCGATGCGCTGCGCCTGCGGGCCTTTCCGTTTCCTGCGCTGGTCGCGCAGTTCATCGCTGCGCATGACAAGGTGTTTGTGGTCGAGCAGAACCGCGATGCACAAATGCATTGCCTGCTGGTCAACGAGCTTGACATCGATCCGGCGCGCCTGGTGCGTGTGCTGCATTACGACGGCACGCCGATCACCGCGCGTTTCATCACCGGGGCCATTTCGCAGAAGGTGCAGGCCGGGGCAGAGACCTCACAGCCGCAAGGCAAGGAGCGTGCGACATGACATATCTGGCCAAACCGCGGCTGCATCATCCTTCGCTGACCGTCAACAAGGTCGGCTACACCCGGCGTGACTACGAAGGCAAGATTTCCACGCTGTGCGCCGGTTGCGGGCACGATTCGATCTCGGCGGCCATCATCCAGGCCTGCTGGGAGCTCGACATCGAGCCGCATCGCGTCGCCAAACTCTCGGGCATAGGCTGCAGCTCCAAGACGCCGGACTATTTCCTGGGCGCCTCCCATGGCTTCAACACCGTGCATGGCCGCATGCCCTCGGTGCTGACCGGCGCCAACCTGGCCAACCGCGACCTGCTGTACCTCGGTGTCTCGGGGGACGGCGATTCGGCGTCGATTGGCCTGGGCCAGTTCGCCCACGCAATGCGGCGCGGCGTCAACATGGTCTACCTGGTGGAGAACAACGGCGTGTACGGCCTGACCAAGGGGCAGTTTTCGGCGACGGCCGACCAGGGCTCCAAAAGCAAGAAAGGCGTGGTCAACAGTGACAACCCGCTGGACCTGGTAGCCCTCGCGCTGCAACTGGGCGCCACCTATGTGGCACGCGGGTTTTCGGGCGACAAGGCGCAACTGGTGCCGCTGATCAAGGGGGCCATCGGTCATGGCGGTGCCGCCTTCATCGACATCATCAGTCCCTGCGTGGCCTTCAACAACCATGCCGGCAGCACCAAAAGTTACGACTACGTGCGCGAGCACAACGAAGCTGTCAGCCGCATCGACTTCATCAGCGCGCGCGAGGAAATCACCACCCGTTATGCGCCCGGCGAAGTGATCGACGTGGTGCAGCACGACGGCTCCAGCCTGCGTTTTCGCAAGTTGCACGCCGACTACGACCCCACCGATCGTTATGCGGCCCTGAGTTACATGAATGCGCACCAGGCGCGTGGCGAAGTCGTGACCGGGCTGCTGTATGTCGACCCGCTGGCGACCGACCTGCATGTGGCGCTCAACACCAGCGATACTGCGCTGAACAAGCTGGACGCTGCGGCCCTGTGCCCGGGGGCGCGTGTGCTGGAAAAGGTCAATTCATCCCTGCGGTAGGGCCTGTTCACACTATTTATGCAAGATGCGTTGCGAGTCAAAAAGGCCATGCGCGAGGCGCAAAATGCAGCCGGGCTGGCGCCCGGCAAGGCTTTGCAACGCTGCGCATGGCCTTTTTGGCCGCAACCCGGAGGGAACGGGGTGAAAACAACGCCACTCTGCGTTGCACTCCTACGCCAGACGCCCGGTCTGGCGGTCGTCGCGCGCCTAGATTGGCGCTGTTTTCACCACGTTCGCACTCGCATAAATAGTGTGAACAGGCCCTAACCCCACTGGACAGGAGGACCCTCATGTCTGAACGTACCGTGTTTCAATCCATCCCGCGCCGGCATGTGGTGAGTTGCCCGCCGCAGGCCAGCGTCTGGCAGGCCGCCTGTGTGATGACCAAGGCCAACTGCGGCAGCGTGCTGATCATTGACGCTGCCGGTGTCATGCAGGGCATCCTGACCGAGCGTGACCTGATGACCCGCGTGCTGAGCAAGGCCCTGAATGCCAAAAAGACGCCGGTGTCCGAGGTGATGACACACAACCCCCTGTGTGTGGTGCCCGAGATGACCGTTTCGGATGCCGTGTTGATCCTGCTGGAGCGCGGATTCCGGCATCTGCCGATTGTCTCGTCGGCCGGAAAAATCCTGGGGGTGTTCTCGATTCGCGACGCCTTGCCGCGCGAGATTGACAGCGCCGTCAGCCTGGCCGAATTCCGCGACTCGGTCAATGACGCGCTGGGCTGAAAGGGCAGGGCGCAGGCTTAGCTGCTCCCTGCGTCGCGCCTGGCGCGTGAGCGTGCCAGCGCTGCTTCAATGATGGCTCGTTTCTGGTCCAGCACCACAGGGTCGGTGTGTTGTGAATGCCCGGGCCAGTCTGCCAGGGCGGCTTCGGCCTTATCTTCAAGCCTTTTACGGTTCTTCCCCTCGTCCAGAAGGCGCCGGTAGCTATTAATTTCATAGCGCTTTCGGGCCAGCCCGGCGTCGGCTTCCGACCAGGCGGCCCAGCCGGTGCGCTCACCGGTGACGTTTTCCAGGCTGATGCAGTCAACCGGACACACGGGAATGCACAACTCACAACCGGTGCAATAAGGCTCGATCACGGTGTGCATGAGTTTGTTGCTGCCCATGATGGCGTCCACCGGGCAGGCCTCCAGGCACAGGGTGCAGCCTATGCACCAGTCCTCGTCGATGACGGCCATCTGGCGCGGGCCTTCGTTGCCGTTGTCGGGGTTGAGGGGGAGGGCGGGCCGGCCGGTGATCAGGGCCAGGCGCGCGATGCCTTCAGCGCCGCCGGGCGGGCACTGGTTGATGGCAGCCTCGCCGTCGGCCAGGGCCTGCGCGTAGGCCGCGCAGTCAGGGTAGCCGCAGCGCATGCACTGCGTTTGCGGCAGCGCGGCATTGAGCCGCTCGGCGAGCAGGTTCACGACGCGGCGCTCAAGATTGCGGCGGCTTACTTTTTGGCGACGCTGCGGGTGGCTGGCTTGGGCGCCACCTTGAGGGCCGGCTTGGCTGCTTTTTTGGGAGCTGCCTTGGCCTGTGCGGAAAGGGTGGACCCCTGGTTGTGCTCGAGAATGAAAGCCTTGACCTGCGGATAAACGATGTCGCGCCAGCGGCGGCCGCTGAAAATGCCGTAGTGGCCTGCGCCCTTGACTTCCAGGTGCTTCTGGCGTGCCTTGGGCACGTTGTAGCAAAGGCCGTGGGCCGCTTCGGTCTGGCCGGAGCCGGAGATGTCGTCGAGTTCGCCTTCCACCGTGAAGTGGGCCGTGGTGGTGATGTCCTCGGGGCGCACGCGCTCAAGCTTGCCTTGCCTGGACATCACATCCCAGGTGCCGTTGACCAGCTTGAACTCCTGGAACACCGTCTTGATGGTGTCCAGGTAGTAGTCGGCGTCCATGTCCAGCACGGCGTTGTATTCGTCGTAAAACTTGACATGCGCTTCGGTGCTGACGTCGTCGCCCTTGATCAGGTCCTTGAAGTAGTCATAGTGGCTGGTGGCGTGGCGGTCGGGGTTCATCGCGACAAAACCGGTGTGCTGCAGGAAGCCCGGGTAGACACGGCGCCCGGCGCCCGCGAAGTTGCTTGGCACGCGATAGATCACGTTGTTCTCGAACCATTCGTAACTCTTGTTCATGGCCAGGTTGTTGACGGCTGTCGGCGATTTGCGCGCGTCGATGGGGCCGCCCATCATGGTCATCGACAGCGGTGTGGTTTCGCCGCGGCTGGCCATCAGCGAAATCGCGGCCAGCACCGGCACGGTCGGCTGGCACACGCTGATGACGTGGCAGTTGCCGTAGATGCCCTGCACGTGGGTGATGAATTCCTGCACGTAGTTGACGTAGTCGTCGAGCGCGAAGGCCCCGTCGGACAGCGGCACGGTGCGGGCGTTTTTCCAGTCGGTGATGTAGACCTTGTGGTCTTTGAGCATGGTCTTGACGGTGTCGCGCAGCAAGGTGGCGTAGTGGCCCGACAGCGGCGCCACGATCAGCACGGCAGGCTGGCCCTTGAGCTTGGTCAGGGTGGCTGGATCATCGGTGAACCGCTTGAAGCGGCGCAACTCGCAAAAGGGCTTGTCCACCTCGATGCGTTCATGCACGGCCACGCCGACGCCGTCGACATCCACCGTGGTCAGGCCGAAGGCCGGTTTTTCGTAGTCCTTGCCGAGGCGGTAAATCAGGCTGTAGCCGGCAGCCGCCCGCTGCGCCAGCGGGCTCTGGCTCAAGGGCGAGAGCGGATTGTTGTAAAGCTTGGCGGCGGCCTGGGCGAAGTCGACAAACGGCTCCATCAGCGAACGCTGGTTTTCATAAACTTGATAAAGCATGGTCTGACCTTTGTACAACGATATGCTGCAGTGCAACAAATAATAACAGGTGTGCTTACGATTAAATGGAGGGCAAACACCAATACGGAAGGGCCGGAAGACACTTCTTTTTGCCATTCAATGGAAAATCTCACATGTCTGACCGCCGGATGCCTGAACATGATCCCGGAAGACAGGCGAAAAAGGCCTCAACAAAGACGCAAAGCACCAGGGCCGCCGGCCCTGGCTTGTACCTGACGGATGTTTATGACCGAGATCACCAGCGCCCTGGCGCTTGACGAATTCACTTCACTGGAAAAATCGGATCGGATGCCGGTGCTGTTTGTCGGCCATGGCAGCCCCATGAACGCGATTGGCGACAACGAATACCGCCGCAGCTGGCAGGCACTGGGCGCAGCGTTCGGCAGCCAGTACCCGCCGCCGCAGCTGGTGTTGTGCATTTCGGCCCATTGGCTGACCGAAGGCTGGTGGGTGACCGGCATGGCGCAACCCAAGACCATCCATGATTTCGGCGGTTTTCCGCAGGAGCTGTTCGACCAGCAGTACCCGGCGGCCGGCGCGCCCGCCGCCGCGCGCGAGATCAGCCGTTTTGTCAGGCAGCGCGGCTCGGCGCCGCTGGGGCTGGACCTCGACGCCTGGGGGCTGGACCACGGTGCCTGGTCGGTGCTCAAGCCCATGTTTCCCGACGCCGGCATCCCGGTGCTGCAGCTGAGCATGGACTACAGCCGTCCGCCCTCCGACCACTACGCGCTGGCCCGACAGCTCAAGGGCCTGCGCGAGCGTGGCGTGCTGATCGTGGGCAGCGGCAACATCGTGCACAACCTACGCCAGGCCCAGCGCGGCGCGGCCGGCCACCAGGCCTATGAGTGGGCGCTGGAGTTCGACCAGACCACGGGGGGCTACATTCAGCAGGGCAACCTGGACGCGCTGCAGAACTTCCAGAAGCTGGGCCAGCTGGCGCTGATGGCGCACCCGACCCATGAACATTACCTGCCGCTGCTGTATGCGGCAGCTGCGGTGGACAGCAGTGAAGCGCCACGCTTTTTCAACACCAGTTTCCAGTTCGGCTCGATCTCCATGCGCTCCGTGATCTGGGGCTGAACCAGGAACCTAGCAACACCATGCCAAGCCGCCAAACTGTCCAGGACTTCATCGCACTGGTGGAGCAGGGCCACTACGTCGAGGCCATCGAGCAGTTTTATGCGCCCCACGCCAGCATGCAGGAAAACAGCGAGCCGCCCCGGCGTGGCCGGGATACGCTGGTCAGCTACGAGCGGGCCGTCATGGCCGCCTGCAGTGCGATGCGCACCTTGCCGGTGGACTCCTTCCTGGTGGACGGCGACTTCGTCGTGATCCACTGGGTGTTCGAGTTCACGCGGGTGTCAGGCTCGATGCTGCGCATCGACGAACTGGCGCACCAGCGCTGGGAGGGTGACAAGATTGTGGAAGAGCGCTTTTTCTACGATCCGACGACGGTCGGTGGCTAATACAGGGCGGCAAGGGCTGCCATGGTTTTTGCTATGAAATAGATAGCTGTCTGCGCTTGTCCCATAAGGGCTGATGGCACTTTTTATCATAAATCCGGGAAGGCTGCCGCGCGTGGCGCCGGGTCGGACCTGCGAAGCCAGTTCCAGCGCGTCTGGTAGTCCAGCACTTTGTTTTCATACAGGAGCCCGTGGTCCACACGAGGGTTGGGGCTCAGGATGCCCCGGTACATGTCGTCCAGCCCGTAAGGTGCGTAAATCTGTACGTGGCCGGCTTCCCGGCGCAAACCGACGCTGGTGCTGCCCACCAGAAAGCGGTCCACGCCTTCGCAGGCGTTTTGCAACGGGGGGCAGGGCCGCCCGAAATACGTCGGGTACCAGAGGTGCACTCGCGCCTGGTTCCTGACATCGAGCTGGACGCCCAGGCTGGAAAAAAGAGCCTGTGCCTGCCGGTTGACGGCTTGCTCCGAGTGATCGGAAAGGTCTTTGGGGTCGAAGTAGAAAATATCGTAGTCGCGGATGCCTGCGTCGGGTGAACGGCCGTCCAGGAGGTTCCAGACGGTCTGGAACAGGCACCCCCCGACGAGCCAGGCGTCGGGCAGATGCAGGTCGGCCAGGCCGTCCAGCAGGGCCTGGTTGCAGGGATTGCGCAGGGCATCCTGCACCAAGCGCTGCGGCAGGCCTGCCTCGCCGATTTACATCACCTTGGCGATGGACGCGCAGACGTGCGCGATGTTGTGGCTGTTCAGCGCAGCCACACACATGCGGCCGGTGTCGGTGCCGTACACGCCGAATTCATTGCGCAGGCGCACCATCTGGTCTTTCGTCAGGCCGGAGTAGCTGAACATGCCGATCTGCTTGGTGATGAAGCTCATGTCTTCCTTCACGCCAGCGGCTTTCAGCCCATCCACCAGCTTCTGGCGCATGTCCTTGATGCGCACGCGCATGTCGCCCAGTTCTTTTTCCCAGAGCGCGCGCAATTCGGGGTTGTTCAGCACGTTGGCGACCACGGTGGCGCCGTGGATCTGCGGGTTGCTGTAGTTGGTGCGGATTACGATCTTGAGCTGCGACAACACACGTTCGGCCTCGTCCTTGCTCTCGCACAGCACCGACAGGGCGCCGACACGTTCGCCGTACAGGCTGAAGCTTTTGGAAAAGGACGTCGAGACAAAGAAGGAGAGGCCGGCGGCGACAAACTTGCCGATGACGGCGCCGTCTTCCTGGATGCCCTGGCCGAAGCCCTGGTAGGCCATGTCGAGGAAAGGGGTCAGCTGGCGGGCCTTGACGGCAGCGATCACCTGGTCCCATTGCTCGCCGGTGATGTCGTAGCCGGTCGGGTTGTGGCAGCAGGCGTGCAGAACCACAATGGTGCCGGCAGGCGCGGCGTTCAGGGCGGCCAGCATGGCCTCGAAGTTGACACCGCGTTTGGCGGCGTCGTAGTAGGGGTAACTTTCCACCGTGAAGCCGGCCTGGGCGAACAGGGCGCGGTGGTTCTCCCAGCTCGGGTCGCTGATCAGGACCTTGGCGTTCGGACTGAGCTTTTTCAGGAAGTCGGCGCCTATTTTCAGGCCGCCGGTGCCGCCTATGCCCTGGGCCGTGGCCACGCGGCCGCTCTTGACAGGCT
Organism: Polaromonas sp.; assembly: GCF_029945925.1. Classification (GTDB taxonomy): domain Bacteria; phylum Pseudomonadota; class Gammaproteobacteria; order Burkholderiales; family Burkholderiaceae_C; genus Polaromonas. The sequence goes on along the minus strand of NZ_JAQSDN010000044.1, from coordinate 8,409 downwards.
CACTGTCGGCGCCAAACACCAGCGCCTTGACGGCCGCGTCATACGCGGCCACACCGTCCATGGGCAGGTAGCCGCGCGGCTTGGGCGATGCCATCATGGCCTTTTCGGCGGCCTGCACACACTGCAGCAGGGGCAGCTTGCCGTCATCGTCGTAATAAACGCCGACGCCGAGATTGACCTTGTTCGGGTTGGTATCGGCATTGAATTGCTCGTTCAGGCCCAATATAGGGTCACGGGGGGCCATTTCGACGGCGGTGAAAAGCGACATGAAAATCCTCTGCAAGGGTGGTTGGTGTTTTTTAAACGGTCCGGCACGCCATCTGGTTTACCGGCGGTGACGCAGACAGCCGGCAGATGGTCGGCCCCGAGGTCCTGCCCGCCCGCCAAATGTCGTATTCTGTTCGGTTGCCCCAGATTTTAACGGGCCAGAATTGGGTTTTTTATGCCAGAAGTGATTGAAGTCATGCCGGAGTCCAGCGAAGTGCCTGCCACGGGCGAATTTGTGCGCTTTCCGGACTCGCCGTTCGAGCTTTTCATGCCTTACCCGCCGGCCGGCGACCAGCCGGTAGCGATTGAGCAACTCGTCGAGGGCCTCAACGATGGTGAGGTGTTTCAGACCCTGCTGGGCGTGACCGGCTCCGGGAAAACCTTCACCATGGCCAACGTGATCGCCCGGATGGGGCGGCCGGCCATCGTGTTTGCGCCCAACAAGACGCTGGCGGCGCAGCTGTACAGCGAGTTTCGCGAGTTTTTCCCGAAAAATGCGGTCGAGTATTTCGTCAGCTATTACGACTACTACCAGCCCGAGGCCTATGTGCCCCAGCGCGACCTGTTCATCGAGAAAGATTCGGCGATCAACGAACACATCGAGCAGATGCGCCTGTCGGCGACCAAAAGTGTGCTGGAGCGGCGCGACACCATCATTGTGGCGACGGTCAGCGCGATTTACGGCATAGGCGCACCCGAGGATTACACGCAGATGCGTTTCATTGCGCGCGCCGGCGACAAGATGAACCAGCGCGACGTGATCTCGCGCCTGATCCGGATGCAGTACGCGCGCAACGACCAGGACTTTTCGCGCGGCACCTTCCGCGTGCGCGGCGACGTGATCGACGTGTTTCCGGCCGAACATTCCGAGCTGGCCATCCGCATCGAACTGTTCGACGACGAGATCGAGTCGCTGCAGCTGTTCGACCCGCTGACCGGGCGCATCCGCCAGAAGGTGCCGCGTTTTGTGGTCTACCCCAAGAGCCACTACGTGACGCCGCGCGACAAGGTCATGGCCGCGGTCGAAACCATCAAGCTCGAACTGTCGGAGCGCGTCAAGCAATTTGTCGGCGACGGCAAGCTGGTCGAGGCGCAGCGCATCGAGCAGCGCACGCGCTTCGATCTGGAGATGCTCAGCGAAATCGGCCACTGCAAGGGCATCGAGAACTACACGCGCCACCTGAGCGGCGCGCCGCCGGGCTCGCCGCCGTCGACGCTGTGCGACTACCTGCCGAAAGACGCGATCATGTTTCTCGACGAGAGCCACGTGATGATCGGCCAGCTCAACGCCATGTACAACGGCGACCGTTCGCGCAAGACCACGCTGGTCGAATACGGTTTTCGCCTGCCGAGCGCGCTGGACAACCGTCCGCTGAAGTTCGAGGAGTTCGAGACCAAGATGCGGCAGGCCATTTTTGTCTCGGCCACGCCGGCGGCCTACGAGCAGCAGCATGCCGGCAAGGTGGTGGAGCAGGTGGTGCGGCCCACCGGGCTGGTGGACCCCGAGGTGGAAGTGCGGCCGGCCACGCACCAGGTGGACGACGTGCTGCAGGAAATCCGCATTCGCGTCGACAAGAACGAACGGGTGCTGATCACCACGCTGACCAAACGCATGGCCGAGCAGCTCACCGATTACCTGACCGACAACGGCGTCAAGGTGCGTTACCTGCACAGCGACGTGGACACGGTCGAGCGTGTGGAAATCCTGCGCGACCTGCGCCTGGGCACCTTCGACGTGCTGGTCGGCATCAATTTGCTGCGCGAAGGCCTGGACATCCCGGAAGTCAGCCTGGTTGCCATCCTGGACGCCGACAAGGAAGGTTTCCTGCGCGCCGAGCGCAGCCTGATCCAGACCATAGGCCGGGCAGCCCGCAACCTCAACGGCCGGGCCATCCTGTATGCGGACCGCATCACCGACTCCATGAAAAAGGCGATGGATGAAACCGAACGCCGCCGGAACAAACAGATTGCTTTCAACCTCGAACATGGCATCACGCCGCGCAGCATCGTCAAACGCATCAAGGACCTGATCGACGGCGTCTACAGCGAGAAATCCGGCAAGGAAGCGGAAAAGCTCGAGCTGCAGAAGGCCCTGGTGGAGGACATGAGCGAGAAAGACATTGCCCGCGAAATCAAGCGGCTGGAAAAACAGATGATCGAACACGCCAAAAACCTGGAGTTCGAAAGGGCGGCCAGCGTCCGCGACCAGTTGCATGTGCTCAAGGCGCAGGCATTTGGTGCGCCGGGTGTGGACAACGTGCCGCCGGTGGTGGGCTGAGGACGAAGCGCAGAAGCAGGACTTTCATCACGAAGTCTGCCCTGTTTGTCTTGGACAAACTGGCGCTAGCGGTACAGTGACGAGTGAATCGGTAGGGTTTCTGTGCTATACTTGACGAAAACAGTCAGGAACAAACAGAACAACAAAAGCCCTGCAGCCGATCAGGCCGACAGGCCGGGGCGGGTGGAGAAAAAGTTCCCTGTCAAGCCACAAGCTGGCAGGGTGAGCCAAACGACAGTCAAGCCAACTTTTAAGGAGCTTGAAAATGCGCCTCACGACCAAAGGCCGCTTTGCGGTCACCGCGATGATTGACCTGGCCCTGCGCCAGAACAACGGCCCCGTAACCCTGGCAGCCATCAGCCAGCGCCAGCAGATTTCGCTGTCCTACCTTGAGCAGCTGTTCGGCAAACTGCGCCGCCATGAACTCGTCGAGTCCACCCGTGGCCCCGGCGGCGGTTACACCCTGGGTCGCAAGGCGGCAGCCATCACTGTTGCCGACATCATTGTGTCGGTGGACGAACCCATCGACTCGACCCAGTGCGGCGGCAAGGAAAACTGTCTCGGTGACGGTGGCCGCTGCATGACACACGAATTGTGGGCCTCGCTGAACAGCCGCATGGTGGAATTTCTCGACTCCGTGACCCTGCAAAAGCTGGTTGACGACCAGCTGGCCAAAGGCGTGGTTGTTGAAAATACGCCCATGGTGAAGAAAGCCATCTTCACCGCGCCTGTGGCCAAGCCAATGCGCGTCAATGCGCCCAATTCGGTGTTTGCCCTGGGCAACGCGTTTTCGAAGTCCTGAGCATTACTGGCGTTATCGGCCTGTGAGGGCCCGATTGCCGGAGACTGACGCCCATTTTTTTGATGCTGCAAGCCAGCCCTGAAATAAAAAGCTAGCCACATGGAAACCCCACACTTCCCCATTTACATGGACTACAGCGCCACGAACCCGTGTGACCCGCGGGTGGTGGACGCCATGATTCCCTGGTTGCGCGAGCATTTCGGCAACCCCGCGTCGCGCAGCCATGCCTGGGGCTGGGAAGCGGAAGCCGCCGTGGAAAAAGCCCGCGAGCAGGTGGCCGAGCTGATCGGCGCTGACCCGCGCGAGATCGTCTGGACCAGCGGTGCGACCGAGTCCAACAACCTGGCGCTCAAGGGTGCCGCGCATTTCTACAAGTCCAAAGGCAAACACCTGATCACGGTCAAGACCGAGCACAAGGCCGTGCTCGACACCTGCCGCGAACTGGAGCGCCAGGGATTTGAAGTGACCTACCTCGACGTGCAGGCCGATGGCCTGCTCGACCTGGAGGTGCTGAAGGCGGCAATCCGCCCCGACACCATTCTTGTCAGCGTCATGTTCGTCAACAACGAGATTGGTGTCATCCAGGACATCCCGGCGATTGGCGCCTTGTGCCGCGAAAAAGGCATCCTTTTCCATGTGGACGCCGCGCAGGCTACCGGCCGTGTGGACATCGACCTGGCCACCTTGCCGGTAGATCTGATGAGCCTGACCTCGCACAAGACCTACGGCCCCAAAGGCATAGGCGCACTGTATGTGCGGCGCAAGCCGCGCGTGCGGCTGGAGGCGCAGATGCACGGTGGCGGCCACGAGCGCGGCATGCGGTCCGGTACCTTGCCGACACACCAGTGCGTGGGCATGGGCGAGGCCTACCGCATTGCCAGGGCGGAAATGCACGACGAAAACCAGCGTATCCGTGCCCTGCACGAGCGCATGCTGGCCGGCCTGAAAGACGTGGAAGAGGTTTTCCTCAACGGCCATGCCGACAAGCGCGTGCCGCACAACCTCAACATGAGCTTCAACTATGTCGAGGGCGAGTCCCTGATCATGGGCATCAAGGGCCTGGCGGTGTCCAGCGGATCGGCCTGTACCTCGGCCAGCCTGGAGCCCAGCTATGTGTTGCGCGCCCTGGGCCGCAGCGACGAGCTGGCCCACAGCAGCCTGCGCATGACCATAGGCCGCTGGACCACCGAAGAAGAGATTGATTACGCCGTCGCGACGATCAAGGAAAACGTCGCCAAGCTGCGTGACCTGTCGCCGCTCTGGGAAATGTTCAAGGATGGTGTGGACCTGTCCACCATCCAGTGGGCTGCTCACTAAGCAGCGCAAACAGCTTGAAGAGGCAAACAAAATGGCATACAGCGAAAAAGTGGTGGACCACTATGAAAACCCCCGCAACGTCGGCTCGTTTGAAAAGGGCGACGACACGGTAGGCACCGGCATGGTCGGCGCACCGGCCTGCGGCGATGTCATGAAGCTGCAGATCAAGGTCAACCCGCTGACCGGCGTGATTGAAGACGCGCGTTTCAAGACTTACGGCTGCGGCTCGGCGATTGCGTCGAGCTCACTCGTGACCGAGTGGGTCAAGGGAAAGACCCTGGACGAAGCGGCGAGCATCAAGAACAGCGCGATTGCCGAAGAACTGGCCCTGCCGCCCGTGAAAATCCATTGCTCCATCCTCGCCGAAGACGCCATCAAGGCGGCCGTCAGCGACTACAAGTTGAAGCACGCCCACTAACCTCATTGACCTGCGAAGCTTTTCCATGTCCGTTACCCTCACCGACGCCGCAGCACGTCACGTCACCCGCTACATGGCCAAACGCGGCAAGGGCGTGGGCGTGCGCCTGGGCGTACGAACCACCGGCTGCTCCGGCCTGGCGTACAAGCTCGAATATGCCGACGAGATTGCGCCTGAAGACGTGGTGTTTGAAGACAACGGCGTGAAGGTGCTGGTGGACCCGAAAAGCATGGCTTACATCGACGGCACCCAGCTCGACTTTGTGCGTGAGGGTCTCAATGAAGGCTTCAAGTTCATCAATCCCAATGAGCGCGACCGCTGTGGGTGCGGCGAAAGCTTTCGCGTGTAAAGCTACTGCGCGGGCGCCATGCGTCGTTGCGCGGTGCTCGCAATCCTCACGTACCTGAGTACGTTCCGGTTGCTGTGCTCCGTGCGCCTAGCCTGACGACCGCTCGCTACGCTTTTCATCACGAAACCAGATTCTCCAAGTGGCGTCGCTCCAATCCAACGATTTCGAACTTTTTGACGTGCCAGTGCAGTTCGCACAGGACAGTGCCGTGCTCGACGCGCGCTGGAAAGAGCTGCAGCGCGAGGCGCATCCCGACAGGTTTGCGGCTCAGGGCGCTGCCGCCCAACGCCTGGCCATGCAGTGGTCGGTGCGCATCAATGAGGCCTACCAGCGGCTGAAGAACCCGCTCAAACGTGCGATCTACCTCTGCGAGCTGCACGGCGCGCCCATCCAGGCCGAGAGCAACACCGCCATGCCCCCGGATTTCCTGATCCAGCAGATGCAGTGGCGTGAAGCGCTGGAAGAGGCGCAAGGACTCGACAGTCTGGAAGAAATTGCCGCCCAGACCTTGGACAGCAAGCGCGAGCAGCTATCAAAAATAGAGCATTCGCTGGACCGGGCCAAAGACTTTCCGGCCGCCGCCCGGCAGGTGAGAAGCCTTATGTTTATTGAGCGCTTTGGCAGCGAGATTGATGCGCGCATCGACTCGCTGGGACAATAGCCTGTCACAGACCTCCAGCGCGACCCCAAACATTCATGGCCTTACTGCAAATTTCCGAACCCGGACAGACCCCCGATCCGCACCAGAGGCGCATCGCCATCGGCATTGACCTGGGCACCACCCATTCGCTGGTGGCCAGCGTGCGCAGCGGCGTGGCCGAGTGCCTGCCCGATGCGCAGGGCCGCGTGCTGCTGCCCAGCGTGGTGCGTTACCTGGTGGACGACAACGGCGTCACCAGCCGCCAGATCGGTTTCGACGCGCTGGCCGCGCAGGTGCAGGATCCGCAAAACACCATCGCCTCGGTCAAGCGCCTGATGGGCCGCGGCATCCAGGACATCGGCAACCGCGCCCAATTGCCTTACCAGCTGAACGACCAGCCCGGCATGGTTACGCTGCAAACCGTGGCCGGTGAAAAAAGCCCGGTCGAAGTCAGTGCCGAGATCCTGGCGACGCTGCGTTACCGGGCGGAAGACAGCTTTGACGACGAGATTTTCGGTGCGGTCATCACGGTGCCGGCGTATTTTGACGACGCCCAGCGCCAGGCCACCAAGGATGCCGCGCAACTGGCCGGCCTCAACGTGCTGCGCCTGATCAACGAGCCGACCGCGGCGGCCATTGCCTACGGTCTGGACAACGCCAGTGAAGGGGTTTACGCGATTTATGACCTCGGCGGCGGCACCTTCGACATTTCCATCCTGCGCCTGACGCAGGGCGTGTTTGAGGTCGTCGCCACCGGCGGCGACTCGGCCCTCGGCGGCGACGACTATGACCGCGCGCTGGTCGACTGGGTGCTCGTCAAGGCCGGCCTGGCCGCCGACACGCTCACGCCCGGCGACAAAGCCGCCTTGCTGCAGGCCGCCCGGGCCTGCAAGGAGGCCTTGTCTGCTACGGATTCAGTAGCATTCTCCGCCCGGCTGGCAAGGGCTAACGTGCAATTTGACATGAAAGCCGCGGACTTTGAAGCCGCCACGGCCGGACTGACCCAGCGCACCCTGACGGTGGCGCGCACGGCCTTGCGCGATGCCGGGCTGGGCAAGGACGATGTCCAGGGCGTGGTGCTGGTGGGCGGGTCCACACGCATGCCCCAGGTGCGCCGCGCTGTGGCCGGCCTGTTTGGCCGCGAGCCCCTGACCAACCTGAACCCCGACGAAGTGGTGGCCCTTGGGGCGGCCATTTCGGCCAACCAGCTGGCCGGCAACAGCACCGGCAGCGACCTGCTGCTGCTCGACGTGATTCCGCTGTCGCTGGGCATCGAAACCATGGGTGGCCTGGTCGAACGCATCGTGCCGCGCAACCAGACCATCCCGACCGCGATGGCCCAGGACTTCACCACCTACCAGGACGGCCAGACCGCGCTGGCCCTGCATGTGGTGCAGGGCGAGCGCGACCTGGTGGCCGACTGCCGCAGCCTCGCGCGGTTCGAGCTGCGCGGCATTCCGCCGATGGCCGCGGGCGCAGCGCGCATCCGGGTGACCTTCACTGTGGACGCCGACGGCCTGCTCAGCGTCAGCGCCAAAGAGCAGGGCAGCGGCGTGGAAGCGCGGATCGACGTGAAGCCGTCCTACGGCCTGTCCGACGCCGACATTGCGCGCATGCTGCAGGAGAGTTTTTCGACGGCCCAGCAGGACATGCAGGCGCGCGCGCTGGCCGAGGCGCAGGTCGATGCCGACCGCATGATCCTGGCGACCCGCAGTGCGCTGGGTGCCGATGCCGATTTGCTGACCCCCGAGGAAAAGGTGGAGATCGATCGCCTGATGGCCGACCTGGCGGCCATCCGGCAGCAGGGCGACGCCGCGCAGATCGAAGCCGCCATCAAGGCCCTGGCCGGCGGGACCGAAAACTTTGCGGCCCAGCGCATGAACCGGGGCATCCGCCAGGCCCTGGCCGGAAAAAACATAGCGACGGTCTGACCCACGGACCGAACACACCATGCCCATCATCAAAATACTGCCCCATCCTGAATACTGTCCCAACGGTGCCGAAGTGTCCGCGCCTGCCGGCACGTCCATCTGCGAGGCCCTGCTCGACAACAACATCAATATCGAACATGCCTGCGACATGAGCTGCGCCTGCACCACCTGCCATGTCATCGTGCGCGAAGGGATGAAGTCGCTCAACGAGATGGACGAGAGCGAGGAAGACCTGCTGGATCGCGCCTGGGGCCTGGAGCCCAACTCGCGCCTCAGCTGCCAGGCCATCGTGGCACAAACCGACCTGACGGTCGAGATTCCCAAGTACTCGATCAATCACGCCAAGGAAGTTCACTAGTACATTGACACATAAATAACGAAACATGTGTAAACTCTCGTTGCCGCCA
>NZ_JAQSDN010000043.1:16397-189510 GCF_029945925.1 Polaromonas sp. | reverse complement strand
TTTTCGTTGGAAATACGCGCCTCCTTCAGGCTCATACCTCGTTGGACAAGGCTCTGGCTATCCGCCAGCGACGCATATGTTTACAATGCGTTCAAGTCATGAACATATCAAAACAGACGATGGCACCCCAAGATCTGCCTTACTACCTTTTGTGCCAGCTGACCCAAGAGCCTGCTGCCAGTCAGCGGGGGCTGGCGGAACGTTTTGGGGTGAGCCTTGGCAAGGTCAATTACTGCCTGCGGGCGCTGGTTGACAAGGGGCTGGTCAAAGCCAACAACTTCAGGCGTAGCGACAACAAGATGGCTTATTCCTATGTACTCACGCCGTCCGGCATCGAGGAAAAAAGTGCCCTGACGAAAGCCTTTTTGCAGCGCAAGCTGGCAGAGTTTGAGCTGCTCCAGAAGGAGATTGAGGCGCTGCGCCGGGAAGTGGAGCGGTCGTGACGGGCTCTGGCACCCCGGGCTTTGCTGCCATTCACCCGGTTGTTCTTTGTGGCGGCAGCGGCACGCGGCTCTGGCCTTTGTCGCGCAAGGCGTTCCCCAAGCAGTTCATTCCCCTGGTGGGTGAGAAATCGCTGTTGCAGCTCACGCTGGAGCGCCTGGCGCTGCTTGCTGACCCCACTGGTGCGGGCATTACCTGTATATCTTCGGAAGACCATCGTTTCCTCGTGGCCGACGTGGCCGAGCAGGCGGGCGTTGTGGTGCGCCAGATCCTGGAGCCGCAGCCAAAAAATACTGCGGCAGCCATGGCGCTTGCTGCGCTCGCGGCCCCTGCAGATGCCTTGCTGCTGTTTTGCCCGGCAGACCACCACATCCCCAATATGCCTGCCTTTGTCACCATGGTGCGTTCGGCCGCTGCCGCTGCGCAGGCCGGGCAGCTGGTTACTTTCGGTGTGCAGCCCAGCATGCCCAGCACGGCCTACGGATACATCCAAAAAGGGCAGTCTTGCGGGGACGGGAGTTTCAAGGTTGCCCGTTTTGTGGAAAAGCCGGATGCAGCAAAGGCCCTTGAGTTTTTGGCCAGCGGTCAATACCTGTGGAACGCGGGCATCTTTCTTGTCTGCGCACAGGCGCTGCTGGATGCCTTGCAGGCCCATGCGCCGGACATTCTGGATGTGTGCCGGATGGCCATGCAGCAGTCGCAGCAGGATGGGTTGTTTACACGCCCCGACGCGCAGGTGTTTACCGGTTGCCGTAGCCAGTCCATCGACTACGCGGTGATGGAGCGCGCCGCCAATGTGGTCGTGTTCCCGTTTGATGGCGTCTGGAGCGACGTGGGTAGCTGGAACGCCGTGGCGGACTTGGCCGGCTCGCAGGCGGAAGGCAATCATGCAGGTGGAGATGCAAAAAATGCGCATCATCTGCGCTCGCGCAATACCTATATTCATGCAGGAGGCGGCAGGCCAGTGGTGGCTTTGGGGACGCAGGAGTTGTTCATCATCGACACCCCCGACGCCTTGCTGGTCGCCCATACGGGTCAATCTGAAGGCGTCAAGGAGGTGGTCGCCAAGCTGGAGGCGCTGGACGCGTCCCAGGCTGTGCAGCACCGGCTTGTCGCCCGTCCCTGGGGCTGGTATGACAGCGTCGACGTCGGTCAGAACCATCAGGTCAAGCGCATTACGGTACGGCCGGGCGCGTCTCTGTCCTTGCAGATGCACCACCATCGTGCCGAGCATTGGGTGGTTGTAAGCGGTACCGCTGAAGTCATCAATGGCGACAAGCGCATGGTTCTCACCGAAAACCAGAGCACCTATATTCCGCAGGGGCAGACTCACAGATTGACCAACCCCGGTACAGTTCCGCTTGAAATCATTGAGGTGCAGACCGGCTCCTATCTGGGTGAAGACGATATCGTGCGGATGGAAGATACGTATGGACGCGGTTGAAAAAGGGGCAAAAGAAGTGAATTCAAAACGGAAAAAACGCGCAATACATGTATTGGTAAGCGCAATCTTCCCTGCAAGCCTGATCAACACAACGCATGCGTTGGGGCTGCATTATCGTTATACAAAACGAGGTATCTGATGGCCATGATTCCCTATGGCCGCCAAGACATCAGCGAAGCCGATATCGAAGCTGTCGTCAAAGTCCTTCGTTCCGACTTTCTTACCCAAGGGCCTGTCGTTCCAGCATTTGAAAAAGCGCTTGCCGGTTACTGCGGTGCCCGTTATGCGGCAGCTGCGACCAGTGCGACAAGCGCTTTGCATCTGGCCTGCTTGGCTTTGGACGTGGGCGTCGGGGATGTGGTGTGGACAACCCCAATTACCTTTGTTGCGACCGCTAATTGCGCGGTCTATTGTGGTGCCTCGGTTGATTTTGTCGATATTGACCCGCAGAGCTACAACCTCAGCGTGGAACGCCTGGCGGAAAAACTGGATAGAGCTGAAAAATCTGGAAAATTGCCCAAGGTTGTGATTCCCGTGCATTTGTGTGGACAGCCCTGTGACATGGCCGGCATTCATGCGCTTGGCCAGAAGTACGGTTTCAAAATCATCGAAGATGCCTCACACGCGCTGGGTGGCCGATACAAGGGCGAGCCGATCGGCAACTGTCGTTACAGCGACATCACGGTTTTCAGCTTTCACCCCGTGAAAATAATCACAAGTGGGGAGGGTGGTGCGGCGATGACCAACGACCTTGCCCTTTTCGGGAAAATCGCGCGTTTACGCAGCCATGGTATTACCCGCGACGCGTCAGAGATGATTAGCGCAGCAGACGGGCCGTGGTACTACGAGCAGATTGAATTAGGTTACAACTACCGCCTGACGGACCTGCAGGCCGCCTTGGGTTTGAGTCAGATGCAGCGGCTGGATGAATTTGTGACAAAAAGGCAGTCGCTGGCGGCGCGGTATGGGGAATTGCTGAAAGACTTTCCGGCAATCACGCCATGGCAGCATGCTGATAGCTACTCTGCGATGCATTTGTACGTCGTCAGGCTGCGCCTGGATGAAATAAAAGCAAGCCATCGGGAGGTTTTTGAGCGGTTGCGCGTCAATGGCATTGGAGTAAACCTCCACTACATACCGGTTTATCACCACCCTTATTACGCTCGCCAAGGATTCAACGCCACAGATTTCCCTGAAGCCGAGCGCTACTATTCGGAGGCTATCAGCCTGCCGCTTTTTCCGGCTTTGACGCAGGATCAGCAATTGGAAGTGGTTCGACTATTGGGAACCCCCATAGGTCACCAGACGATTTTTTAGACGTGCGCGCCAAAGCCTTGACAGGTTGCGACGAATTTCCAGGCGGTACTTGCGGAGGAGCCTGTTTGCGTTGCCGTGCAATGAACCTGATCAAACTACTGGGGAGGTGTCGGGTATGAAGGTTGTTGCGCTCGTTCAGGCCCGAATGGGTTCTACCCGTTTGCCGAACAAGGTCATGAAGCCGATTGACGGCAAACCAATGATTGAGCTGCTTCTCTCGCGCCTTTCCCAGGCCGGAGAGGTAGACGAGATTGTCGTCGCCACTTCTGAGGATGCTCGGAACCGAACACTCATCGAGCATGTAAAAAAGCTGGGTTACGCCTGCGAACTGGGAAGCGAAAACGACGTTCTCGATCGCTTTGTCCACGCCGCAAAAGTACATCATGCCGACATTGTGGTGCGTATCACTGCCGATTGTCCCTTGACCGACCCCGCGCTGGTGGATGAAGTCATTCGTCGCTTTAAAGCAGCAGGTGTGGATTATTTCAGCAATGTCGACCCACCCACTTATCCAGATGGCTTGTCTGTAGAAGTTTGTAGTTTCGAGGCACTCGAGCGAGCCAGTCGGGAGACCTCCAAGCCTCATGACCGGGAACACGTGACGCCCTATCTGCGTGAATCGGGGCAGTTTTCAACTGCGGGTATGGAGCACAACGAAGACCTTGCAGCCTTGCGCTGGACTGTGGACGAACAGGTTGATTTCGTCGTGGTCGAAAAAGTATTCCAGCATTTCCATCCCCGCATCGATTTCACGTGGGGTGAGGTGCTCGATTTGCAGCGGCAGCACCCGGAGTTTTTTTCTGCCAACCGGCATTTGGTGCGCAATGAAGGCAGTACCTTGAGCATCGCGGAAAAGCTAAAACGTGCCCGGCAGAATTTACAGAATGGCTAGATGAGCAAAATGCGAATTGCAGTTCGCGTAGATGCCTCAAGTCAAATGGGTACGGGGCATCTAATGCGGTGCCTGACCCTTGCGGAAACGTTGAGCAAGAAAGGCGCCTTGGTCCGTTTCATCAGCCGGGACTTGCCTACGCATTTGCAGCTCATGGTGAGAAAGAAAGAATGTGAACTGACCGTATTGAAAAGCGGTCAGACGAATCTACTGCCGGGCAAGTTACACCACTCACATTGGCTGGGCTCTACTCAAGATGAGGATGCAAGCGAAACCGTCAATGCATTGACCGGTTGCATATGGGACTGGCTGGTGGTCGATCACTACGCAATCGATCAACGCTGGGAAACTCTTGTTGCGCCCTCGGTGAAACGCTTGATGGTCATTGACGATCTTGCTGACAGGCAGCATTGTTGTGACCTGCTGTTAGATCAAAATTTGGTCGCGGACCTTGATATTCGCTATGCCGGCAAAGTATCTGAGTCGTGTCGCCTTCTTTTGGGGCCAGAATACGCCCTGTTGCAGCGTGATTACATTGACGTTCCTGGTGATGCCGCAATTATCAGGAAATCCGTTCGTCGCATTCTTGTTTTCTTTGGTGGTGCGGATCAGCACAACCTGACAGGTCGCTGTATTTCTGCTGTTCTGGCGCTGAACCGTCCGGACATCGGGGTTGATGTGGTGCTCAGTACTGGTAGTCCCCATGCAAATGCGATTCACCACCAGGTGCAGGGGCACGGGAATATTCACTTGCACAGCAATCTTCCCAGTCTTGCTCCTTTGATGCGGCGGGCTGATCTGGCGATTGGTGCGGGAGGAGCAACAAGTTGGGAGCGTCTCCGCATGGGTCTTCCCGCCCTTGTCGTCACTTTGGCTGACAACCAGCGTCCGATAGCTGCAGAGCTTCACCGTCGCCAACTGATACGCTGGCTGGGCGATCAGGACGATGTGGATGAGCTTGATTTTTTGAGGGCTTTGCGCGAATTGACTGCGCATGGAGTACTTCAAGACAAGTTTTCAGACGGCCGGCAGGTTGTTGATGGCAAAGGTGTCGATCGGGTTTGGGGGGCAATGACTGTTACCTCTATCCTGCCTATGCGCATTCGCAAGGCTGCCATTGCAGACGAAGCGATATTACTGGAGTGGGCCAATGACCCTGTAACCCGGGCCAATGCATTTTCCGGCTCGCAGATTACTTCGCAAGCGCACAGGCAATGGCTTCTTGGCCGCCTGGAAAACATCACTGGTTGCCGTATTTATGTTGTCGAAACGGGTGAGGGTGAGGCGCTTGGGCAGGTGCGCTTTGAGCTTTCGGAGGCTGTCTGGGTTGTAGACTACTCACTATCGCCCGTTTTTCGTGGACTTGGTTTGGGACGCCGTTTGTTGGAGGTCGCCTTGTCGCAGCTTCGGAGCGAAGAGGCCGATGCCATCGTTTTCGGCGAGGTCAAAGCGGGGAATTTTGCATCCCGGAAAGTGTTTGAATCTCTAGGCTTTTCTGTCCTGAGCGATGAGCCGGCAACCGTGAAATACATTTCCGAGGTTAAAAGTTCTTAATATGGCTCGGTCAGCAATCGTTATCGCCACGCCGCACGCACGGCACGACGATCTGGAACAGCGGGTTCGTGACGATTTGCCGGGCTACGAAGTTGTCCGGGTGAGGTCTCGTGAAGACCTGACCTTCAATACCCTGGAGAAGATAAAGCCGATTTTTGTGTTCTTCCCCCATTGGTCGTGGTTGATTCCCGAGGATGTTTATTCAGGTTTTGATTGTGTGATTTTTCACATGACAGATCTTCCGTACGGACGAGGTGGAAGCCCTCTGCAAAATCTGATCGTGCGCGGGAATTGCGACACCATGCTGTCAGCATTCAAATGCGTTAAGGAACTGGATGCCGGGCCGTTGTACTTGAAGCGGCCACTGTCTCTCGTGGGGACGGCCGAAGATATCCTGCAGCAAGCGGCAGATTTGACGGTAGAGATGATTGTCGAAATTGTGGAAAAACGACCACCGCCGCTGCCTCAGAAAGGCGATGTTGTTGAATTCAAACGTCGGCGGCCTGAGGATGGAGACCTCTCGCGGCTAGAGGAGCTCAAGCAGGTGTATGACCATATTCGTATGTTGGACGCCGTTGGTTATCCGCAAGCCTTCCTGAAGACTGGATCTTTGCAGTTTGAGTTTTCCGGGGCCCGAATGAACGAAGAGTTCATCGAAGCAAAAGTGCGAATCAGGAGAAGGTCCAATGAATAATTCGGTCGCTGTTGTGGCCGCGCATCCCGACGATGAGGTGTTGGGATGTGGCGGCACGTTGGCGCGCATGGCCAGCGAGGGCCGTGCCGTTCATATTTTGTTGCTGGCTGACGGCGAGAGTTCACGACCTGAAATCCCGGATCGAGGCTCAGATGCGAACAAGATGGCAGCACGTAAAGCCGCTGCCGAGAACGCCTGCAAAGTACTGGGCTGCTCTACCGTGGAAATCCTGATGTTGCCCGACAACCGGTTGGATAGTTTGGTACTACTTGATGTCGTCAGGCAAGTCGAAAAATTCCTGCTGCGCCATCAGCCTTCGACTGTATTCACGCATCATGCCGGCGATGTCAATGTTGATCATCAGGTGGTGCATCATGCCGTCATTACCGCATGCCGGCCTTTGCCGGAGTACCACGTCAGGGAGCTGTTGTTTTTTGAGGTGCCTTCTTCCACCGAATGGCGGCCCGCTGGTTCCGCGGCGCCGTTTGTTCCAAACTGGTTTGTCGACATATCGGCGACCATGGCCAAAAAACTGAAGGCACTTGAAGTCTACGAGACTGAGCTCAGGGCATTTCCGCACCCTCGTTCACTGCAAGCGGTTAGCGCGTTGGCGGCGTGGCGCGGGGCGACCGTCGGCGTGGATGCTGCTGAGGCATTCATGTTGGGACGCAAAGTCATTGACTAAAAGCAGGTTTTTATGCGAATAGCAAATCGAATAATTGGGCGGGACGCCCCTCCCTTTGTGATTGCCGAGATGTCAGGTAACCACAACCAGTCATTGGCGCGAGCGCTCGAAATTGTCGAGGCTGCAGCGAAGACCGGCGCGCATGCGCTGAAGATCCAGACCTACACACCGGAGACCATGACGCTTGATCTGGACGAGCGCGAGTTCCACATCAGCGACCCCAAGAGTTTGTGGACTGGCACTTCACTCTACAAATTGTATGGTAAGGCCTATACGCCATGGGACTGGCATAGACCGATTTTTGACAGGGCACGCGAACTGGGCATCATCGCCTTCAGTACGCCATTCGATGACACGGCGGTGGACTTTCTTGAAAGCCTGGATGTTCCCTGCTACAAAATCGCCTCGTTCGAAAACACCGACCTGCCTTTGATAAGGCGGGTGGCCGCAACGGGCAGGCCGCTGATCATTTCAACCGGCATGGCCACGGCAGCCGAGCTTGATGAAACCGTTCGCGCCGCGCGTGAAGCCGGCTGCAGTGATCTGGTGCTTCTCAAGTGCACCAGCACTTACCCGGCGACAGCGGCCAATACAAACATCCTGACCATTCCGCACTTCAAGGATCTGTTTGGTTGCGAGGTGGGGCTGTCGGACCACACCATGGGCGTCGGCGTGTCGGTGGCCAGCGTTGCACTGGGCGCTACCGTTATAGAGAAACATTTCACGCTTAGCCGTGCAGATGGCGGGGTCGACAGCAGCTTTTCGATGGAGCCCGCTGAAATGGCCCAACTGGTGGTGGAAACCGAACGCGCTTGGCAGGCTATGGGACAGGTAAGTTACGGCCCGACCGATGCCGAAATGAAATCGCTTCAGTTTCGCCGCTCACTGTATGTGGTGAAAGACCTGAAGGCGGGTGAGGTGCTGACGGTGGACAATCTCCGTGCCATCCGGCCTGGCCTCGGGTTACCGACGAAATACATCAGTGTATTCATGGGTAAAAAGGTCGCGCGGGATGTGAAACGCGGCACGGCGCTGGACTGGGATATTTGCGGATGAAGGCGGTGGCCGGCATTTGCCTGAAGGAACAAAAGTGAACGCTTCTGAAATTCTCGAAAACTACAAAAGAGACGGCTATGTACTGGTCAAGGGCCTGTTCAGTCCATCCGAAACTGCCGGCTTCAAAAATACGATTGCAGAGCTCACGAGGATGTCGGGTTTGGACGGCGACGCACTCAGCGCCGCGCCACTGCGTTCCATCATGCTTGAGGACCGTATCGTCAATGTATTGAAGATTCTCCTTGGGCCAAAAGTGGTCTACTTCGGCGACAGCACTGTTCGCTATGACGCTAATGAAGGCTCCAGGGGGTTTCACAAGGATTCGCTCGGCGACTTCGAAGACCCGTCCAGCACCGATCACCCCGTTCTGCGCATCGGCCTTTACATGCAGGACCATGTGCGGCATAGCGGCGGCCTGAAAGTCCGGCGTGGTTCCCACCGGCATGCTTTCCTGGGGCGTAGCAGCCTCAAGCGGTTATTCTCTTCTGCGTCACCGCATGGCCCGCTCAAGCTCGCATCATTCCGTTTGGGAAGGGCTGTCAACCTTGACACCGAACCCGGTGACCTGGTGATCTGGAACCACCGCCTTTTTCACAGTGGCTATGCCGTGCGGCTGAAGGCCTTTCCGGGCTTGTGCATCAACCCGCGTTTTGAAAAATACATTCCGAAATCGTGGACGCGACCCTATGAAGGTCCGCGAGCCGTCATGTTTGCATCTTTCGGCGCGCCTTCGGTGAGCCTTGATCGCTTCATCAAGGACCGCGCGGAGCATCCATCGAATGTTGCCCATTGGCCGGCCTGCCACTTTGATGATCCCGAGATCATCCAGCTGTGCAGGGAAAAAGGCATTGACCTGCGTTTCGACGGGCTGGAGAAAAGCCGTCAGCGCAAGGCCGCCTGACGCGGCGTGCCGTCAGACCGCATTGCATGCTGACTCCGACCCATGCCCCGCAGGAAGCGGACATGGCATATCGCCCGGACATTGATGGCCTGCGCGCCTTGGCGGTACTGGCTGTCGTGGCTTTTCACGCCTTTCCCGAGCGTCTTCCCGGTGGCTTTGTCGGCGTCGATGTTTTCTTCGTCATTTCCGGCTTCCTGATTTCGAGCATCATCATGCGCGGCATTGAAGGGGGTACCTTCAGCTACCGCGACTTCTATGCTCGCCGGATCAGGCGGATTTTTCCTGCGCTGATTTTTGTGTTGCTGGTAACGCTCGGCCTGGGTCTGACCCTGTTGCTGCCTGACCAGAACCTGCCGTTGGGCAAGGAGGTGATGGCGGGCGCCCTGTTTTTTTATAATTTTCTTGTCCTGCGAACGACCGACTACTTCGATACGGCGGCCGCGCAAAACACATTGCTGCATCTCTGGTCACTTGGCGTCGAAGAGCAGTTTTACATGCTCTGGCCAGTGGCGCTTGTTCTTGTCTGGAGGTTGAAGCGTCACCGTTCCGTTGTCATCGCAGCGCTTGCGCTTGCGTCCTTCCTGCTGAATATTGTCCTTGTCGAAACGCACCCTTCGGCTGCGTTTTACCTGCCGTTCACGCGGTTCTGGCAATTGCTTTGCGGCGCGCTGTTGGCCATGGCTGCATTGCAGAGTAACCCGATCCTGCAGTCACCGCAAGGAAGCAGGCCGCTTCGCCAAATCGTCTCGCTCGCCGGCATGGCGTTGATAGTTGTTTCTATTGCAGTCGTGACAGATGGCGTGGCTTATCCTGGGTGGCCCGCCATCATGCCGACACTCGGCGCGGTGTTGCTGATCGCAGCCGGCCCCGGCGCATGGATCAACCGGCATTTGCTGTCGCAGCCGTCCGTGGTGTTCATCGGACTGGTGAGCTACCCGCTCTATCTCTGGCACTGGCCCGCGCTTCATTGGGCGCCCCTGATCGCAAAGCGGGTTGATCTGCTGGCCCTCCACACGCTGATCGTCGATGCCCTGGAGTTTGCCGGCTCCGACAACAGCCGCAAGGTTGCCGGGTGGGTCATCCAGCGCGGCCCGAAGATGGCTGCTTTGCTGGTGGCGTTTGCTTTGGCGGTGTTCACTTACCTCGTGATTGAAAAGCGGGTCAGGACGTCCCCGAACCGAAGCCGGACAACCCGAAGCCTGTTTATCGCACTTGTTATCGGCATTCCCGTGCTGGCAGGGGCACAGATGGCCTTCATGCAATACAAAATGAACGGTGCCGGCCGTGGCGAGTTCTTCAAGCGGTACGACATGTCGTCACCTAACTCAGCTTACCGGCGCACCACCGTTGCCGCCTACCGGACCGACTGCAGCGTTTACGGCGGGCCGGGTGACGTCAAGCCGACGCTGGACGCGCCCTGTATTGTTCCCGCCGGCAGTCCAATCGTGTTGCTGTGGGGCGACTCCCACGCGATGCATTTGAGGCCGGGGCTGGATGCGCTCCAGCGCCGCAGGCAGAGCAACGGCAAGTCTTTGAACATCCTGCAGGTCACCAGTGGTTCATGCCACGCGGCCATTGAACAAACTGACCGCACGACGGAGGAAGCGCGGGGCTGCAATTTGGCCAATGAGTTAGCTTTGCAGACGATTGCCAAAGTCAAACCCGACGTTGTCATCATCACGCAGGCGATCGGCCATGCATCCACCAACTGGCCGGACCTGGTCGCTGAAGTTTCCCGCCGGGGTGCAAAACACGTCATCGTGGTCGGACCGGTGCCGCAATGGACAGAGTCGTTGCCGCAACTGGTGGCGTACCGGTACTGGCCGGCTCCCCCCGCGCGGCTTCAGGATCATTTGCAGCCGGAGATGTTTGCGGTAGACAGGCAGTTGCGCCGAGATATCATCAACACGCCGACGACATCGTATGTGTCGGCTATTGATTTTTTCTGTGACCAAAACAGGGCATGCCTGGTTAGCTTGGGTCCTGATCGCCTCGACCTCACCACCCACGACTCCGGTCACCTGACGCCTGCTACGTCCCGCGCGTTCGCAGAAGGAAAACTCGGTGCGGCTATTGCCGCGTTCATCGACAATTAACAGGCTGGGTGATGTCGGTCCTCTGTACTACTTATTTGATAGCTATAAATGTTGTGTCTATTGGGCTGCAGGCACTTTCCCTTCCTGAGCAGCCGAATGGCAGGTCTTGAAATATCAAAAACTGGACCTTTCTTGCTTTTGGGGGCCAAATCTGCCTTTAGTCATTTATCCAAGGCCATGTAGCCATCTATTTGATGAAAATCTTGCCGGGCTATCGCAATGCGTCGCGGTTTGCCGGAGCAAAGTCTTGGGTACGATAGGCTGCAATTTCGCGGGGGTGGTGGGCGCCCTCCAACAACAAACACATTAGAGGAGCTGGGCGGCAAATGGATCATGGCGATGCGGTAAAAAACAGGGGCGACCTCCGCGCCCTGATTCTGGAAGTAAGGGCTGCCTATGCGCGCGGTGAAAACGCCATGGAGTTTCTGCGCAAGGCAACCGGTGATGCCAGCAACTCCGTGGTCTCGACACTTCTGGCGTATGACCTGCAGGCCGGTTCGTATGTCGCCGGCGCCCGGGCAAATCCGCAGGGCCGCGAGCGCTGGTGCGGCCAACTCGCACAACTGCTTGCCCCTTACATGCCGGCACAGGGCTCCATCCTTGAAGTCGGTTGTGGCGAAGCGACTACCTTGGCTGGCGTGTTGAAGGTGCTCGGCACGGTGCCTCAGCATGCGCTGGGCTTTGACATCAGCTGGTCGCGCTGCAGCGAAGGACTGGCATGGCTGACGGAGAACGATGTGACCGCCAGGCTTTTTGTTGCTGACCTGTTTGAGATCCCTCTGGAAGATTCAAGTGTCGATGTGGTCTACACCTCGCATTCGCTGGAGCCCAACGGCGGTCGGGAAGAGCAGGCCATCGCTGAACTTCTCCGGCTGGCTAGGCATGCAGTCGTGCTGGTCGAGCCTATTTACGAACTGGCCAGCCCGGCGGCGCAGGCGCGCATGACGCACCACGGCTATGTGCGGGGCCTCAGGCAAACGGCCGAGCGCCTCGGCGCAACGGTCAAGGACTATCGCCTGCTCGAACACATAGAAAACCCGCTCAACCCCAGCGGCGTGTTGGTACTTGAAAAAGGTAACCGACCTGCACAAGCCGCTGGTCCAGCGCCGGCGTGGCGTTGCCCTTTGACCGCAACGCCACTTACCGATGTCGGCGATGCCCTTTTCAGCAAGGACTCCGGTCTCGCCTATCCGGTCCTGCGCGGTGTGCCGCTGCTGACGACGGCGCACGGGGTCGTGGCTTCGAAGCTTGGTGTTTGAGGCAACCGCGAAACCATGGAAAACAAATCAAGTGCTGCTGCCCAGGCTTTTGATTCAGCGCTGAAGCAGTCGGGGCTGGAGGCGAGGTACCGCCGCGACGTTGTCAGTGACTGGAGCAGGGTGTCTGATCGCGTCGACTACCTGCCGGTCAAATATTCCGGCACGTCTATCGACTACGACTCTTCCTACTGGATTGGCAACCGAGCCGACTTCACTGATGTATCGCTGCTTATCTACTACGACAAGCAGCCCGCCGCTATCTGGCCACTTAGCGTCATGGGTGGTGAAAGCATTGCTTTTGGCTCCTGCGGTGGCATGCTCCTGCCCCCGGTGTTTGATCAGCGGCTGGCGCTGAGGTCGGTAAAAAAAGTGATTGCAGGCTGCCTGGATTTTGCAGACTTTTTTTGCCGAGAAAATGGCGTACCTGCTTGGGAAAGCCGGGAGTCCTTTTCCGCCAAATCCGGCTTGGGTGAATGGCACCTACAGGCGATGCAGCGCGGCGCCGAGGCGACGCTCAGGCATGACATCTTTGTGGACCTGTCGATGGACATCGCTGCCATCAAGAACCGCTTTCGCAAGAGTTATAAGTCGCTTATCACCTCCGGCAAGCAGCATTTCAATGTAGGCGTGCTGGGCGCGGAGGGTAATACAGAAATTTGGCAGGAATTCAGGGCGCTGCACCTGGCCGCCGCGGGGCGCGCCACCCGGTCGGAGGAAAGCTGGGACCTGCAGTACCTGACTCTGCTCAAAGGCGAAATTTTCCTGGTGCACCTGAAGGATCACGGTGACCGCATGGTGGGTGGTGCGCTGTTTCACGTAACCCGCGATGAAGGTTATTATTCGGTCGGCGCTTACGACCGGAACCTGTTTGACAAACCCATTGGCCATGTCATCCAGCATGAAGCCATTGAAGAGTTGAAACGCCGTGGCGTTCGGTGGTACTTCATCGGCGGCCGTCCCTTTCCGGCAGAACCACCGGCTCTGAGTGACAAGCAGAAGGCTATTGTGCTGTTTCAAAATGGTTTCGCAACCCATACATTTCCGCGACTGATTCTCAAAAGATCTCTGGATTCAGCGGTTGCGGATTTGGCTGAATCTTGAAGCCATGTATATCCGAGTAAGAAAAAGGCTGTCCGATGCTTCTTGAAAAGATCAAAAGAAAAGCGTTTGACCTGGACGACTGGTTCTTTGAGAAAACCAATGGACTGGACCTCGGTGGGGTAGTGCCGCATGCGGCGTTGACGTCAGACCATACGGAGGCGGTTTTTCACGCTACCTCTTATTACGCCGTTTGGTGCCGG
This sequence comes from Polaromonas sp., assembly GCF_029945925.1. GTDB lineage: Bacteria > Pseudomonadota > Gammaproteobacteria > Burkholderiales > Burkholderiaceae_C > Polaromonas. The sequence goes on along the minus strand of NZ_JAQSDN010000043.1, from coordinate 175,870 downwards.
AATCTCCGGGAACTGCTGGATGAGGCACAAAAGACAGGATTGGTTTTTAAAAACTTCGTCGATCTTGGCTCGGGGAAAGGCAAAGCGTGTTTTTTTGCAGCCAAACAAAAAAGATTTCAGGGGGTTATCGGAATTGAATTTTCGAGACCTATTTTTGCAATAGCGCAGGCTAATAACAGCAGGTTTTCGCGTCCGGAGGTTTCCTTTGTGGAAGGTGATGCTGCCGCATTTATTTTGCCGCAAGCTACAAATCTTGTTTTTATGTTTAATCCTTTTGACTAGGTGATCCTGGAAAAATTTATCTCCATCAATCTTGAGCATTTCAAGACACATCAGTCCGTCATTGCTTACGCGAATGATGTGCATAAGGCCACGCTGGCGACTTTTGGTTTCCAGGTGGTCTTCCGTAACCAGACAAGAAAGATTTCCTTGCACCAATTGCCGTAGTGCGCGGCTCAAGCTGTATTGCCTCCGAAAGAAAGCCGGCGTTATAATCCGTTCAATTGATGAACAGACTCGGCTTTCCGGGATCATCCAGGCATTTTGGGACTTGGAAATCAGTTTGGCGGATCCTGCTGGGTGCAGGCTGCTGTGATAAAACATGGGCGCCTGCCCCAGGCAAATGACATCAAACACAGCAAATAGCCGGGTCGCTGCTTCGCTGCTGAGGCTGTGGCGCCACAACAGCAAGCGCCGTCAGTACCAGTTCCTGTTGCTGATGGTGTTGACGCTGGTGAGTGCATTTGCCGAAGTCGTCAGCTTGGGCGCGGTATTGCCCTTTCTTGGCGTTCTGACGGCGCCCGAGCGCGTCTTCACTTATCCGTTTGTCGCTGACGTGGCGCGGGCTTTGGGCATCGCCTCGGCAGACCGCCTGGTATTGCCTTTGACGCTGGCCTTCGCGGCTGCCGCATTGGTGGCGGGCGTGTTCCGCATTTTGTTGCTGTCAGTCAGTACCCGTCTGGCGTTTGCCGGCGCTGCCGACCTGAGTCTGGAAATGTACCGCCGCACGCTTTACCAGCCCTACAGAGTGCACCTCGCACGCAACAGCAGTGAAGTGATCAGCGGCATCACCAATAAAGTCGGCAGCGCGGTGACCGTGTTGTTGCAGTTCATGACCTTGGTCAGCTCGGTCGTGCTGCTGGTTGCCGTAACCGCCGCGCTTGTAGCCATCGACCCGCTGGTGGCATTGGTTGCGACATTCGCCTTCGGTGTGAGCTATGGCCTGATTACCTTGCTGTCGCGCCGCACTTTGCTGCGGAACAGCCAGCGTATTGCTTACGAGCAGACGCAGGTCATCAAGGCTCTGCAGGAGGGACTCGGCGGTGTGCGCGATGTGCTGCTCGACGGCGCGCAGCCCGTGTACTGCGATATTTACCGGCGGGCCGACCAGCCTCTACGGCAGGCGCAAAGCAAAAATGCCATCATCAGCCAGGCACCCCGCTATGCCATGGAAGCACTGGGCATGGTGCTGATCGCTGCGCTGGCGTATGGGTTGAGCCAGAGAAGTGGCGGAGTGGCCAGCGCCTTGCCCGTGCTGGGTGCCTTGGCGCTGGGCGCGCAACGCCTGTTGCCTGCACTGCAGCAAGCCTATAGCGCTTGGGCAACCATCGTGGCAAGCCAGGCATCCCTGACAGATGCACTTGACTTGCTTGACCAGCCATTGCCCGCCGAGATGCTGCTGCCTGCTCCCGCGCCGCTTGCCTTTGGCGACAGCATCCGTTTTGAATCAGTGCGCTTTCGATATCTGCCAGGCGGCCCCTGGGTTCTTGACGGCCTGAACCTGGTCATTCCACGCGGCAGCCGGGTCGGTTTTGTCGGCAGCACGGGCAGCGGAAAAAGCACCGCGCTCGACTTGCTGATGGGTTTGCTTGAGCCATCCGAAGGTCAGCTTCTGGTCGACGGCCACCCCGTCACCGGTCCGCGGCTCAGGGCTTGGCAGCGGACCATCGCCCATGTGCCGCAGAGTGTTTACCTGGCGGATGCCAGCCTGGCTGAAAACATCGCGTTTGGCGTGCCTGCCGCCGATATCGACATGACCAGGGTTCGGCTGGCGGCACGGCAGGCGCAGATAGCCGATTTCATTGAAAAGGGCGTTGATGGCTATGAAGCCATGGTGGGCGAACGAGGCGTGCGGCTTTCAGGCGGGCAGCGCCAGCGTATTGGCATCGCCCGTGCGCTCTATAAGCAGGCCAGCGTGCTGGTTTTTGACGAGGCCACCAGCGCCCTAGACAGCGCCACAGAGCAATCCGTCATGGAGGCGATAGAAGGCCTTGACCGAAACCTCACCGTTCTACTCATTGCCCACCGTCTGACGACGGTGCGCCGCTGCGACACTATCGTTGAGCTGGGAGGTGGCGGGGTTATTGCGCAGGGAAGCTATGAGGTCCTGATTCAAAATAGCCCGACTTTCCAGAAAATGGCGCACGGAAATGGTTGAGAAAAACCTGCTTTTTCCCTTTGCAGTGTCCCGAGTTGCACACCGGGGCATCCATTACAATACCTGCACCTTGCCGAGGCGCTCTGGCGTAATGAAATCGGTTTGAGCCTTCGGGTTTTCAATATCGTATTTTTTCCTCTGCCCACTTGCCCCGAAACTTACCCATATCAAATGCATACGACAAAATACTTTGAAGAAGTTACGCAGGTTGCCAAAGCGATTGACATTGCAGCCATTGAAAAGCTGGTGGCTGAACTGGTGGCCTTGCGCGATCGTGGTGGGCGCCTTTTTCTGCTGGGTGTTGGGGGCAGCGCTGCGAACTGCAGCCATGCAGTCAATGACTTTCGCAAACTCTGCGGCATTGAGGCCTATACGCCGGTTGACAACGTGTCGGAGCTCACCGCGCGCACCAACGACGAAGGATGGGACACGGTTTTTGCCGCTTGGCTGCGCGTCAGCAAGGCCAATAAGAATGACGGCATTTTTGTGTTTTCAGTGGGTGGCGGCGATGTCGAGAAAAACGTCAGCGCCAACATCGTTCACGGGCTGAAGGAAGCCAAGTCCCGCGGACTGACCATCATGGGAGTTGTCGGCCGCGACGGTGGCTACACCAAGCAGGTTGGTGACGCGGTGGTGGTCGTGCCGGTGGTTGACGCATCGCGGATCACACCTCACACGGAGGCATTCCAGGCGGTGGTGTGGCATTGCCTGGTGTCCCATCCCGATCTCCAGCAGATGGCGACGAAATGGTAAGCGTGGCTCCGTCCATCTGACAGGTCAACAGCGTGAGGCGGGCAGTTTTCCTGGACCGTGATGGCGTCATCAACCGTGCAGTTGTGCGCGACGGCAAGCCCTATCCACCGGCTGCGCTTGAAGAGTTTGAATTTCTCCCTGGGGTTGAGGCCACTTCCCGGGCGCTTCGTGATGCAGGTTTCTTGGTGGTCGTTGTGACCAACCAGCCCGATGTGGCGACCGGCGTGCAAAAGCGTGAAGTGGTTGAGGCGATGCACGGAAAATTGCGCGCGGCAGGTATTTGCGACGACGTGAAGGTTTGTTACCACGTTGATGCAGACAACTGCGATTGCCGCAAGCCCCGGCCTGGCATGCTGATTGAGGCGGCGGGCGAGTGGCAAATTGATCTGGCCAGGAGTTTTATGGTGGGTGACAGGTGGCGTGACGTGAATGCCGGAAAGGCGGCAGGTTGCCACACCTTTTTTATCGATTACGGCTACAGGGAAAAGCTTGACGAGGCGCCTGATGCGATCGTCATGTCGCTTGAAGAAGCCGGTCGACTGATTCTGGAAAATTGACTAACGATAGAAAAGAACGGTTTTAAAAATGAGCGCAACAACAAATTTGAAAGTCAAACTTTTTGCCGACGGCGCCGACCTCGCCGGCATCAAGGAGATGTACGCCAACCCGATGATCAAGGGGTTTACCACCAACCCGACCTTGATGCGCAAAGCTGGCATCCAGGACTACAAGGCTTTTGCGCATCAGGTGCTCGAGGCCATCCCCGACCGGCCAATTTCGTTTGAGGTGTTTGCCGATGACTTTGACGAAATGGAGCGCCAGGCTCTTGAGATCGCATCTTGGGGAAAGAATGTCAGCGTGAAGATTCCCGTGACCAATACCCGCAAGGAATTTGCCGGCCCCCTGATCGAGCGGCTTTCCAAGGCCGGCGTCGCGCTCAACGTGACCGCGTTGACAACGCTGGATCAGGTACGGAATGTGACAGCCCGTCTGGCGTCAGACGTTCCTGCCATTATTTCGGTATTTGCAGGACGCATCGCTGACACCGGGCGCGACCCGGTTCCGCTGATGGCGGATGCCGTGAGGATCATGCGCGACAAGCCAAAGTCGGAATTGATCTGGGCCAGTCCTCGTGAGCTCCTCAATATTTTCCAGGCTGACTCTGTCGGCTGTCACATCATCACGGCAACCAACGACATCCTTAAAAAGCTGTCTCTGGTCGGCAAGGACCTGGATCAGTACTCGCTTGAAACCGTGCAGATGTTCTACAAGGACGCGCAGGCCGCTGGCTACAAAATCGCTGTCAAGGGCTGATGCAATCCCGGTTGGCTGCTTCTTTGGCCGCCTTTCTTTATCGCAATAGCAATTTGTAAATGGGCAAAGATATGAACAAGAAGGTGCTGGTTATTGGTGGTGGTGGTTATTGCGGCAGCCTGCTGGTGCCTCAGCTGCTTGAAGAGGGCTGGGAAGTTACTGTCTTTGACATTCTTGTCTGGTACGGCAGCGAACATTTGCCCAAGGGTAACCCCAGGCTGAAAATCATCCAGGGTGATGTGCGCGACACGGCTGCCGTGGCGGCCGCCTGCGCTGGTAACGACAGCGTCTTGCACCTTGCCTGCATCTCCAATGATGCAAGCTTTGAGCTTGACGAGCACCTGTCGACGTCGGTCAATCTCGACTCCTTCGAACCGGTGGTAATCGCTGCCAAAAAAGCTGGCGTCAAGCGGTTTGTATTTGCGTCGTCGAGTTCTGTTTACGGCGTGTCTGATTCGCCGGACGTCACGGAAGATCACCCGCTTGTGCCCCTCACCCTGTACAACAAGTACAAGGGTATGTGCGAGCCGCTACTGCTCAAACATACCAACGAAGAATTTGTCGGTGTGGTCTTTCGCCCGGCGACGGTCTGCGGCTATGCACCGCGGCAACGCCTTGACCTTTCCGTGAATATTTTGACGAATCATGCAGTGAATAAGGGGAAAATTACGGTGTTCGGGGGGGCGCAGCTCAGGCCCAACCTTCATGTGCAGGATTACGCTGACCTGTGCAAGCTTTTGCTCACGGCTCCCGACGAAAAGATTGCCAACCAGGTGTTCAATTGCGGCTTTCAGAATCTGAGCATCATGGACATCGCCAAGGCGGTGAAAAAAGTCGTTGAAGAGGAGTTTCCGGAGAAAGGTGACATTCCGATCGTGACGACAACCTCGGACGACCTTCGCTCGTATCACATCAACTCCGGAAAAATCAAGCGCGCGCTTGGCTTCGAGCCAACTCATTCGGTTGAAGACGCTGTGCGAGACCTGTGTGAAGCGTTCCGCAAGGGCAAGTTGCCTAACAGCTTCGAAGATGACCGTTATTACAACGTTCGCACCATGAAGGCTGTCGGCGCGAAATGACGGGCCGCCCAGTCGCCGTTGTCACGGGCGGGGCCGGTTTTATCGGCAGCCACATGGTGGATCTGCTGCTTGAACGCGGCTTCGCCGTGCGCGTGATTGACAGCTTGATTGGCGGCCGGGAAGAAAACCTGGCGCATCACAGAAGCAATCCCGACCTGCAGGTTGAGTTGCGCGACATTCGCAGTTTCGCGCCCGACGATGCACTGTTCACCGGTGCCAAATATGTCATCCACTTTGCCGGCATCGGTGATATCGTTCCTTCGATAGAACGGCCCATGGAATACATGTCCGCCAACGTGCAGGGTACCGTGCACATGCTTGAATGTGCCCGTCACGCCGGCGTGGAAAAGTTCGTTTATGCCGCATCTTCTTCCTGCTATGGCCTGGCAGACGTGCCGACCCGGGAAGACCACCCTATCAATACCGGTTACCCCTACGCGCTTTCAAAGTACCAAGGGGAGCAGGCCGCGTTTCATTGGCACCAGGTTTACAAGCTGCCAGTGAATTCCATACGCATCTTCAATGCGTATGGCACGCGCTCCAGAACTTCTGGAGCCTACGGCGCCGTGTTTGGCGTATTCCTTCGCCAGAAGATTGCCGGAACGCCGTACACAGTCGTGGGGGATGGCACGCAGGCGCGTGACTTTCTTTATGTAACCGACGTGGCGCGTGCATTCCTGGCGGCTGCGGAAACGTCGCGTACCGGAAGCGTTTACAACCTGGGCGCAGGCAACCCGCAGTCGGTCAATCGCCTTATTGAGTTGCTGGGTGGGGACGTGACGTATATCCCCAAGCGCCCGGGTGAACCCGACGTGACCTGGGCAGACATCAGCCGCATCACCAGTGAACTGGGCTGGCGGCAGGAAGTCAGCTTTGAGCAGGGCGTAGCCAACATCGTGGCCAACATCGACTATTGGCGCAATGCCCCGCTGTGGAATCCCGGGTCGATTGCCAACGCCACCAAGACCTGGTTTGAATACATGTCCCCCCAAGGAAAAACCTGATGGACTCAGCGAGCAAGCACCTCTTTTCGCACAAGATCATGTCGGCGCAGCAGATTCGCGATGCTATCGGCCAGCGCCCGCGGCAGAAAAAAGTGATCATGTGTCACGGCACGTTCGACGTGGTTCATCCCGGTCATGTGCGGCATCTGCTGTATGCAAAGACCAAGGCTGACGTCGTGATTGCCAGCCTGACGGCGGACGAGCACATCAAGAAGGGCAATATGCGTCCCTATGTGCCCCAGGATCTTCGCGCCATGAACCTCGCTGCGCTGGAGATGGTCGATTACGTGGTGGTGGACAGCGATGCGACACCGCTTAAAAATCTCGCCATCATCCAGCCCGACTATTTTGCCAAAGGTTACGAGTACACCGCAGGCGCCGTGCACCCCAAGACGCAGGAAGAAATTGCAGTCCTCGACAGTTACGGCGGGGAAGTCATCTTCACCCCAGGCGACATCGTGTATTCGTCGTCGGCACTGATCGAGTTGGCGCCACCTTCCATTGCCGTCGACAAGCTGATGACGCTGATGGAGGCTGAGGGCGTGAGCTTTCAGGACTTGCGCGACACGCTGGACAAGCTCAAGGGCCTTCGCGTCCACGTTGTCGGCGACACCATTGTCGACAGTTATACCTATTGCAGCATGATCGGTGGCATGACCAAAACGCCGACCATGAGCGTGCGTTTTGAAAGAAAAGTCGACTATGTCGGCGGTGCCGGCGTAGTGGCCAAACATTTACGGGCCGCCGGTGCGGACGTGACCTTCTCGACGGTGCTGGGCAATGATGCATACAAGAGCTTTGTGCTGGACGACCTCAAGGCGTTTGGCGTCCACTGCCTGCCCATCATTGACGAGACACGGCCCACGACGAATAAAAACGCCATCGTCGCCGAAACCTACCGCATGCTCAAGATCGACACCCTCGACAACCGGTCCATTTCTGACAGGATTGTTGAGCAGTTGAAGCGTCAGATCGCCGACGGCAACAGCCAGGCCGTTGTGTTCAGCGACTTTCGTCACGGCATGTTCAATCGCGGCACGATTCCCTCCTTAACCTCGGCCATTCCAGAAGGCGTTTTTCGGGTAGCCGACAGCCAGGTAGCCAGCCGGTGGGGCAATATCCTGGAGTTTCAGAACTTCGACCTCATCACGCCCAACGAACGTGAAGCACGGTTTGCGCTTGGGGACCAGGATTCGGTGGTCAGGCCGCTGGCGCTTGAGCTGCTCAATCGCTCGGGTTGCGGCACGCTGATGCTCAAGTGCGGTGAGCGCGGCATCATCACCTATCGCTCGACTTTGCCGCCAGGTGATCCGCGCGCATTCTTCAGCATTGATACATTTGCCGGCCACGTGGTCGATGCAGTTGGCGCGGGCGACGCCTTGCTCGCCTACTCAACGCTGGCACTGGTCGCTACCAAAAACGATGTCATTGCCTCGATCCTTGGCAACATGGCTGCGGGCGTTGAATGTGAACATGACGGCAACTGGCCTGTCACACCTGAACTGGTACTGAAAAAGATCGATGCGGTTGAAAAGCAGGCCAGGTACGAGTAACAAAATTGACTTCCATGCGCGTTATTGTTGTGGGTTTGGGTGTGCAAGGTCGCAAACGCCTTGCTGTGGCAGGTGCCGAAGCTGTTGCGACCGTGGATCCATTCCATGCAGATGCCGATTACAGAAATGTGCAGGATGTCCCCCTTTCTTCGTACGATGCAGCTCTGCTCTGCATCCCCGACGAGCCCAAGCTTGAGTTGATCACTTACCTGCTGTCCAACGGCAAGCACTTGCTGGTTGAAAAACCCCTGTTCGCAGAAAAGCAGGCCGACCTTGTGGCTCTCAGGGAATTGGCTGCGAAGAACTGCGCTGTTTGCTACACCGCATACAACCACCGCTTCGAGCCTCATTTTGTGGGCATGAAAAAGCTGATCGAATCTGGCCGGTTGGGCCGTATCTATAGCGTGCGAATGTTTTACGGCAATGGCACGGCGCGGCTTGTCCGGGATTCCGCGTGGCGCGACCAAGGCGCGGGCGTGCTGCCTGACCTCGGATCGCACCTGCTGGATACAGCACTCTTCTGGTTTGGTAAACCGGCCGCCCCTTTTAAGGTCTTCTCCGCGAATTGCTTCGAAAACCGCGCACCTGACCACGTGTCCTTTGGGGCGAACGGTTCCCCTGTTCTGCAGATGGAGGTGGCTTTGCTGTCATGGCGCAATCATTTCTTTTGCGACATCTTTGCCGAGGGCGGCAGCGCGCACATCCAGTCACTTTGCAAGTGGGGCCCGAGCACGATGACCGTCCGGGACCGCGTGCTTCCGAGCGGGCGTCCAGACGAGGAGTCAACGACACTTGTGCAGGCGGACCCTACCTGGGAGCTGGAATACACACATTTCAAGAACCTTTGCAAAAAAGGCCAAAGCAATATCGACAACGACATCTGGATCAACGACGTGCTGGTCGGTTTGGCTCGTGAGATCCCCGGGGCAGAGGCCTGACATGACGGCCGTGGCACTTTCGCATGAGTACTTGCAGGCCCGAAAGCCGGCGCGCGTGGTGGTGCTGGGAGGCGGCGGTTTTATTGCCGGCGCCATTCGGCGGCGGCTTGAGGCGAATGGAATTTCGACTCTTGCTGTGGGGCGACCGGCGCTTGATTTGCTCAAACCGGGTGCGGCGGAACAACTGGCCGGGTTGCTGCGGCCAGAAGACGTGCTCGTTGTTGCGTCTGCCAAAGCACCGTGCAAGGATGTTGCGATGCTGGCCGAAAACATTCGCATGATTGAAGCGGTGTGCCTGGCGTTGCAACGTCGTCCCGTCGCGCACCTTGTATATCTCAGTTCGGACGCGGTGTACCGCGACAGCACAAAACCGTTGACCGAAAAATCATGCGCGGAACCCGGCGGCCTGCATGGCGCCATGCATCTGAGCAGGGAAATCGCGTTGCGGCACGCTCACCAAGGCCCGTTGATGCTCATCAGGCCGACGCTGGTTTACGGCAATGACGATCCGCATAACGGTTATGGACCCAATCGCTTTGGAAGGCTTGCTGCAGCAGGCGAGGATATATCACTGTTTGGTGAAGGTGAAGAACTCCGCGACCATGTCGACGTTGAAGATGTGGCCGAGCTGGCCGGACTGGTGATCATGCACAGAAGTTCAGGCATTGCCAATGCGGTATCAGGTGCGGTTGCATCATTCAGGGAGCTGGCCGACTTTGCGTCTGCATCTTTTCCCGGCAAGGTATCTGTGCGCGGTAGCCGAAGGTCTGGCCCCATGCCGCACAACGGCTATCGCGCATTCGACAATCAGGCGGTGCTTCAGGCTTTTCCGGGTTTTGCTTTCAAAGGCTGGCGCGAAGGCCTCGAAAAGATATATGCCGCCCGGATGAACGGGAGTGCAGGCTGATGCGACCCGTTCTTGGTTTTGCGGGCATGACCCATCTGGGTCTTGTTTCCGGCATCTCGGCCGCCGAAAAAGGGTTCAGGGTGATTTGCTTTGACCCTGATCTCCAGCGCATTGCGCCCTTGCTCAAGGGGGTGTTGCCGGTCTCCGAGCCGTCGCTCGACGAACTGATGGCGAAGAACCGGGCCAGCCTTTCCTTTACCTCCAATGCCGCTGATTTGCAGGCTTGTGACGTGGTCTATGTGGCACCCGACGTACCCACCGACGATTTCGGCGGCAGCGACCTGGGACCAATCAACAACCTGCTTGGCCGCGTTCTCGAGGCTTCACGTGACGATACAGTCATTGTTGTTTTGTCACAGGTGCCGCCTGGTTTTACACGCACGAAGCAGCGAGAGGGTCGAATCCTTTATTACCAAGTAGAGACGCTGATTTTTGGCCGTGCGGTGGAGCGCGCGTTGCAACCTGAACGTTATATTGTGGGCTGCGCGGACCCGCGCCGGCCATTGCCGGAGCCTTATCGCGTGTTTCTGGCGGCGCATGGCTGTCCTGTTTTGCCCATGCGCTACGAGAGTGCAGAGCTTGCAAAAATTTCCATCAACATGTGCCTGGTTGCATCGGTTAGCGTGGCGAACACGCTTGCCGAGTTGTGTGAGCATATTGGCGCTGACTGGTCTGAAATTGTCCCGGCGCTCAAGCTTGACAGGAGGATCGGTCCGTATTCCTATCTTGCCCCCGGGCTGGGGATTGCCGGTGGCAACCTTGAGCGGGATCTCGCGACGGTGTGCAGCTATGCGGACAGGTATGGCACTGATGCAGGCGTGGTTCGTGCGTGGATAGCAAACAGCCACCACCGCCGTGACTGGGTCCTCGGCGTCCTCTATCGCGAGTTACTGTCAAAAGTTGACGATCCCCTGATTGCTGTACTGGGTTTGGCCTACAAGCAGGACACAAATTCCGTCAAAAACTCGCCTTCGATAGCTTTGCTTGGGCACCTCAAGCCATTTCGGGTTCGGGTATATGACCCGGTGGTTCCCGCAAGCGTTGTGCCTCATCCCCTAATTCATGACGCAATGTCTGAACTTGAAACCTGCGAAGGGGCAGACGTCCTGGTATTGATGACGCCATGGAGTCAGTTCTCCGGAGTGGATCCGCGCGAGATTGCCAAGAGCATGCATGGCAAATTAGTACTGGATCCTTATGCAGTCCTCAAGGCGGCAGCCTGTCGCGATGCAGGCCTTGACTATCGCACGCTTGGCGTTAGCTCCTTTCCTGGAGGCTGCTGATCATCATGACTCTGCAAAGCGGTATTTACAAGAAGCCCCAGCGCGTGGTGCTGTTGGGCGCCCGTGGGTTTATCGGCCAGGCGCTGAAAAAGCGGCTTGATGTAGATGAAATTTCCAACCTTGCGTTGACTTCGTCCGATATCGACCTGGCATCCGCCGACGCAGCGCCCAAGCTGGCTTCCCTGATCACGGCTGGCGACGCGGTGGTGATGCTGGCGGCACGTACCCCGGACAAGGGGCGCGACGTCGCAACGCTGATGAAAAACCTCGCAATGATGCAGAACGTCTGTGTTGCGATTGAAAAAAGCGGATGTTCGCATCTGGTTTATTTCAGTTCTGATGCGGTCTATGATTCCGCTGTCAGTCGTGTGACTGAGAGCACACCACCGTCTCCCAAAGATCTTTACGGTGTGATGCACCTGACTCGCGAAGTTATGGCGCGCAACCTGAAAAATATTCCCCTGCTGGTGTTGCGTCCCACATTGGTGTATGGGTTGGGTGATACCCATAACGCGTATGGCCCCAATCGGTTTTTGCGCTCAGCGCTCAAGGATAAAAAGATTGCACTCTTCGGTGGCGGTGAAGAAACTCGCGATCATGTGCACGTTGACGATGTCGCCGCGCTCACAATCAAATGTCTAATGACACGCGGCACGGGTATTCTCAATATCGCCACTGGGGTATCAAAATCCTTTCGCGAAATTGCAGAACTTGTTGTTGACGAGTTTGCTGATGAGATTGAAATCACTGAAACCCCGCGCATCAGTGCGGTGACACATCGCCATTACGACATCACCAATTTGGTCAAATCCTTTCCCGATTTCAGATTTGTCTCCGGAAAGCAGGGCTTTGAAGAAATCCACCACCAGCTTTTGCTAAACGTATCGGTCGATCCGATTCAAACATCATGAATACAAATAAAGATCTGCAGGTTCATTTTTACAGGGAGCTTTTACGCATACGCAGAACTGAAGAAATCCTTGCTGATGAGTACCGGACCGGCAGTATGCGCACGCCTACACATTTTGGAATCGGTCAGGAGGCAGTCGCTGTGGGTGTGAGCAAGGCGCTGACGATTCAGGATGTCGTGTACACCCATCATCGGTGCCATACACACTATCTCGCGAAAGGCGGCGATCTTCTGGGGTTGGTTGCAGAACTGCTGGGGCGTGAAGCCGGCTGCTCCAGGGGCCGAGGCGGTTCTGTTCACCTGACAGACCGGTCCGTCGGATTTGTCGGGTCGTCTCCTATATTGGGTCACTCCAGTGCACTTGCGGCTGGTAGCGCATTGGCATTCAGCATGGACAAGCTTCCTCATATTGCAGTCGGTTTTTTTGGCGAAGGTGCATGTGATGAAGGCAGTGTCTGGGAAAGCTTCAACTACGCGTCTGTCCACAAATTGCCGGTACTGTTTGTATGCGAGAACAATCTTTATGCGACGGAGAGCCCGATGTCGGTCAGGCAGGCTGACGGAACAGATTTGTGTGAACGTGCGCGTAGTTTCAAGCTTCGCGCCGAACGAGTTGATGGCAACGATGTGAATGCGGTGTATCAAGCTGCGCAATCGGCAGTGGACGCCTGCCGTGCAGGCGAGGGTCCGACGTTTCTTGAGTGCATGACCTATCGCTGGCGGGAGCATGTGGGACCACTTTGGGACTACGAGGTTAATCGTGCCTATCGAACTAAAAAGGAACTGGAAGAGTGGATGGAAAAATGTCCACTTGTTCGATCTGGCAACTTGCTTGTAACTCAGGGTATGGCCAGCGCCGGCGATCTGAAGCAATGGCAGTCGGAAGTCGACGCCGAAGTGAACGAGGCCATTGTTCAGGGGAAGAAGAGCCCCTGGCCGGAAACGTCAACCTTGTTCGATAACGTCTATTGAAAGCGCGTATGCGACAACTTAAATACTCCCAGGCGCTTTCGGAGGGCATGGTCCAGGCAATGGAGCGGGATCCCAATATTTTCATTACCGGAATTTCAGTGAATTACCCGTCTGGAATTTTCGGGTCAACTGTGGAAGCGACCAAGCGATTTGGTCCTGGGCGCGTGTTCGACGCGCCCGCAATGGAAAACGGACTGACGGGGATTCTTATCGGTGCAGCAGCTGTTGGCAAACGTCCAATCATTGTTCACCCGAGAGTGGATTTTATGTTTCTGTCATTCGATATGCTGTTGCAGCTCTCGGCCAAGTGGCGTTACATGTACGGTGGTAATGCGGGGATCGCTCCTGTCGTTGTGCGAGCCATTATTGGGCGTGGATGGGGCCAGGGATCAACTCATTCGCAAAGCATTCAGGCGCCCCTCGCGCATTTTCCAGGGTTGACGGTGGTTATGCCTGCATTTCCGGCAGATGCCAAGGGGCTGATGCTGAGTGCGCTCAAACACACTGGGCCAGTTGTCATGCTGGAGCATCGGTCTTTGTATGACACGAGTGGGCCGGTTCCAGAGGAAGCCACGCCTGTGCCTCTTGGCAAAGCAGCTGTAATACGACAAGGAAAAGACATCACCATCGTTGCTACGTCATACATGTCGGTTGAAGCACTCGATGCGGCTGACGAACTCGAGAAAAACGGTGTGTCTGTGGAGGTTGTCGATCTGCGTTCCATACGTCCGCTCGACGAAGAAACTATCCTCGAGTCGGTCCGGAAAACCGGCCGGCTGATTGCTGCAGATACAAGTTGGGAACTGTGCGGAATAGCGAGTGAGGTCGCTGCTCTGGTTGCGGAAAAGGCGTTCAAATCACTGAAAGCACCTGTCCGCCGAATTTCGCTGGCAGATTGTCCTGCTCCCGTGTCGCATTCTCTGGAAAAGGTTTTTTATCCGTCGGCAAGCACCATTGCCAAGGCTGCAATGGTCATGCTCGGGAAAGACGGTGGCAGCCTTGGTTTGATTGATCGCGCTGACACCTTTAAGGGACCGTATTAAAAGTATGCCGCGTGAGGGATCGCCGGGCAGAGAAAAAAAAAAGACGAATTCCCGAGTCATTCATTTGCCCCAAGACTTTCCCCTGTCTTCGGGAACAATTCTGCGCAAGGTGTAAATGTCCGAATTATTCAGAACGCTAGCCAACTCGTTCAGTCGTTCCCAGGGATCCCAAATTGCACTTATCAGTTTTCCGGAAATCTCTTTCGATTTCTCGGAGATCAGGAAAGCGCAAAGCTCAGCCACACGGGAAAAAGACTCGCTGTTTTGCTCGACGATTTTGGATGCCAGTCTGAATTCGTTTTCACCAGCGATATCACTTCCCACTTCTACCACTTCCCTAAGCATGTCCGTAGGCAGGGGACCGGGTGCGATGCAGTTGACCCGTACGCCAGAACCCTTTAGCTCTTCCGCTAGGGTGGCGCTAAACCCTACCAATCCGGCCTTGGATGAAGCGTATGCGGAAAAATGGGCCCTAGGCCCGACAGCACCCCCGCCGGACAGGTTGATGATCGACCCGCCGGTTTTTCGGTTGACCATGAGCGGTACCAGCAGACGGCAAATATATGCTGGTGCGAAGAGGTTTATTTGAATGGTGCGTTTCCAGTCGTCCCAGTCATTATCCCCAAGCTGTCCGATCGGTCCTTGAGTTGCGGCGTTATTGATTACCGCATCAATATTTAAATATTTTAATTTTTCTCCCAGTTCAGCCAGGCTTTTTTCATTGCCAAAATCACAAGGAATGCACTGCAATTTTTGCTCAGGGCTTCGAGATAAACCGTTAAGGGTGAGCTGAAGGAGATTTTCATTGCTGGCAACGAGAATGAGATTGGCGCCCTTTATCCAAAGAGAGCGAGCGAGTTCCCTGCCGAGCCCTCTGCTGGCTCCAGTAATCAAAGCGGTTTTTCCGGTAAGGGACATAGCTGACCTCATGAACTCACATGTCTGGATAGAAAATTCTAGTTTAACCGGCACTTCTAATACGCTGTCAAAATGAGGGACTGGCAGAAAACTTTTTGTGCACAACAAACTAAACAATAATGCGATTTATAAAACAGCAGATCTCGCAAATTAGGTCAGGTGGGTGGCCGATGCTGAGGGCTAAAGCCGCAACAGGCTTGGTGTTCGTCCTTGTCGCTCCGCTATGCCTTGTACTTGTATTTTTGATCAGGCTGGCAAAGCCCTTCAAGACTATTCGATTCACTTGGTTGCCGAGCAGGCTTCTTGGTCATGCTGTTGTGGACCCCGAGATGCATTTGTCGCGCTCCGCGCTTTGCCTGACACCAGACAAGAATGTGCTGGATCTCTATTTTTTTGAGAGCACCTGGCATTCCAATAAATATTGGAAAAAAATTGTAGAGCGCCATTTGCCGGTCAGCCGGTTTTATTATTATTTGCATAGGTTCAATAAGCTTTTTCCTAACTGGGAACCGCACTATCGCATTTCTTATGGCGAGCTTCACGCCACGGCAGATCCGGAAGACTTGCTGGGAAGAATCGCTCCACAGATACGATTTACTGCAGAGGAAAACTTGGTTGGCGATGCATTTTTAAGAAAGCTTGGTATCTTGCCGAACGAGAAATTCGTCTGCGTTCAGGTGAGAGACAATGCGCATGACGTCAGGCTCAATCCTGTCGGGTTGCCTTCCGATTACAACGCATTTCGAAATTCCGACGTCACTAACTACGTAGAGGCGTTTGAATTTCTTGCTGACCAAGGTTATTGGGTCATTCGAATGGGCAAATTTACGGCAAATCCGCTCAAGTCAAGCAATCCAAGAATTTTTGATTACTCGCATTCCGGGCTGCGCACTGAATTTCTGGATCTTTGGTTGTGTTTTAACTGTACGTTCATGATTTCCACGGGCTCCGGTCTTGATGCCCTCGCGGCAATAGCCCGGAAGCCGATTGTTTGCGTTAATCTCCTAGCCTACCTTGACACTACTTACTTTTTCAGAAATTCGCTGATCATTTTCAAACATCTTTATGACGCAAAATCCGGCCAGCGTCTGTCACTGCCCGAGATTATCCGGCGCGAGTCCGAGACATATTTCAAATCCAGCGATTTTTACTGGAGCAGAAATATTGAATGGCGGGAAAACACGCCACAGGAAATCAAGGAGGCGGTTGAGGAGATGCACGCTCGAATTGAAGGTTCATGGGTGGAATCTTGTGTAGACGAAGAGCTTCAGCATGTCGCGGGCAATATCATCGCGGGCTCGGCGCAATATCAAAGTCAGTACAAGGACGGGTTTGTTCATCGGCTGGGCACCAAATTTCTCAGGTCACTCTGACCTCTGTATGCCACGCTTTCACCGCGCAGCCAGATGAACGCCTACCTTCTTCACCATAGGGACGATTTGGCGTGGGTACGCCAGCGCCATGGGGCTGATGCGCAACTTATTGCTCACGAAGACTACCTCCCCATTTTGTTGGGTGAAGCTGTCCCCCTTTTTTTTGACCACCATAATTTCGAAGACCGTACTGATGAAGCGATCAACTTTCTTAGTTTTAACTGGTACAGGGATGAGGACGGAAAAGAAAATTGTGAAGGCGATCATTTTTCAGTTGCAGATGCTTTTTCGGCTGGATTGCTGATCAATATATCGAGCGTTTGTCGTGAATATTTCGCGCTCAAATACTGGTGTAGCCGTTATGCCTGCGTATATATTTCCTGCAATGAGCCAGCAGCGTTCCTGAACATTGCGAAAAAGTTTGCGCCGCAGGTTCAGGTTTACGATCCGGGGCATCGCATGGTGTCGCCGTTATGTACCCTTGCTGATCGTGTCTTGGGTATGCCTCCGATTGATCGGCGTGCCAATTTTCTACGGAAATTGCAAACTCCGTTTTTGAGGTTGCTGCGTAATAAAACACTGGCCTTAAGTGACTGGACCATGTCACGTTTTTCCGCTCGACAGCAAGGATGGATCAGCGTGAATTCGCGTTGGCCGTGGCGGGGTGCGTATACGCGCACGCTACCGCCGCGGTGTTTGTTGGATGCTGAACGACATGTTCCGAACGACTTTGAGGCCCTGCTAGAGCCGGCTCGGCTGGTGGATGTTTTGCAGCGCGTCAACGTTCATTGGGACAATGAGTTGATTGAGGCACTGTCGGAATCCATGGTCGGCAGGTACCAGCTTTATCGCGGTTACTTTGTCTGGACCGTCGCCGCCTACCAGGACATGCTGGACTCGTACAAGCCTGCAGAACTGGTGGTGGGGTCGGAGTTTTACGAGCCCTATCTGATTGCAGCCCACCTGGCGAAGACCAAAGGCATCAAGGTGTCATGGTTGGTTGACGGTTATCTGATTGTTGATATAGAGAAGCGCATTGGCAAAGCGTCTTTGGGGCCGGCCATGTTTGACCGCATTTACGCCATCGCTTGTCAGCACGAACGCCGCATATTAA
The DNA here is from genome assembly GCF_029945925.1 of Polaromonas sp. Taxonomy (GTDB): domain Bacteria; phylum Pseudomonadota; class Gammaproteobacteria; order Burkholderiales; family Burkholderiaceae_C; genus Polaromonas. Next base: position 158,272 of record NZ_JAQSDN010000043.1, on the reverse strand, counting down.
AGAGCAGGCTGGATGTGCAAGAGGTGGTGACGGTAGCCCCCCCCATTTTGGATAACCATGTACTGAAGGATAACGCTCCAAAAACCTTCGACGCGATTATCATGACGTGGATTCCAAACGACCTGGGGATGGATGGGCGTAACGGTTCACGTCCCAACACCCTGGTGGATGCGTTAAGAAGTGCGACGGATGCTGGTTTTGAGAAATTGGCCATAAAAATCAAGCACCATACTGAAAGGGAATGGCTGCTGCCCATCCTGGAGAGTACAGGCTATCTCGACAAGGTGACCCTGCTGGAGGGGCCATTTTCTGACCATGTGGCGAGCACTCGCAGAATAATCGGAGGCATCAGCTCGGCGGTCGCCGAAGCGACTTACCATGACATTCCGTATTACATCTATGAGCCTTTAGCCAATGGTTATAGTGCGGCGGAAATTGCTTCCGCGGTCATCTTCGCTGAAGGAGGTGTGGCGCGCACACCTGCCGAATTGGATGCCCTACTGGAGCGACCTGAAGGGTCGGTGATAAATGACCGCGCGCTGCTGTTCGGCACTGAATGCCCACAGCTTGATTGGTCATGGGATCAAACCCGTGAGCTGTACATCACTTGGGTGGCCCAGTGGGCAGATCGTTCCGGTATCAAAAACGCATTGCAGTGGCGCGGCTTTCCGCTTTGGTGGGCGAGCACCTTGATTGCCAAGGACACCGCGGTTGACTACGTCTGGTACCAGGCGCTGCATGAGAGGTTGTGCGGGTTGGCAGACAAGCAGCTCAGTCCGATGAGTCCGCTCAGCCATGGCACCGTTTACGCTGGAATACTGAAAAGCCTGTTCAAGGAACTGGGTAAATGGTTGTTGCTGAGGTTTTTGCCCAAGCGCCCTGAGACAGGTGGGGAGCGCGTCTGGTTTCATGGCCTTGAATACAACCTCATCCATGCCCGCGGCGGGTTTTGCGACAGAATGTACGAACAAGTACCGCTGGATGATCACAAACATGGCTTTACTTCAGCCTTCATTTTTCGGTTGAATATCAAAAGCGCAGATTTTCTGCACCCCGGCCTCTGGCGCAAGAAATTGACGGACTATGCATCCAGGCTGCAGCGGGATGTGGAAATTCTCGACAGGTATCTGTTTCTAGCTGACATCATCCAGATACACGCCTCATTGATAGGGAACTACTTCAAATTCAGCAAAATGGCGAAGAGATTGCAACAACAAGGCGTGCGGGTAGGGCACGCCGAGTTCTCCGACATTCTGATACTGGAAATGCAGAAAAGCTTTATGTCCATGCTCCCCTGGAGCTTGACCTATGCAGCCATGTTTGAACGCTGGCTGCAAAGCAGTGGTGGTGACAAAGCCCTGGTGACTTACGGCGAAACTCTCGCGCCCATGCGGGCGGTCTATTTCGCGACAAAGAAAAATTCCCCCAGGCATCGCTGGGTGTCGATACAGCATGCCACCATCTATAAAAACAAAATGGGGTTCTATCACCGCTACTCGGAATTCAATCGCTCAGGCCTCGAAGACAAGCGTAGCATTTCGCCCATGCCGGACTACTACTTCGTGCATGGCTCACAGTTTGCCGACATTCTTTCTGGCTTTTATCCTGCCGGTAACATCCGGATCACGGGATGCCTTAAATACGATAGTCTCTATCGTGTTTACAGCCAGGGTCGCAGGCTTCAAAGCGTGCCCAGCGATGATCGCATCCTGCTACTGGCACCTTCGGTGGGTGACGAGGAGATCATCTTGAAAGTACTGGCAGGGTTACGGGCGCTTCCCGGGTGGCGCGTCATGCTGTCAAAACATCCGACGGTGAGTCAGGAATGGATCAACGAACTGATACGCCGAAATGAAATCGCCCTGGAGATAGGTTTTGACCCGTCCAAGTCCACCGTGCAGTTGATGGAAAGCGCGAGTCTTGTGGTTTGCAGTTACTCGGGAATAGCGCTGGAGTCTTTTTTTGTGGGCGTCCCATCCGTACGGGTCTTGAACCCCGAACAGCCTCCCATGGTTGAGGACGAACCCGGCGTTGACCACGTCACCACCCAGCAAGAATTGCTGAGGGTCCTTTCAGAACTCGACCAAGTCAAGGCTGCAACTGGTCTCGCCCCGGAAGTTTCGCGCACCCTGAAACGGTATTTTTACAAGTTCGATGGCTTGGCAGCCACGCGTTTCTGGACGGAGCTTGGCCAACTGGGCGACCTGCCGCGCCAGCAGGGTATGTCCGGATGAAGACGACATTGATATCCAGACTGGCCTCATTTCGGATGGTCAAGGCTACCTGGGCATTTGCCTGTTATATGAAAAACGATTTTCAGAGTGGGCGGTTTCGAGGCGTGTTGCTCATCGGCCTTGGAAATTTGCTGCCTGACTTTTTCGGTTGCGCTGTTGTCAGGGCTGTTTTGTGGCGACTGGCCGGTGTTCAATTGGCAGATTATTCAAGTACCGTGATTCGTGCCGGTGCGTTCACCGAATACCCGCACAACCTGATTGCCGGAAAGAATTTCCAGATTAATCGAAACACTTACCTCGGAACGAACGACCGTATCGTGATTGGTGACAATGTCACGATTTCACTCAACTGCCATATCCTGACGGTTTCCCACGATGGCTTGAATCACGAAGTAGATGTTGTGGCACCGGTGACCATTAAAAGCCATTGCCTGATTTATGCCAACTGCACGATACTGCCCGGCTCGGTCCTTGAAGAGGGCGTTGTCCTGGCGGCTGGTTCCGTGCTCAAGGGCGGCACTGAACCCTGGTCCATCTATGCGGGTGTACCGGCCAGGCGAATCAAGGCGCGCGAGCGGGAACAGTCAGCGAACGCCGGTTGAGCAAGAACTCGCCCCTTACCCCAATACACGATCTGTTGAGAGGCAACAAAAAATGGCAAAAGCCCTGATTACCACCGTTCCGTTTGGCGATAAAAACCGGCTCCCTCTGGAGCTGCTTGAAAACGCTGGCATCGACTACCTGATCAATCCGCTTAACAAGAAGTTGACCGAGGACCAGCTCGCCGATATGGTGGCCGACTTCGACGTCATCATTGCCGGCACCGAACTTATCACCGAGAAGGTGATGGCACGCGCGCCCAAGCTCAAACTGATTTCCCGGGTAGGAGTGGGGCTGGATGGTGTGGACCTGATGGCCGCGAAGAAACGCGGCATCCGGGTTGCCTACACACCAGACGCGCCGGCACCGGCCGTTGCGGAGTTGACGCTGGGAATGATGCTGACGCTGTTGCGTTCTGTGCATGTTTCCAATGCACAGATGCACGAGGGTAAGTGGCAACGCATTTTCGGCAGGCGCCTGGCGGAGATTACGGTGGGCATCATTGGCGTGGGCCGGATTGGTACCCGCGTGCTGCGTCGCACCAAGGCGTTTGGTACGCCCCGGATTCTGGTGAACGACACCATGCCCAACTACGAGTTGAACCGCGAGTTCAAGCTCGACTGGGTCACCAAGGAGCAGATCTATAAAGAGGCAGACCTCATCAGCCTGCACCTGCCGCTGACACGCCTGACCAAGAACATGATCCGGCGCGAGCAGTTGTTGAGCATGAAGCCGGATGCCATCATCATCAATACCGCCCGCGGCGGCATTATCAATGAAGGCGATCTTCATGACGTCATGATGGCCGGGCATCTGAGCGGCGCGGCCATTGATGTGTTTGAGCATGAGCCTTATGCCGGCCCCCTTTCGCAGATCGAGCGTTGCCTGCTGACGGCACATATGGGGTCCATGTCGGTCGACTGCCGCACCCGCATGGAGATTGAGGCCACTGAAGAGGCTGTGCGTTTTCTCTCGGGAAAGCCATTGACCAGTGAAGTGCCCCAAGCCGAGTACGACGTTCAAAGCCAGGGGCTGTGATGGGCACTCTTCGCAACATACAACGCCGTGTGGTCACGGTTATTGGTGGGAGCGGTTTTATCGGTTCCCACGTGGCTGACCAGTTGAGCGAAGCCGGGTACGGGGTTCGCATCTATGACAGGGTGGCCTCACCGTGGGCGCGTCCAGACCAGGAGATGATTGTTGGTGACCTGCTCGACGTCGAAAAACTGCAGACCGCTGTTGCTGGCGCGCAAGCGGTTTATAACTTTGCGGCCTTGGCCGATCTGAATCAGGCCCTGGATCAGCCCCTCAAGACTGTAGAGATCAACGTACTCGGCAACGTTCAGGTGCTCGAGGCGTGTCGCAGGAACAATGTCAAACGCTTTGTGTATGCCAGCACGGTTTATGTGTATAGCCGTGAAGGGGGGTTTTATCGCTGTAGCAAACAGGCCGCAGAACATTATGTAGAGGAGTACCAGCGCGCCTTCGGCCTGGACTACACCATCCTGCGTTATGGCTCGCTGTACGGGCCTCGTGCCGATGTCGGGAACGGCCTTCTGCGCATCGTTCGCCAGGCCCTTGAAAGTGGCGTGGTTCGTTACCAGGGAAGCCCGGATGCTCTGCGCGAATATATTCACGTTGAGGATGCTGCCCAGGCCAGCGTGGCCGCGCTCGGGGATGAATTTCGCAACCAGAGCGTGGTGCTCACCGGGCAGGAGCCCATGCGCGTGGTGGATTTGCTGAAGATGCTGGCTGAGATTCTGGGCAAGCCAGATGCCGTGGAGTTCATACCAGGCGAGCAGACCGGCCACTATGTGAGAACACCTTATGCTTACCAGCCGAAGCTCGGTCGCAAGTACGTTCCCCCCATGCATGTAGATCTGGGGCAGGGCTTGCTGCAGTTGATCGACGAAGTCCGCGCCAGCCTGCTGGCCAGTCCAGAAAATTGAATTCCATGACACACTTTTTTAAAGCCATCCGACAATCAGTGCATGCACTTTTTGATGCAATAGCAGGCTCATGCGGGGCGTCTGTATGACGGGATTTTCAAAATACCTGAATCCAGTCAGATATCTGAACAGGGCTTCCCGCCATGTGGATGATTATTACCGAACCTGTTATCGGAAATTTATTCACGACGCCGAAAGCCTGGAAGCGACGGAGAACTCGAAGTTTGAGAAAAATTCTCTTGATCTTGCACAGGCGCAAACTGTGTTGAACAAAATCTTGCAGGTAATGCGTGGCAGGGATTTTGATTATGAAAACGACAGCATTCACTGGCTGGTTTTCAGTGCCCTGAGCATTTCAACGCCCGGGATTCGTAACATCCTTGAAATCGGCACCTTTGATGGCGAATTCACGTCCATTCTGTCCAGACTCTTCCCTGATGCAAAAATAACAACGGTTGACTTGCCGGCAAGCGATCCTTTGCTGAGGGATTTTTATGACCGCGAGGAGGACTCTGCTTTCCAGCGATACAAGAAAAAGCAGGCCGCAAACCTTGCCAATGAAAACATCAAGCTGATAGAAACAAACTCGTTTTTTCTGCTGGAGAAAACCAGCGAAAAATTTGACCTGATTTGGGTTGATGGAGGGCACCTCTACCCAGAGGTGGCGTGGGACTTGTGCAGTGCTTACCATCTTTGCGCCAGCGGTGGTCATGTTTTATGTGACGATGTCATACCACTGAAGAAGTTGTACAGGGACAGATATGTATCGACAGAGTCCTTTGAGGTGTTGAATTACCTTGAAGCACGGGCTTCCGTGCAATTGGCCCTGTTTCTAAAAAGAAGAAACCCGCTGTTTTTTGCCAAGATCAAACAGCGGAAATATGTCGCCTGTCTGAAAAAGCCGTGAGATTGGTACTGGCTGCCCATAGTTAAAACACGCAAGAATTGGAACAAGTGATAAAAGCAATTAAGAACTTCGTCAAGTCTGCCATCAGGTTCGCCATGGATACCGCTGTCAAAACAGAGGTCGGTCGCTATTTGTTGGAGCAGGTGTTGAGTACTGCCTTGAGCAGGACCGCTACAACACAGCACAATGGCATTGAACTTACTTTTGCTGTACCGAACAGCATGAACCACTTCCGGATAGAAACCTTTTCAACCAAGGAGCCCGAAACTCTCCAGTGGATAGACCGCATGGAGCAGGGGTCAGTAGTTTGGGATATTGGCGCGAACGTAGGGCTTTACTCCTGTTATGCGGCAAAGGCCAGAGGCTGCACGGTATTTGCGTTCGAGCCATCGGTATTCAATCTGGAGCTGCTTGCAAGGAATATTTTTCTGAATGACCTTACAGGCAAGGTCACCATGATGCCGTTACCTCTTGCGGACCGACTTGCTACAAGCACCTTGAACATGTCGATGACTGATTGGGGCGGAGCGCTGTCTACCTTCGGGGAGTCGTATTCGTATGACAACAAACCGTTGATCAAAGTGTTTGAGTTTCGGACCTTGGGGCTCTCTATGGATGACGCGGTCAAGCGTCTTGAACTTGCGCAGCCGGACTACATCAAGATGGATGTGGATGGCATCGAGCATCTGATTCTCAAGGGTGGTTTCGACGTCCTGGCTAAGGTTAAGGGCGTATTGATTGAGATCAACGAGGAATTTACGGAGCAGTCAGTAGATTCATTCAGATATCTCAGTGAATGCGGTTTGGAATTGATCGAAAAACGCCATTCTGAAATGTCCGCCGGAACTCCTGTGTTCAACCAGATATGGCGCCGCGCGGCGACAAGATGATCCCGAATCGCCTAGAAGCCGGCATCGTGCCGAATGATCACGTGTTGTCGGCAATGCGAATTGTTTTCTGGGACTTCGATGGGGTCATCAAGGATTCGGTTGCGGTCAAGACGGTCGGTTTTGAGCAGCTCTTTCTGCCTTATGGGCAGGAGGTGGCCGATCGTGTCAGGCAACACCACGAGGCGCATGGTGGGGTTTCCCGCTACAAGAAGATGCCCATCTATCTTGAGTGGGCTGGCGAAACGGCTACCGCAGCCAATATCCAGCATTTCTGTGACAGGTTCTCGAGCCTGGTGCAGCAAGCGGTGATTGATGCGGCCTGGGTTCCCGGAGTACGTGAGTATTTGCTGGCGAGGCATGCCTCTCAGTATTTTGTGCTGGTCACCGCTACACCCCAGCAGGAAATTGAACAGATATTGAGAGCGCTCGAGATCGCCCACTGCTTTCGGGAGGTTTACGGTGCCCCAACGCCTAAAACAGAGGCCATCAGTCGTGTTCTACAGCATCTAAAATGCCCGTCGGGGCAGGCCTTGATGATCGGGGACTCTGAAACCGATCTTGAAGCGGCTGACGCCAACGGGGTTTCATTTCTGCTCAGGCGCACCGGGCTGAACCGATCTTTGCAAGCGCGCTATTCCGGGCCAACATTTGACAAGTTAAATCATGAATAAACTGAATGCCATCCGGGAAATCCGGAGCCGCCTGCGCCAAGGTGATCACTCCATCGGCAGTTGGATGCAAATTCCCGATACTTCGGTGGCCGAGATCATGGGGCAGGCCGGCTATGACTGGGTGGCTGTTGATATGGAGCATGGACCGGTATCTGCGCACCAGCTGCCCGATCTGTTTCGAGCGCTGGAGCTGGGGGGCACCTTGCCGATGGTGCGTCTGGCGCATGGGCATGCCAAGGATTGCAAGCAGGCTCTTGATTCAGGTGCCGGCGGCGTGATTGTGCCCATGATCGAAACTGCGGGGCAACTCGCGGCGGTGCGTGACGCCTGTCGCTGGCCGCCCGCAGGTACGCGAGGCGTGGGTTTCTCGCGCGCCAACCTTTTCGGCAAGCACTTTGAAGCCTACCGGGAGGAAGCTCAGGCGCCTTTGCTGGTGGCGATGCTCGAACACGGCCGGGCGGTTGACAACCTGGAATCGATTCTCGATGTGGACGGATTGGATGCGGTGCTGATCGGGCCTTACGACCTGTCTGCTTCCATGGGGTTGACGGCGCAATTTGACCATCCTGATTTTTTGTCCGCCATGGCGAAAATTCTCAAGTTGGCGCTGGCGCGCAAGGTCCCCTGCGGCATCCATGTGGTTGCCCCGTCTGCAGAACAACTGAACCAGCGAATCTCGGAAGGCTACCGGTTTCTGGCTTATTCGATCGATGCTGTCATGTTTAATCAGGCAGTCACCCGGCCCAAGGTGGGCGCATGAGACTTGTTTCTTTCTGCCTGTATTTGATTTTCCAATGAAGGAGTTCGTGTGAATATCGTTGCTCTTATCCCCGCCCGCATGGGCAGCAGCCGGTTTCCGGGCAAGCCCATGGCAACATTGCTAGGGAAGCCCATGATTGGTCATGTTTACGAAAGGGTGGCCAAGAACCCGCTGCTGACGGTGACGGCTGTGGCGACTTGTGACCAGGAAATCGCTGACTACGTTCGGAGCATAGGCGGACGGGCCATCATGACCGGTAGCCACCACGAGCGGGCATCGGACCGCTGTGCCGAGGCGCTGGAGGTGCTGGAAAAGGAAGATGGCGTGACCTATGACATCGTGGTGATGGTGCAGGGCGATGAGCCCATGACGCACCCGGACATGATTTCCGAGGCCGTCAGTCCCATGCTGTCGGATCCGGCCATCAAGGTTGTCAATTTGCTCGGCACGATTGAGTCCGCCAAGGAGTTCGAGGACCGCAACTGCATCAAGGTGGTTTGCGACCTGCAGGGCAACGCGATCTATTTCTCGCGCGAGCCCATCCCCACCCGTGCCAAAGTGGAGGTGGTGCCCATGCACAAGCAGGTCTGCATCATTCCGTTTCGCCGGGACTTCCTGCTGGAGTACACCCGCATGATGCCGACGCCCCTGGAGGTTGCTGAGTCGGTGGACATGATGCGCGTGCTGGAGCACGGAATGAAGGTCAAGATGATTCCCACCAGCCACAGCTCCTATTCAGTGGACACGCCGGACGACCTTGCCCGAGTGGAGCAGATCATGAAGTCCAAGGCCGTGGGCTGACGGTCGTCTTGTCGGTTCCCCGTTGAGTTTGTTGTGGGCGATGCGCCTTTTCCGGCGCTTCCCGCGGCTGCAGGTCTTTAGAAGGCTGCCCAAAAGCCACTGGAACGGCGATTTTGGGCCTCCTAGGCCCTGAAAACGGTTTTTTAAGCATAAAAAAGACCTGTAGCCCTTTAGAATCGGGTGCAGATAGCTACTAATTTCATAGCATTTATCCGGCTGGTAAATGAGGTGAATGGTTCCTGTGGCCATGGCGCGTTGACGGGTAAGCTCAAGTAAACATGAAAACCAGCACCAGCATCGAATCTTTCAGGCAGTTTGCCGCGGCGTACGCGCCTTTCCCTTGGGAGCTTAACGAAGACACCCACCAGAAGGATGTGCGGGGCAAGCACAGCGTCCTCGTCAGCCTGGTCCGTTACTGGCACGTCTTGGGCTATCTGGAGACGCTGGCAAGCCAGGGCAAGCTTCGGTCGGTCATGGACATCGGCTCCTACCCCGGGAGCTTTATCAAGATCATCCGGCACTTTTTTGGCCAGGGCGTGGCATACATCGGCATAGGCCTTGGTTTTTCCGCTGAATACAAAACCGAGATGGAAAAGCTGGGCGGCACGCTTTTCGAGACGGAGCTTGACCCGGAATTCATCCAGCCCAAGGCCGTCCGGGAATGGCCTTTCTCGGGTGTCGATTGCTGCATCTTCCTGGACGTGATCGAGCATCTGGTGAATCCCATCGATTGCCTGGACAGGATCAACAAGTCGCTTCGCATGGGTGGCAAGCTGATCATCACGACCGACAACATCACCGCGCTGGGTTATATCGTGCCCATGCTCAGGCGCGGTGAGAGCCCCAACATACCGCCAGTCCGTTCCCACCTTTTTTACCGTGGCGACTGGCGTCCGCACTTCAAGGAGCTGTCGCGGGGCGAGCTGGCTTTCTTCCTGGAGTATTGCGGGTTCACGCTGCAGGAGCACCAGTACTTCGAGCGCGAGCAGGGCGATTATTACTTCGATGCCAATGGTCAGGTTTACAGGCAGAGCCGCTACAAAGGCTTCAAGGGCATGGTCCGCAAGGCCTTGTTCCGTTACCTTCCGCACCTCAGGGATCACCAAGTGCTCATCGCCGAGAAGGTTGTCGAATGTGACGCACAAAAGTCGTCTCGTCCCTCGCCTACTGAAGACATGGGCGAGTGGCTGAGGATTCGCGAGTCGTTTGGGCTTTGAGGCACGGAACCAGCTTGTGAAATCCCTTTCCAATGCGCTCATCAAGCTGGTCGTGGCCCTGCGCGTTGGCGTGAGCAGTCGCTCCCAGCGTGTAGAGCACCTCCTGTATTCGCTACGGGTCATGCGGGTGACGGTGTGGACCGTCCTGCGGTTTGGCCATTATTTTGAGCGGCTTGGCGAAGATGCGCGCTTTGTCGGGACGCCGGAATTCGACCCGGATTTTCGGGAAGCACTGGTTGTGAATATAGGTAGCGGTGTTGTGTTTTACCCGCGCGTCAGCATCCGGGGTCGTGGCCGCCTGACGATTGGTGACGGGTGCAGCATCAATGGCGGCGTGATTTTCGGGCTGACCTGTGACCTCACTCTGGGTGCCAATGTGATGATTGCGGACAATGTTTCGTTTCGCACCGCCGACCACGAATACTCAGATCTTTCAGTGCCCATGATGCATCAGGGTGAGAGGCCTTTGGCCATTCAAGTGGGTGATGATGTCTGGATAGGGGCCAATGCAACCATTTTGCGGGGCGTCGTTGTGGGCAAGGGCGCGATCATTGGCGCCCATGCCGTAGTGGTGCGAGATGTGATGCCCTATGAAATCGTCGGCGGCGTGCCGGCTAAAAAAATCGGAAGCCGGTTGCCTGAAGCCGGAGTGCAGGCATGAGAATCGCCATCTGGTGGGAGCAGGATTCATGGGGGGGGGTGGACACCCACCTGCTGACGTTGTTGCAAAACTGGCCGGACGCCAATGACCGGTTCGTGATCTTCTCCAATGCCGGCAACCAGGGTGTGGCGCGCATCGCGCGCGCGCTGAGTAAAATTCCGGCCGTGACATTGGTGTCCTTTCCCGAGGGTGCCAACACCGGTTTGTCGGTGTTGACCAGGGTGATCCGGCATTTTTCGCTACCCTTGCGCTTCTGGCTGATGAAGCGTCGGGCGCAGGACGTTTTCAGTCGAAATGGCATCTTTGATGCATTGCTGGTGGACAACGGTGGTTACCCGGGCGCCTGGGGCAGCTTGGCGGCCGTCTGGGCGGGCGCCGCGGCAGGCATTCGCACAAGAATGTTGCTGATCCACCATTGCGCCATTGCGCGCGCTGCGCTGCGCTACAACGTTGAATCCCTGATTGACATCGGTGTGCAGCGATGGGCCACGGACTTGGTGGCCGTATCCCGCGCGACCCGCGAAACCTTGATCGAGCAACGGGGGTTTTTTACCGTGCGCAATCCCATTCGCGTCATCCATAACGGCGTTGACCTTGCGCCCGCAAACGAAGAGGCAGCCCCGAACTTGCGAGCCAGCCTGGGCATTGCGGGCGATGCGTTTGTAGTCGGCATGGTGGGCCGCCTGGAGCGCTACAAGGGGCAGGAAGACCTGGTGTTGGCGTTAGGTGAGTTGCCGGTTGCGGCACTGGCAAAAGTCGTGGTGGTCTTTGTCGGAAGCGGTGAAACGGCTGAACAGCAGCGGCTTGAAGCCATGGCCCAAAAAATCGGGGTAGCCTCCAGGGTTCGGTTTGCGGGCTACGTCGAAGGGGGCGTCGGCGCGCTGATGCGCCAGTTTGACCTTCTGGCCATGCTCACCAAAGATTTTGAAGGCTTTGGCTTGACGATTGCCGAAGCCATGTCTGCCGGAACACCCGTCATGGCGACGCGGGTGGGCGCGGTGCCCGAGTTTGTCTCGACCGACATCGCTACGCTCGTCCAGCCGGAGGCGCCAGACGAAATTGCCGAAGCGCTGGTTGAGATCATGTCGAATCGGGAAGAAACGCAGCGCCGGGCGGCAAGGGCCCGGCTGCATATCAGCAAACACAGCGGACAGGCCATGGCCAGGAAATTCCATCGCCTGCTGCTGGTTTCAGGTGGATGACTTGATGATGAAAGTCAATCTGGGTGCGGGTACGGATGTCCTGAACGGCTACGTCAATCATGACGTGGCAGACCTGGCTGGCATTGACGTGGTCCATGACCTCAATCAGTACCCTTGGCCATGGGAAGACGGATCCATCGAAGAAATCAAGATGTATGACGTCCTTGAGCACCTGAACGACTTCATGAGGGCCATGGAAGAAATATCCAGGATACTGGCACCGGGTGGCCGCTGCATGGTGAGCGTTCCCTACTGGAACAGCTGGTGCGCGCATGCAGACCCGACGCACAAGCGGGGGTTTCACGAAATCACCTTCCGGTTTTTTGATCCGGATTCAAGTTACTGTCAGGAGCGCCCCTATTACACTAAAGCGCGTTTCAGGATAATCGAGGAAGAATTTGTTTTGGCACCGTTCAGCCCTTACTTTGCGCTGCCCGGTGTGGGCGAAATACATGTCAGGCGCGCATGGAGCAAAAAAATCGTGGGCCTGATTGGCAACTACCTGATATCCAACCTTATCCATGACTTGCGCTTGACGCTTGAAAAGCCGCGAGTTGTCCCATGACCCAGACATATATCCAGGCAGAACAAGCGTGAAAACAGTTATCTTATGCGGCGGCTTGGGTACCCGGTTGAGCGAGGAAACGCAACTCAAACCGAAACCCATGGTGGAAATTGGCGGGCAACCAATGCTTTGGCACATCATGAAAATTTATGAGCGCCATGGTTTCAATGACTTTACTCTGGCGTTGGGTTACAAGGGCGGGGTGATCAAGGACTACCTGCTTAACTACCATGCCCGGCTCAGTGATTTGACCGTGCATCTGAAAACCGGACGGGTTGATTATTCGAATCCGACTGCCGAAGATTGGCAGGTGTCGCTCATAGACACCGGCACGAACAGCATGACTGGTGGGCGTCTGCTGCGTCTGAAATCACACCTTCAATCAACCGGCACATTCATGTTGACCTACGGGGACGGTGTGTCGGATGTGGATCTCACCGCACTGCTTGCTTTTCATCGCGGCCATGGAAAACTGGCGACGGTGACTGCCGTGCGGCCGTCCGCGCGTTTTGGCGGGCTGCACATCGGGGGCGGCAGGGTGCTGGACTTCAAGGAAAAGCCGCAGTCCGGCGAAGGCTGGATCAATGGCGGTTTTTTTGTATTTGAGCCTGGTGTTTTTGATTACCTTGCAGACGATGCGACAGTGCTAGAGCAAGCGCCGCTGGAGACGCTGGCCGCAGAGGGGCAGCTAATGGCCTATGAGCATCCCGGCTACTGGCAGTGCATGGATACCGTGCGCGACCGTGATGCCTTGCAGTCTGCTTGGGACAGCGGCCACGCTCCGTGGATCAAGCAGGTCAATTGATGTTTGCCAATAGTTATCACGGACGGCGCGTACTCATTACCGGGCATACCGGCTTCAAGGGGAGCTGGCTGACTGCCTGGCTGCTCAAGCTGGGCGCAGACGTGGTCGGCGTGTCAAAAGATGTGCCGACCCAACCTTCGATGTTTGAGGAGTTGTCGCTGGCCGGCCGCATCAGGCATGTTCAGGCAGACATCCGTGACCTTGCTGCGATGCGGGAGCTCGTCTTGCTCGAGCAGCCTGATTTTGTTTTTCATCTTGCTGCCCAGGCCATTGTTTCGGCCTCCTATGCTGATCCGGCAGAGACGATATCGACCAATGTGGTCGGAACGATGAATATTCTCGAGGCGCTACGGCAACTGGTAAAGCCCTGCGCTGCGGTGCTCGTCACCAGTGACAAGTGTTATGACAACGTGGAATGGGTGTGGGGGTATCGTGAAACCGACAAGCTGGGCGGCAAGGACGTCTACAGTGGTTCAAAAGGTGCAGCGGAGCTGGTTATTAACTCCTACCTGCATTCGTTTTTTCAGGACAAACATCCAGTTCGCCTGGCGGTAGCGCGGGCGGGAAATGTTATTGGTGGTGGCGATTGGGCAAAGGACCGTATCGTGGTCGATTGCATGCGGGCTTGGAGCGAGGGGGGGAAAGTGGAGATACGCAGCCCTCAAGCTACCCGACCCTGGCAACACGTGCTGGAGCCCTTGAGCGGCTACCTGACGCTTGGCCAGGCACTTGACCAGCGGTCACAGTTACACGGCGAAGCGTTCAACTTTGGCCCGCGGGCCGAGCAAAATCGCAGTGTGGTCGAGTTGCTGGGGGATCTAGGGGGGCGTTGGGGTTTCGACAGCTCTGACCAAGCCTACAGTGTCACTGCCGATATTCCTTTCCACGAAGCGGGCCTGCTCAAGCTCAATTGCGATAAGGCCTTGCTCGAATTGAAATGGGTGCCCAACCTGGATTACGCCGAAACCATCCGGCTGACAGGCGACTGGTACACCGCTTTCTACAAAGAGAAGGCTGACATGTATGCCCTGACGATGGATCAAATTTCCACTTATGAGCGTGCGGGTATCGAGAGAGACCGGGCTTGGTCTCATTAGAGAGAGATGAGTACATGGCCGCCGCCAACCAAAACCCTATAACCAGTGCGATCATGGGCGTGACCCTTGCGGGTCTGCGCCAGATTACGGATGAGCGCGGCGCGGTGTTGCACATGCTTCGCAGCGATGCACCGGATTTCACCCGCTTTGGAGAGTGTTATTTTTCCGAGGTCCAGCCTGGCGCCGTCAAGGCGTGGAAACGTCACCGCATGCAGACTCAAGTCCTGGCGGTGCCGGTGGGGCGGATTCGCATGGTGATGTATGACGACCGCGCAGAGTCCACCACGAAGGGGCAGCTGCAAGAGCTGGAGCTGGGACGGCCGGACGCTTATTTACGCTTGCGTATCCCTCCTGGGGTCTGGTATGGTTTTGGCTGCTTGGGTGCTACGCCTGCGTTACTGGTCAATTGTGCTGATTCACCTCATGACCCTCATGAGAGTGAAGTTTGCCCTCTCAATGATCCCGTGATCCCCTATAGATGGGATGGGAGGACGCCATGACTCAAAGCCCGGGTTCTCAGAAGTTGATTCGCCTCTCCAAATCGTCCATTGGTGCAGCTGAAAAGCATGCCGTGATGGGTGTGCTGGATCGCGAGTACCTTGGTATGGGCGCAGAGGTTCAGCAGCTGGAGCTTGCGCTCAGTCACTTTTTTGGCAGAACCGCGCTGTGCGTCTCGAGCGGCACTGCAGCGGTGCATTTGGCTGTGCAGGCCTGTGGCATTGGTTCCGGCGATGAGGTGTTGGTGCCTTCGCTGACCTATGTGGCATCTTTCCAGGCAATCTCTGCCACGGGGGCTCGGCCGGTAGCCTGCGATATCGATCCACAGACCTGCCTCCTGGACTGGAAGGATGCCGAGCGGCGACTGACGGCACGAACAAAAGCCGTCATGCCTGTGCATTACAGCGGTGGGATTGGCGATCTTGATGGTTTGTACGCCTTCGCCCGGCGCCATGGCCTGAGGGTTATTGAGGATGCGGCACATGCATTTGGTACACGTCAGCGGGGTGAGCGGGTGGGCGGGTTCGGTGACATCGCATGCTTCAGCTTTGACGGCATCAAGAACATGACCTGCGGCGAGGGCGGCTGCATTGTGACGAATGACGAGGTTGTGCTGCGCAGGACTCAAGATGCACGTCTGCTGGGCGTCGAAAAGGACTCGGAAAAGCGATATTCGGGCCAGCGAAGCTGGGAGTTTGACGTCACTGCCCAAGGGTGGCGCTATCACATGAGCAATATCATGGCAGCGATAGGCCTTGAACAGCTTGAGCGATTTCCCGTAATGGCCGCCACGCGCCAGCGGCTGGCTCGCCGATACGATGAGTTGCTGATCGGCCATCTGCGCATCTTTCCATTGCCGAGGGATTACAGCCAGGTTGTGCCACATATTTACCCGGTGCGAATCCGGGGCATGTTGGATCGCAAGGCATTGCAGGCCAAGCTTCTTGAGCGGGGCATACAAACGGGTGTCCATTACCAGCCCAATCACGACCTTACGCTCTTCCGTGATCCAGATGCGTTGCCATTGCCGGTAACTGACCGGACATTCCCTGAGCTGCTTACATTGCCGCTACACGTGGACCTTACAGAAAAGGATGTCGAAGCCGTGTGTGTTCATTTGAAAGCCCTGATCCAATGAACACCCAGCAGGTGTCGATGCCGGGTCAAGCCGTGCCGCCCGTGGTGAGCGTCATCATGAATTGCCTCAATAGTGCAAAGTACCTGCGGGAAGCGATAGATTCCGTATACGCGCAGACTTATCCGCACTGGGAGATTATTTTCTGGGACAACGCCTCCAGTGACAACAGTGCAGCGATTGCCCAGTCTTATGGGGATGGTCGCCTGCGTTACTTTCGGGGGGACACCACCGTGCCGCTAGGACACGCCCGCAATCTGGCTATTGCCCAAAGTCGGGGCGAGTTCATCGCTTTCCTGGACTGTGATGATCTCTGGTTGCCTACAAAGCTTGAGCGCCAGGTCCCCCTGTTCGTGGCGGACAAGGACGTGGGGCTTGTTTACTCGGACACCTATTTCTTCAATGAAGAAGGATTCCAGAAGCGACTTTATTCAGGAAAGACGCCTTACAGAGGGTATCGATTTCCAGATTTGTTGAATAACTATCTGGTCTCCCTTGAGACGGCAGTTGTGAGAAAGACTGCGCTGGATTCGCTGGATCACTGGTTCGATGTGAACTTCAACATGATCGAGGAGCACGATCTTTTTGTACGGGTTGGTTTGGACTGGAAAATTGATTTCTCGCCGGATGTCCTTGCGAAATGGCGGGTACACGATCAGAGCCTCACCTGGAAGGCGCCTGAATCGTTTATCCATGAAACCAAAAGCATGCTTGAAAAGCTTGAGCAACTGCCAAAAATTGTCGAAACCTATTCCCGTGACGTGACATTGGCATGGCATGGGCTGGCACTTGCAGAGGCGAAGATGTACTGGAAAAAAGGGCAAGGCGTAGCGGCGCGAAAGCGTATTCGCAATGATCCGGTTCGCGATTTGAAGGCCTGCCTGATATGGTGCGCAAGTTTTTTGCCTTATGCGTTTGTTGAGTCTATTCACAGGGGCGTGTTTGGTTCGGTCACTCCGAAGGAAACTGCCTGAATTCGAAAATCTGTATGTACTTGTCGCCAGATCTGGAACAAAAAATTTTGGGTGCGACACGGACGTTTGTTTCTCCGGGTTTCTGCGGCATCTCCCCGCCAAGCATTGGCTATTGAAAGCGGTCCAAAACACATGATTGCGCAGCTGGAAAATCTTCTTCATTCTCGCGAGGCTGACTCCGACGGGATTTATGGCGGCATGCCGATGGTGTGCACGGCTCAATCAGCAGAAATCGAACTGCGCGAGCGCGTTGCCGCGGAGTGCTACGACAATTATCTCGCTGCACTCAGCGCCAGCCATTCGATACCAGTGATGGACCATGAGGTCGACCGTTTCCTGGCGACCATCCCGCGGGGCGGGCTGATTCTGGATGTCGGCGGTTGCTGGGGCTGGCACTGGCGCCGTATTGCGCAGACACGTCCGGATGTAGGTGTGCTAATTGTGGATTTTGTGCGTTCGAACCTGCCGCACGCCAGGAATGTACTCGGCAGTCTGGTTGGCCATCAAGTGGGGCTCATGCATGCCGACGCCACTGCGTTGCCGTTCACGATAGACGAAAACTTCGCCGGTTTTGACGGCATCTGGACCGTTCAGACGTTCCAGCACATCCCTGATTTCGGCAAGGCCGTGTCAGAGGCTTGTCGGGTTCTCAAGAGTGGCGGTGTATTTGCCAACTATTCGCTGAACGTCCAGCCACACATTCGTTGGCTCCGCCGCCTGCTTGGCCGGGGTTACCTGACGAAAGGGTGGGTGGAGGGATCATTCTGGCTGGCCCGGGCCTCGGATGATCAAAAAGAGTCCATTGCGGCCACTTTCGGCAGCACGGTCTCGGAGCGCTGGTCCGAAATACTGTACAGCCCTGAGTTACGCTTTACGGCGCCCGGGAGGCCGGGAAGCGTGTTTGGTAAGCTTGACGCCTTGCTGTCGAACAATGCTGGTTTTCTCGGTTGGTTCGCCAGGCAGCGTTCCTTTCACTGTCAAAAGCCCTGAGGCCGGCCTATTTTTCGCAGCTTTTTTGCATCTGCTTCCAATGACGTTTTCTCATCTCCCCTCACTCTCTGCGCGCTTTGGTTCATTCCGTTTGCCGAGCAGCATTGAGTTGAACAAAGCCTGATGTCATTGCAATGTCATTGCATCACCATATTCTGGCTGCGGCCTACTACCCCGTCAGGGTGCTAAAGGCAGTTGGTCGATCAGTTGGGCTTGTGCCTGGGAACCAGCTTCGGGTTCTTCTCTATCATGATATTGCGCCTGCTGATCAGGCAAATTTTGCTTCCCAGCTGCGTTGGCTGCAACGTTCCTGGAATTTCGTTTCAGTTGAGCAATTCGAATCGATGGTCTCCGGCAAAGAGCCGATTCACGGACGCAATTTGCTTTTGACTTTTGACGATGGGTTTACCTCCAATCGTGTGGTGGCGGAGGAAGTACTGAACCCCATGGGCATTCAGGCACTATTTTTTGCGGTTTCCGGGCTTGTGGGCATCACGGACCGCCTCGAGGCCCGACGGCTGATTGCCGAGCGCATTTACCCGGGGACACGCGCGGAGGAGCTGCCGGCGCACTGGGGCAACATGGGCTGGGGCGATCTTGAAGCGCTGCTGGAGCAGGGGCACGCCATTGGCTGCCACACGGGCACCCATGCGCGCTTGTCTGGCGTTGATTCCCCCGACGGGCTGGAGCGGGAAATCACGTCGAGCGCCGACACGCTGGAGCAACGTCTTGGTGTCTCCATCGATCATTTTTCCTACACCTTCGGAAATCTTGCGAGTTTCAGTGAGGAGGCTCTGGCCGTGGCGAGGCGCCGTTTCCGCTTCATTTACAGCGGGTTGCGCGGAGACAATGCACAGGGGGGCTCGCCGTTTGCGTTGCGGCGCGATTCAGCCGAATTTCAGGACGAATTTTCCAATTACACGGTATTTCCCAACAAGCTTCTGGGCGCGTTTCTTGAGGGCGCAGCAGATGCCCATTACGCCCCGTCACGAGCAAGGCTGGATGCCTGGAATCTCCGCGAATGATGACCCAGGCTCCTTTGCCTGCCTGGAGCAAGCTTTTCGGTGCAATGATGCGCCGGCCGCTCCCTGATGCGGCGCTCGCGGCGCCATGGCATCGGGACGGCGAGAGTGCCGGCTGGCTGTCGCGGTCCGCCTGGTCCCTTGCGCTCATTGCGCTATGGCGGAAAAGTCGGACGTCCTCAACTCAGCCAACGGCCTGGTTGCCGGACTTTTTCTGTAATTCTTCTTTGCATGCATTGCGGCTGACGGGGTTCAAGCTGGTGTTTTACCCGCTGACCCCCCAAATGGAGCCCGACATGGTTGCGTGTCGGAAGTTGGCGGGGATCAACCCCCCGGACATGTTTTTGCTGGTCCACTATTTCGGCCGCCCCGTGCATCCTGCGCCGGCAAGCGACTTTTGCCGACACTACGGGGCATGGTTGATTGAGGACGCTGCACATGTGTTGCGTCCGCTGGATGGCGTTGGATCTGGCGGCGATTTCGTCATTTACAGCCCCCACAAGCACCTGTCTGTCCCGGATGGTGCCGTATTGGTGGTGCGCCCAAATGGTCCGGGAGTTTTGGGGCAAGCCATCGTCACGTCTTTTGGCCCACCTCTCACCTGGGCTGGCCAGCTTCGCGATTTGCAACAGCAAATGGGTCCGGCCGTCAAAAGCAGTCAAGTCCACGCGTGGTTCTGGCTGACCAAGCGTGTACTGCAAAAACTGGGTTTTCGCGGGCTGCGCGGGATGACCACGCCATTTGCCGAGTCCCCGGACTCGAGCGAGGCTGCGGCTCAGGCGGTGGTTGCACCCTCGCCGAGCGGGCTTGGCCGGCGCCTGTTGGGGGGGCTGATTGGCGACCTTGGCCGGGTAGCTCGACACCGTCAGCGTCACCAACTGCTCTGGGATGCCTTGCTCGTCGACGATAATGCGAGTGTGGGCGACTTGCCCATGCTCGCCGAGCGATCTGAGAGCCGGGCGTGGACACCTTACCTTGGCGCTTATCAGGCTGACTCCATCCGCCGCGCCGAAGCCATGTACGACCGTTGGCAGGGCCAGGGCTTGCCGGTGACGACGTGGCCCGATTTGCCGCCTGAAGTGATGCTGGACAGGGAGCAGCACGCCAACGCTTGGCATTTACGTCACACGCGGGTATACCTGCCGGTACATCAGAGCCTGGTTGTGCGGGAGATGGTAAGACATCGCGGTCCGTCCGGCCCGCCTCCAGGGGGGCAATCGCAGCTTCGGCTTGTTTGGGGCGATGCATCCCCGGGTCAGTGGAGCGAGTGGATGGTGCAGTCCGGTCGTTCCAGCCTGCTTCAAAGCTGGGCGTATGGCGAAGCCAAATTGGCGGATTCTGGCTGGCGAGTGAAGCGCGGCGTTTTTTACCGCGGAGGTGAGATCATTGCCTTCGTGCAGCTGCTGCAAAAGTCTGTAGCCGGGATACTGCGTGTTTCACGCATCAATCGGGGTCCTCTATTTTTGAAACCGCCGGGTTTGGCGGAAGTGACGGCAGTCTGGACGGAACTGGCAAGCTTGGGAAACGTCTTCCGCGGCAAGGTCCTTGCCGCAGCGCCGGAGCTTGACCTCTCGGGGCCGCATCTGGACCTGATGGCGGGGTTGGGCTTTCGCCAGTTTTCCCCGGTAGCATGGGAATCGGTGTGGATTGACTTGAGGATGGAGTTGAGTGAACTGCGGAAAAAACTTGATGGCAAATGGCGCACTGCGTTGATATCCGCTGAAAAGCATGGCTTGCGCCTGGAGTCTGGCAGTGATGACTACCTCTTCGAATGGATGATGGAAAGATATCGGGAGCTGATGCTGGAGAAAGGCTTTACAGGTGCTCCTGTAGCCTTGTTACTGGCCTTGCGTGCCCATTTGCCTGCAGAATCCCAGTTGCTCATATTGCGCGCCATGCATGGCGAAGAGGCTGTTGGAGGCATTTGTCTGGTTCGTCATGGGGCCGCGGCGACCTATCTGCTTGGCTGGAACGGCCCTGCTGGCCGGCGCCTCAAGGCGAATCAGTATTTGTTGTGGAACGCCACGGTGTCTCTCAAACAATTGGGTCTGGAGTGGTTCGATCTGGGGGGGATCAATGAAGACGATACGCCTGGAATTGCCGCCTTCAAATTGGGCTTGAAGGGAAAGCCGTATGAGTCTGTTGGTGAATATTGGAAGTTGTGAGACCTATGGAAACAGTTGCTATCACGGGTGCCTCCGGGTACATAGGAAGACATCTTGTTGCCCAGCTCAGGCGGCTTGGAAATGTCCGTATCAAGGTACTTTCCAGGCGGAATCAACGGACCCCTGGGTCCGCGCAATTTGGTTCCGGTGTCGAGGTCGTTGAAGGAAATCTTTTCATGCCGGATTCCTTGAAGGGGTTCCTGGAGCCCGGCTGTACTGTTGTGCACCTTGCTTACCTTCAGGGGGGAGGTGAAAGTGAAAATCTCGCCGCGACTGCCAATTTGCTCGAGGCGTGCAAGGATGCAAACATAAGACGCCTGATTCATTGCAGCACGGCCGCCGTCGTGGGGCGCGTGCCCGACAACATCATTACCGAGGAAACGCCTTGTAATCCGGTGAGTGAGTATGGCGTTACCAAACTGAAGATCGAAAAAGCCGTGGTTGATGCTGCAGTCGGTAGTTTTGATGTTGCGATTTTGCGTCCTACTTCCGTTTTTGGCCCGGAAGGGGGGTCGTTGAAAAAACTCATCGGCAACCTGATGGCCAGGAAAACTATACGCAATTATTTGAAGTCTTGCCTTTTCAACAGGCGCCGCATGAATCTAGTTCACGTGGGCAACGTGGTTGCCGCGGTGATCTTCATGGTCGAATACAAAGAGAATTTTGGGGGCGGGATTTTTATAATTTCAGAAGACGATAATTCCAGAAACAATTTTGCTGATGTAGAGCAGTTTCTTATGCGCCAGCTCGGATTGACCGACTACCGTATCCCAACGATTTCCATTCCACTGCATCTGCTTTCCCTCTTTTTAAAACTACTCGGCAGAAACAATGTGAATCCGCTTTGCAACTACGACCCTCGCAAACTGCTGGATATGGGCTTTACGCGCCCCGTTGAGTTTGAAGTCGGGTTGAGGCATTATTCCGATTGGTACCGATCTAACAGTCTTTGAAGAAAAAGTGGGATTGTGACGCCGGATAGCGCACTGCCCAAGACCTCGACAATATCAAGTCAAACTGAAAATCCCCCATGAAAAAAACTGCATTAATCACTGGCGTCACAGGGCAGGACGGCGCCTACCTGGCAGAGCTTCTGTTGAGCAAAGGCTATGTTGTGCACGGCATCAAGCGCCGGGCATCGTCGTTCAACACCGCCAGAATTGACCATCTGTACCATGACCCGCATGAGGAAGATGTGCGCTTTTTCCTGCATCACGGTGACTTGACGGATTCCTCGAACCTGGTTCGTCTGATCCAGAAGATTCAGCCCGACGAAATCTACAACCTTGCCGCCATGAGCCACGTGGCCGTGAGCTTTGAGTCACCAGAATACACCGCAGACGTGGACGCAATGGGGCCGTTGCGCATGCTTGAAGCCATCCGGATTTTGGGCCTGGAGAAGAAAACGCGCTTTTACCAAGCGTCAACTTCTGAGCTGTATGGCCTGGTTCAGGAAATACCGCAGAAGGAAACCACGCCTTTTTACCCGCGTTCACCTTATGCGGTCGCGAAGTTGTATGCATACTGGATCACCGTCAACTACCGCGAGGCATATGGTATGTATGCGTGTAACGGGATTCTTTTCAATCATGAATCCCCCATTCGTGGAGAAAACTTTGTCACCCGGAAAATCACAAGAGCCTTGGCTCGCATCAAGCTGGGCTTGCAAGAACATCTCTACCTGGGCAACCTGAATGCCTTGCGCGACTGGGGTCACGCCAAGGACTATGTAGAAATGCAGTGGCTCATGCTGCAGCAAGAACAGCCGGAGGACTTTGTGATTGCCACCGGAGTGCAATACAGTGTTCGCGATTTTGTCAGCATTGCAGCGAAAGAGCTGGGCATGGACATTCGGTGGGAGGGAGAGGGGCTGCAGGAGAAGGGCTATAACGCGTCCAGGAAATGTATTGTTTCGGTGGATCCACGTTACTTCAGACCCACGGAGGTTGAAACTCTTCTCGGAGATCCCTCCAAGGCCAAAGCCAAGCTCGGCTGGGAACCCAAGATCACTTTTTTCGAACTGGTTCAGGAGATGGTGCGCGAAGACCTCAAATCCGCAGAACGTGATGAACTGGTGAAAAAGCACGGCTACTATGCGAATGCCTATCACGAGTAAGTGCACGTGAGATTGGAACGCAATTTGCTCGTGGGGCTGGCCAACTCGGGGTGGTCGGCAATTCTCAGTCTGGCGGTTGTACCACTGTATCTTAAATACTTGGGTATTGAGTCTTATGGGTTGATCGGGTTTTTTGTCACGACTCAGGCGTTGTTTCAGTTGCTGGATATGGGCATGGCGCCAACGATCAACCGCGAGGTTGCACGCTGTACGGCGTCCGGTAACATGCGCGAGGCCAGAAGTCTCCTACATACCCTCGCAGTTATCTATTGGGCAATGGCGGTTGCAATCGCCGTAGCAGTTTTCATTT
The DNA here is from genome assembly GCF_029945925.1 of Polaromonas sp. GTDB lineage: Bacteria > Pseudomonadota > Gammaproteobacteria > Burkholderiales > Burkholderiaceae_C > Polaromonas. The sequence goes on along the minus strand of NZ_JAQSDN010000043.1, from coordinate 134,703 downwards.
TTGCGCCATTCATCTCGCAATATTGGTTGCAGTTAAATAAATTATCGCCGGATACTGTTTCCCATGCTGTAGTTTTGATGGGAGTTGTTGTCGCTGCTCGTTGGCCAGTTGGACTATACCAAGGAGCTCTATTGGGAGCACAACGCCTGGCAGTATCGAGCAGTATCAATATTGTAATGGTGACCCTTGGAAGTTTGGGCGCGATAGGCATACTCGAATTTATATCTCCAACTATTGAAGCGTTCTTTATCTGGCAGGCGGTAGTAGGTCTTGTCTACGCAGGAATTATGCGTATGGCAGCATGGCAGGTCATGGGTGTTGAACAGTTTCAGAGATTTGATTGGAGCGCACTAAAAAAGGTTTGGCGTTTTTCGGCCGGAATGAGCTTGATCGCGTTATCTGGAATCATATTGTCCCAGTTGGACAAGGTCATTCTGAGTAAGTTGCTAGGACTGGAAGAGTTTGGGAAATATATGCTCGCAACCGTAGTTGTGAGCGGCTTGTATGCGGTGGTCACACCATTTTTCAACGTCATCTATCCGCGGTTTTCGGCAATGGTGGCAAGCGGCAATACTCTTCAACTTGAAGAGGCCTACCGTTTAAGTACCCGAGTCTTGGCGATCGTGCTTTTTCCCCTTGCAATGTTTCTGGTACTTTTCGCTGAAGAGCTTCTAACCGCATGGACGGGCAACGTGGGAATCGCAGAGAGCGTTGCGCCTCTTGTAAAGCTGCTGGTGGTCGGATCAGCTTTGCATGGCATCATGTATATGCCTTATGCGCTGCAATTGGCATATGGAGAAACGCGTCTGCCCATTTTCATCACGCTGATCTTGATCATTTTGCTGGTGCCCTTGATTGTTCTGTTAACCTTGACACGGGGGGCACAGGGAGCAGCCATGGCATGGCTGGCTTTGCACGTGGTGTACTTGATAATTGGTACGTGGCTGACGCATCGTCATTTGCTTAAGGGGATCGCTTTTGCCTGGTTCTTTCAAGATGTGGGCATCCCTTTTATCGTGACCGCAATTGTTGGTTTACTGGGCGGGCTATGGTCTCAGGCGATGGTGCATTCTGTTTACGGAAAACTGATTTTTGGAATATTTTTAGCATTCACAGCCGCCATGGTGGCTACCGCTTTATCTTCAAAATTGCGACTCATTGTGTTGAGTAAATTTGGCTGGGTAAAATCCAGCGTCTGAATTTGATTTTTATAACGAAAAAAGTATGATCAGAAAAGCCACTAATTATCTGCTTGACATGCGAGACAGGCAGCGTATAGCTATTGCATTGAGTAAAGGCGCCGCAATGATGGGCGCGCGAAATATAGACTTGAGCAAGCCCGGGAGTTGGGAGTTCTCAGGTTTCAGCCAGAACGGCGAAGACGGAATTCTTGATGTATTGCGCAAGCAATTGCTCCGCAGCAATCGCTACTTTATCGAGATCGGTGCTGCTGACGGCATTGAAAACAACACCGGGTGGCTGCTGGTCGCCGAAAAATACAGTGGGCTACTGATTGAAGGCAGCGCCCATTTGGTGGAGCGGGCCAAAAGAACGGTTATTGGCTATAGCATTGGCGCGGAGATTCGCGACATGTTTGTTACCGTAGAAAGTGTGCGTGACATTAAAGCGCTGGCATTTCACCATGACCCGGATGTGTTCTCGCTCGATATTGATGGCAATGACTATTATATTGCAAAAGCCATTTTCGATAATGGCTTCAGGCCGAAAATATTTGTAGTTGAATACAATTCTGTTTATGGTCCCGAGCGGAGCACAACGGTCGAATATCAGTCCGACTTTGTGTTCACAAAGGCCCACCCCAGCCATCTCTACTACGGCGTCTCCATTTCTGGCTGGACGAATTTTTTCAAATCCTACGGCTATCAGTTTATTACGGTTGATCGAAATGGCGTAAACGGATTTTTTGTAGACCCAGATTGTTTTGATGAAAGTTTCCTGGATGGAGTAGAGGGATTGAAGTTTGCGGAAAATAAATCGCAATTCAAGAAATTCAGAAAATCAAGCGCTGAGCAGTTTGAATTAATTGCGGACCAGAAATTCGTAGTGATTTAATAAGATATTGTCTGTAATCTAAAAAGGTAAACTGAAGTACTTAATTGACATTTCAGTCGTACGTTCAATTTCTGCTGTGTTGTAAATGATTGATTCTCGGCCATTACCGTCTACCATGTTTGAGTTGTCCATATGCATAGCGACATTGAATAGAGCTCGCTTCATTGGAAAAACCCTCGACTCGATCGTGGATCAGATCGAAGACGGTGTTCAGCTTGTCATCGTTGATGGCGCCTCGCCGGACAATACGGCCGAGGTGATGGCGCAATATTGCGCACGCTATCCGCAAATTGTTTATCGTCGTGAGTTGACCAATTCGGGCGTGGACGCCGATTACGACAAGGCTGTCGCCTACGCCACAGGGAAATACTGCTGGCTGATGACGGATGATGACCTGCTGAAGCCCGGTGCTATTCAACGGGTTTTGACCGCGATGAAGGCCAGTCCCGATCTGATCGTGGTGAATGCGGAGGTAAGGAGCGCTGATCTTTCGGTGGTCATGGAAAAGCGGCGTCTTGATTTCTTGGAGGATGTTTGTTATTCCGGTTCCCGAAAGGATGAATTTCTCAGAGAGGTTGGTTCATACCTTTCGTTTATTGGCTGTGTCGTCATCAAAAGAGAAAAATGGATGACCAGGGAGCGACCTGCCTACTATGGATCTCTCTTCATTCATGTAGGCGTCATATTTCAAAAGCCCTCCATTGACGACGTTCTTGTCATCAGCGATCCATTGATCGAAATTCGCTACGGCAACGCGATGTGGACCCCGCGCGGGTTTGAAATCTGGATGTTCAAGTGGCCTCAACTCATATGGTCATTTCCTGAGTATTCGGACGATGCCAAGCGCGCGGTTTGCCGCAAGCAACCATGGCGCAGTGTCAAGGCATTGTTTCACCAGAGAGCTATGGGTTCTTATTCCATCAATGAATTTCGCAAGTTCTGGCCAGAGAGCAGGCGCGGTCTGGAAAGTCGGACTGCCTGGCTGATAAGCCGGTTTCCTGCTTCTGCAGCCAACTTCATCATGGTTTTATATTTTTCCCTGAGGGCCAAAACCTCCGGAATGGCTTTATACGACCTGCTCCACAGCCGGCACGCGACAGCAGCCAGCTTCAGGCTGGCTAAGGCTTTTGGCGTGAAGCCCTTGTCCTGAATGAAAGTTGCACTGATTACCGGAATAACGGGGCAGGACGGCTGTTATTTGGCCGAGCTGTTGCTCGGGAAAGCGTACCGTGTGATTGGGGCGGTGCGGGATGTAGGCGTTGCTCGTGCAAAGCTTCCGGTAGAGCTGGCGCAAAGAGTCGAGTTGGTGAAGTGGAACATGTCTAGCCAGGCTGAAATGAAGGAGGTGATCGAACGTGTCAAACCTTCAGAGATTTACAATCTTGCAGCCTATTCGTCAGGCTCCGGCATGTATGACGACCCTGTGGGAATTGGTGACGTCAACGGATTGGCTGTGTTGCGCATCCTTGAGGCCATACGGGAAGTAGATACTGAAATCCGGTTATGCCAAGCTTCAAGCCGTGAAATTTTTGGCGAGGCTGTTGAAAGCCCTCAAACGGAATGCACACGTACGAATCCTCGAAGCCCTTACGGCGCTGCAAAGGTTTTTGCGGATGCCTCGATTCGCATTTATCGCCAGCGCTACGATATGTTCGCAGCTTCAGCCATTTTGTTCAACCACGAAAGTCCCCGTCGAGGTCTGTCGTTTGTCACCAGGAAGATTACATACGAAGCCGCGAGAATAAAATTAGGGCTTGGAACGCAATTGAGTCTCGGCAACCTGGATGCGCGGCGCGACTGGGGATTTGCCGGAGATTATGTCCGCGCAATGTGGTTGATGTTGCAACAATCTCGCCCGGATGACTATGTTGTGTGCACAGGCGAAAGTCATTCAGTGCGGGAACTATGTGAGTATGCGTTTGCACATCTCGGACTCGACTATCGGGACTACGTGCGGGAAGGTGAGGATTCTTATCGCCCGAATGAACCGGCCTTGCTCGTGGGGTCAGCCGCGAAGGCCAAGCGTGAGCTGGGCTGGAGTCCCGAGATTGGATTCAGGACGCTTGTAAGCATGATGGTCGATGCTGATCTGCAATTGCTCGATGCAAAAACATGAATATTTAACAGGACATTAACAATGTACAAAAAGGTCAGTAAGTGCAGGATCTGTGGCAATACGCAACTCGAATGCGTACTGGATTTGGGCGAGCAAATGCTCACAGGAGTGTTTCCCCGAAAAAAAAATGCAAACGTGACAATCGGCCCACTGCGGCTGGTGAAATGCGTGGGCGGCTCCGAGACTTGTGGTCTATTGCAGATGGAGCACTCCTACGATCTTGCCGAAATGTACGGCGAGAATTATGGATACCGCTCAGGCCTCAACGCCAGCATGGTGGCGCACTTGCATGGCAAGGTCAAAAGAATCCTTGGGCAAGTCGACCTGCGTGCCGGTGACCTGGTTCTGGATATTGGGAGCAACGACAGCACTACATTGAAGGCTTATCCATCCGAGGGGCTTGTGCTTGCAGGGATCGATCCAACGGGCATCAAATTCCACGCCTATTACCCAAAACATATTGATTTGATCCCCGACTTTTTCTCGGCCGCCCTGGTCAAAGAACGCTTTCCAGGGAAAAAGGCCAAGGTCGTTACTTCATTCTCGATGTTTTACGACCTGGAAGCCCCGATGGCTTTTATGCAGGAAGTTCATGAAGTTCTGGCCGATGACGGGATCTGGGTATTTGAGCAGAGCTACATGCCGACAATGCTGGACACCAACTCCTATGACACGGTGTGCCATGAACATCTGGAGTTTTACGCGTTGAGCCAGATCAAGTGGATGGCTGATCGGGTTGGATTCAGGATTCTGGATGTTGAGTTCAATGATGTAAACGGGGGCAGTTTCTCGATCACCGTGGCAAAAGGTTCAGGAGACGAAGTCCCGGTGCCGGCGGTCCAGAAAATTCTCGACACTGAGCGTTCAAGGGGGCTTGACACGCTTGCGCCTTTTCATGCCTTTGCTGATCGTGCGGCTCGTACCAGACGTGATTTGCTTGCGTTTCTCCAAGTGGCCCGAGCTGAAGGCAAAACGGTCGCTGCTTTGGGTGCGTCCACCAAGGGAAATGTCCTTCTGCAGTACTGTAATTTGACTGAAAATGAGATCCCGTTTGTAGGGGAGGTCAATTCTGAAAAATTCGGCTGTTTTACGCCCGGAACCTGGATACCCATTATTCCCGAGGCCGAGTTGCTCGCCAAAACCCCCGACTACGTCATGGTGTTGCCTTGGCACTTCAGAAGTTTTTTTGTCAGCAACAAGAAATTTTCAGGTATGAACTTGGTGTTCCCGTTACCTGAAGTTGAGGTGGTAAAAATTGCATAACGCCGCCCCGGGTCAAGGTGATTTGCCGCATTGTTCTGGTCCGGAAAAAACGGCCCGCATTATTGCCTTTTATTTGCCTCAGTTCCATCCGACTCCCGAAAACGATTTGTGGTGGGGTAAGGGGTTTACCGAGTGGACCAATGTTGCCAGCGCAAAGGCCTTGTTCAAAGGGCATGAGCAGCCCCGCGTCCCCGCAGATCTGGGATTTTATGATTTAAGACTGCCGGAAACCAGAGTTGCGCAGGCAGAGATGGCCGCGAGTTTCGGTGTTGAGGGCTTTTGTTATTGGCACTATTGGTTTGGAGGTCGCCGCATGCTGGAGCGGCCTTTCAATGAAGTCCTGCACTCAGGCCAGCCAGATTTTCCGTTCTGCCTGGGTTGGGCCAATCACTCATGGAGCGGTATCTGGAAGGATGAGCCTCACCGGTTGTTGATCGATCAGACCTATCCTGGGGAAGAGGATGATAGGGCGCATTTCGAGTACCTGCTGAAGGCGTTCGCAGATCATCGTTACATCAGGGTTGATGGCAAACCCATGCTTGTCATTTTCAAGCCTACCGATGTGCCGGAGGCCAAAAGGCGATTTGACTTCTGGCGTGGACTGGCGTTAAAAGCAGGCCTCCCTGGTCTGCATATCGTCGGGATCAACATGCTGGATTTTGAGAGCGCCACGGAACTGGGACTGGATGCCGTGACAATGTCCACGCTGGCTGTAACCAACACCTCAAATGCGGTCGTCAATGAAGTTTCAAGAATCGCCTGGGGCATTCGCCGAAGACTGCCGTTGGGCGGACCCCGTGTGGTCGAATATCGTGAAGCCATCAAGCACTTGGTGCCAGACCTCAATCAACTCGACTGTGAGGCTTATCCCTGCGTTTTCCCTAACTGGGACAACACGCCCAGAAAAGGGCGCAAGGGGCTGGTCCTGGCAAATTCAACCCCTCAACTTTTTGAGCAACATTTACGGGATGCTGTCCAGGCTGTCGCTGGCCGCGAAGAAGAGCACAGAATTGTTTTTCTGAAATCCTGGAATGAATGGGCTGAAGGGAACTATCTTGAGCCGGATACCAAATGGGGTCTCCAGTACCTCGAGGCACTCAAACGGGTTGTAGGGTAGTCGCGTGCTTTTCAACTCCTACGAATTCTTGTTCCTATTTTTGCCGGTTGTATTTGCAGGTTTTTTCTTTCTTGCGCGTTTTGGGCACAACATCAGTGCGCTGTGGCTCTCGCTGGCTTCGCTGTTTTTTTATGGCTGGTGGTCACCCAAATATATCTGGTTGCTGCTGTTTTCCATTGTTTTTAACTACAGCATGGGCTACTTGGTTGGCCACGCACTGACGCGCACGCGAGCCAAGTCATTCCTGGTTCTTGCCGTTGTCGTGAACCTGGCGTTGTTGGGATTTTACAAATATGCGAACTTTTTCATTGGCAATATCAATGCCATCAGTGGTGATTCGATCTCTTTTGTCAGCATCGTCCTGCCTCTTGGAATCTCGTTCTTCACATTTACCCAGATAGCCTATCTGGTTGATGTTCACAGAGGCATCGCTCGTGAATACAACTTCAATCACTACCTGTTGTTCGTCACCTACTTCCCGCACTTGATCGCTGGTCCGGTACTTCATCACGGGCAAATGATGCCCCAGTTCGCCCGCAGCGAGACTTATCGAATACGGCTGGACAATGTCGCTGTTGGGTTGAGTATTTTTACAATAGGTCTGGTCAAGAAAGTGCTTCTTGCGGACAGTTTTGCCGAATACACAGGCCCTGTATTTTCCGCCGCGGAGCGGGGAATTCAGCCTGATTTCATTGAGGCATGGACAGGCGCGCTGGCTTTTACCCTGCAGCTGTACTTTGATTTTTCTGGCTATTGCGACATGGCTATCGGAGTCTCATTGCTGTTTGGAATCAAGCTGCCCATCAACTTCAACTCACCCTACAAAGCGTCCAGCATCATTGAATTCTGGCGGCGCTGGCACATGACACTTTCGCAATTCCTCCGTGATTACCTCTACATTCCTCTTGGGGGAAACCGTAAAGGCGCCACCTGGCGCCATGTCAATCTCGTGGTCACCATGGTGCTGGGGGGATTGTGGCACGGGGCAAACTGGACCTTCGTTATATGGGGAGCGTTGCACGGGGTATATCTGGTTATTAATCATGCTTGGCGCAGTATTTTTGGAAAATGGCTCCCTGTCCAAGGCATTCAGGGGAAAAGTTACCGTTTCGTCGCGGCGGCATTGACATTTGTATGTGTGGTAGTCGCCTGGATTTTTTTTCGGGCAGATTCTTTCAACGCGGCCGTCCTGCTGCTGAAGGGGTGCTTTGGCTATGGCGGGATTTCCCTGCCGTCCAAAGTGGGCGCGGTTGTCGAAAGTATTGGAGCCCTCGGCCGATTTCTACCGTCCGGAGTGAGTTTTGACGGCGTTTTTATCAATATTCCCGCCATGGGTGCCATGGGCGGTATTGGTCCATTTGCCAGGTTGCTGCTGGCGGGTATGTTCATTGTCTGGCTGGCGCCCAACTGCCAGGAGCTGTTCAACTATGACGGGCAAGGTCGAGCCAAGGCTGGTTTGGGCAAGTGGACGCTTGCCTGGCAACCCAAACCCTGGGTTGGAATTTTGCTTGGGTGCCTGTTTTATCTGGCAGTAAGCAAGCTCGACAAGGTAAGCCCATTTCTTTACTACCAGTTTTGATGAAACCTGATCGCAATTTTGTGGTTTATGTCGCGTGGTTTTCCGGAACGGCGCTTGTGCTGTTGCTGGCTGCCATCGGTTTATCACTGTTTTTTAAACCGCTTTCGGGTGACCTTACCCGTATTGGCAAATGGCCCGAGCGTGATTTTGGTCCAACCCTCTTGCAGTCATCTCCAGTGATACAGGCAAACGGCCCTTTGCTCACTCATCAGCAGATCCTTGTGCTGGGGGACTCCTTTTCGCATCCGAATATCTGGCAGTCGTACCTTTTCGAATCAAGCAAATTGGAAACACTGTCATTTGAGTTCAAGGATGTGGGGTGTATCGACAACTGGTTGAACTGGGTTGTTGCGCAGACTGCTTCGGACGTACGGACCATCATCATTGAGGTAGCTGAACGCAGCTTCGTTCCAGTTTTCAGAAGCGACAGGAGGTGTGCATCCAGCACACCCCTGGCGAGCGCCGCACCTGATAAAACACGGTCAACCAGCCTGATCCCTGGAGTAACGCTTGACGCGTTTTATCTTGTCCAGACGGCTGGAAACGCCCTGCGCATACGCTGGCAGGCGGGAAGCATCAATTCCGGTGAGGCGATCAATGTCCCTCTTTCAAATGCCAACCTGTTTTCGAATATCCAGGCAAACAGGCTCTTGTATTACGCGGAGGACGACAGCAAAAAAACCTGGACTCAGCAGGACATCGCTGCCGCTGTTGAAAACCTGAAAAATATCCAGAACCGACTGGGGAAATTGCGCCTGGTTATTGTTGTGGTGCCAGACAAGTCAACTGTTTACCGCTCTTATATGCTTCGTGCGGCGGCCACGGCCGAATACCCTGACATTTTTTCGTCCATCGCAGCCGCCGGGGTCGATTCGGTCGATCTGCGAAACCTGTTTCAGAAAAATGTAGCCAATACCATTGATCTTTATCTTCCCAACGATACTCATCTCAGTCCGTCCGGTTATCGCATCATGGCATCAGCGATCGCTGAACGGCTCCAGACTGCAGGCGAGAAATAAGCTGACATGAATGTCCTGAGTGTGTGCAGCAACTTTGACCCGGTGACAGGTGGCGGGGAAGCCGAGAGAACCTTTCAGATGGCCAGATTTTTAGGGTTGGCGGATGTGCGCTGCCGTATATTGACCATAGATACCGGCTTGAGTGATCAACGGAAAAAAGCCTTGGGCGATAGCGCAGTAATTGCACTGCCCTGCTTGTTCCGGCGCTTTTATGTGCCCCGGGTTTCGTTTCATCATATCCAGCGCTTGGTCGATGAATCCGACATCGTTCATCTGATCGGGCACTGGACGGTGCTAAACGCAGTGGTTTACTGGGCCATCCAAAGGGCGAGAAAGCCTTACGTCGTTTGTCCGGCTGGTGCACTTTCCATTTTCGGGCGGTCAAAACTTCTGAAGAAAATTTACAATCTGGCGGTTGGATCAAGGATAGTCAAAAACGCTACAACATGCATTGCCGTGACGCAGGCGGAAAAAGATTACTTTATTGCGTCAGGTATAGCGCCGGAGAAAGTCGTTGTGTTGCCTAATGGCATTGCGGAATCCGATTTTTTATCCCAAAACACGAAAGAATTTCGCAGCAGGCATTCGCTCGGTGCGCGGCGCTTTGTTCTTTTTGTCGGGCGCTTGAACGTGATAAAGGGCCCGGACCTCCTGCTGGAGGCATTTTGTATCCTCAAAGACAGGATCCTCGATGTTGATCTTGTGTTTGCGGGACCTGATGGAGGCATGTTGGAGCAGCTGAAGGCGATGGCTAAAAGTCATGGGGTTGAACAGCGTGTCCACTTTGTCGGCTATTTGGGGGGCGGCGAAAAATCGGATGCCTACCATGCTGCTGATCTCCTCGCGGTGCCTTCCCGGCATGAGGCCATGTCGATTGTGGCCATCGAGGCCGGTATGTGCGGGACTCCGGTTCTGTTGACAGATCAGTGCGGCTTTGAGCAGTTGCAGGAAGTAGGCGGTGGCTGGATAGTCCCTGCTTCAGTTCAAGGCTTGGAGCAGGGGCTACTGAATGTGTTATCGCAACCTGAAATCATCAAGCCTGCTGGATTGATGATCAAAAGGTTTGTTTCCCAATATTTCACGTGGAATGTTGTCGTTCTTTCATACATTGATTTGTATGAGCGGCTAATTCACATCAAGAAAAGAAACTGATGCCTGGGGATAAATATTTTTTATGGAACTCGATCCCAAATCTGATCTGGATTTTTGGGTTGATTTATTACCTTTATATAAGAAAAAGCATCGGTGCAGTATTGGTGGCCATGCTTATTTATCTTGGTCTGCACGGCGGGTATGCAATTTTTGCGGCGGCCACGGGTAGTGGAATAGATACTCTGAATGCGTTGCACTATCAGAGCAGCGATTTAGGCGTCAAACTGGTCGGTGCCGGTTTTCTGATTTATTGCGGCGTACTTTTAATTTTGCGCATGCAGCATCCATTGAATTCAATCAGGGGCAGTCCTTTTTTTAGACTGGATATTCTTCTTCTTCTGGCCTTGTTTCTGATGTCTATGGTTTATGGTGCAGTAAATTATCCAGGAATTTCTTCCGGAAAATTATTAACGATTTTGAAGGAGTCGATATTTTCCATTTGTATGTGGGCTGGCATGCTTGTATTTTCCATTGGAGTGAGCCAGGGGCGTGATTATTTTGTTTCCCGTCGGAAGGAGTGGCTCACAGCACTGGTTGTTTTGGGGCTACTTATGATCGCTGGCGGTTTTTATGAAATCGTCACTGGGGTAGTTTGGGCGGGGACATATTATGTGACCGGCTTTTCATATCGAACCAGCGGTACTTTGTTTAACCCGAACGTATTTGGGCTATGGAGTGCACTGATGGTGGCACTGATTTCGCTGGTGTTTCATCTGGGTTGGATTTCCCGCCGGATTGCTTTTGGCGCCATGTTGCTGGTCATATTGTCGCTTCTTCTGTCTTCCTCAAGAAGCGGGTTGATGTTGTCCATTGTCAATCTTTCCTCCGCTTCAATGCTACTGTTTTTCAGCAGAAAACATATACAACAAAAAGCACTCGACTGGCTTTGGCCGCCCCTCGCTTTTGTGTTCGCATTTGCTGCCTCTGCCTTGTTGATTACATATGCAACTCCTTCACCTTATGCATTCTTAAATACGCTGCGCGCAAATCTGCAAAGATTTTTGGAATTGCCAGTCGATATATTCTGGATCTTTGTGATGAAGGTTTTTTCCCCCACAATGCAGCATTTGGATCGGTGGCTGGTCTCGCTGTCAGAGTGGTTGCCAAAATCAGCCTTGATGGTAAAACTAACTGCTATTCTGCCGACGGCATTTGAAGATTTGGGTGGAAGTATCCAGTCTGCGGCTAACAGCATTGGGGCCGCGGCTAAAGGTATGGAGACTATGGCGGTTACGAGTGATGCCGGGAAAATGATGGAGTCCGTGAGTGGCCGCACGTTGCTCGAATATATCAGCGACAATTCTTTTATGTCGATATATGCTATTGGCGGCGCTGTATCGCTGACGATCTGGTTCTTGCTCTGGTCGGTGTTATTCTGGGTGGGGATCAAGAAGAGTCTAAATTCTCCGGGTATTTTCTCCGCCTATGCATTGACCGGACTTGCCTTTTGTTTTACCTCTGGATTGTTTTTGAGGACACCCCAGTTATTCCCAACCTGGGTATTTCTTTCAATGACGCTCGGCGCCTGCCTGAACTGGTGGTCGTCTGCAGGCGAAAATTCATCAGCCGCTAAAGCCGATTTCTCCAGCTTGAGTCCGGCCGGCCCTGCCAAAGCCCTCAAAGCAGATCAAAAAACCGTGCGCATCCTGATTGTCAGCCAGTATTTCTGGCCGGAAAGTTTTCGTATCAATGATCTGGTGAAGACCTTGGTGGAAAAAGGTGTTGATGTCGATGTGTTGACCGGGAAGCCTAATTACCCCGAAGGGCGGCTTCATTCCGGCTATCGTATTCTCGGTTGCCAGACCGAGCGATGGCATGGAGCAACGTTGTACCGTATCCCGTTGATTCCGCGTGGCAGCAAAGGTGCGCTACGGCTGGTTATCAATTATCTTTCGTTCATCTTTTCCGGTGTGGTTTTGGGACCTTGGCTGTTGAGATCGCGTGACTACGAAGCGATTTTTGTATACGGCGTTTCCCCCATTTTCCAGGCCATTCCGGCGTTGATGATTGGCTGGCTAAAACGAAGACCGGTAATCATCTGGGTTCAGGACTTGTGGCCGGAGAGCCTGGAAGCGACTGGGTATGTGAAGAATCGGGGGGTGCTCGCAAAAGTCGGCTGGTTGGTGGGCCTTGTCTATCGGCGTGCAGACCTGCTACTGGCCCAGTCCTGGGGTTTTCTGCCTTTTGTAAACGCGCTGGCGCCCGGAAAAACTGTCCGGTATTACCCCAACTCGGTTGACGATACCTTTGGTTCACCATCGACAGTGGTGCTCCCGGAGATTCCGGTGCTCGATCATGGCTTCCCGGTTGTTTTTGCTGGCAATATTGGCGCAGGCCAAGCTGTTGATGTCATTGTGCAAGCGGCGCATCTGCTAAAAGATCACTCCGACATCCGTTTTGTGGTGATCGGTCAGGGCAGTCGCCGGGACTGGATGCTCCAGCAGGTCGAGGTGCTGAAGCTGACGAATCTGCACCTTCCCGGAAGGTATCCCGTTGAGACCATGCCCGGCCTGATGCAGAAGGCAGGAGCATTGCTTGTTTCGCTTGCGGACGAGCCTATTTTTGCCGCTACGGTACCCAACAAGGTGCAAGCGTATATGGCCTCTGGCAGGCCTATCGTTGCGTCGTTGAACGGGGAGGGAGCACGTCTGGTCAATGAAGCCCATGCTGGACTGACTTGTCCGGCGGGTGATGCAAAGGCGCTCGCTGATGCCGTGCTGAGGCTTTTCCAAATGACGGCGGAGGACAGGGCAATACTTGGCGAGAATGGCAGGCGTTACTTCAAGGACCATTTCGATCACAACATGCTGACGGATCAGTTGATTGGGCACTTCAAGGCGGTTGCCGAAAACCACAGGAAAAAACAATGAGAATTCTGGTATTGGGAGCCAGCGGAATGATTGGAAGTGCCATGTTTCGTGTGCTTGGCGAAAACAAGGCGTGGGAGGTTTTTGGGACCCTGCGCTCCGCCGATGCAAAGCGCTTTTTCTCGGCTGCTGTTGCCAGCAAGCTGCTACCCGGGGTTGACATTGACAACCATGATGCACTCGTGCGGGTTTTCTCGCGGGTGCAGCCGGCGGTGGTCGTCAACTGCATCGGATTGACGAAGCACCACAAGGAATCCGACGATCCCGTCCTGGCGATCCCGATCAATGCCTTGTTGCCTCATCGCATTGCGGAGCTCTGTGCTGTGGCGCGTGCCCGGTTGATCCACGTGAGCACGGACTGTGTGTTTTCCGGCTTGAAGGGGGCCTATGTCGAGGATGACCCGGCTGATGCCCGGGACGTCTATGGCAAGACAAAGTTTTTGGGTGAAGTAAGTTATCCGCATGCCGTTACCCTACGCACCTCCACCATTGGCCATGAACTCCAAAGCACCTATGGGTTGCTCGCATGGTTTTTGTCACAGGAAGGTAAATGCAATGGTTTTGAGCGCGCCATTTTTTCCGGTTTACCGAGCACCGTGTTTGCGCAGGTTGTGCGCGACATCGTGATCCCCTGCACTGATCTGTCCGGCTTGTATCATGTCGGGGCCGAAGCCATCAATAAATTTGAATTGCTGTGTCTGATCGCAAAGGTCTATGGCAAGTCAATTGAGATCATCCGGGACGAGTCTTTTGCGATTAACCGCTCCCTTGTTTCTGAGCGTTTTTCCAAGGAAACCGGTTACATCGCGCCTTCCTGGCCGGAGTTAATTCAATCCATGTACGCATCAAGATAATGCGAGAGTGAAATAATGTTCAATAATAAAATATTAATGATCACGGGTGGTACGGGCTCTTTTGGCCACGCTGTGCTGAAGCGTTTCCTGTCAACCGATGTTCGGGAAATCCGGATTTTCAGCCGCGATGAAAAAAAACAGGAGGAGATGCGTATCGGCCTGAACAATGAAAAGCTGAAGTTCTATATCGGCGATATCCGCAATTACGACAGCATTCTTCAGGCGATGAAGGGGGTGGATTATGTATTCCACGCGGCAGCACTCAAACAGGTGCCTTCATGCGAATTCTATCCAATGGAGGCGGTGTTAACCAACGTTATTGGCGCCGAGAACGTCATGAATGCCGCCATTGAGAAGGGCGTGGAACGCGTGGTGGTGCTCAGTACGGACAAGGCGGTTTATCCCATCAATGCCATGGGCGTATCAAAAGCCATGATGGAGAAATTGATGGTGGCGAAGGCGCGCATGCAAAACGAAGGCGAAACCGTGCTCTGCGCAACACGCTACGGCAATGTGATGGCTTCCCGCGGTTCTGTCATTCCCTTGTTTGTCTCTCAGCTGCAGGAAGGCAAACCTCTCACGATCACCGATCCTGGAATGACCCGTTTTCTGATGTCGCTCGATGACTCGGTGAACTTGGTGCTGCATGCGTTTGAGCATGGTAAACAGGGCGATATTTTTGTCCAGAAAGCGCCGGCTTCAACGGTTGCGGACCTTGCGCAGGCGCTGATTTCGCTGTTTCCGGGGAAAAGCTCGGTGCGCACGATCGGCACCCGCCACGGAGAAAAGCTTTATGAAACCCTGGTGTCCAGGGAGGAGATGGCGAGGGTGGATGATATGGGCGACTACTACCGCATCCCGGCTGACAATCGAGACCTCAACTACGCCAAGTACTTCAGCGATGGGGAAGAGAAAATTTCCCATCTTGATGATTACACATCGCACAACACCCAGTTGCTGGACGTTGCGCAGATCAAAACCCTGCTGAAAAAGCTGGACTTCATTCAGGAAAAACTCAATGCTTAAGGTCATGACGATTGTTGGTACACGCCCGGAGCTCATCAAGATGAGTCGCGTGATTGCTGAACTGGACAAGCACACCCGCCATGTGCTTGTACACACCGGTCAGAACTACGACTATGAGCTCAACCAGATCTTTTTCGAGGATCTACAGATCCGAAAACCCGACTATTTCCTGGGTGCGGTCGGCGAGACGGCTGCCCAGACCATTGGGCAGGTGATCATCAAGGCGGACGAGGTGTTCGAGAAGGAAAAACCGGATGCGGTATTGCTTTATGGCGACACTAATTCCTGCCTTGCGGTGATTTCGGCGAAGCGGCGCAAGATCCCGGTATTCCACATGGAGGCGGGAAACAGATGCTTCGACCAGCGGGTGCCTGAAGAGCTGAACCGCAAGGTTCTGGATCACCTCAGCGACATCAACCTCGTTCTGACCGAGCACGCGCGGCGGTATTTGATCGCGGAAGGTATTCGCCCTGAAACCATTATTAAAACCGGCTCTCACATGGATGAGGTCTTGAAACACTACATGCCGGGCATAGAGGCATCGGATGTGCTGGGGCGCCTTGGCCTCAAGTCCAAACAGTTTTTTGTAGTCAGTGCGCACCGGGAAGAAAATGTTGACACGCCGGAAAATCTCCGCGATCTGGTCACAACCCTGAACCTCCTCGCCAGTACCTACGGGTATCCCATCATTGTTTCCACCCATCCACGCACACGCAAGCGGTTGGATGCTTTGGGATTGACCGACATCGACCCCTTGATCGATTTTGCAAAACCATTCGGCTTCTTTGATTTTGTCAAATTGCAGATGGAGTCGATGTGTGTGATTTCAGACAGTGGCACCATCACCGAAGAAGCGTCATTGCTGAATTTGCCGGCCATAACGATCCGTTATGCGCACGAGCGTCCTGAAGGCATGGACGAGGGTATTCTGATCATGTGTGGGCTCAAGTCGCAGGAAGTTCTGGATGCGGTGAAGGTGGTATGTGAGCAATCTGCCGAGTACGGGCCGATGCGCCCGGTTGCCGACTATGCGTCTGCGGACGTATCGCGAAAAATTGTTCGTTTGGTACTCAGTTATACGGGTTATATCAACCGCGTTGTCTGGCGCAAATGATGCCCGTTTCCCTGTTTGCCTGATGAAGCGTTTGTTTGATCTGTCGCTGGCAGTTCTGGCGATATGTATTTTCGCTTTGCCGCTACTGTTGTTGGCCTTGGCAGTCAAACTGACGTCTCCGGGTCCTGTCCTGTACTGGTCGGACCGCGTGGGACGGCGGAACATGATTTTCAGGATGCCGAAGTTCCGCAGCATGAAAATTGGTACGCCTGCAGTCGCCACCCATTTACTTGCTGATGCGAATAGTTATCTCACGCCGATCGGCAGCTTTTTACGGAAAAGCAGCCTGGATGAATTGCCCCAGTTATGGAGTATCGTCAAGGGCGACATGAGTTTTGTCGGACCCCGGCCAGCATTGTTTAATCAGCATGATTTGATCGAATTGCGCACGCGCAATGGCATTCATAATCTGTTGCCGGGCCTGACGGGATGGGCGCAGGTCAATGGACGCGATGAGTTGCCCATTCCACAAAAAGTGGCACTGGAAATTGAATATCTAAATAAAAAATCTTCCTTGCTGGATATAAAAATTATATGTTTGACATTTTTAAAGGTTTTGAGAAGAGATAATGTAACGCATTAGAATTATTTTCAAATTTCAGTCGAACGTTTTAAATCAATGAAAGGTGCCGGCATGAGTAATCTGGTTGAAATTCAAGGTCAAATTGAAAAATTGCAGAAACAGGCCAATGAAATCAAGTCGAGGGAGTTTGATAAAACAGTGCATGAAATACTGGTAATGATGGAAGCTTTTGGCATTACCGTCAAAGACCTCAGTTCCGGAAAATCGGGTGGCGCAAAGGTGAAGTCAAAGAAGGTGGCCGCGACCCGTGGGGGCGGTACTGGGAAAAAGAAAAGCACTTCTACGCTGGCAGCAAAATACCGGGGGCCGGCTGGTGAAACCTGGAGTGGGCGTGGCTTGACGCCGCGCTGGTTGGCCGCTTTGATGGCTCAAGGCAAAACCAAAGAAGAGTTCGCCGTCAAAAGCTAGTGTGAATCAGAGGGCAGGTCAGGGGGATCAATGCAGAGCAGAATTTTGAGCTGGCCACGGGTGGTCAAGCTGGCGGTGGTTATTGCGGTCGACGTTGTTCTGGCATTGCTTTCCACCTGGATAGCGTTCACGCTCAGACTGGATGAATTGCATTCGCCCAGCGAGGCGCAATGGTGGGTGTATGGACTGGCGCCGCTGCTGGCGATCCCTGTATTCATCAAGTTTGGTCTTTATCGGGCCATCTTCAGATACACAGGGCAAGCGGCGTTGAAAGCCACCGGGCAGGCCGTGGTGGTGTTTGGCATGGTCTTTATGGCTGTGTTGTTGTGGCAGCAGTGGCCCGGTGTGCCGCGTAGCGTGGGTGTGTTGCAGCCATTGATCTTTTTGCTGCTTGTGGGGACCAGCCGGGCAGTGGCCCGATTCTGGCTGGCGGGTCTGGGAAGTGCACAAAGGCCGGCCGAAGGCCGCCTCCTGATTTACGGCGCGGGCACGGCGGGTGTGCAAACAGCCTCGGCAATGGGCATCTCCAGGCAATTTTCTTTGCTGGGTTTTGTCGATGATGACGCGGCCAAGGTGGGCCGCAGTATCAACGGTGTACCGGTGTTCGCCCCGTCAGAAGTGCCTGGCTTGGTGGCCCGGCTGGGCGTGACGGACATTTTGCTGGCTTTGCCCAGCTCCTCCCGCGAACGGCGCAACCGGATCATCGACAGCCTGCGCTCGGTGCCTGTTCATATTCGCACCTTGCCGGGCTTGGCCGATTTGGCCACGGGGCGCGTCACGGTACAGGATTTCAAGGAACTTGACATTGAAGATCTGCTGGGCCGCGACACGGTGCCGCCCAACACGGACTTGCTGGCCCGCAATCTGGCAGACAAGGTAGTTCTTGTGACTGGTGCGGGTGGCAGCATCGGCAGTGAGTTGTGCCGGCAGATTCTGGCTGAACATCCTCGTCAGTTGCTGTTGCTGGACCACAACGAATTTGGTCTTTACAGCATTCACCAGGAATTGCAGGGTCTGTGTGTGGCTCAAAGATTTGGCTGCGAACTGGTGCCGCTGTTGGGAAGTGTGGCCAGCCCCCGGCGCCTGCAGGAAATCTGCCACACCTACCGACCTGCTACGGTTTACCATGCGGCGGCCTACAAGCATGTGCCCATGGTGGAATCCAATCCGGCAGAGGGCATTGCCAATAATGTTTTCGGTACGCTCAACATGGCGCGCGCAGCCATTGAAAGTGGAGTCACCCAGTTCATACTGGTGTCTACTGACAAGGCTGTGCGCCCCACCAACGTCATGGGGGCCAGCAAGCGCATGGCCGAACTTGTTTTGCAGGCTTTGGCTGGGCAAGCCGGAGAATCAACCACATGTTTTGGCATGGTTCGCTTCGGCAACGTGCTGGGTTCCAGCGGCAGTGTGGTCCCCCTGTTTCGCAGGCAGCTCGCCAGTGGCGGCCCGTTGACGGTAACGCACCCGGAAGTCACCCGGTATTTCATGACCATTCCCGAGGCGGCCCAGTTGGTGCTGCAGGCAGGTGCCATGGCTGGAGGCGGTGAAGTGTTTGTGCTGGACATGGGCGAGCCCGTCAGAATCATGGATCTGGCCCGCCGTATGGTGGAGCTGTCTGGCCTGAGCGTGCGCGACGAAGTCAATGTGAGCGGTGATATTGAAATTGCAATCACGGGTTTGCGACCCGGTGAAAAACTGTACGAAGAGTTGCTGATTGGCGACAACCCGTCGTCCACCACACACCCGCGCATCATGAAAGCGCATGAAGATTACCTGACTTGGCCCGTCCTCGAAGTGCACTTGCAGACACTGCGACGTGCCGCTGACAGCAGCGATGTGCCCGCCATCAAGGCCGTGCTTCGGGCATGTGTCCACGGTTATGGCGGGCAGGCTGCCCAGTCCACCTGAATTCCCGATCTTGCTGCTATGCAGCACAATTTGGTCCTCCACTAAAAAATCCCGCAATGAACCATTCTTCCCACTCCGACCCCGACCTCTCCCACGTAGGCCCGCGCGACAAGGCCGAAATCCTGGCGCAGGCGCTGCCCTACATCCGCAAGTTCCACGGCAAGACGCTGGTCATCAAGTACGGCGGCAATGCCATGACCGACCCGGCGCTGCAGGCGGACTTTGCCGAGGATGTGGTTCTGCTCAAGCTGGTCGGCATGAACCCGGTGGTGGTGCATGGCGGCGGGCCGCAGATTGAAACGGCACTGAACCGCCTCGGCAAAAAGGGGCAATTCGTCCAGGGCATGCGCGTGACCGATGAGGAAACCATGGAAGTGGTGGAGTGGGTGCTGGCGGGCCAGGTGCAGCAGGATATCGTGGGCCTGATCAACCAGGCCGGCGGCAAGGCGGTGGGCCTGACCGGGCGCGACGGCGGCCTGATCCGGGCGCAGAAACTCAAGATGGCCGACAAGGACGACCCGGCCAAGGAGCACGACATCGGGTTTGTCGGCGATATCCTCAGCATCGACCCCAGTGTCGTCAAGGCGCTGCAGGACGACGCCTTCATTCCCGTGATCAGCCCGATCGGCTTTGGCGAGCACAATGAAAGCTACAACATCAACGCCGATGTGGTGGCGGGCAAGCTGGCCATTGTGCTGAAGGCCGAAAAGCTGGTGCTGCTGACGAACACGCCCGGTGTGCTCAACAAGGCCGGCGAACTGCTGACCGACCTCAGCGCCCGTGAAATCGACGAGCTGTTTGCCGACGGCACCATCTCGGGCGGCATGTTGCCCAAGATCGAGGGTGCGCTGGACGCGGCCAAAAGCGGGGTGAACTCGGTGCACATCATCGACGGCCGCGTGCCACACGCCATGCTGCTGGAGATCCTGACCGACCAGGCGTACGGCACCATGATCCGATCGCACTGAAAACGCGCCCATGAAGCTACTGCGCGTCTGCCATGCGTTGTTGCGCGGTGCTCGCAATCCTCATGTGCCTGAAGCACATTCCGGTTGCTGTGCTCCGTGCGCCTAGCCTGACAGCCGCTCGCAACGCTTCCTGAACGCGTTTTCCAACTTACTCCAGTCTTATGAGACTTCTCCTCGTTGAAGACGACGTGATGCTGGCCAGCGGCATCAAGCTGGGGCTGTCCGATGCCGGTTACGCGGTGGACTGGGTCGGCAGTGCCGAGCGTGCCGAAGAGGTGCTGCAGGGCGAGAGTTTTGACGCCGCCATCATCGACATCGGCCTGCCCAAAATTGACGGCCTGGAGCTCACGCGCCGGCTGCGCGTGCGGGGGCTGGCCATGCCGGTGCTGATCCTCACGGCGCGCGACGCCCTGGAAGACCGGGTGCAGGGCCTGGACCTGGGGGCGGACGACTACATGGTCAAGCCCTTTGAACTGCCCGAACTGCTCGCGCGCCTGCGTGCGCTGCTGCGCCGCTCGCAGGCGGCCACCAGCGCCATGTTGAGTTTCGGCGCATTGGAGCTTGACTCGGCGAACCGCCAGGCGCGCGCCAACGGCCAGCTGATTGATCTGGGACCGCGCGAATGGACGGTGATGGAGTATTTGCTCATCCACGCGCCCAAACCTGCCAGCAAGGAAAAACTGCTCGCCGCGCTGACCGGCTGGGACAAGGAAATCACCCCCAACGCGATCGAGGTCTACGTCTCGCGCCTGCGTGGCAAGCTGGAGCCGCACGGCATCGCCCTGCGGTCCATTCGCGGCTTTGGTTACCGGCTGGAGCTGGTGGGCGGCGGGTCGCTGGACGCGCCGGCCGGCTAGGCTAACCTGATGCGTGAGAACACCGGCGCTGACCCGGCCACGGCGGCTGTCGCGGAAAAAACCGCCGCCTTGCGCGTACCTGCGGCCATGAAATCCGGGCTGCAGCGCCGCCTGCTGCTGCTGCTGCTGGCACCCCTGAGCCTGTTTGCCTTGGTGAGTATTTACTTCGACTACGAGGCGGCGGGCAACGCCGCCCTGCAGCAGGACCAGCAACTGCGGCGCCTGACGCCCCTGCTGGCCGACTCGGTGCTCGCCCCCGGCCGCACGGCCGACGACAGCCCGGTGATGCTGCTGGCGCCGCCGGTCGAGGAGTTCATCAAGGCGCGCGCCGGGTTTGCCGGTTACCGGGTGTCGGATGCCGAAGGCCGTTTTCTGGCCGGCGACGCCTGGATCAGCATGGTGGTGCCCACCACCCGCGAGCCCGAGTTTCACAGCATGGAGGAAAACGGCGTCACCTACCGGGTGGTGGTGCAGCGCGTCAGAACCGCGGCGGGCGAGCTGATCCTGCAGCTGGCCGATGGCTCGGATGCCCGCCAGCAGTGGGTGCGTTCGGTGTTTTTCAAGGTGCTGCTGCCCAACCTGATTCTGGTGCTGGCCGCCGCCCTGGCCGTCAACTGGGCCGTCAACCGGGCCCTGCGGCCCTTGCTGGCGCTCAAGGATGCGGTCGAGCGCCGGTCCCCGCGCGACCTCAGCGCCATCGACCCGCAGAGCACGCCGGGCGAAGTGCGGCCGCTGGTGGCCTCACTGAACCGCCTGTTTGCGCTGGTCAACGACCAGGCCGAGGGCCAGCGCCGCTTTGTGGCCGATGCCGCGCATCAGCTGCGCACCCCGCTGGCGGGGCTGCAGGCCCAGGTGGAAGCCTGGGCGCAGGCGGCCATGGCGCCCGCGGCAGGCCGGCAGCTGACCCTGTCGGCCGACAAGATCATGGCGCTGCGCAGCGCCACCCGGCGTACCTCGCAGCTGGCCAACCAGCTGCTGGCCCTGTCGCGGGCCGATGCCTCCCAGATGGCGGGCCAGCCGGTGCATCGGGTGGACCTCAAGGACCTGTGCGAGTCGGTGCTGGCCCTGCACCTGGATGCGGCCTCGGCCAAAGGCATCGACCTGGGGCTGGAAGTGCGTTTTGCCCAGGTCTCGGGCCACGCGTGGCTGCTGCGCGAACTGCTCGGCAACCTGGTGGACAACGCCGTCAAGTACACGGCGCCGGGCGGCACGGTCACGATACGCTGCGGCCCGCTGGAGACGCGGGATGCGGCGGGCGAGGCGCAGGTTTTTCTCGAGGTGGAAGACGACGGGCCGGGCATCCCTGCCGCCGAGCGCGCCCGCGTGCTGGAGCGTTTTTACCGGGTGCCCGGCACCGGCGGGGAGGGCAACGGGCTGGGGCTGGCGATCGCCGACGAAATCGCGCGCGCCCACCGAGCGCAGCTGACGCTGGAGGCCGCCGGCAGCCGGGAGGGTGTCGCCTGCGGCCTACGGGTGCGGCTGGTGATGCGTTCCCCAACCTGAGCGCGCCCGAAAAACCACGTTGTTGCAGGGCCGGGCACGCGGGTTTGCCCCTGACCGGCGCCGGCCGAAAGCCCCCTCTGGCTGTGCGAGAATCCAAAGCGTCGGCCCAGTTTTGAAACATCTCTTACAACAACGCACTGCATGCCCTATGTCCGAGTTTGAGTCTGACGTGAGTCCCGAGCTCTCCACGCCGGCTGCGCCGCGCAAGCGCCCCAAGCCGGGCGAGCGCCGCGTGCAGATCCTGCAGGCGCTCGCGACCATGCTGGAGCAGCCCGGTGCGGAGCGCATCACCACCTCGGCCCTGGCGGCCCGGCTCGAGGTCAGTGAGGCGGCGCTATACCGCCACTTTGCCAGCAAGGCACAGATGTTTGAGGGCCTGATCGAGTTCATCGAGCAGACCGTGTTCACCCTGGTCAACCAGATCGCCGAACGCGAGACCGACCCGGCGCAGCGCACCCGCCGGCTGGTCATCATGCTGCTGCAGTTTGCCGAGAAAAACCCCGGCATGACCCGCGTGATGGCCGGCGACGCCCTGGTGTTCGAAAACGAACGCCTGCAGGAGCGCATGAACCAGTTTTTCGACAAGCTCGAGTCCAGCCTCAAGCAAAACCTGCGCGATGCGGCCGGGGCCGACGGCGCCGCCACACCGACCGTCCAGGCGCAGGTTCAGGCCTCGGTCATCGTGGCTTTCATGATGGGTCGCCTGCAGCGCTTCTCGCGCTCGGGCTTCAAGCGCCTGCCAACCGAGCACCTCGACGCCAGCCTGGCCGTGGTGCTGGGTTAATCCTCACTCTCAAAAGGAGAGCATCTCGCGCCCGATCCGTAAGGGCTGGAGGCCGATTTTGTTCACAACGCCGGGGTGCCGGTCACGGGCTCAGGCGTCGTCCAGGTTGGCCTGCAGCTGCGCCAGCGCCGCCAGGATTCCGAGCCGGTCGATGAGGTCCAACTGCCGCGCCACCAGTGCCAGCCAGTGCGTGTTGTCCGGCAGGACCTCGCCCCAGATCACCCGCAATGTGCCCAGCGCCTGCACGGTAGCCGCGGCATCGCCGGCATGGGCCAGCGCCAGCGCCTGCAGTTCGCCGGCCATCGGGTCGTTCATGGCATAAGCGCCTCCCTGCTCGTCGCTGCCGCGCACATAACGCATCCAGGCCGCGGCGGCAAACGCGAGGCGGTCCACCGGCAGGCCGGCGCGCAGCGCGCCCAGCACCGAGGGCGGCCAGCGCTGCGGGATCTTCTGCGAGGAATCGGTGGCGATCTGGTGCACGCTGTGTTGCAGCGCGGGGTTGGCAAACCGTGCGAGCAGGGCGTCCCGGTAGCCGGCCCAGTCCGGGCGGCTGAGCTGGGGGCCGACCTCGTGGGTCATCAGGCCGTGGATGAAGCTGCGCACCGCCGGCTGGGTGATGCATTCGCCGATCACTGGCCAGCCGGCCACCGCGCCCAAACAGGCCATGGCGGTGTGGCTGCCGTTGAGCAGGCGCAGCTTGGCGTCCTCGAACGGGGCCACGTCGTCCACCACCGTCACGCCGGCGGCGGCCAGCACATCGGCGTCGCCAGAGTCGGCAAAGCGCCGCTCAATCACCCACTCCCAGAAGGCCTCGGTGCCCAGGGCAGCTTCGTCGGCCACACCCAGGGCCTCGTGCGCGGCGGCCAGGCGCTGCGGCGTGGCCGCGGGCACGATGCGGTCCACCATGCTGTTGGGGAAGGCGCAGGTGCGCTCGACCCAGTCCGCCAGAGCGGGGCTCAGCTGCCGCGCGGCGTTCACACACAGGGCCTGTAGCTTGCGCCCGTTGTGCGCCAGGTTGTCGCAGGACGCAATGGTCAGGCCCGGCAGGCCGGCGGCATGGCGCGCGGCCAGGCCTTGCACCAGCAGGTCGGCCAGGGCCGGCCCGTAGCCTTTTTCCGTGACGGTCAGCGTGACCCAGCGCGTGGCGGGCGCCGCCAGCGCCTGCACCACCCGGGCCGGCTCGCGCGCGGCGACGGCGGTCTGCCAGATCGCGCCGCCGACCTGCCATTGGCTGCCGGCGCTGCTGGCCACCTGCACCGCGTAGAGGCCGTCCTGCGCGTTCAAGGCATCGGCCAGCTGCGTGCTGCGCATGGCCACGCCGAACACGCCCCAGCGCGTGTCGCCGCGCTGCAGCAGCGCATCAAACACCAGCGCCTGGTGCGCACGGTGGAAGGCGCCCAGGCCGAGGTGCACGACGCCGGGCAGGCCCTGGCGCGGGTAGGTCGGGACCGGGATGCCGCGCGCGGCGAGGGCGGGCAGGCAGGCGCTGCTCAGCCGGGTCGCCGTTTCAGCAGACTTCATGGTCATTTTGGCCTCCAGCCCACACAGGGCAAGCGCAGGCAGCTATCAATTTCATAGTGTGACCGCGGGCAGTGGCTGGAAGGCGTCAATCGGGCAGCGACACCCCGACCTTGTGGCCCGCGGCCACGATCTCCTGCCAGGTCTGGGCATCGACTGCAATGCCTTGGTCCTGTCGTTGCGCGCGGTAAGCCCGCTCCGGGTCACCGGCGATCTGCACCGCGTCAAACCCCGGCGCCACCGGCCCGGCCTGGAGCCAGTCGACAAAAGCCAGCGCTTCCTGCGCAAACGTGGCCTGGGTCCCGAGCCTGGCCGGGTCGATAAGGATGGTCAGCATGCCGTTGATCACCGCGCGCACGGCCGGGTCGGTTGGCTTGTGCCAGGTGCCGCTGCCGGTCAGCGCGCCGCCCAGCAGCTCGCAGGCCACGGCCATGCCGTAACCCTTGTGTTCGCCAAAGGCCAGCAGCGCGCCGAACAGGCCATTGCTCTGCGGCACCACGACCACGCCGGGGTCGGTGGTGGGTCGGCCGTGTTCGTCGATCAGTGTGCCGGGCTCCACACGCCGGCCTTCGTTGTGGGCGACGCGCATTTTTCCCTGCGCGACGCGGCTCGTGGCAAAGTCCAACACAAACGGATCGCGTCCTGCGAGAGGTACACCTATGCAGCACGGGTTGGTCCCGTAGCGGCCGTCAGCACCGCCGAAAGGTGCAACCACCGGCCGGGACAGCACATTGACAAAATGTATTGACACCAGCCCCTGGGCCACGGCCATTTCGGCGAAGTGCCCGATGCGCCCCAGGTGGTGCGCGTTGGCTAGCGTCATGATGCAGCTGCCGTGGGTTTGGGCGCGTTCCATGCCCAGCGCCATGGCCTGCGCGCCGACGATCTGGCCGTAGCCGCGCTGGCCGTCCAGCGTGAGGAGGGAGCCGGTGTCGAGCACCACTTTCACGCCGGTGTTGGGATGCAGGCCGCCCTCGAGCACCGCGTCCACATAACGCGGCAGCATGCCCACGCCATGCGAGTCGTGGCCGCTCAGGTTGGCCAGCACCAGGTTGGCCGCCACGGCAGCGGCTTCTTCGGCAGCGCTGCCGGCCGCTATTAAAACAGTAGCTATCTGCGCTTGCAGTGCTTGGGCTGGGAGGGTTTTTTGCATGATGTTCCAGCTTTGTGGATGTTGTTCCCTCTCCCTCAGGGAGAGGGTCAGGGTGAGGGTAGCCCAGTGCGCAGTGCCCTCACCCCCGCCCTCTCCCGGAAGGAGAGGGAGTGAAGAATGGGCCTACATGACCGCGCCGACTTGCCAGGGCACAAATTCGTTTTGCCCATAGCCGTGTTGTTCGCTTTTGCTCTGCGCGCCCGAGGCGGTGGCCAGCACCATGTCGAAAATCCGCTGGCCCATCTCCTGGACGGACACACCGCCGTCGATGATCTCGCCGCAGTTGATGTCCATGTCTTCCTCCTGGCGCTGCCACAGGGCCGAGTTGGTGGCGAGCTTGAGCGAAGGCGAGGGCGCGCAGCCGTAGGCCGAACCGCGCCCGGTGGTGAAGCAGATCAGGTTGGCGCCGCCGGCCACCTGGCCGGTGGCGCTGACCGGGTCGTAACCCGGCGTGTCCATGTAGACAAAGCCGTGTGCGTCCACGGGTTCGGCGTATTCGTAGACTGCTTCGAGGTTGCTGGTGCCGCCCTTGGCCACGGCGCCCAGCGATTTTTCGAGAATCGTGGTCAGGCCGCCGGCCTTGTTGCCGGGCGAGGGGTTGTTGTTCATCTCGCCCTCGTTGATCTCGGTGTAGTGCTCCCACCACTTGATGCGGGCGATCAGTTTTTCGGCGATGTCGGGACGCACGGCGCGGCGCGTCAGCAGGTGCTCGGCACCGTAAATTTCGGGGGTTTCGCTGAGGATGGCGGTGCCGCCATGCGCCACCAGCAGGTCTACCGCCGCGCCCAGTGCCGGGTTCGCGCTGATGCCCGAATAACCGTCGGAGCCGCCGCATTGCAGGCCGATGGTGATGTGGGCCGCGCTGCAGGGTTCGCGTTTTACCGCGTTGGCGCGCGGCAGCATCTCTTTGATCAGCGCAATCCCCTTGTCCACCGTCTTGCGCGTGCCGCCGGTGTCCTGGATGTTGAAGACGCGGAAGTTGTCGCCTTCGCGCAGCGCGCTGTGTGCGAGCCAGGCGTTGATCTGGTTGGCCTCGCAGCCCAGGCCCACCACCAGCACGCCGGCAAAGTTGGCATGGGTCGCGTAGCCGGCCAGCGTGCGCTCGAGGATTTTCAGCCCCAAGCCCTCGGAGTCCATGCCGCAGCCGGTGCCGTGTGTCAGCGCCACCACGCCGTCCACGTTGGGAAAGTCCTTGAGCGCGGCCGGGTTGGTTTGCCGCGAAAAATGATCGGCAATGGCACGCGCGGCGGTCGCCGAGCAGTTGACGCTGGACAGGATGCCGATGTAGTTGCGCGTGGCCACGCGCCCGTCGGCCCGCTTGATACCCATGAAGGTGGCCTCGCGCCGCGGGGCGGCGGGTTTCACGTCGGCGCCAAAGGCATAGTCGCGCGCAAAGTCGCCCTTGTCGGGACCCATGTCGAGGTTGTGCGTGTGCACATGGTCACCGGGTGCAATCGCCTTGCTGGCAAAACCGATGATCTGGTTGTAGCGCCGCACCGCCTCGCCGGCGGCCAGTGCGCGCGTGGCGACCTTGTGGCCGGGCGGGATCAGGCCCTTGACAGTGATGTTTTCGACCTGGGTGCCGCCCACCAGCTGGGCGCGGGCAATCAGGACGTCGTCGGCGGGATGAAGGCGGATAAAAGGAGTCATGGTGGGGTCAGGGCGATGGGCCATCTCGGTGAAAAGTTTCAGTAAACCATTTTTGGCAGCCAGAGCACCAGTTTCGGAAAATAGGTGATGACGACCAGCGAGCCGAGCAGGGGCACCAGCCAGGGCAGGATGGCGATGGTGGTGCGCTCGACCGAGAGTTTGGCCACCCGTGCCAGCACAAACAGCACCATGCCCATGGGCGGATGCAGCAAACCTATCATCAGGTTGAGCACCATCACCAGGCCGAAGTGGACCAGGTCGATGCCCAGCTGCTGGCAGATCGGTACAAGAATCGGCACCAGGATGGTGATGGCGGCCGTGGGTTCGAGAAAGCAGCCGACAAACAGCATCAGCAGGTTGGCCAGCAGCAGGAACACCCAGGGCTCCTTGGTGAAACCGAGCACCCACTCGGAAATCGCTGCGGTGACGCCGGTGGCGGTGAGCATCCAGCCGAAGATGCTGGCCGCCGCCACAATGAACAGCACCGTGGCGGTGGTTTCCACCGTGTCCAGGCAGACCTTGACGAACATTTTCCAGTTCAGCGTGCGGTACCAGGCCAGGCCCAGCACCATGGCCCAGAGGCAGGCGGCAATGGCGCCTTCGGTGGGCGTGAAGATGCCGGTGGTCATGCCGCCTATCAGCAGCACCGGCGTCATGATGGGCAGAACGGCCTGGAAGTTGAAAAACTTGTCGGCGGCAAACAGCACGATCAGGCCGACAAACACGGTGATCTGTGGCGGAAAGCCCGCCTTGGTGATCAGCAGCCAGAGCGCCAGCGGCCAGCCGGCCACCACCAGGGTTTCGACCAGTGCCTTGATTACGCGGGGCCACTCGAACTTGATGTCGGCGCCCCAGCCGTTCTTGTGGGCAAAGTAAGCCACGGTCAGCATCATCAGCACGCCCATCAGGATGCCCGGCAGGATGCCGGCCAGAAACAGCGCCCCGACACTGACGTTGGCCATCATCCCGTAAATCACGAAGGGCAGGCTGGGCGGAATGATGGGCCCGAGCGTGGCCGATGCTGCGGTGACGCCGACGGCGAACTCCTTGCTGTAGCCGTGGTCGGTCATGGCCTTGATCTCGATGGTTCCCAGGCCGGCGGCGTCGGCAATCGCGGTGCCGCTCATGCCGGCGAACACCACCGAACCCACCACATTCACATGGCCCAGGCCGCCCTTGAGCCAGCCGACCAGCGCCAGCGCGTAGTTGTAGATGCGGTTGGTGATGCCGGCGTTGTTCATCAGGTTGCCGGCCAGGATGAAAAACGGAACCGCCAGCAGCGGAAAGCTGTCGATGCCGCTGACCATGCGGTGGATCACCACGAAAGCCGGCAGGGTGCCCGTCCACCAGATATAGATCAGGGCCGAACCCGCCATGGCGATGGCCACCGGAATGCCGCCACTCATGAGCAGCAGGAAAATGATTTTGAGCATGTTGTATGGGTGTTATTTGTCGTCCATCGAGGACTCGGGACGTTCCAGGACGGAGTAGCCGCGCCGGTGGTGGAACAGCGCAATCTGGACGGAGCGGAAGGCCATGGCGGCAAAGCCCAGCAGGCAAATGCCGTAGACCCAGTTCATGGGCAGGTCGACCATGGTCATGCGCGAATTGCTGCCCAGCTTGAGCATCATCATCACGGTCAACACGGCGGCTGCGGCGAAGAAGCCCGCGCGCAGCACATCGACGGCGGTTGCCATGGCGCGTGCCATCGGTGTGGGCATGAACTTGTAGAAAAAGTCCACCTGGATGTGGTTGTTCTTGACCACACCGATGGTCGCGCCGGTGAAAACCACGGCGATCAGCAGGTAACGCGCGATCTCCTCGGTCCAGGCCGCCGAGTCGTTGAGCACATAACGGGTAAAGAACTGGTAGAACACCGTGGCGCCCAGGATCCAGAAGAAGCCCAGCGCCACCCAGGCTTCCAGTTTGGTGTCGGAAAGGTCCACGGCTTCGTCCTGCGCGTGAAACTGTCCGTCCGCCCCCATCACGGGGGCCATGTCGTCAATGGTTTCCATCTTTTGGGTTCCGATCGTCCTGAACTTGTCGAAAGGCCGGGCGGCCGATGTGTCGGCGGGCCCGGCCCGGGGGGTGACTTCGGTTACTTGATGGCGATGATGCGGTCCCAGTCCTTCTTGTCGAGCTTCATGGATTCGAAGGTGATGGCCTTGAGCACGCGCTGCTGGAAGTCGGCGCGGTCAACCGTCACCACGTTGTTGCCCTTTTTCTTGAACTCTTCCACCAGCTCGCCTTCGCGCTTGCGGATGTCGTTGGTGGCCTTTTCGGCGGCTTCCTGCGTGATGTCGGCGAGCAGCTTCTGCTCGGCCGGCGACAGCCTGGCCATGGTGCTGGGCGAAATCACCGTGAGCAGCGCGTCGGAGATGTGGCCGGTCAGGATGATGTTCTTCTGCACCTCGAAGAATTTTTTGGCTTCGATGGTCGGCAGCGGATTTTCCTGCGCGTCGACGGTGCCGTTCTGCAGCGCCAGGTAGACCTCGGCAAACGCGATGGGTGTCGGGTTCGCCCCGCAGGCGCGCGGCAGCGCGGTGTAGGCCGGAGAATCGGGCACCCGCATCTTCAGGCCCTTCATCTGGTCGCAGTTGGTGAACAGCTTGTTGCTGGTGGCGTGGCGCGCGCCATAGTAGGTCAGCGCGGTCACCGTGTTGCCGGTGGCCTTTTTGTAGCCCTCGGCCAGTTCCCTGAAGACATCGCTCTTGCCATACTTGACCACATGGTCGGCGTCGCGGAAGGTGAAGGGGTAGTAACTCACGGCCAGGCGCGGAAAGGAGTTGGAAGCGAAGGAAGCGCCGGTCAGGATGATGTCCACCGTGCCGAGTTGCAGGCCCTGGTTGATGTCGCTTTCCTTGCCCAGGCTGGAAGCCGGGAAGACCTGGATCTCGTACTTGCCGTTGGTGCGTTTCTTGAACTCGTCGGCCGCCCAGACCGACCATTTGTGATAGGGCTCGGACGTTTCATAGACGTGCGCCCATTTCAGTTTGGTCTGCGCATTGGCCATGCCAAATGTGCCCAGGGTGCCCGCCATGATTGCGCAGCATGCTATTGTTTTTAGAGTGAATCGTTTTGTCATGTTGTCTCCTCGGTTAAAAGAAAGGGTCGATAAGATGAATTGCCGGGCGCTTCCTTCAGCTTGTCTTCGCGCGGCGCCAGCTCGCGCTGAATCGGGAATGGGACTTGTCCATGTGGGTATGCATCGCGGTGCGGGCGGCGGGGCCGTCGTGCGCGCAGATGGCGGCCAGGATCGCTTCGTGTTCGGCAATCGCCGATTGCCATGATTTCATCGTCTCGAAGTAGCCGGTCAGGCGCGTGAACAGCGGGCCGCGGCGGGAGTCCCAGAAACTCTGCACGGTTTCGATCAGCACCACGTTGCCGCAAGCCTCGACAATCGCGCTGTGGAAGGCCCGGTCGCCGTCCAGCGGCAGCACGCCGCGGTTGGCGTCGGTGACCATCATGTCAATGGCGGCGCGCATGGCGTCGATGTCCTTGCGCCTGGCCTGGAGAGCGGCCATCGAGGCGATCTCACCCTCCACCACGCGGCGTGCGCGTATCAGTTCCAGGGGCCCCCATTCGGTCAGTGTGACCTGCGGCCCCTTGGACCGGCTGGCCCGCACCGACCGGTCCAGCACATACACACCGGAGCCGGTGCGCACCTCGACCCAGCCTTCGACTTCCATGGCAATCAGTGCTTCCCGCACCGACGGCCGGCTCACGCCGAGCTGTTTGGCCAGGTCGCGTTCTGCCGGCAGGCGCGTGCCGGCCGCAAATTCCCCCTTGCTGATCAGCGAGCGCAGCTGCTCGGCGATCTGGCGATAAAGGCGTTGCGGTTCGACGGTTTGCAGCGGCATTTTTTCAGTGCGGGGATGAATTAAGGGTTAGCCAGAAGTGGACAAGTGGTAAGACCAATTGATAATCCCATGATTCCAGCCCTTCCGGCCATCCGGCTAAACCCTGTAATGTTTCCTGCCATGTTTTTCCTCCGCGTCCGCCCATGACCGCGCCCGTCACGATTGAGTCCGTCCGCCTGCGCCAAGTCAACCTGCCGCCCAAGGTCGTGCGCACCGACGCCATCCAGTCCTTTGTGACGCAGGAGACCCTGCTGCTCACCCTGCGCTGCAGTGACGGCGTGGAGGGCACCGGTTATGCCTACACCATAGGCACCGGCGGCTCATCGGTCATGGCCTTGCTGCACGACCACCTCGCGCCGCGCCTGCTGGGCCGCAACCCGCTGCATGTCGAGGCGATCTGGAAAGACCTGTTTTTCCACACCCACGCCACGGCCGTGGGGGCCATCACCAGCCTGGCGCTGGCCTGCGTGGACACCGCCTTGTGGGACTGGCGCGCACGCCGCCAGGACTTGCCCCTGTGGCAGTTGCTCGGTGGCGCGCAATCGCGTGTCCCGGTGTACACCACCGAGGGCGGCTGGCTGCACCTGGGTGCCGACGAGCTGGTGGCGCAGACGCTGGCGGCCCAGGCCCAGGGTTTCCGGGGCGCGAAGATCAAGGTGGGCAGGCCGCATGTCAGCGAGGACGTGGCACGGCTGTCCGCCGTGCGGGACGCGGTGGGCCCGGGCTTTGACATCATGGTCGACGCGAACCAGGGTTTCAACCGCCCGGAGGCGGTGCGCCGGGCGGCCGCCTTTGCGGGGCTGGACCTGGCCTGGCTGGAGGAGCCCATGGCGGCCGAAGACGTGTCGGGGCACAGGCAACTGCGCGCCCAGACCGCCATCCCGGTGGCCGTGGGTGAGTCGATGTACCACCTGAGCCAGTTCCGCGAATACCTGGAACAGGGCGCCTGCAGCATTGTCCAGCCCGATGTGGCGCGCATAGGCGGCATCACCCCATGGATCAAGGTGGCCCATCTGGCCGAAGGGTTTGGCGTGCCCGTCTGTCCGCATTTCCTGATGGAGCTGCATGTGAGCCTGTGCGCCGCCGTTCCCAATGCGGCCTGGGTTGAATACATCCCGCAGCTCGACGACATCACGACCAGCCGCATCCGGGTCGAGGGCGGTTATGCCTGGCCGCCCGATGCGCCCGGCCTGGGCATGGCGTGGGACTGGCCTGTCATCGAAAAGCGGCAGCTTGCCGACACCACCCTGAATCAATAAATCAATCAAACAATCAACCAAGGAAAAGACATGAGACTCCAAGGGAAAACCGCACTGATCACGGCCGCCGGCCAGGGCATAGGCAAGGCCAGTGCGCTGGCCATGGCGGCAGAAGGTGCGCAGGTCTGGGCGACCGACGTCAATGCGAAGCTGCTGGAAAGTTATGCGGGCATGCCCAATATCCGCACCATGGCGCTGGACGTGCTCGACAAGGCGGCGATCCAGAAGGCGATCGCCGGCCTGCCGGCGCTCGACGTGCTGTTCAATTGCGCGGGTTTTGTGCACGCGGGCACGGCCCTGCAGGCCACCGACGAAGAGTGGGAGTTCGCTTTCAACCTCAATGTGCGCTCGCAGTTCTGGACCATCCAGGCGGCACTGCCGCGCATGCTCGCCAACAACGGCGGCAAGGGCAGCGGCAGCATCATCAACATGGCCAGTGTGGTCAGCATCAAGGGGCTTCCCAACCGGTTTGTCTATGGCGCGTCCAAGGCGGCGGTGATCGGCCTGACAAAAAGTGTGGCGGCCGACTTTGTGATGCAGGGCATACGCTGCAACTGCATCTGCCCCGGTACCGTCGATACGCCCTCGCTGCAGGACCGCATCAATGTGTTTGAAGACCCGGTGGAAGCGCGCAGGAATTTCATTGCCCGCCAGCCCATGGGCCGGCTCGCGCAGGCCCACGAGATTGCACCCGTCGTGACCTTCCTGGCCAGCGATGAAGCAGCCTTTGTCACCGGCCAGCACTACAACATCGATGGTGGCATGACCATATGAACCAGCTCGACTTCCAGGGCCGGCACGCGGTGGTCACCGGTGGTGCCACCGGCCTGGGTTACGCCATTGCGCAGCGGCTGATCCAGTCCGGCGGCAGTGTCACGCTGTGGGACCGCGACGAAGCGGCGGCAAAGCAGGCGGCGGCCGCGTTGGGTCCGCGGGCCTCGGCGGTGGCGGTGGACGTGTCGCAGCATGCCTCGGTGCGCGCGGCGGTCCAGGCGACGTTGCTGTTGGCTCCCAAGGTCGATGCGCTGGTCAACAGCGCCGGCGTGACCGGCCCCAACGTCAAGCTCTGGGATTACCCGGTCGATGCGTGGGAGCAGGTGATGGCCGTCAACCTCAACGGCCTGTTCCTGTGCTGCCGTGAATGGGCGCCGCATCTGCGCGCCAACAACTACGGCCGCATTGTCAACATCGCCTCGGTGGCCGGCAAGGACGGCAACCCGAATGCCAGCGCCTACAGCGCCAGCAAGGCGGGGGTGATTGCGCTGACCAAGTCGCTGGGCAAGGAACTCGCCGATACCAGCGTGCGCGTCAACTGCGTCACGCCGGCCGCCGTGAAGACCGCGATTTTTGACCAGATGACGCCGGAACACATTGCCTTCATGCTGTCGAAAATACCGATGGGCCGCTTCGGCACGCCCGACGAGGTGGCCGCCATGGTGGTCTGGCTGTGCACCGAAGAATGTTCGTTCTCGACCGGCGCGGTGTTTGACCTGTCGGGCGGCCGCTCCACCTACTGATGGGGACATCCATCAATCCGATTCTCGGGCGCATGGCTTCGTTGCGCG
Source organism: Polaromonas sp. (assembly GCF_029945925.1). Classification (GTDB taxonomy): domain Bacteria; phylum Pseudomonadota; class Gammaproteobacteria; order Burkholderiales; family Burkholderiaceae_C; genus Polaromonas. The sequence goes on along the minus strand of NZ_JAQSDN010000043.1, from coordinate 100,504 downwards.
GTGCTCGGAATCCTCATGCACCCAAGGGGTTATTGGGGTCAGACGCCAATTTCGCTGCGGTGCGTCGCACCGCGCCTTCCAGGTGTGCCGAAGGCACGGCGAATTTGGGCTCTGACCCCAAAAACCCCGTGCGCCTCGCCCTGCATCCCGATAATCGAATTTCTGGACGCCCCATTTCGCACCTCTTTTTTTTAAAGGAAAAACCATGAAACTCGTTCGTTACGGCAACCCTGGCAAGGAAAAACCAGGTCTCATCGATGCCGAGGGCAAACTGCGCGACCTGAGCGGCGTGGTCAAGGACATTGGCCCCGACCAGCTCGGTGATGGCGCACTGGCCAAGCTGCGCAAGCTCAAGGCGGCGAACCTGCCGCTGGTCAAAGGCAAGCCGCGTCTGGGCAGCCCGGTTGCCGGTGTCGGCAAGTTCATCGCCATTGGCCTGAACTATGCCGACCACGCGGCCGAGTCGGGCCTGCCGATTCCGAAAGAACCCATCGTGTTCATGAAGGCCACCACCTGCATCCAGGGGGCCAACGATCCGGTCATGTTGCCCAAGGGTTCGGTCAAGTCCGACTGGGAGGTCGAACTCGGCGTGGTGATCGGCACCCGCGCGCGTTATGTCTCGCAGAAGGACGCGCTCAATTTTGTGGCCGGCTACTGCACCATCAACGACGTCAGTGAGCGTGAATACCAGATCGAGCGCGGCGGCACCTGGGACAAGGGCAAGGGCTGCGACACCTTCGGTCCGATCGGCCCCTGGCTGGTCACGCGCGACGATGTGCCGAATCCGCAAAAGCTGGCGATGTGGCTGGACCTCAACGGCCAGCGGGCGCAGACCGGCAGCACCAAAACCATGATTTTCAGCGTCGCCAAAATCATCAGTTATGTCAGCCAGTTCATGACCTTGATGCCCGGCGATGTGATCACCACCGGCACACCGCCCGGCGTGGGCATGGGCATGAAGCCGCCCTTGTTCCTGAAAAAGGGCGACGTCATGACCCTGGGCATTGAAGGCCTGGGCGAGCAGCGCCAGGTGGTGGTTCCGTTCAAGCTGTAATCCTGGCTGCCAGGCCGGCACCGCGGCAGGTAAACTGCGGCGGATGAGCGCCGCCTCCGACCTGCCTTTTCTCTCCGGCGACACCTCCACCTCGCGCCTGATGCGTGGCATGGACTGGTCGGGTCCGGGGCTGGGTCCGCCGCAGCAGTGGCCCCAGTCGCTGCGCTCGGTGGTCAGCCTGATGCTGGGTTCGGCCTTCCCCATGTTCGTTGCCTGGGGACCGGCGCTGAACACGCTGTACAACGACGCCTACGGCGAGATCATGGGCGCCAAACATCCTGCGGGCATGGGGCAGCCGTTTCTCGATATCTGGCATGAAATCCGTGTCGAGCTCGTGCCCCTGGTGGCACGCGCGGTCGGCGGCGAGGCCTTCTTCATGGAAAACCTGCCGCTACGCATGCGACGCCACGGCTACGACGAAGACACCTGGTTCACGTTTTCATGGTCGCCGGTGCGTGACGAGGCCGGTGGTGTCGCCGGCTTTTTCTGCGCCTGCACGGAAACCACCGGCATGGTGTTGGCCGAACGCCATCAGCGCGCGGAACAGGAGCGGCTGCAGTCGCTGTTCAGCCAGGCGCCCGGCTTCATCGCCATCATGCGCGGACCCGACCATGTGTTTGAAATTGCCAACCAGGCCTATGTGCAACTGACCGGTTTTCGCGACGTGATCGGCAAGCCCCTGGCCCTGGCCTTGCCCGAGGTGGTCGAGCAGGGTTTTGTCAAACTGCTGGACCAAGTGTTTACTACCGGGGAACCCTATGTGGGCCGGTCCGTGCGCCTGATGCTCAATCACGAACGTGATGCGCCTCCTACCGAGGCCTGGCTGGATTTTGTCTATCAGCCGCTGCGGGATGCGAAGGGTGCGGTCAACGGCGTGTTTGTGCAGGGGCACGAGGTCACCGAATTGCAGCGCATCCAGCAGGCCCTGCTGGCTTTTTCCAACAGCATCCCCGCCATCGCCTGGGTGGCCGCGGCCGATGGTCCGCTGGAGCGATTCAATTCCCAGTGGCAGGCTTACACCGGCCAGACCGCGGAAAGTGCGCTCGGCAATGGCTGGATGGCTTTTTTGCATCCCGATGACCGCGTCGTGGCCCGGGAGAACTGGGCGCGGGTGCGCGGCGGCAACCAGGAGTGGCAGGTGGACTACCGCCTGCGCGGTGCGGGCGGCGCTTACCGCTGGTTCAAGGCGCGCGCCGTGCCGCAACTCGACGCCGATGGCCGCGTGCTGCGCTGGTTTGGCACCACCACCGACATTGAGGACGCGAAAAAAAACCACCAGGCGTTGCGCGATGCGGACCGCCAGAAAGACGAGTTTCTGGCGACGCTGGCGCACGAACTGCGCAACCCGCTGGCGCCGATTCGTGCCGCCGCGCAGTTGCTCGGCTCTCCGGCTTCCCAACCAGCGGCGCGAGAACATGCCGTGGAGGTGATTGGACGCCAGGTGGGTCACATGGCCCGCCTGCTGGACGACCTGATCGATGTCGCCCGCATCACCCAGCGCAGGGTGGTCCTGAAGAAAGTGCCCCTGGCTGTCGACGATCTGGTGGAGTCCGTCCTGGAAACGGTGCGTCCCCTGGCGCAGGCCAAGCGGCACGTTCTGGTGGCCACGATCGGCGGCGACGGCCTGCAGCTGGTGGCCGATCCGCTCAGGCTGGCGCAGGTGCTGTCCAACCTGCTGAACAACGCCGTGAAATACACCGACGAAGGAGGTCAGATCGGGTTCGACGTGCAGGTCGAGGTGGACTGGCTGAGTTTCACGGTGACGGACAGCGGCATTGGCCTGAGCCAGGCGGCCATCGAAAACATCTTCACCATGTTCGCCCAGGAGAAATCGGCGCTGGACCGCTCGGAAGGCGGTCTGGGCATCGGACTGGCACTGGCCAAGGGGCTGGTCGAGCTGCACGGCGGCACGGTGTCGGCCTTCAGCGAAGGCCCGGGCCGCGGCAGCCGCTTTGTCGTGAAGCTGCCGTATTCCGCCGACAGGCAACAAGTCGTCGCCAGCCCGGCTGCGACCTTGCCGGCCCCGGGCCCGCCGCAGGCCCGGACCGTGCTGCTCGCCGACGACAACCGCGACGCAGTCGATGTGCTGGCCGAACTGCTTCGCATGGACGGCTACCTCGTGCACACGGCCAATGACGGACGGGAGGCGGCTGACCTGGCGATGCGCTTGCGGCCCGATGTGCTGGTGCTCGATATCGGCATGCCCGGCCTCAATGGGTATGAAGTCGCACGGCTGGTGCGCGCCCAGCCCTGGGGCGACCGCCCGCTGCTGATCGCAGCGACCGGCTGGGGCCAGGACGATGACCGGCAGAAGGCCCTGGCTGCAGGTTTCAACCGGCACCTGACCAAGCCCTTTGATCCGCAGCAGCTTTCCGCCTGGATCGCCGAATTTCCGGTCCCTGAGTCTGATGTTGACAAGGGTTTACCCTGACCCAGCCTAGGGCCTCAACCCTATAAATCGGTATTTCCTGGCGCTTGCGTTGAACGGGGCAGGTTTTGCGGCAAAATAGAACGGTCGTTCTTTTTTTTTGTCTGGCGCCCATGTCTGTTACCGAACTTCCTGTCAAGACAGCCCGCCCGGGTCCCCGGGAAAGTGCTCGCGCGGCGCATGCCGGCATGCAGAAAGGCCAGCAGACCAAGGCTGCCATCGTGGATGCCGCCCTCGGACTGGCCACGCAGATCGGCCTGGAAGGCCTGAGCATTGGCGCCCTGGCCGAAGTCATGCACATGAGCAAGTCGGGCGTGTTTGCCCACTTCGGCTCCCGCGAAGAATTGCAGATATCGGTCATCCGCGAGTATTTCGCGCGTTTTGAAGAAGAGGTTTTTTACCCCGCGCTGAAAGAGCCCAAAGGCCTGCCGCGTGTGCAGGCCCTGTTCGGCAACTGGATGAAACAGGTCGCGGTCGAGCTGCAGTCGGGCTGCATCTTCATCAGCGGCGCCGTCGAATTTGACGACCGGCCCGGCCCGGTGCGCGACGCGCTGGCCACCTCGGTGCAGACCTGGCTGGCGGCCATGTACCGCGCGGTGGTGCTGGCCAAGGAGGCCGGCCATTTGCGTGCGGACGCCGACGAGCGCCAGATTGCCTTCGAGATCCACGGCCTGATCCTGGCCTTGCATTACGAAGCCCGCTTTCTCAAGACGCCTGGTTCCATAGACCGGACATTGCGCGCCTTCCAGAGCATCCTGGCGCGTTACGGCAGCGACGCCGCCGGCGCGCTGGCGCCACCCATCACCTCTGCATCACTGACGGGCGGCGCCGTGCCTATTCCTGACTCTTTCGCCTCTTCCGCTTCCTCCATTTCTTTCGGCTCTTCCGTTTAATCCCTTCCCATCAAAGGATCTTTCCATGCCTCAATACAACCCGCCACTGCGCGACATGCAGTTCGTCATGCACGAAGTGCTCAAGGTCACCGACGAGTTCAAGGCCCTGCCGAAACACGCCGATGTGGACGCGGACACCATCAATGCCGTGCTCGAGGAAGCCGGCAAGTTTGCCGCCGAAGTGACCTTCCCCCTGAACATCAGCGGCGACACGGAAGGCTGCAAACTGGACCAGGCCACGCACGAGGTGACACCGCCCAAGGGTTTCAAGGAAGCCTATGCCAAGTACGTCGAAGGCGGCTGGGCAGCGTTGTCCTGCGACCCCGAATACGGCGGCCAGGGCCTGCCCTTTGTCGTGAACCAGTGCGTCTACGAAATGCTGAACTCCGCCAACCAGGCCTGGACCATGTACCCCGGCCTGTCGCACGGCGCCTACGAGGCGCTGCATGCCCACGGCACGGACGCGCAGAAAAAGCTCTACCTGCCAAAATTGGTCAGCGGCGAGTGGACCGGCACCATGTGCCTGACCGAGCCGCATTGCGGCACCGACCTGGGCCTGCTGCGCACAAAAGCCGAGCCCCAGGCAGACGGTACCTACAAACTCACCGGCAACAAGATTTTCATCAGCGCCGGTGAACACGACATGACCGAAAACATCCTGCACCTGGTGCTGGCCCGCCTGCCCGATGCACCGCAGGGCAGCAAAGGCATCAGCCTGTTCCTTGTGCCGAAATTCAATGTCGGGGAAGACGGCGCCATCGGTTCCCGCAACGGCATTTACTGCGGCAGCCTGGAACACAAGATGGGCATCCACGGCAACGCCACCGCGCAAATCGTGCTTGAGGGCGCCGTCGGCACCATGGTGGGCGCACCCAACAAGGGCCTGGCCGCCATGTTCGTCATGATGAACGCCGCCCGCCTGGGCGTCGGCAACCAGTCGCTGGGCCTGACCGAAGTGGCCTACCAGAACGCGCTGGCCTACGCCAAGGACCGCATCCAGATGCGTTCGCTGTCGGGCGTGAAAGCCAAGGACAAGCCGGCCGATCCGATCATCGTGCACCCCGATGTGCGCAAGATGCTGCTGACCGCCAAGGCTTATGCCGAGGGCGGCCGTGCGCTGGCGATCTACTGCACGATGCTGCTCGACAAGGAACTGCACCACCCCGACGAGAAGGTCCGCAAGGATTCCGGCGAAATCGTCGCGCTGCTCACGCCCATCGTGAAGGCCTTCCTGACCGACAACGGCCATATTTCCACCAACGCCTGCATGCAGGTTTTCGGCGGCCACGGCTTCATCAAGGAATGGGGCATGGAGCAGTTCGTGCGCGACAACCGCATCAACATGATTTACGAAGGCACCAACACGATCCAGTCGCTGGATCTGCTGGGCCGCAAGGTGCTCGGCAACAACGGCGCCACGCTGAAAAAATTCGGCAAGATCATCGGCGCCCTGATTGCCGAGGAAGGCGTCAATGAGAAGATGGCCGAGTTCATCAATCCGCTGGCCTACCTGGCCGACCAGATGACCAAGTTCACGACCGAGCTCGGCTTCAAGGGTTTCCAGAACCCTGACGAAGTGGGCGCGGCGGCGGTGGACTACCTGCGCGTCGCCGGCCACCTGGTGTTTGGTTACTTCTGGGCGCGCATGGCGCAAACCGCGCTGCGCGAAATCGCTGCCGGCAATGCCGACTCCTTCTATCTGGCCAAGGTGCAGACGGCGCGCTTCTACTTCGCGAAACTGTTCCCCGAGACCGCGACGCTGATGCGCACCGCGCGTAGCGGCAGCAAGGCGCTGATGGACACGGACGCCGCGCTGGCCTGACCGGCTGACGTTTGTTTTACATGCCTTTTAGCCCTGGAGCCCTTATGTACCGTGCGCTGACAGCTATATTTTTGGGAGCGGTTGCCTTCCCGGCCCTGGCCCAGATGACACCTGTCGGCCTGTGGCGCAATGTGGACGACAAGACCGGCGAGGCCAAGGCCGAGATCCGGATTGCCGAGAGCGCCGGTGTGCTCAGCGGCAAGATTGCCACGCGCCTGGGCAAGGACGTCAAGCCTGACGACGTCTGCGACCAATGCAGCGATGACCGCAAGGACAAACCCATTCTGGGTCTGGAGATCATTCGCGGCGCTAAAAAGACCGAGGGCAAAGAGGTGTGGGAGGGCGGCAAGATCCTGGACCCCGAAAACGGCCGCAACTACACGCTGCGCCTGACGCCCGTCGAAGGCGGCAAAAAACTTGAAGTCCGGGGCTCGTTCGGTCCCTTCGGGCGCACCCAGACCTGGGTGCGCATTAATTGATTTAACTCCCTCTCCTTCGGGGAGAGGGCGGGGGTGAGGGCGGCCTTGGAGAGCCCTCACCCTAACCCTCTCCCACGGGGAGAGGTAACAGGAGAAGACATGTCAAGATTCCAAGTCAAAAAAGTCGCCGTGCTCGGTGCCGGCGTGATGGGTGCGCAGATCGCCGCCCATCTGGTCAACCTCAAGGTGCCGGTGGTGCTGTTTGACCTGCCCGATAACGGCGCCCCCACGCTCCCCGCCTCGCGTGGTTCGCTGCCCCCCGAGGGGGCCGCTTCCACCTTGGGGCGGCCCGGCGGCGGAACAGGCCCGAAAAACGGCATCGTCAGCCGCGCGATCGAAGGCCTGAAAAAGCTCAAGCCCGCACCGCTGGGCGTGCCCGAAGACGCGGCCCTTATCCAGCAGGCCAACTACGAGGAACACATGGATGTTCTCAAGGAGTGCGACCTGATCATCGAGGCGATTGCCGAACGCATGGACTGGAAGACCGACCTGTACCACAAGATCGCGCCTTTCATCGGTGAAGGCGCCATCGTCGCGAGCAACACCTCGGGCCTGTCGATCACCAAACTCAGCGAGGCATTGCCGGAATCCATCAAGCCGCGTTTTTGCGGCATCCACTTCTTCAACCCGCCGCGTTACATGACGCTGGTCGAGCTGATCAACACGCCGACCACCGACCCCAGGGTGCTCGACGACCTCGAAGCCTTTGTGACCAGCGGCCTGGGCAAGGGCGTGATCCGCGCCCACGACACACCCAATTTCGTGGCCAACCGCGTCGGCATTGCCGGCATGCTGGCGACGATGAAGGAGGTCGAGAACTTCGGCCTGACCTATGACGTGGTCGATGACCTGACCGGCAAGAAGCTGGGCCGCGCCAGCAGCGGCACCTTCCGCACCGCCGACGTGGTGGGCCTGGACACCATGGCCCACGTCATCAAGACCCTGCAGGACAACCTGGACGAAAAGAGCGATCCGTTCTACGCCAGCTTCGGCACGCCCGATGTGCTGAAAAAACTGCTGGAACTGGGCAACCTGGGCCAGAAGTCCAGGGCCGGTTTCTACAAGAAGGTGGGGCGCGACATCCTGCGCTTCGAGCTGGAGAGCGAGGAGTACGTGCCCGGCGGCCAGAAGGCCGACGAGGTGTACACCCGCATGCTCAAGCGGCCGGCCGCCGAGCGCCTGCGCCTGCTGCGCAACGCCGAAGGACCGCAGGGCCAGTTCCTCTGGGCCATCCTGCGCAACAGCTTTCACTACGCCGCCGTGCATCTGGCCAGCATTGCCGACAACGCGCGCGATGTCGACCAGGCCATGCGCTGGGGCTTCGGCATGAAGCAGGGACCGTTCGAGTTGTGGCAGGAAGCCGGCTGGCTGGACGTGGCGACGATGATCCAGGAAGACATCGATGCAGGCAAGGCGCTGTGCAAGGCGCCGCTGCCCGAGTGGGTTTTCAAGGGCCCGGTGGCGGATGCCGGCGGCGTGCACACGGCGCAGGGTTCCTGGAGCGCTTCGGCCGGCAAATTTGTGGCGCGCCGCGCGCTTCCCGTCTACGACCGCCAGCATTTCCCCGAAAAACTGCTGGGCGAGGCGCTGCCCGACTTCATGACCGCCGGCACGACGCTGCACGAAGATGACGCGATCCGTTTGTGGACGCTGGCTGGTGAACAGGGCGATGTGCTGATCGCCAGCATCAAGACCAAGATGCACGCCATCAGCCCCGATGTGGTGGAAGGCCTGGCGATGGGCGTGGACCTCGCCGAGAAAAGCTACAAGGGCCTGGTGATCTGGTCGAACGACGAGATGTTCTCGGCCGGTGCCGACCTGCAGGCCATGCTGCCGGCCTTCATGATGGCCGGTGTCTCGGCCGTGGAAGGCGCCGAGGCCGAGATGCAGAACGTGATGCTCAAGCTGCGTTATGCGGCCGTTCCCGTGGTGTCGGCCGTTCGCGGCCTGGCGCTGGGCGGCGGCTGCGAGCTGGCGGTGTACTCGGCCAAACGCGTGGCCGCGATGGAAAGCTACATCGGCCTGGTCGAAGTCGGTGTCGGCCTGGTGCCGGGTGCCGGCGGCCTGACCTATATTGCGCGCCGCGCTGCGGAGAACGCGGCAAGCTCCACCAGCAAGGACATGTTGCCTTTCCTGACTGAGGGCTTCACCGCCGCGGCCATGGCCAAGGTCGGCACCAGCGCCATTGAGAGCCGCAAGATCGGCTACCTGCTCGACAGCGACGTGATCGTGCCCCACAAGGACGAGCTGTTGTTTGTCGCCTTGAACGAGGCCCGCGCGCTGTTCAACTCCGGCTACCGCGCACCGCACAAGCGGCCGTTTCCGGTGGTCGGCCGTAGCGGCCTGGCGACCATCAAGGGCCAGCTGGTCAACATGCGCGACGGCGGCTTCATCAGCGCGCACGACTTCCACATTGCCAGCCTGATCGCCAACGTGGTCTGCGGCGGCGATGTCGATGCCGGCTCGCTGGTGACCGAGGAATACGTGATGACGCTGGAGCGCAAGGCCTTCTGTTCGCTGCTGGAACACCCGAAAACGCAGGAGCGGATCATGGGCATGATGAGCACGGGCAAACCTGTGCGCAACTGATCAAGCTACTGCGGAGGCATCATGCGTCGTTGCAGCCCAGAATCAATCCTCACGTACAGAAGTACGGGCCAAGTGCTTCCGGGCGCCCGCGCCTGGCCTGATGCCTCCTCGCTACGCTTTGTCAATCACGCACGCTACTTCGCACAACCGATCAAAGTCCATGAGCACTCATTTCCCCAACCGCCTCGAACGCCAGCTGGACCGGCTGTCCGACCTGCCGGCTTTTGCGCGCACCTGGTTTCGCGGTGTGGTGATGCACCGCGCCGTGCCTTTCACCGGCACGGCGGGGCTGGACTTTCTGGAGATGACAGTCAGCAGGGTCGAGATCGGCATCAAGAACGAGAAGAAGGTGCAGAACCACATTGGCGGCATCCATGCTTCGGCGATGAACCTGCTGGCGGAAACCGCCACCGGCATGGTGGTCGGCATGAATGTGCGTGATGACTGCACGCCGCTGGCCAAGGAGCTGAAGATGGCGTTCAAAAAGCGCGCCACCGGCGCGCTACGCGCCGTGGCCACCTTGAGCGACGAGCAGCGCGCCGCCATGCAGGCCAGCGACAAGGGCGAAGTGACGGTGTCCGTCACCGTGCTGGATGAGGCCGGTGTGAACCCGGTCGAATGCGAATTTGTCTGGGCCTGGATTCCCTCCGGCCCGAGGAAAAGTGAATGAATCTATCTTGTCTTGCCCCTTCCCCCACTGGGGGAAGGCAGGGATGGGGGGCAGCCGATATGCAGAACCAAGCCACTGTCAATGCCAGGACTTTCGCCAAGTCCCTTCGGCGCGACATGACCGACGGCGAGTGTTTACTTTGGCAGAGGCTGCGTGGCGAGCAACTGGGATTCAAATTCCGGCGCCAGCACCCGATGGGTGCGTATGTCGCTGATTTTGCCTGTCTTGCTCCCCGACTGATTGTCGAAATTGATGGATCGCAGCATGGTGATCGACAAGCTTATGACGGCAGGCGCGACACTTTTTTCAGCAGACAAGGATTTGAGGTGATGCGTTTCCCCGCCAATTTGCCATTTTCTGATCTGCAGTCGATGGTCGAGGCAATCTTCAATCGATTGAATGAGTTGGCCTCGGCCGCCCCCATCCCAACCTTCCCCCAGAGGGGGAAGGAGTCTGAAATTACCCCATAAAGGAAAGCCATGAAACAAGTCCAGGAAGCCTACATCGTTGCCGCCACGCGCACGCCCATTGGGCGCTCGCACCGGGGGTTTTTCCGCAACACCCGCCCCGATGAGCTGCTGGTGCGTGCGCTGCATGCCGCGCTCGCGCAGGTGCCCACGCTGGACCCGAAAGCGATCGAGGACCTGATTTGCGGCTGTGCCATTCCCGAGGGCCCGCAGGGCCTGAACATCGCGCGTATCGGTGCGGTGCTGGCCGGCTTGCCGACCAGCGTGGGCGGCATCACCGTCAACCGCTTTTGCGCGTCGGGCCTCTCCGCCATCCAGATGGCAGCCGACCGCATTCGTGTCGGCGAGGCCGATGTGATGATCGCCGCCGGCGCCGAAAGCATGAGCATGGTGCCGATGTCGGGCAACTCGCCCTCGCTGTCGCCGGCCATGTTTGCCAACGACGAGAACATCGGCATTGCCTACGGCATGGGCCTGACGGCTGAAAAAGTCGCGCAGCAGTGGAAGGTGTCGCGCGAGGCGCAGGACCAGTTTGCGGTCGAGTCGCACCAGAAGGCCATCAAGGCACAGCAGGCCGGCGAGTTCACGGCCGAGATTACGCCGGTCGAGGTCACCGACCGTTCGCCGGACCTGGAGACCGGCGAAGTCATCAGCAAAACCCGTACCGTCAGCCTGGACGAAGGTCCGCGCCCCGACACCTCGCTCGAAGGCCTGGCCAAGCTCAAGACAGTGTTCGCCGCGCGCGGTTCGGTCACGGCGGGCAACAGCTCGCAAACCTCGGACGGCGCCGGCGCGCTGATCCTGGCCAGCGAAAAAGCGGTGAAGGAACACGGGCTGAAGCCGCTCGCGCGTTTTGTCAGCTACGCGGCCAAGGGCGTGCCGCCGCACATCATGGGTATAGGCCCGATCGAGGCGATTCCCGCTGCCTTGCGTTATGCCGGCCTGCAGCAGGACGACATCGACTGGTATGAATTGAATGAAGCGTTTGCCGCGCAGTCGCTGGCGGTCATCAACACGCTGGGCCTGAATGCGGCGAAAGTGAACCCGATGGGCGGCGCGATTGCGCTGGGCCACCCGCTGGGCGCCACCGGCGCGATTCGTGCCGCCACGGTGATCCATGCGCTGCACCGGCACCAGCTCAAGTACGGCATGGTGACGATGTGTGTGGGGATGGGGCAAGGCGCCGCAGGCATCTTCGAACGGGTCTGAGTTGGGGCTACTGCGCGGGCGCATTGCGTCGTTGCAGCCCCAAGAAAATCCTCACGACCCTGAAGGTCGCTCCGGTTTTCTTCGGGCGCCCGCGCCTAGCACTGCATCCCGCTCGCTACGCCCTGGCAGTTGTGGTGGTTAAACCGGCGAAGACCGGTATGCAAATTTTGGAGACAAACATGCAACAGCAGCTTCTTGAATCGGGCACATCACAGCTCGCCTTGCGGGTTTACGAGGCCGGCACGCCTGCGCGGGCCAGCGTCGTCATTGGCGGCGCGATGGGGGTTCGGCAAGACTATTACGCGCCGTTTGCCCAGTGGTTGTCGGGCCAGGGCTTCCGGGTTACGACGTTTGACTACCGCGGTTCCGGCGAGTCGCTGCCGGGTACGCCGGATGGCTCGCTGCGTGGCTTCCAGGCCGATCTTTTCGACTGGGCCAGCGACTACGACGCGGTGGTGGCCTCGGCCAAGGCCGCTTTGCCGGATGCGCCGCTTTACCTGCTGGGTCACAGCCTGGGCGCGCAGCTGCCGGGTTTCCTGAAAAACCAGCACCAGGTCGACGGCCTGGTCAGCATTGCCGCCGGCAGCGGTTACTGGCGCGACAACGCGCCGCAGCTCAAGCGCATGGTGTTGTACTTCTGGTACCTGCTGGTGCCGCTGGCCACGCGCCTGTTCGGCTACTTCCCGGGACGCAAACTGAAGAAAGTCGGCGACCTGCCGGCTGGCGTGATGCTGCAGTGGCGCAAATGGTGCCTGAACCCGCTCTACAGCGTGGGCGCCGAAGGCGAAGGCGCGCGCCTGGCCTATGCGCAGGCCAGGTTTCCGGTGCAGGCGCTGTCCATCACGGACGATGAACTGATGACCTGGCGCGGCACGCAAAACCTGATCAACCTCTACAGCGGCGCCTCGCGCAGTTTTGAGCGCATCACGCCGGCTGACCTGGGCGTCAAGCGCATCGGCCATTTCGGCTTTTTCAGGCAGCAGTTCCGTCAGAACCTGTGGCCGCACACGGTGCAGATTCTGGAGCGCATGCGTCAGGCCCGCCCGGCGGCTGGCGTCCCCGGCACGACTGCCTGAGACCGACGGCGGCGGCATACTCCGACCATGAGTTTTCATCCTTTTGATACCGCAGTGGCCTTGCAGGCGCAGGCCGACGGGACATGTCTCGGTCACACCAGCGCGGCCTATGCCAACATGGTCGGACCCTTCGGCGGTCTCACGGCGGCGCAGGCCTTGAATGCCGTGCTGCAGCATCCGCAGCGCCTGGGGGATCCGATTTCGCTGACCGTCAACTTTGCCGCCGCGCTGGCCGATGGTCCGTTTGCCGTGAGTGCGCGCCCCGCGCGCACCAACCGCTCGACCCAGCACTGGGTCATCGAGATGCAACAGAACGGCGAGACGGTGCTGATCGGCACCGCTTTTTTCGGCCTGCGGCGCGACACCTGGGGCACCGACGAACACGCCATGCCGGCCGTCGCGGCCCCCGCCGATGTCGCCCGGGCCGGTGGCCCGACCCGGGTCGAGTGGGTCCAACGTTATGAGATGCGTTTTGCCGAGGGCGCGATTCCCACCGAATGGCACGGAGCCGACCAGGGTGCGAGCCGCACCCTGCTGTGGCTGCGCGACGACCCGCCCCGGCCGCTGGATTTCGCCTCGCTCACGGCGCTGTCGGATGTGTTCTATCCGCGCGTCTGGCGCCGCCGGCCGCTGCTGGTGCCGGTAGGCACGGTGTCGATGACGGTGTATTACCATGCCGACGCAGCCATGCTGCAGGCCACCGGCAACGGTTACCTGCTGGGGCAGACCCAGGCCCAGGCCTTTCGCAGCGGTTATTTCGACCAGACGGCGCAGTTGTGGAATGAAGCCGGGCAATTGCTGGTGACCACACACCAGGTCGTTTATTACAAGGAGTGAATATGGCCCCCACGCTCCGCACTGTCGTGTCGTCGCTGCCCCCCGAGGGGGCCGCTGCGCCTGCGGACTGGCAAAGCCAGATCCGCGGCCCCTGCTTGAAAAGACCGCCCCCACGTTCGTTCGCTGCGTGTAACTCGCTGCCCGAGGGGGCCGTTGCCTGCGGCCCGGCCCCTCAGCAGGCTCAGGACGGGCCAAGGCCGGTTCCGCGGTCCCGGCTGGCCTGGACGAGTTAGCGTCTGTATCTATTTCGTCAAACAAATACTGGAAAGCAATACATGAGCACAGACATCCTGGTCCACACCGACGCTGCGGTGATGACCATCACCCTGAACCGGGTCGAGAAGAAAAACTCCATCACCTCGGCCATGTACGCCGCCATGGCCGATGCGCTGGACGTAGCGAACGCGGACGCGGCGGTGCGCGCAGTGGTGATCCAGGGCCACGAAAGCATTTTTTCGGCCGGCAACGACATCGGTGATTTCCTCAACGGCCCGCCCGCCACCCACGAGTCGCCGGTGTTCCGCTTTCTGCGCGGCATCAGCACCTTCCCCAAACCGCTGGTGGCTGCCGTGTGTGGCCCCGCGGTGGGCATAGGCACCACCCTGCTGCTGCATTGCGACCTGGTTTATGCCGGCGACAACGCCGGGTTTTCCATGCCGTTTGTGAACCTGGGCCTTTGCCCCGAGGCGGCGTCGAGCTTTCTGGCGCCGCAGCTCATGGGTTATGCACGTGCGGCCGAGGCGCTGCTGCTCGGTGAACCCTTCACGGCCGAGTCGGCGCTCGAGATGGGCCTGATCAATCGCATCGTTCCGCCGCTTGAGGCCAACGCGCTGGCGCAGCGCCAGGCGCAAAAACTCGCGGCCAAGCCGCTGAGCTCGCTGGTGGAAACCAAGCGCTTGATGAAAAAAGGCCAGGCCGGCATGGTTGCCGAGCGCATGGCCGAAGAAGGTGTGAGTTTTGGCCGCATGCTCAAGGAGCCGGCCGCCCGCGAAGCGTTCGGCGCCTTCATGGCAAAGCGCAAGCCGGATTTTTCCAGGGTTTGAGGTCAAATTGGCCTGCAGCCCTTATGTGGTAAGCGCAGGCAGCTATTGATTGTGTAGCATTCAGGAGGCATCATGAGTTCAGTCCCCGGTCTCAAAGGCAAAACCCTGTTCATCACCGGCGCCTCGCGCGGCATCGGCCTGGCCATGGCCACCCGTGCCGCGGCCGACGGCGCCAACATCGTGATCCTGGCCAAAACCACCGACCCCAACCCCAAGCTGCCGGGCACGATTTACAGCGCGGCCGAAGCGGTGAAGGCCGCCGGTGGTCAGGCGCTGCCGCTGGCGGTGGATATCCGTGACGAAGACGCGGTGACGGCGGCGGTGGCCAAAGCGGTGGAGGCTTTCGGCGGCATCGACATCCTGGTCAACAACGCCAGCGCCATCAGCCTGACCGACACCGAACACACACCGATGAAGCGTTACGACCTGATGAACGGCATCAACGCGCGCGGCACCTACCTGTGCACCCAGGCCTGCCTGGCCGAACTGAAAAAATCTGCGCAGGCCGGGCGCAAGCCGCAGGTGCTCACCATGTCGCCGCCGCTGAGCATGAAGCCCCATTGGTTCGAGAACCACACGGCCTACACCATGGCCAAGTACGGCATGAGCATGTGCACTTTGGGCCATTCGGGCGAGTTCAAAAAATACGGCATTGCCGTCAACAGCCTGTGGCCGCGCACCGCCATTGCCACGGCGGCCCTGCAGATGATTCCCGGCGTGGACCTGAAGCTGTGCCGCAAGCCGGAGATTCTTTCGGACGCGGCCTGGCTGATCCTGACCAGTCCGAACCCGGCCACCGGCCGTTTCTACATTGACGACGAGCTGCTGGCCGCGCACGGCGTGACCGATCTGGAGAAGTATTCGGTGACACCGGGCACGAAGAATTTCATACCCGACTTCTTTGTGGACTAGAACGATGCCCTACATGCTGCTCATCCACGAACCCGTCGGCCAGCGCCTGACCCGCAGCCAGGCCGAAGGCGAGGCGGTGTACGGGCGCATGCTGAAGTTTGCCGACGAGCTGAAATCAGAGGGCGTGTTGCTTGGCGTGGAGTCGCTGGGCTCGCAGGACAGCGCCGCCCGCGTGCGTGTGAGCGCCGGCAAGCCGCAGGTGCTGGATGGCCCGTTTGCCGAAGCCAAGGAAATGGTGGGCGGCTTCTTTCTGGTGAACTGCACAACCCGGGAGCAAGCCCTGGCGATTGCCGCCCGCTGCCCCGCCGCTGAATGGGCCACGCTGGAGGTTCGGGCCACCGGCCCCTGTTTCCTCTGAGGTCGGGAACCCGAATCCAGGGGTTTCTACTTACTTCCGGTTTGTCGATTCCGCATCGGCTGCTTCGTCGTGTCCACAGGAGGCCAGGGATTCTGGCTGCCGCACACAAGGAGTACCAGGATGCGATTCATGATCATTGTGAAGTCGACGCCCGAGTTCGAGGCCGAGACCACCCCGCAGACCCCCGACGAAAAACTGATGGCTGCCATGGCCGACTTCCACGAGGAGCTGGCCCAGGCCGGCGTGCTGCTC
The DNA here is from genome assembly GCF_029945925.1 of Polaromonas sp. Classification (GTDB taxonomy): domain Bacteria; phylum Pseudomonadota; class Gammaproteobacteria; order Burkholderiales; family Burkholderiaceae_C; genus Polaromonas. Next base: position 84,415 of record NZ_JAQSDN010000043.1, on the reverse strand, counting down.
GACGCCAGTGGCCTGCAGCCCAGCCGCAAGGGCTGGCGCATCCACTACGACGGCCAGAAGCGCACCGTGATTGACGGTCCTTTCGCGGAAGCCAAGGAGCTGATCGCCGGCTTCACCACCATCCAGGTGCGCAACCGCGAGGAGGCGCTGGAGTGGTCGCGCCGTTTCCCCAACCCTGTCGGCGAAAACGCGCCGGCCGTGATCGAGGTTCGTCAGTTGTATGAACTGGACGACTTCGAGCCCAGCGAGCAGGTCCAGCGTTTCCGCGAAATAAACACGCCCAGCCAGAAGTAAGGAGCGCGCCATGATCAAAACCACCTTGCTCACCCTGCTGGGGCTGGTCGTGCTGGCCATCGCTGTCGTCGCGGTCATTGCTTTGCAACGGCCTGACACTTTCCGCGTGTCGCGCAGCACCAGCATCGCTGCGCCGGCAGAAAAAATCTTCCCGCTAGTCAACGACGTGCATGCTTTCAATTCATGGAACCCGTATGCGCTGAAAGCCCCGGAGATGAAAGGCAGCTACAGCGGCCCGTTCATTGGGCCCGGCGCTCACTACGACTTCGAGAGCAAAAAATCAGGCAGCGGCAGCTTTGAAATCGTGCAGGTCAGCGCGCCTTCGCAGCTGAAGATGCGCCTGGTCATGACTGCGCCGTTCAAGGCCGACAACCTCATCACCTTTTCGCTGGTACCCGGAGGTCAGACCACACAGGTCACTTGGGCCATGGACGGCCCTGCGTCTTTCCTGTCGAAGTTCATGGGTGTGATTTTCAACATGGACAAGATGATTGGCACCGACTTCGACGCCGGCCTCGCCAACCTCAAGGCCAGGGCGGAGCAGGCCTGAGGGCCGCCCCTGTCTTGCCTCAACCATCCTCAAAGGAACAGCCATGACCCGCCAGATTTTTGTCAACTTGCCCATCAAGAACATGGAAAAGAGCCAGGCCTTCTTCAAGAGCCTGGGCTTTTCCTTCAACCCGCAGTTCACCAACGAGCAGGGCGCCTGCATGGTGATCAGCGAGGATCACAACTATGTGATGCTGCTGGTCGAGCCCTTCTTCCAGGGCTTCACCAAAAAGCCGATTGCCGATGCAACCAAAACCACCGAGGTGCTGATTGCCCTGTCGTGCGAGAGCCGTGCCGAGGTGGACGAGTTGGTGAAAAAGGCGCTGGCCGCCGGCGGCACCGCGCCCAATCCGTCGCAGGACCATGGCTTCATGTACAGCCACGGCTTCACCGACCTGGACGGCCATGTCTGGGAGGTTTTCTGGATGAAGAAGTAGCGCCCCCACGCTTGTCACTTCGTGTACTACGCTGCCCCCCGAGGGGGCGCTGCGCCTGCGGGCCGGCAGAGCCGGACCCGCGGCCCCTGCTGGAAAGAGAAAAGTCCTCATGGTCGCTTGTTGCGTATCCGTTGTCCTGGGCCTGTCGAAGGATCCCCCCCGAGGGGGCCGCTGCGCCTGCGGGCCGGCAGAGCCGGACCCGCGGCCCCTGCCTGACTAATACCTCTGGGTGCGCCTTACTCCCAGCTCTGGCTCTGCCGCTACCATTGATTCATGCATTCCTCCACCCATGAGGCGATTTCAGCCGTCTGGCGCATCGAGTCCGCGAAGATCGTGGCCTCGGTGGCGCGCATGGTGCGCGAGATCGGGCTGGCCGAGGAGCTCGCACAGGACGCGCTGGTTGCTGCGCTGGAAAGCTGGCCCGGCAAGGGTGTGCCGGACAACCCCGGCGCCTGGCTGATGCGGGTGGCCAAAAACCGCGCGCTGGATCACCTGCGGCACCAGAAGATGCAGGGCGAAAAGCTGGAGCAGATCGGCCATGAGCTGGAGGCGCAGGACGCGCTGGTCGTGCCCGATTTTGTGGATGCGCTCGACGAGGCCAGGCAGGACGAGATCGGCGACGACCTGCTGCGCCTGATCTTCACCGCCTGCCACCCGGTGCTTTCCACCGAGGCGCGGCTGGCGCTGACGCTCAAGCTGCTGGGCGGCCTGACCACCCACGAAATCGCCCGCGCTTTCCTGGTGTCCGAACCCACGATGGCCCAGCGCATCGTGCGCGCCAAGCGCACCCTGGCCGAGGCGCGGGTGCCTTTTGAAGTCCCGCGCGGCGATGAACTGGGCGCTCGCCTGGCCTCGGTGCTGGAGGTGGTCTACCTGCTGTTCAACGAGGGTTACACCGCCACCGCCGGGGACCACTGGATGCGGCCCGCGCTGACCGACGAAGCGCTGCGTCTGGGCCGCATGCTGGCCGGCCTGGCAAGGGGCGAGTCCGAGGTGCAGGGTTTGCTGGCACTGATGGAACTGCAGGCCTCGCGCATGGCGGCCCGGGTCGATGCCGCCGGCCGGCCGATACTGCTTGCCGACCAGAACCGGGCGCGCTGGGACCATCTCCTGATCGGCAGGGGGCTGGCCGCGCTCGACATGGCCATGGCGCTGGCCGAGTCGTCGGCCCGTGCCCTGGGGCCGTATGCGCTGCAGGCCGCTATCGCAGCCTGCCATGCGCGCGCGCCGACGTCGGCAGAGACCGACTGGGTGCGTATTGCCGCCCTGTACGACGCGCTGGCACAAACCGCACCCTCACCGGTGGTGGAACTCAACCGCGCGGTGGCCGTCAGCATGGCCTTCGGCCCGGCCGCCGGCCTGGCCATCATCGATAGCTTGCGCGAGGACAAGTCCCTGCAGAACTACCAGTGGCTGCCCGGCGTGCGCGGCGACCTGCTCGCCAGGCTGGGCCGCAACGGCGAGGCGCGCCAGGAGTTTGAACGCGCCGCGGCGCTGGCGGGCAATTTGCGCGAGCGTGAATTGCTGCTCGAGCGAGCGCAGGGGCTGCTCCCCTGACTGCATCGATTCAGGGGCCGACCAGCGCGAGGTAGGCCCGGCGCGTTTCTGGTGCGACCGACGCCAGCACCTGCTCATAAGACGTCTTGTGGCGGACCAGCAGCCGGGCCGAGGCGACGGCCTTGGACTTGCAGAACCAGTGGCAGGTGTGTTGCATCAGGAAAACTTCAGCGGACAGGGTGAAGGCCTTGTTCTTGGGCGATTGTTCGGGCGTGTTTTTCGCGGCGCGCGTGATGCCCTCGGCATGCACCAGCAGGACCTGGCGCAAGTCGAATGTCGCAGCCGGAAAGAGCCTGTCGGCGTAAGGCAGGGGCAGGGGGAGCCTGCTCACCCGTGCGGCGGCGCCTTCCACCCGGGAGAACCCGGCCACGAAGTTGTTGAACTGCTCGCACAGCTTGGTCTCGGTGCTCGTCAACAGGTTCCAGATGCTTGCGCGGCGCTCCAGATCGTCCTCGCGAAGTGCGCGCATGTAGCCTTCGGTCAGGCTTTCCATGAGTTTTTCGATCTGGTACTGGCCGAGGTGGCTGCCCAGCAGGGCGATGCGTTTGCGTTCGTAGCCCGATTTGAGCGCATAAGCGCCGGCGGCGACCATCAGCGCCAGAAAGAAGATGTCCATCAATGTTTCGGTTTTGTTTTGGGAAGGTCCCCAGTGTAGTCAGCTGGGGTTCCGGGGCCGTGCCGCAGTCCGTGTCTATTTTTACAAAGCAAGCGCTTGCTAAAAATAACGGCTTTTGTTATGGTCTGTTTCCATGGACAAAACACCTGCGCGTACCCGCCCTGCCGGCCGTGCCCTGGCCCTGCCTGCGGCGGTTGTCGCCGCCGCTGAAAAGCGGCCGCGCGGTCGTCCGCGCAAGACGCCCGGCGAACGCGACGATGGCAACCGGCGGGTGGAACTGGTCAACACCGCCGCGCGGCTGTTTCGCCGCAAGGGCTTTGACGGCACCAGCACGCGCGATATCGCGGCAGCCGTTGGCATGCACAGCGGCTCGCCCTTCTACCATTTCAAAAGCAAGGGTGCGCTGCTTTATGCCGTGATGGAGGAGGGCATGCGCTCGGCGATGGCCCGGCAGGCGGCGGCGCTGGAGGCGGCGGCGCCGTCCGCACCCGACGCGGCGGCTTTGCTGCACGTGTTGATCCGTAATCATTTCGACGTGTTGCTGGGCCCGGGCAGCGATTTCATTCCCGTGATGCTGTATGAGTCGCGTTCCATCACGGCCAGGCAGCGCGCATTGCTGGCCAGGCTGCAGGGCGACTACGAGTCGGTCTGGGAGCCGGTGCTCCAGGCCCTGAGCGACCAGGGCCGGCTGCAGGCCCCGGTGAAGCTGGCGCGCTTGCTGATTTTTGGTGCGCTGAACTGGTCGGCGCAGTGGTTTGATGCCAGAAAGGGTGCGTCGCTCGATGAGCTGGCCGACGCGGCCATGGCGCTGTTCATCGGCGAAGACCGGACGCCCTCCACAAGGAAAGCCCGCACATGACTTACCGTTCCGTCTTCAGCGCCGGCCTGTTTGCCGGCAAGGTGGTGGCGGTGACCGGCGGCGGCTCCGGCATAGGCCGCTGCACGGCGCATGAGCTGGCGGCCCTGGGCGCGCATGTGGTGTTGATCGGCCGCAAGCTCGAAAAGCTGCATGACGTGGCCGGCGAGATTGTGGCCGCCGGCGGCCGCGCCAGTTTCCACCCCTGCGACATTCGCCAGGAAGAGGCGGTGAAGGTCACGGTCGCGGCGATTGTGATTGCGCATGGCCGCATCAATGCCCTGGTCAACAACGCGGGTGGGCAGTACATCGCGCCGCTGGAAAGCATCAGCGCCAAGGGCTGGGAAGCGGTCATCAACACCAACCTGACGGGCGGCTTCCTGATGGCGCGCGAGTGTTACCTGCAGTCCATGGCGGAGCACGGCGGCAGCATCGTCAACATCGTCGCCGACATCTGGGGTTCCATGCCCTCCATGGGCCACAGCGGTGCCGCGCGTGCCGGCATGGTCAGCTTCACCGAAACCGCGGCAGCCGAGTGGGCGCACAGCGGTGTGCGCGTCAACGCGGTGGCGCCGGGTTACATCGCCTCGAGCGGCATGGACCACTACCCGCCCGAGGCCGGGGTGATGTTGCGCGAGATGCGCAGCACCGTGCCGCTGGGCCGCTTCGGCACCGAGGCGGAAACCTCGGCCGCCATCGTGTTTTTGCTGAGCCCCGCGGCCAGTTTCATCAGCGGCACCGTGCTGCGCGTGGACGGCGCGCGGCCGCAGGCGCGCATGGGCTGGCCCATGCGCCTGCCCGATGCCGAGGCGCAGCGGCGTGATGCCGTCAAGCCGTTTGACGGTTTTCATCTGGCCACGACGCCCAAGGTCTTTCAGTCATGACGGTTTTCCAGTCGGCCTGGAACGCGCAGGGCAGCGTGGCCGTGCAGCGGCGCGAAGCCATGCTCGCGCGCATTGCAGCGCTGCGTGCGCTGGAGGCCCGTGCCACGCAGGCGTCAGCCAAATCGAAACCGGTGTTCGACAAACGCGGCCAGTTGTTGCCGCGTGAACGTGTGGCGCTGCTGCTGGACCCGGGCGCGCCCTGGCTGCCTTTGTGTTCGCTGGCGGGGTTCATGCAGGACCACAAGGACCCGGTGCTGTCCGTGCCCGGTGGTGGCATCGTGGCCGGCATAGGTTTTATCCAGGGCGTGCGCTGCATGGTCGTGGCCAGCGACTCGGGCATCGAGGCCGGCGCGATCCAGGCCATGGGGCTGGAAAAAATTCTGCGTGTGCAGGAGATCGCGCTGCAGAACAAGCTGCCCTTCATTCACCTGGTGGAGAGCGCCGGCGCCAACCTGATGCGTTACCGCGTCGAGGGTTTTGTGCACGGCGGCTCCCTTTTCCGCAACCTCGCGCGCCTGTCGGCGGCGGGCATTCCGGTCGTCACGGTGCAGCACGGTTCCGGCACGGCGGGCGGGGCCTACATGCCGGGGCTCAGTGATGTGGTGATCATGGTGCGAAACCGCTCGCGCGCCTTTCTGGCTGGCCCGCCGCTGCTGATGGCGGCCACCGGCGAGGTGGCCACCGAAGAGGAGCTGGGCGGCGCCGGGATGCACACCAGCGTGTCGGGCCTGGGCGAGCAGCTGGCCGAGGATGATCGCCAGGCGCTGGGCCTGGCGCGCCAGATTGTGGCCCAAACTGCATGGTCAAATCGGCATCCAGCCCAGGCAGGACGTGCGCAAGCAGCTATGGATTCAGTAGCAAGCGAGCCGCTGTACCCGGCCGATGAGCTGCTCGGGCTGATGGCCGGCGATCTGCGCCAGCCGGTGGACATGCATGAAGTGATTGCCCGGCTGGTTGATGGCTCGGACTTCCTGCCCTTCAAGGCCCTCTACGGCGCCGCCACGGTGTGTGTGCAGGCAGCAATCGACGGCCACGCGGTGGGCATCATCAGCAACAACGGCCCCATCGACGTGGCGGGCGCCAACAAGGCCACCCATTTCATTCAGCTGATGTGCCAGCTCGGCCACCCCATCATTTACCTGCAGAACACCACCGGCTACATGGTCGGCAAGGACGCCGAGCAGGGCGGCATGATCAAACACGGTTCCAAGATGATCCAGGCGGTGACCAACGCGACCGTGCCGCAGATCACCATCCAGTGCGGCGCCTCGTTTGGTGCCGGCAACTACGGCATGTGCGGTCGCGGTTATGCACCGCGTTTCCTGTTCAGCTGGCCCAGTGCCAAAACCGCGGTCATGGGCGGCGAGCAGGCGGCGCGCACCATGCAGATCGTGACGGAGGCGGCGATGGCGCGCAAAGGCCTCCCTGTGGATGCGGCGCAGTCGCAGGCCCAGTTCGACAAGATCGTCGCCGTGTTCGAGGCGCAGGCCGATGCCTTCTACACCTCGGGTCTGCTGCTCGACGACGGCGTGATCGATCCGCGTGATACCCGCGCGGTGCTGGCGCAGTGCCTGGCCATGTGTGCCGATGCCGAAACCCGGCAACTGCGGCCCATGCAGTTCGGCGTGGCGCGCATGTGAACGGAATAGACCTCAGGAGACAAAAATGCAATACACCCACGAGCACCTCGAAATCCAGAAAATCCTCAAGCGTTTTATAGCCGCCGAGATCAACCCGCATGTTGACGAGTGGGAGGCGGCTGAAATTTTCCCCGCCCATGAGGTTTTCAAGAAACTCGGCAAGCTGGGCATGCTGGGCCTGACCAAACCCGAGGCCTATGGCGGCGCGGGACTGGACTATTCCTACGGTGTCGCCATGGCCGAGGCGCTGGGCCATATCGATTGCGGCGGCATCCCCATGGCCATTGGTGTGCAGACAGACATGTGCACGCCAGCGCTGGCGCGTTTCGGCAGCGACGAGCTCAAGCGCGAGTTCCTCGCCCCGGCGATTGCGGGCGACACGGTCGGCTGTATCGGTGTCAGCGAGCCGGGCGCCGGCAGCGACGTGGCAGCTATCAAAAGCCATGCACGCAAGGATGGCGATGACTATGTGATCAGCGGCCAGAAGATGTGGATCACCAACAGCCTGCAGGCCGACTGGATGTGCATGCTGGTCAACACCGGCGACGGCCCGCAGCACAAGAACAAAAGCCTGGTCATGGTGCCGATGCGCGAGAAGGGCAAGCTGCGCAAGGGCATAACAGTCGGCAAGAAGATCAAGAAGATCGGCATGAACGCCAGCGACACCGGCCTGATCTATTTCGACGAGGTACGCGTGCCGCAGCGCTACCTGATAGGCGCGGAAGGCTCGGGCTTCATGTACCAGATGATGCAGTTCCAGGAAGAGCGGCTGTGGTGCGCGGCCAGTTGTATCCAGTCGCTCACCAACTGCATCAACTGGACGGTGGAGTGGGCGCACGAGCGCAAGCTTTTCGGTGCGACGCTGGCCGACCAGCAATGGGTGCAGTTCAAGCTGGCCGAAATGAAGACCGAGGTCGAGAGCTTGCGCGCCATGACCTACCGCGCCTGTGAGCTGTATGTGCAGGGCCAGGACGTGACCGAGCTGGCCTCCATGGCCAAGCTCAAGGCCGGGCGCCTGAACCGCCTGGTGCCCGACACCTGCCTGCAGTTCTGGGGCGGCATGGGGTTTACCTGGGAGAACAAGGTGGCACGCATGTTCCGCGACGGCCGGCTCGCCTCGATAGGCGGCGGTGCCGACGAGGTGATGATGGGCATCATCGCCAAGTACATGGGCCTGGCCAAAAGCAGCAAAAAACCCGCTGCCTGAAGATGACCACGGCCATGAGCGACAAGCTGCAGATCACCCGCTCGGGTGAGGTCGAACACTGGACCCTTCACGACCCGGCCACGCGCAACGCGCTGACCGACGAGCTGGTGACCGCGCTGGCACAGGCCTGTGAACGCGCCGCGCAGGACAGCGCCTTGCGCTTTGTGGTGCTGCAGGGCAGCGGCGGTGCGTTTTGCGCCGGCGGGAGTCTGGGCGGCTTTGCCCAGGCCATAGGGCAGGCCTTGCCACCCGGGCAGACCGACCCGTTGATTGCCATGAACGCCGGTTTTGGCCACCTGCTGGGCAGCCTGTGTGCCCTGCCGCAGATCCTCCTGGTGGCCGCAGACGGCCCGGCCATGGGCGGTGGCCTGGGGCTGCTGTGTTGTGGCGACTTCGTGCTGGCCACGCCCTTCGCGGTGTTTGCCGCGCCGGAAGTCACGCTGGGCGTGGTGCCGGCGCAGATTGCACCGTTTGTACACCGGCGTCTGGGTGACAGGCTGGCACGGCAGCTGATGCTGTCCGGAGAAAAACTTTCCGCACAGCAAGCCCTGGCACAAGGGCTGGTGGACGAGGTTGCCGACGATCTGCCGGCCGCCGTGGCGCGGCGCATCAGCGCGCTGCGCCGGGCGGCCCCGGGAGCTGTGGCCCACACCAAGGCTTTGCTTTACATGCTGAATCAGGCTCCAGACCTTGACCTGCCTGCGCAAGCAGCTATCAAATTTGCAGCAAACCTGCGCAGCCCCGAGGCCGCCGAAGGCCTCGCGGCCTTTGCGCAAAAGCGCAAGCCCGGGTGGGCGGCATGAGCACCACGATCCCGACCACCAGCATAAGCCGCCTCTTGATTGCCAACCGCGGCGAAATCGCCCGCCGCATCATGCGCACCGCGCACCGCATGGGGATTGCCACCGTGGCCGTGTATTCCGATGCCGACGCGCAGGCCCTGCATGTGCAGGAAGCGGGCAGTGCGGTGGCGCTGGGCGGCACGCTCTCGGCCGACTCCTATTTGCGCATCGACAAGCTGCTGGCCGCCGCGAAGGCAGCCGGCGCCGATGCGGTGCATCCCGGCTACGGCTTCCTGAGCGAGAACGCCGGGTTTGCGCAGGCTGTGCTCGACGCTGGCCTGACCTGGGTCGGGCCACCACCGGCCGCTATTCGTGCGCTGGGAAACAAGGCCAGCGCCAAGAACCTGGCGCTGCAGCAAAACGTGCCCTGCCTGAGCGGTTACCAGGGCCCGGACCAGTCCGACACGTGCTTGACGGCCGAGGCGGACAAGCTGGGTTACCCGCTGATGGTGAAAGCCGCGGCAGGCGGCGGCGGCCGCGGCATGCGCCTGGTGCTGGAGCCGTCCCAACTGCAAGCTGCGCTGGCCAGTGCACGGTCCGAAGCCCTGTCATCTTTTGGCAGCGACGAGTTGCTGCTCGAACGCGCACTGCTGCAGCCGCGTCATGTGGAGGTGCAGGTGTTTGCCGATTCGCACGGACACTGCATTCATCTGGGTGAGCGTGATTGTTCGGTACAGCGGCGTCACCAGAAGCTGATTGAGGAGTCGCCGAGCCCGGCAGTGAACGCTGACCTGCGTGAGCGCATGGGCGCCTGCGCGGTCGCGCTGGCGCAGGCGGCCGGTTACGTGGGCGCTGGCACGGTGGAGTTTTTGGTGGACGCTGGCCCTCACCCCAGCCCTCTCCCAGAGGGAGAGGGGGGCAATCCGTTCTATCTCATGGAGATGAACACACGCCTTCAGGTCGAGCATCCGGTCACCGAAGCGCTGACGGGGCTGGATCTGGTCGAGTGGCAACTCCGCATCGCGCAGGGAGAGCCGTTGCCGCTGCGCCAGGACGAAGTGACGTTCCAAGGCCATGCGATCGAGGTGCGCCTGTGTGCGGAGGACGATAACTTCACGCCGCATACCGGCACGGTGATGCAATTTCGCGAGCCAGCTTTCGGCACCCTCTCCCCCGGGGAGAGGGCGGGGGTGAGGGCTCTGCGCTTTGATCACGCCATCGTCCAGGGCTTGGCGGTCACGCCGTTTTACGACTCCATGCTCGGCAAGCTGATCGTGCATGGGGCCACGCGGGCGGAGGCCATGGACGGCCTGATGGCCGCGCTGGCCGGCACGCAGGTGCTGGGGCTGCCGACCAACCGCGCTTTTCTGGCGGCGTGCCTGGCGCACCCGGTGTTCCGCGCCGGCCGGGCGCTGATTCCCTTCCTGGCCGAACACGGTGACGATATCCGCAAGACCTTGCAGGACCAGCAAACGCAGGTGGTGTTGTCCGCTGTCCTGGGGTTGCACTTCCACGGTGGCGCCGGCGCTGCGCAGGCCTTGCCCTGTCCGTTCGGCAAAGCGCTGCGCGTGTTGCATGGTGAACAGGTGCTGGCCATCACCGTGACGGAAACGGGCGCGGGCGGGCTGGAAGTTACGTCGGGCGCGCACCAGCACGCGGCCGCCTGTGTGCGTGGCAGCGACGGACGGATGCGTGTCACGGTAGACGGCCTGAGCCGCACGGTGCAGGCGTGCCGGGTGGCCGACGGGCGCTGGCATGTGCAGGTCGGCGCGACCGATGTCTGGCTCAAGGACGCGAGTTTTGAGCCTGCGGCCGGGGTTGCCTCCAGCAGCCAGGCCACGGAGCTCCGGGCGCCATTTAATGGCAAGGTGATCGCGGTCAGGGTGCGTGCCGGCGAATCGGTGAAGCGCGGCGACACCTTGCTGGTCATCGAGTCGATGAAACTCGAACATGCGGTCTGTGCGACGCGGGATGCGGTGGTGGCGGCCGTTTCCGTGGAACCCGGCCAGCAGACGGCGCCCGGTCAGCTCTTGTTGAGGTTTGAAGCATGAATCCTTCCTCCACCGATCTCGACATGCTGGCCGACATCACCGCGTCGGTCAAACGTTTCGCGCAGAACGACATCGCCCCGCACGTCGGCCAGTGGGATGACGCCGGCGAGTTTCCGCGCGCCCTGTATCACCAGGCGGCTGACCTGGGCCTGCTGGCGCTGGGTTACCCCGAGGCACTGGGCGGCACCCCGGCATCCTGGCGGCTGCGCAACGCGATGACCCTGGCGCTGTGCCGCTACAGCGGCAGCGGCGGTGTGCTGGCCAGCCTGTTTTCGCACAACATCGGCCTGCCGCCGGTGCTGGCGCATGGCTCGGCGGCCCTGCAGCAGGCGGTGATTCCGCCGGTGCTGCGCGGCGAAAAAATTGCAGCGCTGGCCATCACCGAGCCGGGCGGCGGCTCCGATGTGGCGGCCTTGCGCACGACCGCCCGGCGTGACGGCGCGGACTATGTGATCGACGGGGAGAAGGTCTTTATCACCTCGGGCATGCGCGCGGACTTCATCACGGTGGCGGTGCGCACCAGCGAAAGCAAAGGTTCCGGGGGTATCTCGATGATTCTGGTGCCTGGCGACAGCCCGGGCCTGTCGCGCACCCGGCTGGAGAAAATGGGCTGGTGGTGCTCGGACACCGCGCAGCTTCGTTTTGACGGTGTGCGTGTGCCGGCCAGCCATCTTCTGGGCGAAGAGGGCGGTGGTTTCAAGATCATCATGGGCAACTTCAACGGCGAGCGTATGGCCATGGCGGCCGCGGCGCTGGGTTTTGCCCAGGCCTGTTACGACGAGGCACTGGACTGGGCGCGCCAGCGCAAGACCTTCGGCAGCACGCTGGTCGACAAGCAGGTGATCCGCCACAAGCTGGTGGACATGCAGATGCGCATCGCCTCGACGCAGGCCTGGGTCGATGCGGTGGCCGACCGTGCCGACGCCGGCGACCAGGGCCCCGAATGGGTCGCCCATGTCTGCATGCTGAAGAACCACGCGACGCAAACCATGCAGTTCTGCGCGGACCAGGCGGTGCAGATCCTGGGCGGCATGGGTTTCATGCGCGGCACCAAAAGCGAACGTATTTACCGCGAGGTCAAGGTCATGATGATTGGCGGCGGCGCCGAGGAAATCATGAAGGACCTCGCTGCACGACAATTGGGCCTATGACCAGAACCACCCCACCGCCTGCCGGCGCCGTCGAATTCGAGCCCGAGTTCATTGCTGCCCTGAAAACACTTTTCGAAGAAAAAATTGTCTTCAACCAGGCCCTGGGCCTGAAGGTAGTGTCGGTCCGTCCCGAAGGCGTGGTTGGCCGCATCGACATGCAGCCTTCGCTGGTGGGCCACTATGCCTACAACCGCATCCATGGCGGGGTCGTGAGCGCGGGGCTCGACGCCATGGCGGGGCTGGCCATCATGGCTGCGATCGGTGCACGCCACATGGATGAAACCCCGGCCCAGCGCATGCACCGCTTCTCCAAACTGGGCACCATTGACCTGCGGGTGGATTACCTGCGGCCCGCCATCGGCGAGTTTTTTGAACTGCGCGCCGAGGTCATGCGCCTGGGTTCACGCGTCGCGTCCACCCGCATGGAGTTTCTCGGCGCCGACGGCAAGCTGCTGTCCACGGGGGCGGGCGCTTACATCGTCTCATGAAAAAAGCCGCCCGAAGGCGGCTTTTTGATGAATGAGGCCGTCCGCTTACTTGATGTACTCGGAAACCACTTTCCATTTGCCGTCGGTGATCTGCGACAGGCGCGAGGCATCGCTGCCCAGGCGCTTGGTGGGTGAGAAGGTGGCTGGTGCGCTGCCGAACATGTCGGGCGGGATGCTCATGGTGTCCATCACCTTGATGAAGCTTTCCGTCGCCAGGTTGGGGCCGGCCTTCTGCGCGACCTTGGCAAAGGTGTCGATGATGTTGTAGCCGTAGACCGAGAAGACGGTGGGGTCCTCGTTGAACTTGGTCTTGTACTTGTTGGCCCAGAAGCGGATGGGCTGTGAAGCCTCGTCAAGGTAGGGGTTCTGCACCGTCATAGTGGCATAGAGGCCGTTCATGGCCGGGCCGCCCAGCTTGTGGATCAGGTCGGTGTAAGCCGCGCTGGAACCCAGGAAGATCGGATTGAAGCCGGTCTTGCGTGATTCACCAATGGCGCCAATGGTTTCGCGGATGATGGTGCCAAGCACGACCATCTCGCAGCCGGCGGCTTTCATCTTCGCAACCTGCGAGGAGAAATCGGTCGCACCACGCTTGTAAGACGTTTTTTCGGCGAATTCCATGCCGATGGCCTTGAGGCCCGCTTCACCGCCGCGCATCACTTCCAGGCCAAACTCGTCATCCTGGTACATGGTGCAGACCTTCTTGACGCCTTTTTCCCTGGCCAGTTTGGGCGCAGCGTTGCGTATCTGGTCGAAGTAGGTGGCGGCAAAAGAGTATTTGAGCTTGTGGAAGGGCTCATACATCTCGCGCGCCGCGGTGATGGGGAAGAAGTTGATGACGTTTTTGTCGAACTGGACCGGCATGGCCGCCAGGTTCTGCGCCGTGCCGATGTGGCCGACCATCATGAAAATCTTGTCCTGGTTGACCAGCTTCTGGGCAGCCAGCACGGCTTTTTTCGGATCGTAGGCCGAGTCTTCGACGATGATTTTCAGCTTGCGGCCATTGATGCCACCCTGCTCATTGATCTCGTCAACCCGCAACAGCATGCCCAGCCGGGCCTGCTTGCCGAAACCCGCGATGGGGCCGGACAGGTCCTGGATCGAACCCAGGGTGATTTCGGTCTTGCTCACGCCCTGCTGGGCTGTGGCGTAGCCGGTACTGAGCGCCAGGGCGGCCAGTGCCAGGGTGGTTTTGAATTTCATGGATGTCTCCTGTAAAACGAGGGTGCTTGCAGCTTGGCATTCTTAACCTTCGCCCGCGCCTGTCAAGCTGGCGTATTCACTTAGGGGGCACCCCTGCCATTGCAGTTCGTGCGCAAAAAGGAAAAAAAGCCGCCCGAAGGCGGCCTTGTCACATGCGCGACCCTGTCAGGGTAGTTCCTGATCCGGGCCCCGGCGCAGGTTTAGTCCTTGAACTGATCCGAACCAATCTTCCAGGTGCCGTTCTTCTGCAGCACGGGGCGCAGGCCGTTGAATGCCACGTATTCGGACACCACCTTCCAGCGGCCCTCCTGCAGCTGGGAAAGCCGCGAGAAGTTGTTGCCCAGGCGTTTGGTCGGGCTGAAGCTGGCCTCCGCCGTGCCGAACATGTCGCGCGGGATCACCATGGTGTCCATGGCCTTGATGAAGCTGTCGGTGCTGAGGTCGGTGCCGGCTTTCTGGGCGCCACGAATGAAGGCATCGACGGCGGCGTAGCCATAGACCGAGAACACCGTCGGATCATCGTTGAACTTGGTCTTGTACTTGTTGGCCCAGAAGCGCACGGGTTGTTCGGCCGCGTCCAGGTAGGGGTGTTGCGAGGTCATGGTCGTGAACAGCCCGTCCATGGCCTTGCCGCCCAGCTTGTGGATCAGGTCGGTGTAGGCGGCGCTGGAGCCCAGAAAGAGGGGGTTGAAGCCGGTCTTTCGGGACTCGCCAATCGCGCCTATGGTTTCGCGAATGATGGTGCCAAGCACCACCATCTGGCAGCCGGAGGCCTTCATCTTCGCCACCTGCGAAGAGAAATCGGTCGCGCCGCGTTTGTAGGAAGTTTTTTCGGCGAATGCCATGTCTATGGTTTTGAGTCCGGCTTCGGCGCCGCGCAGCACTTCCTGGCCGAAATCGTCGTCCTGGTAAATGATGCAGACACTCTTGATGCTGCGGTCCTTCACCAGTTTGGGTGTGGCAATACGTATCTGGTCATAGTAAGTGGCGGCAAACGCGTATTTGAGGCGGTGGAAAGGCTCGTACATCTCGCGCGCTGCGGTGATCGGAAAGAAGTTGATGACGTTCTTCTCGAACTGGACCGGCATGGCCGCCAGGTTCTGCGCCGTGCCGATGTGGCCGACCATCATGAAAATCTTGTCCTGGTTGACCAGCTTCTGCGCGGCCAGGATGGCCTTCTTGGGGTCATAGCCAGAGTCTTCGATCAACAGCTTGACCTTGCGTCCATTGACGCCGCCCTGCTCGTTGAGTTCTTCCACGCGCAACGTCATTCCCATGCGGATCTGCTTGCCGAAGCCGGCCAGCGGGCCGGACAGGTCCTGGATGGAGCCGAGGGTGATCTCGGTTTTGGTGACGCCCTGCTGGGCTGCGGCGTGGCCGGCACTGAGCGCCAGTAGGGCGAGGGCTGCTGTGGTTCTGAAATTCATCGAAGTCTCCGGTTTATAGGTGGTCTATCGCTGGCGTGTCTCAGGCGCGGGCACGCCTGGCATCCTGACGCCAGCAGTCAAATCAGGATGTCGTTGCAAGCGCAGTAACTGTTTTCGGGAAAAAAGGGCATGAGCAGGCCATCAGCGCCGGGCTTGCATGCCTGGCGACAGGAGAAAAGGGAAGGGGGTAGCCTCAGCGTGAGGCCGGTGGGTGGGCTAGCGGTACATCGCTTCGATGGTGTCGGCGTACTTTTTCTCGACCAGTTTGCGCTTGAGTTTCATGGTCGGTGTCAGTTCTTCGTCTTCCGCACTCAGCTGCGTTTCAAGCAGGAAAAACTTCTTGATCTGCTCGACACGGGCGAACTTCTTGTTGACCCGGTCCAGCTCGGCCTGGATCAGCTCCTGGACTTCCGCCGAACGCGTCAGGCTCTGGTAGTTGCTGAAAGGAACGTCGTGATCCTGCGCATACTTTTCGACGTTCTCCTGGTCAATCATGATGATGGCGGTGAGGTAGGGGCGTTTATCGCCGATCACCACCGCATCGGTGATGTAGGGCGAAAACTTCAGCTCGTTTTCCAGTTCGCTGGGCGTCACGTTTTTTCCGCCGGCCGTGATGATGATGTCCTTCATGCGGTCGGTGATGCGGTAAAAACCTTCCTCGTCCACCAGGCCGACGTCGCCGGTGTGCAGCCAGCCATCGGCATCGATCGTCTCTGCGGTCTTCTCCGGCAGGTTCAGGTAACCCATGAAGACATTGGTGCCGCGCACCAGGATTTCACCGGTGGCCGGATCAAGCTTCATTTCGTTGTAACCCGCAGCCGGCCCGATGGAGCCCGGCTTGATGCGGCTGGCCGGTACACCGGTCGACGCACCGCAGGTTTCCGTCATGCCCCAGACCTCCAGCATGGGCACACCGAGCGCCATGTACCACTTGACCAGCTCCGGCGAAATCGGTGCGGCGCCGGTCACGCAAAACCGCGCGCGGTGGATACCGATCAGTTTGCGCGCGTTGTCCAGCGCAATCCAGCGGGCGATGGTGAACTTCAGCTTGAGCCAGCTGCTGACCGGCTGGCCGGCCATGACCCGCTCGGCGATCTCGCTACCCACGCCGATGCCCCAGGCGTAAGCGGCCTGCTGCAGGCGGCTGGCTTCCTTGAGCGCGATCATCACACCCGAATAGAACTTCTCCCAGACGCGGGGCACGGCGGTAAACACCGTGGGCGCTATTTCGCGCACGTTTTCAGGAATGGTTTCGGGGTTCTCGACAAAGTTGAGTTTGGCGCCCGTGTACATGGCAAAGTACTCGCCGCCCATACGCTCGGCAATGTGGCACAGCGGCAGGAAACACATGCGCTCGTCGTTCTCGTCCTGCGCCACGAGAGTGTTGTAGCCACGCGCGGTGAACACCAGGCCCCGGTGGCTGTGCATGGCCCCCTTCGGTTTGCCGGTGGTGCCTGAGGTGTAGACCAGGATGGCCAGGTCTTCGGGCTTGCAGGCCTTGACACGCGCCTCGACCGCATCGGCATGCTGCGCAAGGTAGCTGCGGCCCAGTTCGCGCAGGCCGGCAAGACTGATGACATCCGCCTCGTCGAGGTCGCGCAGGCCTTCCATGTCGAACACCACGATCTTGCGCAGCCCGGGAAGCTGTGTGCGCACTTCCAGGGCCTTGTCGAGCTGCTCGTCGTCCTCGACAAACAGGATGCGGGTAGCAGAGTCTTCGCACAGGTAGTGCACCTGTGAAGCCGCATCGGTCGGGTAGATGCCATTGGCGACACCGCCGCAGCTCAGCACGGCGAGGTCGGCCAGCACCCATTCGATCACCGTGTTTGAGAGGATGGAGGCGCATTCACCGGGCGCAAAACCCAGGCTGATCAGGCCGCCGGCAATCTCGCGCACGGCTTCGCCGGTCTGGTTCCAGGACCAGCTGCGCCAGATCCCCAGCTTTTTCTGGCGCATCCAGACTTTGTCCTGGCGCTGCGCCACACCGTTCCAGAACAGTTCGGGAATGGTTTCGCCTTCAAGCACCACACGGGTTTCGGGCTGGATGTGGGAAAGGTCCCAAAGATTGCTCATACGTTTCTCCACACGGCTGTCATCCCGGACCTGATCCGGGATCCATGCCGCGCGTGCAAATGTGGTTCGAGGAACATGGATTGCGGATCCCGTCCGCAATGACACAAGCAGGTGAATTTGGCTCTGGGATACATGCTCTTCATCGCCACGTCTTTTTCTTCTTCCAGCGCCGCTCGCTGCGCACACCGTCTTCCTTCATGCCCAGGTAGAACTCCTTGATGTCTTCCTTTTCCCGCAGGCGGGCACAGGTGTCTTCCATCACGATGCGGCCGTTTTCCAGCACGTAGCCGTAGTCGGAGGCGTTCAGGGCCATGTTGGCGTTTTGTTCGACCAGCAAAATGGTGGTGCCGCGTTCGCGGTTAATGCGCACCACGATCTCGAAGATCTCCTTGGTCAGCTTGGGGCTGAGGCCCAGGCTCGGTTCGTCGAGCAGGATCAGGTCGGGCGAGGCCATCAGGGCGCGCGAGATCGACAACATCTGCTGCTGGCCGCCCGACAGCAGGCCGGCGTCCTGCAGCGCGCGTTCGCGCAGGATGGGAAAGTAGCCGAAGACGACCTCGATGTCCCGCGCAACGCCATCGCGGTCCTTGCGGGTATAGGCGCCCATCAGCAGGTTGTCGCGCACGCTGAGCAGCGGGAACACCTCGCGGCCTTCGGGCACATGGCTCAGGCCCTGCTGCACGATGTAGGCCGGGTCCTGCGCCGTGATGTTGCCGCCCTTGAATTCGATCGAACCCTTGCGCGGGTCGATGATGCCGGAGATGGTTTTCAAAATGGTGGTCTTGCCGGCGCCGTTGGAGCCCAGCACGGTGGCAATTTCGCCGCGGCGCACCTGCAGGCTGACCCCGCGTATGGCCTTGATGGGCCCGTAGGAGCTTTCGACGTTGAGCAGCTTGAGCACGGGCTGGTCGCTCACCGGTGGAGGTACGGCGCTCATGCGTCCACCTCGCTTCGCAGGATGGGGGACTTGTGTTCGCGCCGCAGCGAGGACACGTCGTCGATGGAGCCGAGGTAGGCTTCGATCACGCCGGGGTCGTTCTGCACCTCGCGCGGCGTGCCCATGGCGAGCACTTCGCCCTGGTTCATGGCCAGCACGCGGTCGGACACCTTGGAGACCAGCGTCATGTCATGCTCGACCATCAGCACCGTGATGCCCAGCTCATTTTTGATGTCCTGGATCCAGAAGGCCATGTCGTCGGTTTCCTCCACATTGAGCCCCGAGGAAGGCTCGTCAAGCAGCAGCAGCTTGGGTTCGGTGCACAGCGCACGCGCCAGCTCCACCACCTTGCGCACGCCGTAGGGCAGGCCGGCCACATAGGAATCGCGGTGGTGTTGCAGGTCCAGCAGGTCGATGATCTGCTCGGCCTTTTCGCGCGCCTGGATTTCGGCTTCGCGCGTCTTTTTGGTGAAGAAGATCTCGCTCCATAAACCGGTCTGCCGGTGCGTATGCCGGCCGATCAGCAGGTTGTGCAGCACGGTGGCATGTTCGAACAGCTCGATGTTCTGGAAGGTGCGCGCGATACCGAGTGCGGCGATCTTGTGCGGCGGCTGGTCGGTCAGTTTTGCGCCCAGGTAGTCGATCTCACCGGAGGTGGGCGTGTAGATGCGGCTGATCAGGTTGAACACCGTGGTCTTGCCGGCACCGTTGGGGCCGATCAGGGTGAACACCTCGCCCTGCTTGACATCAAAGCTGACGTTGTTGACAGCCAGCACGCCGCCAAAGCGCACGCTGAGATTTTTTGCAGACAGCAGGGGCTGCATGGCGGATGGTTGTATGGCGCTCATTTCAGGCGATCCGACTTTTGAAAAGATTTCTGGCGCTTGAACATGCCCTTGCGATAGAAGGGAAAGGTCTGCAGGTAGGTGCGTATCTTCAGCCAGCGCCCATACAGACCCAGGGGCTCAAAAAGGACAAAACCAATCAGCACCAGGCCGTACACCAGGCCCTGCAGGCCAGGGGCCTGCCCGATGAAGGCCGGCAGGTAGTCTTTGACCAGCGCGATGGCCTGCGGCATCGAGATCAGGAAGATGGCGCCAAGAAAAGCCCCATGCACCGACCCCAGGCCGCCGACCACAATCATCAGCAGCAGGTCAATCGACTGCAGGATGTTGAACTGCTCGGGCGAGATGAACTGCAGCTTGTGGGCGTAGAGCGCTCCGGCAATGCCGGCGAGCGCGGCGGACAGCGCGAACGACAGCGTCTTGTAGCGCGCCAGGTGAATACCCATGCTTTGGGCCGAAATTTCCGAGTCGCGAATCGCCACGAAGGCGCGCCCGGTGGGCGACCGCAGCAGGTTGAGAATGGCCAGCGTGGCGCCGATGGCAATCACCAGGCAAAGAAAATAAAACTCCTCCCCGCTGTTCAACTTCCAGCCGAACAGGTCGGGCGCCTTGATGTGGATGCCCGAGTTGCCGCCGGTGACAGACTCCCACCGAGCAAACACTTCTTCGACGATAAAGCCGAAGGACAGGGTGGCAATGCCGAGGTAGATACCCTTGACGCGCAGGGCCGGCAGCCCGACAACCAGGCCCACGGCGGCCGACAGGCCGGCCGCGCAGGCCAGCGCTATCGGAAAAGGCACGCCGGCATTGGTCATCACCGCCTGGGTGTAGGCGCCCACCCCGAGAAAGGCCGCATGCCCCAGCGAGAACAGGCCGGTGAATCCAGCCAGCAGCATCAGCCCCAGGCCGGCGATGGAATAGATCAGGATGAAGGTCAGCTGTGCCAGCCAGTACTCGGCGAAGAGCCAGGGCGCGGCGACCAGCAACAGCACCAGCGCGCTGTACCAGAAGATGTGGCCGCCGTGCTTGGCAAGGTTGATGTCCTGCCCGTAGTCAGTTTTAAATATGAAGCGCATGTGTTCTGTTTTTTATGAGTGCACTGAAAACGGGAGCGGGATACTCTTTTTCCAGCAGGGGCCGCGGGTCCGGCTTTGCCGGCCCGCAGGCGCAGCGGCCCCCTCGGGGGGCAGCGCATTACACGAAGTGAAAAGCGTGGGGGCCATACCTATACCTTCTTCCGCAGTTTTTCGCCGAACAGCCCGTTGGGTTTGACCATGAGCATGATCAGCACCACGATGTAGGCAGCCACATCCTTGATGCCGTCCGGCGCATAAAAGCCGGCCAGCGATTCGACGATGCCGATGATCAGGCCGCCCACGATGGCGCCGGGCAGGCTGCCGAAGCCGCCGACCACCGCCGCCGGAAAAGCCTTCAAGCCGATGAAACCCATGTTGGCGTGCACAAAGGTAATGGGCGCGAGCAGCAGTCCGGCGATGGCGGCCACAGCGGCAGCCAGGCCCCAGACCAGGCCGTTGAGCCGCTTGACCGGAATGCCCATGTAGTAGGCGGCCAGCTGGTTTTGCGACGAGGCCTGCATGGCAATGCCCAGCTTGCTGTACTTGAAGAGTGCAAACAGCAGCAGGCACAACACGGCGGTGCTGCCGATGACGGCCATCTGCTCGACATTGAGAATCAGGGCGCCCTGTGCATTGGCGTCGCCGCCGATCTGCCAGATCATGTCCTTGTAGGGCACGGGCAGGGTGTGGGTTTCCGTGCCTATGCCGGGAATCATGGTGATCAGCCCGCGCGCCACGTAGCCGACACCAATGGTCAGCATCACGATGGAAAAAGCCGGCTGGCCCAGGATGGGCCTTATCACCAGCCGCTCGAGCAGCACACCGAACAGCGCCATGCCGGCGATGGCGCTGAGGATGGCCAGCCAGAACGGAAAACCCAGCATGGTCATGCAGGCCAGCCCGCCGAAGGCGCCCAGCATCATGAGCTCGCCCTGGGCGAAGCTCACCGTCTCGGTGGCCTTGTAAATCAGGACGAAGCCCAGGGCGATCAGCCCGTAAATGCAGCCTTGTGCGATGCCGCTGATGATCAATTGCAATAACTGCACTTTTACTCCACAATAAATTTTTACAAAGCAGGCGCTTGGTAAAAATAAGCCATAGCCGGAAGGCGGGACAAGCCGCTTTTTTTCTGACTCGAATCTGACGGGACTGATCATGAGCTGCATTCAATGAAAAAATCAATCCGGATTGGTGCCGGGTTGGGTTTCTACGGAGACGCATGGGAACCGGTGCTTGCAAGCATCGAACGCGGCGGGGTCCAATACATCGCCAGCGACCATCTCGCCGAGCTCACGCTGGCCATCCTGCAGAAGGATCTGCAACGCGACATTTCCCTTGGCTACGCTAGGGACGTGGTGCCCATGCTTTTGCGTTTGTGGCCGGCGATGGCGCAGCGGAAAGTACGCTTCATCTGCAACGCCGGCGGACTCAATCCAGCCGGCGCGGCAGCCGCTGTTCGCGACGCTTTTGCGGCAAAAGGATGGGCCGCGCGCGTCGCCGTTGTGACAGGCGATGAGGTCATGGAGCAGCTGTCCGGCCTGGCACCGGCACACATGTTCAGCGGCGCCCCGTTCGATACCGTGCGTGAACGCATGGTGTTTGCCAATGCCTATCTCGGCGCGCGTCCCATCGTCTCCGCACTGCAGCAGGGCGCCGACATCGTGATCACCGGCCGCGTCGCCGATGCCGCCCTGTTCCTTGCGCCCCTGGTGCACGAGTTCAACTGGAATCTCGGCGACGTGGGAGACGCGGCGACGCCGGCCGACCTGAACCGGCTGGCGCAAGGCCTCGCGGTCGGGCACCTGCTCGAATGTTCGGGCCAGGGCAGCGGCGGCAACTTCGGCAGCCTGCAGGCCTGGAAGGCCATTCCCGACCTGGCCCACATCGGCTACCCGATCGCCGAGGTCAGCGAAGACGGCGAGGCGGTGATCATGAAAGCGCCGGACACGGGCGGGCGCATCAACTTCGACACCGTGCGCCAGCAACTGCTGTACGAAGTGCACAACCCGCACCAGTATTTTTCGCCGGATGTGGTGCTGGACCTGTCAACGGTCCGGCTCGAGGACCTGGGCCAGGACCGGGTGCGCATGACCGGCGCCACCGGCCTGCCACGCACCGGCCAGCTGAAGGTGGTGGGCGGCTACCGCGACGGCTTCAAGGCCGAGGTGACCTGGGGTTTCAGCTGGCCCGACGCCCATGACAAGGCGCTGGCGGCCGTCGAGATGGTCAAGACCCAGCTGGCCGACAAGGGCGTGCCGCACGAGGCCCTGTTTGTCGAATTCCCGGGCCTCAATTCAGCACATGGTGCGCTGGCGCCTATGCCCGATGCGTCCGCGCTGGCAGACCTCAACGAGGTCTGGGTTCGTCTGGTGCTGCGCACGCGCGACAAAAAAGCCGCCGACGGTTTCGGCCGGCTGTTCCCGTGGATGGGACTCAGCGGGCCGGCCTACACCTGCGGCTTTCACGGCCTGCACAACACCAGCGAGTTGCTGGGCATCTGGCCGGCCCTGATCGATCGCAGCCTGGTCGAGCCCAACACCCGCGTGGAGCTGCTGCAGACATGAAGACGAAGACGCTCACTCAAAAAATCCAGCTCGTCCGGCTGGCCCATGCACGCAGCGGCGACAAGGCCGACTGGGTGGACTTCGGCCTGTTTGCCTGGAACGTGGCGGGTTACGCCGTGCTGGCGCGCGAAGTCACGGCGCAACGCGTGCAGGCCCACTTTGCGTCCTGGCTGCCGGGTGAAGTCGAGTGCTGGTACCTGCCGAACATCCTGGCGATCAAGCTGGTGCTGCACGACGCCTTGCAGGGCGGTGGCGCGCGCAACCTGCGCCTGGACAACCTGGGCAAGTCCATGGCGGCGGCGCTGCTGCGCATGGACATCAACGTGACCGACGACGAACTCGCCGCCTGCCTGGCGGCGCCGCGTGTCGGCTGGTGGGGAGATGACCAATGACCGTGCATATTGAAAAAGACGGCGAGGTGAGCATCGTCACCCTGGACCGACCGGACGTGCGCAACGCGGTGGACAGCGAGACTGCCCGCGCCTTGCATGAAGCTTTTTTGGCATTCGATGCAGACAGCGGCGCGAAAGTCGCGGTGTTCCATGGCGCCCACGGCCATTTTTGCGCCGGCTGGGACTTGCAGTTTGGCGCGCAAATGCTGCGCGAATCACCGGGTGCTGAATCGGACGTGTTTGCCGGGCTGGACTTTCAGCCGGAAGACAAACACCCGGCGGGCCCCATGGGGCCGTCGCGCCTGCTGCTGTCCAAGCCGGTGATTGCCGCAGTCAGCGGCGCAGCCGTGGCCGGCGGCATGGAGCTGGCGCTGTGGTGCGACATGCGGGTGATGGAGGAAGACGCCTATTTCGGCGTGTATTGCCGCCGTTTCGGCGTGCCGCTGATCGACGGCGGCACGGTGCGCCTGCCGCGTCTGGTCGGCATGGGCCATGCGATGGACCTGATCCTGACCGGGCGCAAGGTCGAGGCAATGGAGTCCCTGCAGATGGGTTTGTGCAACCGGGTCGTCCCCACCGGCACGGCACGTGAGGCGGCGCTGGTGCTGGCGCACCAGCTGGCGGCGTTTCCCCAGAAGACCCTGCTGGCCGACCGCCAGAGTGCCTACACCCAGTGGGACCTGCCCTTGCCGCAGGCGCTCAAGCAGGAATGGGACCGCGGCAGGGGCTGCATCGGCGAAGGCTTGCAGGGTGCCGCCCGTTTTGCCGACGGCCAGGGGCGGCACGGCAAGATTTAATGATCAAATATGCCTCAAGCCCTTGTCGGGCGTGCGCAAGCAGCTATCGAAAATATAGCAGATTACTGCGGTCGCGGTAACGACGACGGCGGCACCGGCCGCGGCTGGCCGGCGTCGTCGATGGCCACATAGGTCACGCTGGCCTCGGTCACCTTGATGTAGCTCCCCTGCGAGCCAAAACGTTCGGCATACACCTCGACCTTGACCGTCATCGAGGTGCGGCCGATGCGCGTGAGTTCGGAGTAGAAGGACAGGATGTCGCCAACGCGCACCGGCTGCTTGAAGATGAACTCGTTGACCGCGACGGTGGCCATGCGGCCGCCGGCGTAACGCGCGGGGATCACCGAGCCGGCCAGGTCGACCTGGGCCATGACCCAGCCGCCAAAAATGTCGCCGTTGGCGTTGCAGTCCGCCGGCATCGGAATCACCTTGAGCACCAGTTCCTTGTCGAGAGGCAGCTTGACGTTCAGGGCGTGGGGGGGAAGGCCGGTTTCGGTAGACATAGGCACAATCGGTATTGAAAAATTAAACAACAGGACAATTGTCTCCGATGCGCTCCTATGCCCCCGCCGCCGAAACGCCGCCCACCCCGGGCGCGCCTCCCAAACCTGCGTTGAACCGCTCCGACTGGGCGACCCTGCAGCGCCTGTTTCCCTACCTCTGGGACTACAAATGGCGCGTGATGGCCGCGCTGGCCTTCATGGTGGGCGCCAAACTCGCCAACGTCGGCGTGCCGCTGCTGCTTAAAAACCTGGTCGACGCGATGAGCTTCAAGCCGGGCGATGTGCAGGCCGTGCTCATCGTCCCGGCCGCCTTGCTGGTCGGCTACGGGCTGCTCAGGCTGTCAACCTCGCTGTTCACCGAGCTGCGCGAGCTGGTGTTTGCCAAGGCCACCGAGGGCGCCGCGCGGCGCATTTCGCTGGAAGTGTTCCGCCACCTGCATGCGCTGAGCCTGCGTTTTCACCTGGAACGCCAGACCGGCGGCATGACGCGCGACATCGAACGCGGCACCCGCGGCGTGCATTCGCTGATCTCGTATTCGCTGTACAGCATCATCCCGACGCTGATCGAAGTCACGCTGGTGCTGACCCTGCTGGCGGTCAAGTTCGACGTCTGGTTTGCCGGCATCACCATCATTGCGCTGGTGTTCTACATCACCTTCACCGTGACGGTGACCGAATGGCGCACCAAGTTCCGCAAGGAGATGAACGAACTCGACTCCTCGGCGCACAGCCGCGCGATCGACTCGCTGCTCAACTACGAAACCGTCAAGTACTTCAACAACGAGGAGTTCGAGGCGCAGCGCTACGACGAAAACCTCAAGCGTTACCGCGCCGCTGCCGTCAAGAGCCAGACCACGCTGAGCCTGCTCAACACCGGCCAGCAGCTGATCATCGCGACCGGCCTGGTGGCCATGCTCTGGCGCGCGACCCAGGGCGTGGTGGACGGCCGCATGACGCTGGGCGACCTGGTCATGGTCAACGCCTTCATGATCCAGCTCTACATTCCGCTGGGCTTCCTCGGCGTGCTGTACCGCGAGATCAAGCAAAGCCTGACCGACCTGTCCAAGATGTTCAACCTGATGGAGCGCGAGCGCGAGATCGCCGACCAGCTCGGCGCGCCGCCTTTGGTCTTTCCCCCTCTCCTGCTGGGAGAGGGCAGGGGTGAGGGCTCCCCGGCGCTGGACTCCGCTGTCCGGTTTGAAAACGTCAGTTTTGCCTACGAGCCCTCCCGGCCCATCCTGCACAACATCAGCTTCGTGATACCGCCGGGCAAGACGGTGGCCGTGGTCGGTTCGTCGGGCGCCGGCAAGTCCACCCTGGCGCGCCTGCTGTTTCGCTTTTACGACGTGGGCATTCCGGGCAGCCCTGCGGTGGCTGGAGGCTGCATCACCATCGCCGGCCAGGACATCCGCGAGGTGACGCAGTCCAGCCTGCGCCAGGCGATCGGCATCGTGCCGCAGGACACCGTGCTGTTCAACGACACGGTGGAATACAACATCGCCTACGGCCAGCCCGGTGCCAGCCGCGCCCAGGTGGAAGTAGCCGCGCGCGCGGCCCGCATCCACGACTTCATTGCCTCCACTCCCGCCGGTTACGCCACCATGGTTGGCGAGCGCGGCCTGAAACTCTCGGGCGGCGAGAAGCAGCGTGTGGCGATTGCCCGCACCTTGCTGAAAAACCCGCCCATCATGATTTTCGATGAGGCCACCTCGGCGCTGGACTCGGCCAACGAACGCGCCATCCAGGCCGAGCTGCGCAGCATCGCCGAAAACAAGACCACGCTGGTGGTGGCACACCGGCTGTCCACCGTGGTTGATGCCCATGAAATCCTGGTGATGGAGGCCGGGCAGATCATCGAGCGCGGCAACCACAATGATCTGCTGGTCCGCGGCGGCCGCTACGCGCAGATGTGGGCATTGCAGCAGCAGAGCAACGAGCGGTTAGAGAAGTAGTGGGCATGCCGTATCCCCGCTTCTGATGGAAGCTCGGGACGAACTCGCCCTTGTTTGCGGTGGATCTGTCGCGTGCTCCCCGGAAAGCATCCCGCCGTCTTGAACGATCCGGGATGATCATTTGCCACCGGCGGTGATGCGGGTCGGTGCGAACACACTTTGACCGAGCCAGCGCCACAGCTTGAGGGTGTCGCACTCGGCGCCGATCACGCGGATGCGTCCGGTGGAGAGTTCCGTTCCCGGGTCGCTGTCTCCGGTCCATACCTCCGTCAGCGCGCGCACGGTGGACTCCACGGTCAGTGTCAGTTCATGGCCGGGGTCATCGCGGCAAAGATCCGCTTCGCCGTGTTCGACCACCAGCCACCAGCGCCGCTCGCGGTCGCGCGCGTCGCGAAAATGGAAACGAATCACCACGCGGCGTCCGGAGGGAAACTGATCAACCCGCGCAAAGCGGCGTATGTCCCACATCAGGAAACCCGCATCAAGCTGGTCATTCCTCAGCCGGCTGCCAATCCAGCTTGCGCCCCAGTGGCCGATTTGCAGAATGATGGGTCGCAACTCCTCGCCTGCCTGTGTGAGCCGGTATTCCCGGACGGCGCCGGCCTGTGTCCTCTGCACGACACCAGCTTCCTCCAGCTTGCGCAGTCGCTGCGCCAGCAGCGTGGTGGACATGCGCGGAACGCCCCGGTGGATGTCGTTGAAGCGCGTGCTGCCGCAGAGTAGCTCGCGCACGACCAGCGGCGTCCAGCGCTCCCCGAATATCTCGGCACCGCGCGCGACCGTGCAGAACTGGCCGTAATCGATCATCGGGACAGTCTACGCCTGCGTCGGTGGGCCGTCCAGATTCTGGACTGGACGGCGACGCATCAGGCGATACGCTGGTGGAGGGGCATTCTTTCGGGCGCCGATGACCCGGCTGGTTTTTTTGTCCGGGGCTATGCACGAGCCGCAGCAATGGTTCGATTCAGGCGCGGTTTTTGCGGAGAGGTCATGGAAACGACGGATTTTGGCGAGCCCGATGGCGTGCATCACCGCAGCAGGTTTTTTTCTGTCAATTGATGGAGGTGAACCATGGGTAAAGCAAAGGGTGACGAAGCAAGAGATTTTTTCGGAGCGGTCCGGTTGCCGGTTCGTTGTGATCAGGAGGGAGGCCGGCATGAACACATTTAAATTGGCTGTCGTGCAGGCTGCACCGGTGGTGCTTGATCGAGCGGCGGCGCTGGAAAAAGCCGCCGCCTACATCGCCAGGGCAGCGCGGGAGGGCGCGAAACTGGTGGTGTTCCCGGAGGCATATGTGCCGACCTATCCATTCTGGGTGTGGTTCCTGGCGCCGCGCGAACATGCGCGTCTGGCTGAGCTGCACGCAAGACTGGTTGAACAGTCTGTCAGCTTGCCCGGGCCCGAACTGGCGCCCGTGCAGGAGGCCGCGCGTGCAGCCGGGGTCTTCGTGGCATTGGGGGTGAATGAACGCAATGCCGAAGCCAGCGGCACCAGCCTGTTCAACACCGTCGTGCTGATGGGGCCGGATGGTGAAATTGTCGCGAAGCACCGCAAGCTGGTGCCGACCGGCCCGGAGCGCCTGGTCTGGGCCCAGGGCGACGGGAGCACGCTTTCGCCAGTCAGTACGCCTCTGGGCCGGTTCGGCATGCTCATCTGCTGGGAGAACTACATGCCCCTGGCGCGCTATGCACTGTATGCGCAGGGCATGGACGTGCTGCTGTCTCCGACCTATGACGAAGGTGAGACAGCTTTGTGCTCTGTGCGGCACATCGCGAAAGAGGGCCGTGTCTACGTGGCTTCCGCGTCGTTGGTGTTGCATGTGGACCATGTCCCGAAAGCCCACGGACTGGCGGGGCTGGTTGCCGGGCGGGACTGGATCAAGAACGGTGATTCGGCGGTCGCCGCGCCTTCAGGGGAACTCATTGCCGGGCCATTGCCGCGCGAGGAGGGCATTTTGTACGCTGACATTGATCCGGTCGCCATCACGGGCTCGCGCTGGAACCTGGATGTGGCTGGCCACTATGCCCGGCCGGATGTCTTCCACTTTGGACTGCGGCGCCGTATGTTGACGCCGATGTCTATCGAGGAGGAAGCCGAACAGGAGACCGTGGTGCGTCGTCCGAGTCAGAATGCAGTCCAGATTCTGGACTAGCCCCGACGGGCTGGCATGGGTAGTCTGGGTACAGGTGCTGCAGGGGTTGGCAACACCATAACCCAACAGGAGATTTCTCATGAACACTCAGGCTGTCTTTGATCCGGAAAAATTCAAGGCCACGACGCGGGCGCAGTGGGAAAATGCCGCGCCTGCCTGGCACGACTGGGGCCCCTTTCTCGGCCAATGGCTGGGCCAGGCAACCGGGCGGATGCTGGATTTGACCGCTGTCCGGGCCGGTAGCCGCGTGCTGGACGTGGCGGCCGGCGCGGGCGAGCAGACGCTGGCGGCTGCGCAGCGCGCCGGCCCGTCCGGGCATGTGCTCGCAACAGACATTTCGCCAGCGATTCTGGCGTACGCCGCCGCAGCGGCTCGCCAGGCCGGATTGCCGAATGTCACGACCCGTGAACTCGACGGCGAGGCGCTGGACATCCTGCCGGCGGAGAGTTTCGATGCCGTGATTTCCCGTGTCGGATTGATCTATTTCCCGGACCAGCAGAAGGCCCTGAGGGGCATGAAGCACGTGCTGAAGCCGGGCGGGCGTATGGGGGCCATCGTGTATTCGACGCCTGAGAAAAACGCGTTCTTCTCCATCCCGGTTTCCATCATCCGCCGGCGTGCCAGTTTGCCGCCGCCCCTGCCGGGACAGCCCGGCCCGTTCTCGCTGGGCGCCGATGGTGTGCTGGCGGCTACGCTTGAGCGGGCGGGTTTCCGGCAAGTGGTGGTGGAAAAAATACAGGCCCCGGTGCGTCTGCCGTCGGCGGCCGAGTGTGTTCGCTTCGAGCGCGAATCCTTCGGTGCGCTGCACCAGATGATGTCCACGCTGTCCGAAGCCGAGCGCGCTGACACCTGGCGTGAAATCGAGAGTGAGTTGCAAAAATTCGAAGGCCCTGATGGCTTTATCGGCCCCTGTGAAATGCTGGTGGGGGCAGCGGTCAAACCGGCTTCTGCTGCATAGCTCGCGCTTGCGGGGATTTCGGTCAGCGACTTGGTTTTCCCCGACACAAGTGACCAGGTCTCTCCGTCGGGCGGGCGACAGGCAGGCTTTCCGGCCCTTGGTCGGGGGGGCTGGCGGATCAGCGTCCCTCGTGCGGCATGGCGCTGGTGCTGACTTGTCCCGGGTCGGCCCGGCCGCATCTTCGTTGCGTAAGCTGCCTCGGCAATAATCGCCTGGATGGAAACCAAATGGCTGGAAGATTTCGTCAGTCTCGCTGAAACCCGCAGCTTCAGCCGCTCGGCCACGCTGCGCCACGTGACCCAACCGGCGTTTTCACGCCGCATCCAGGCGCTGGAAGCCTGGGCCGGCACCGACCTGGTGGACCGGAGCTCCTACCCCACGCGCCTGACCCCTGCCGGCGAAACGCTGTACAGCCAGTCGCTGGAGATGCTGCAGGGCCTGCAGTCGACGCGCGCCATGCTGCGCGGCCACAATTCGGCCGCGCATGACGTCATCGAATTCGCCGTGCCGCATTCCCTGGCCTTCACCTTTTTCCCGGCCTGGGTCAGCAGCCTGCGCGAAAAATTCGGCCCCATCAAGAGCCGGCTGATTGCGCTCAACGTGCATGACGCGGTGCTGCGCCTGGTCGAGGGCAGCTGCGACCTGCTGATTGCCTACTACCACGACTCGCAGCCTTTCCAGCTCGATGCCGACCGTTACGAGATGATCAGCCTGGGGCAGGAAGTGCTGGCGCCTTTCGTGAAAGCCCAGGCCGACGGCACGCCCCTGTTCCGCTTGCCGGGGCGGGCCGGCCAGCCCCTGCCTTACCTGGGTTATGCCCCCGGGGCTTACCTGGGGCACATGGTTGACCTGATCCTCAAGCAGTCGAGTACCGCCATCCACCTGGACCGGGTGTACGAGACCGACATGGCCGAGGGCCTCAAGGCCATGGCGCTGGAAGGCCACGGCATTGCGTTTTTGCCCTTCAGCGCCGTCAAGAAGGAACTGCGGGCCAAAAAACTGGTCAGTGCCGGCGAGGGACTGGAAATGACCATGGACCTGCGCGTCTACCGTGAGCGGCCGACCGGCAAGGCCGCGGCCAAAAGCCCGGCGCAGGCCCTGTGGCATTACCTCGAAAGCCAGGCCCAGCCGAAGACGCCCGGCAAACCGCGCCTTGGTAGCAACCCTTAGTGGTTATAAATAATATGCATAATGCCGCACCCAAACAGCATTGGCTTTTCACGAACCGTAAATTTACAGTCCGTCACGTTCTGCCAAGGCGGGGTTGGCGTGCCCTCTGGAGAGGCCTGCGAAGGCCGGTCAGCGGGTTGGCACAAAGACTGCTTGTCAGGACATCCGTGTTCCATCGAATCAACGCACGCACTATCTTGGGGACTGTTTTTTTGTTTGATCCGCTGACGGCTTTCACCCTTTGGGACCTCTCGGACCTCTCGGACCTCTCGGACCTCTCGGACCTTTAGGATTTTCCCCCGGTGTTGCCAGCTCCCCCTGCGTTGCCCCCTTTCCAGGACTGTCAGTCCACCCGGTGCCGTTTCCATGGCTGGGGTAAACCTTGGGGTTCGCCCCGGTACCCCCTCCTTAGAATGGCATTCACCAACCTTTTCATTTAACCCGAAGGAAACTCTCCATGAAACTCAAACTAGCCGCATTAACCGTCGCATTGCTTGCATCCAGCGGCGCATTTGCCCAGGCCAGCGACACCGTCGCCAAAGTCAAGGCTTCCGGCGTCGTCACCATGGGTGTTCGCGATTCTTCGGGCGCCCTGTCTTACACCCTGGGTGACGGCAAGTACGCCGGTTACCACGTTGAAATCTGCCAGCGCGTGATCGCCAACCTCGAAAAGGCCGCCGGCCGCAAGCTCGAGATCAAATACCTGCCAGTGACCTCGCAGAACCGCATTCCGCTGGTGCAAAACGGCACGGTGGACATCGAGTGCGGCTCGACCACCAACAACGCAACGCGCCAGAAAGACGTGGCTTTCCTGCCGACGACTTTCGTCGAGGAAGTCCGCATCGCCGTGAAAGCCAACTCCGGCATCACCTCGATTGTCCAGCTCAATGGCAAAAACGTGGCCACCACCACCGGCACAACCTCGGTGCAGACCCTGCGCAAGAACGAGCGAGCCAGCGGTGTCGACTTCAAGGAAGTTTTTGGCAAGGACCACTCTGACAGCTTTTTGCTGCTCGAGTCCGGCCGTGCCGACGCCTTCGTGATGGACGGATCCATCCTGGCCGGCAACATTGCCACTGCCAAGAACCCGGCCGATTTCAAGATCGTCGGTGAAGTGCTGAGCGTCGAGCCGATTGCCATCATGGTTCGCAAGGACGATGCCGCCCTGAAGAAAATCGGCGAAGACACCATCAAGGACCTGATCAAGTCCGGCGACATCGCCAAGCTCTGGGACAAATGGTTCATGCAGCCGATTCCGCCCAAGAACAGCCGTGTCGGCCTGCCTGTCAGCGAAAGCACCAAGGCTGCCTGGGCCAACCCCAACGACAAGCCCATGGAAGACTACGCCAAGAAGTAATCCTGGCTTGAGCTGAACCTCAAACCCCGTCTGTGATTTTGCTGGCGGGGTTTGTTGTTTGGCGGCAGCCTTGGCGAACGCGATGCAGCGCCGGCTGCCGGTGGATAGATTGAAAAATTCCTGGCGGGAGAGAACATGAATTGGGATTGGCAGGTTTTTCTGAATGACGACGGCAGCGGCCGGACGTATCTGGAATGGATGTTCGACGCCTGGGGCTGGACCCTGGCGGTGGCGGGCTGTTCCTGGGTGGTGGCCATGCTGGCCGGCGGCCTGATGGGCACGTTGCGCACGCTGCCCAACAGCCCCTGGCTGGTGCGGCTGGCCAATGTCTGGGTCGAGGTCTTTCGCAACGTGCCTTTGCTGGTGCAGATCTTCATCTGGTATTTCGTCGTTCCCAAGATGTTTCCTTTCATGCAGCAGGTACCGAGCTTTTTGCTGGTCGTGTTTGCCCTGGGCTTTTTTACCTCTGCACGGATTGCCGAGCAGGTCCGCGCCGGCGTGCAGGCCCTGCCGCGTGGCCAGCGTTATGCCGGCATGGCCATGGGTTTCACGACAGCCCAGACCTACCGTTATGTGATCCTGCCGATGGCGCTGCGCATCATCATCCCGCCGCTGACCAGCGAGTCGATGAACCTGCTCAAGAACTCTTCTGTCGCCTTTGCGGTGTCGATTGCCGAGCTGACCATGTTCGCCATGCAGGCCCAGGAAGAAACCTCGCGCGGCGTGGAGGTTTACCTGGCTGTCACCGTGCTCTATGCCGTATCAGCCTTCGCGGTCAATCGCGTCATGGCTTTTGTCGAGAAGAAGGTCCAGATTCCGGGCTACATCGTGGCCGGCAGCACCGGTGGGGGGCACTGACATGTTCGGTCTTGACTGGAGCTTTCTGAGCTGGGACATCATTTCCAAGTTCGTCATGAAGGGCCTGATTTTCAGCGTCGAACTGACGGTGATCGCGACCATAGGCGGCATCCTCCTGGGCACCCTGCTGGCCTTGATGCGGCTGTCCGGGGTGAAGGTCCTGACCCTGCCCGCGACTTTTTACGTCAATGGCATGCGTTCGGTGCCACTGGTCATGGTGATCCTGTGGTTTTACCTGCTGATGCCTGCCGCATTTTTCGACATGATTCCGGGCGGTGCCAATAACCGTTCCGAGATTTCGGCCATCATCACCTTCATCGCATTTGAGGCCGCTTACTTCAGCGAGATCATGCGCGCCGGCATCCAGTCGATCTCGCGCGGCCAGGTCAACGCGGGCAGGGCGCTGGGCATGACCTACGCCCAGAACATGCGCCTGATCGTGCTGCCGCAGGCCTTCCGCAACATGGTGCCGATTTTGCTGACGCAGACCATCATCCTGTTCCAGGATACCTCGCTGGTGTACGCCATCGGCGCCTACGACCTGCTCAAGGGCCTGACCACCGCCGGCAAGATTTACGGCCGGCCCGAAGAGGCCTATCTGCTCGCTGCCGTGGTCTATTTTGTGATCTGTTTTGGCTTGTCGTACATCGTCAAGAAGCTGCAGAACAAGATCGCCATCATTCGCTAACCCCTTTCGGCAACACCTGCCCAAGCTCTCCGGAGATACAAGATGATCGAACTCAAAGAAGTTTCCAAATGGTATGGCGCCGTGCAGGTGCTCAACAACTGCAGCACAAAGATCGAAAAAGGCGAGGTGGTTGTGGTCTGCGGCCCGTCCGGCTCGGGCAAATCGACGCTGATCAAGGTCATCAACGCGCTCGAGCCTTTCCAGAAGGGCGAGATTTACGTCGATGGCCAGGCCGTGCACGACCCCAAGACCGACCTGCCCAAGCTGCGCTCGCGCGTCGGCATGGTGTTCCAGAACTTCGAGCTGTTCCCGCACCTGAGCGTGACCGAAAACCTGACCCTGGCCCAGATCAAGGTGCTGGGCCGCAAGCCCGACGAGGCCAAAACGCACGGCCTGAAATACCTGGACCGCGTGGGCCTGATGGCGCACAAGGACAAGTTTCCCGGCCAGCTCTCGGGCGGCCAGCAGCAGCGCGTGGCGATTGCCCGTGCGCTGAGCATGGACCCGATTGCCATGCTGTTCGACGAGCCGACCTCGGCGCTAGACCCCGAAATGGTCGGCGAGGTGCTCGATTGCATGATGGGCCTGGCCGTCGAGGGCATGACCATGATGGTGGTCACGCACGAGATGGGTTTTGCCCGCAAGGTCGGCAGCCGCGTGATTTTCATGGACGTGGGCGGCAAGATCCTCGAGGACTGCTCGAAAGACGAATTCTTCAGCCACCCGGAGAACCGTCAGGAGCGCACGCGGGATTTCCTCAACAAGATCCTGCAGCATTAGGCGCTACTGCGCGGGCGCACCGCGTCGTTGCGGGTCTCGATCAGGCCATCCTCACGTACCCGCAGTACGTTCCGGTGACCTGACACCCGCGCCTTGCCCTGCATCCCGCTCGCTACGCGCCGGGTACGGGGATCGGTACTGGGACGGGGCTCTGAGATTTGGGACAATGGGGCCATGACTCAAATAACCATCACCCGCCCCGACGACTGGCACCTGCATGTGCGCGACGGCGATGCCTTGCGCACCGTGGTGCCGCACACCGCGGCGCAGTTTGGCCGCGCCATCATCATGCCCAACCTGCGTCCGCCGGTCACCACGGCCGCGCAGGCCATGGCCTACCGCGATCGCATCCAGGCCGCCGTGCCGGCGGGTGTGGCCTTCGAGCCGCTGATGACGCTGTACCTGACCGACAACCTGCCCCCCGACGAAATCAAACGCGCCCGGGACGCCGGTGTGGTCGCGCTCAAGCTGTACCCGGCTGGCGCCACCACCAACAGCGACGCCGGCGTGACCGACCTGCGCAAGACGTACAAGACGCTGGAGGCCATGCAGCGCGAAGGCCTGTTGCTGCTGGTGCATGGCGAGGTGACCTCACCCGAAATCGACCTGTTCGACCGCGAGGCGGTGTTCATCGACACCCAGCTGATTCCGTTGCGTCGCGACTTCCCCGAGCTGAAGATTGTGTTCGAGCACATCACGACGAAGGAGGCCGCGCATTATGTGCGCGACGCAGGCCGCTTTCTAGGCGCCACACTCACCGCGCATCACCTGCTGTACAACCGCAACGCCATCTTCACCGGCGGCATCCGCCCGCATTATTACTGCCTGCCGGTGCTCAAACGTGAAACCCATCGCGTTGCCCTGGTGGAAGCCGCTACCGGCGGAAATCCGCGCTTTTTCCTCGGCACCGACAGCGCGCCGCACCCGGCGCATCTGAAGGAACACGCCACAGGCTGTGCCGGTTGTTACACCGCCCACGCGGCGATGGAGTTGTATGCCGAAGCCTTTGATGCCGTGGGCGCCATGGACAAGCTCGAAGCCTTCGCCAGCTTCAACGGGGCGGACTTCTACGGCCTGCCGCGCAACCAGGGCACGATCACGCTGAAGAAGGAAAGCTGGATGCCGCCTGAGAGTTTTGCCTTTGGCGAAGCCGAGCTCAAACCGCTGCGGTC
The DNA here is from genome assembly GCF_029945925.1 of Polaromonas sp. Taxonomy (GTDB): domain Bacteria; phylum Pseudomonadota; class Gammaproteobacteria; order Burkholderiales; family Burkholderiaceae_C; genus Polaromonas. The sequence continues at coordinate 48,999 of NZ_JAQSDN010000043.1, read as the reverse complement.
CGGCGAGTCGCTGGCCTGGAGACTGATCACCGATGTGAGGCCCTGATGGAAAGCAAACCGCGCGTTGCGCTGCTGATTGATGCCGACAATTCGCCGGCCTCCAAGATCGACCTGATCCTCAACGAACTGTCGACCTTCGGCGAGACGAATATCCGGCGCGCCTACGGCAACTGGAAAAAAAGCGAGCTCAAGGGCTGGGAAGAAGCACTGCACGAACACGCGATCCGTCCCATGCAGCAGTTCGATTACACCAAGGGCAAAAACGCCAGCGACATGGCGATGGTGATCGACGCGCTGGAGCTGCTGTACACCGACCGGCCCGACGCCTTCGGCATTGTCTCGTCCGACGCCGACTTCACCCCGCTGGTCATGCACCTGCGCGCCAAGGGTGCAGCCGTGTACGGCTTTGGCGCGCAGAAAACGCCGGAGCCCTTTGTCAACGCGTGCTCGCGTTTTCTCTACCTCGACAAGCTGCGCCCCATTGCCGCAGCCGATGCGCCTGCGGGCGGCCGGGAAGACGCCGAAGCCGTGGCCACCGCGCCCTTGCGCGCCACACCGGCGCAGCTCAAGCAGGACGCCAAACTCGTCATGCTGCTGCGCAACGCGGTGCAGGCCGCCGCCGACGACGAGGGTTGGGCGCGTGTCGGTGCGGTCGGCACGCAGATCGCCAACCAGGCCTCGTTCGACCACCGCAACTACGGCTACGCCACGCTGACCAAGCTGCTGGTGGCCTCGCAGCTGTTCGACATCGTCGACGAAGGCAAGTCCACGGTGATGGTGCGCGACAAAAGACTGTCGCGGCCGTCTGCCAGGAACGGATGAGCGCTGACGCGCCAGTTGCGGCCTGGCCGGTGGACTGGAGCCGCCCCTGGCTGTCCGCCTGGCGTGAACCCGGCGAGCGGGTGGCTCTGGCCATTGAAGGCGGCGCGACTTTCCACGAGGCGCTGAACCGGGAGCCCGGCGCGCCGCGGCGTTTTGTGCCGCAATCTGCCTTGCCGCCCGGCCAGGCCTACGAGCAGTTCATTTTTGAGACCGGCACCGTTCCGACGCGCGACAACCTGCACGACTTCTTCAACGGGCTGTGCTGGATGCGTTTTCCGCTGACCAAGAAAAAACTCAACCAGCTGCAGGCCGCAGAAATCGCCGCGGCCGGTGTGGCGCCGCTGCGCGGGCCGGTGCGTGACGCGCTGACGGTGTTCGACGAAAACGCGGCCTTCCTGTCGGCACCGCCACCGCTGTGGGACGCGCTCGCCGCGCGGGACTGGCAGCGCCTGTTTGTCGACTTGCGCCCGCTGTGGCAGCAGGCGCAGCTGGTGCTGTTTGGCCATGCCTTGCTGGAAAAGCTGGTTTACCCACGAAAACCGATCACAGCCCATATCTACCGGGCGCAGCCAGCTATGAATTCCATAGCGGACCTGGACGCCTGGGTGGCCGCCGACCTGAGCGCGGACAAACTGGCTGCCAAGCCGTTTGTGCCCTTGCCGGTGCTCGGTGTGCCGGGCTGGTGGCCGGATAACGAGAACTTTTCCTTTTATGATGACTCTTTCGTATTCCGCCCGCGCCGGTAAACAACACCCAGTAAAAAATCCGGCGCTTGATTTGGGCTGAACCCTCCCCATTTGCCTGCAACAGTCCCTTTTTTTGCGGCACTTGTTTTTACCGACCTCTACGGAGCATCCATGAAGCGTATTTTTCTATTTGTCATGACCAACCTCGCCGTTGTGGTGGTGCTGGGCATTGTCGCCAGCCTGCTGGGCGTCAATCGCTACCTCACGCCGCAAGGGCTGAACCTGGGCATGCTGCTGGGCTTTGCCGCGGTCATCGGTTTTGGTGGCGCGATCATCTCGTTGCTGATCAGCAAGCCCGTGGCCAAGTGGAGTTCGGGCGTGCGCGTGATCAACGAGCCGCAAAACGCCGACGAAGCCTGGATCGTCGAGACCGTGCGCAAGCTGGCCACCACGGCCGGCATCGGCATGCCCGAGGTCGGCATTTTCGAAGGTGCGCCCAACGCCTTTGCCACGGGTGCTTTCAAGAACTCGGCGCTGGTCGCCGTCTCCACTGGCCTGCTGCAGGGCATGACGCGTGAAGAGATCGAAGCCGTGCTCGGCCATGAAATCGCCCACGTGGCCAACGGCGACATGGTCACCATGACGCTGATCCAGGGTGTGATGAACACCTTTGTGGTGTTCCTCAGCCGCGTCATCGGTTACGCGGTGGACAGCTTTCTGCGCAAGGGCAGCGACAGCAACTCCGGCCCCGGCATCGGTTATTACGTCAGCACCATCGTGCTCGACATCGTGCTTGGTTTTGCCGCCGCCATCGTGGTCGCCTGGTTCTCGCGCCACCGCGAGTTCCGCGCCGACGCCGGTGCCGCGCAGCTGATGGGGCGCAGGCAGCCCATGATCAACGCGCTGGCCCGGCTGGGCGGCATGGTGCCCGGCCAGTTGCCCAAAACCGTCGAGGCCATGGGCATCACCGGCAGCATGGGCAAGCTGTTTGCGACGCACCCGCCGATTGAAGAGCGTATTGCCGCGCTGCAATCCGCCCAGCCCGGCCAGGTTTGAGCCGGTCTGCTCCCTCTCCCTTTGGGAGAGGGCAGGGGTGAGGGGGACGCGCGGACTTCAAGGCGGCCCTCACCCTAACCCTCTCCCAGTGGGAGAGGGGACCAAGCGACGCGCCACCGCCTCGGCCACCTCGATGCCGTCCACGCCCGCCGACAGGATGCCGCCGGCGTAGGCGGCGCCTTCGCCGGCCGGGTACAGGCCCTTGACGTTCAGGCTCTGGAAATCGTCGCCGCGCGTGATGCGCAGCGGTGACGAGGTGCGGGTTTCGACGCCGGTCAGCACGGCATCAAACATGTCGAAGCCCTTGATCTTCTTGCCGAAGGCCGGCAGCGCCTCGCGCATGGCCGTGATGGCGTACGCGGGCAGGGCGCTGGCCAGGTCGGTCATCAGCACGCCGGGCTTGTAGGAAGGCTCCACGCTGCCGAGCTGCGTCGAGGCCTGGCCGGCCACAAAATCACCGACCAGCTGGCCTGGCGCCACGTAGCCGCCGCCACCCAGCGTGAAGGCGTGTGATTCGAGCTGGCGCTGGAAGGTGATGCCGGCCAGCGGCCCGCCCGGGTAGTCGGCCGGGGTGATGCCGACCACGATGCCGGCGTTGGCGTTGCGCTCGTTGCGCGAGTACTGGCTCATGCCGTTGGTCACGACACGCCCCACCTCGGAGGTGGCCGCGACCACGGTGCCGCCCGGGCACATGCAGAAACTGTAGACCGAGCGCCCGTTGGCCGCATGGTGCACCAGCTTGTAGTCGGCCGCGCCCAGCAGCGGGTGGCCGGCGTGCTGTCCGAGCCGCGCGCGGTCGATCAGGCCCTGTGGGTGTTCGATGCGGAAACCCACCGAGAACGGCTTGGCCTCCATGTAGACGCCGCGCTCGTGCAGCATCGCAAAGGTGTCGCGTGCGCTGTGGCCCAGCGCCAGCACCACATGGTCGGCGCGCAACTCGTAGCTGCTGCCGTCCTGCAGGTTCTGCACGGTCAGGCCGCGCATCTGCCCCTGTTCAATCAGCACGTCGCTGACGCGCTGCTGGAAGCGGATCTCGCCGCCCAGCGCCGTGATCTGCTCGCGCATGTGTTCCACCACCTTGACCAGCTTGAAGGTGCCGATGTGCGGCTTGCTGACCAGCAGGATTTCCTCCGGCGCGCCGGCCTTGACAAACTCCAGCATGACCTTGCGGCCAAGGAAACGCGGGTCCTTGATCTGGCTCCAGAGCTTGCCGTCGGAAAAGGTGCCGGCGCCGCCCTCGCCGAACTGCACGTTGGACTCCGGGTTGAGCACGCCCTTGCGCCACAGGCCCCAGGTGTCCTGGGTGCGTTCGCGCACCTTCTTGCCGCGTTCCAGCACGATGGGTTTGAAACCCATCTGCGCCAGCAGAAGCGCTGCAAAAATGCCGCAGGGACCGAAGCCGACGACGACGGGGCGCACAGCCGGTGCGTTGTCCACCTGGGCCAACAGGTGGTAGCTCTGGTCGGGGGCGGGACGGATGTGGGGGTTGTCCTTGAACTTTGCCAGCAGTTCAGCTTCCAGCGAGGGGGCATCTTCTCCACCAGCCAGGGCCGCGGAACCGGCTTTGCCGGGCCGCAGGCGCAGCGCCCCCTCGGGGGGCAGCGTAGTACGCGAAGCGACAAGCGTGGGGGCCACTTCCACGTCGGCGATGTAAACCAGCAGCAGCTTCTGTTTGCGCGCGTCGTAGCTGCGTTTGTAGATCCTGTGGCGCAACAGCTCGGCAGGCTGGATGCCCAGTGTCTTGACAATCAGCGCAGGCAGCGCGTCTTCGGGGTGGTCAAGCGGCAGCTTGAGCTCGGTCAGGCGGATCATGGGGTGTTACCTCGTGGATCTGTATTTCGGATCTATGAAGCATTTTAACCATCGGGTCCAGATGGGGTGGGCGCAAGCAGCTATCAAATCAGTAGCAAGCGATTTGCCGGGATAATAGAGGGGTGAAGCACGCCAGACTGCCGCTGGTGCAAGGGTGGAAACACCGCACTGGAGGAAGGTCCGGACTGCAGAGGGCAGCGTAGCAGCTAACAGCTGTCCACCGTGAGGTGAGGATCAGAGCTACAGAGACGAGCCGGTTAAGTCCGGGTGAAACGAGCAATCTCTACGCGCAGCAATACCAAGTAGGCACACGTTGACGGGGCCCCCGGAGTGTGCGGGTAGGTAGCACCGAGCCGTCTGGCGACAGACGGCCCAGATTAATGGCAGTCACGGGGCGGCGACCGCAAGGAAACCGTTCCGCACAAAATCCGGCCTATCGGCGGGCTTCACACTTTTTCATGCGGTTCTGTTCCAGCCATCACAGGTTGAACAAGCCCTGCGCCTGAATCCGCTCCACATGCGCCAGCAGCGAACGTTTGGCCACCGGCCAGATGCGCGAGTCCACATCGTCGTAGGCCGATGCCACCCACTCGTCGATGGAGCCCTGCGGCTGCGCCTGCATCACGCCGATGATCTTGGCCTCGCGTTTGAGGCGGTGCGCCTTGAGCTGGGCGATGACGGTTCTGGCCTCACCCAGCACATAGCCATGGGCCGGGGCGATGAAATCAATACCGTGTTCGTCGCAGGCGCTGCTCAGCCGGTCCAGCGAATCGAGGTAGGCATTCATGTTGCCGTCGGGCGGGTCCACCACCGTGGTGCTGCCGTTGAGGATGTGGTCGCCGCTGAACAAAATGCCATCTTCGAGCATCACCAGGCACAGGTGGTTGGCCGCGTGGCCGGGCGTGTGGATGACTTTCAGGGTATGCATCATTTCGCCCTCTGGCCCTTGTCCCGCAAGCGCGAGCAGCTCCTGATTTTGTAGCGACCGGTCCGGCGTGAACTGGCTGGCGGCGCGTGCTGTCGGCGCCGACGGCAGGCCCAGGATGGGCGGCGTGTTGCTGCACAGGGCCTGCAGCGGTTGGGCTCCGGGCGAATGGTCGGCGTGTGAGTGGGTACACACAATCATGCGGATGTTGCCGCCCGCCGCGCGCCACAGACGCTGCAGGTGGTCGGTGTCGGCCGGTCCCGGGTCGATCGCGATGTAGCCGGTGGCCGGGTCGCCGACCAGGTAGCTGTTGGTGCCCGGCCCGGTCATCACGCCGGGATTCGGCGCGGTCAGGCGCATCAGGTTTTTGAGCAGGGCCACCGGCCGCGCGGTCTGCCAGTCCAGCGTGTGCACCATCTGGCCGTCGGGGCTGGTCAGGGCCAGTTCGCCATAAGGTGCCTCGTGCTCCATATAGCGCGCTTCGGCGCCGGCCAGAAAACCGGCGCGCGGGCAGGAGGTCCAGAGCGGCTGCTCGGACGCGGCGCAGGCCAGCAGCACGGCGTCCACCGTGTCGAAATGCTGCAGGCGCTGCAGCGTGCGTATGGTCGGGAAGATGATGAAAAAGCCGCCGGCTTCATGGCGTGCCAGGGCATCGGCCGGCCGCACCCAGACCGGCTCGAACTGTTCGCTCTCGTCGGCCACCGGCTCCTGGCCCTCGGGCATGCGCGCCACCAGAAAAGGCACGTCAAAACGGCGCGGCAGGTCGCGGTCGGTGACCCAGTGCGCCAGCACAAAGACCTGGTCGCCGGCCAGCGTCAGGCCGCGTTCCTGGCACTGTGCGGCGAACGGTGCCTGGCGGTCCAGCGCTGCAATGTCGGCAGTGGTGGCGTGGCTGCCATCGGCATGGCAGGCCAGCAGCACGCCCAGTTCTTCAAAACTTTCGCGGATGGCGGCAATCGCCTGCGTCAGGTGCAGGTCGGTCTGCGTCGCGCGGCGGGTGGATTGCGCGTGCGCGGCCGCATCGGCCGCGTCGATGCCGCCGCCCGGAAACACGTAGGCGCCGGGCGCAAAACTGGCTGTCGTCGAGCGCCGCGTCATCAGGATTTCGATGCCCTCGGCGCTGTCGCGCAGCAGCAGCACGGTGGCGGCGGGGCGGATGGGCGCGGGTTCGCGTTGCGGGTAGAGGAGTTGGGTGGGTCGGACCATGGGCTGATTTTGCAGTGAAACGGCAGAAGGCGGCTGTGGCAGTCGGTGGCGGGCCGCGATTGGTAGCATGCTAAGTGTTAACCGCAATGGCGTTCCGGCGGCGGCGTGGGGATACTGGCAACCACCTTTTTTGCAGGAATGAATCATGAAGCAGTGGATTTCCAGAACCGCCCTGGCCATGACGGCCGCCACGCTGTGCGCCACCTCGATGAGCGCGATGGCCCAAACGTGGCCCGCGAAGCAACCGATCAAGTTTGTCGCCGTTTTCCCACCCGGCGGCTCGGTCGACCAGGTTGCGCGCATTCTCGCCGTGCCGCTGTCGCAGCAGCTCGGCCAGAACATCATTGTCGAAAACAAGGGTGGTGCGTCCGGTTCCATCGGCACCGCCGCCGTGGCTGCCGCGCCGGCCGACGGCTACACCTTCGCCTTTGTGTTCGACACGCACGGCGTCAACCCCAGCCTGATTCCCGGCCTGCCGTTCGACACGCGCAAGGACCTGGCACCGGTCTCGCTGATCGGCACCTCGGCCATGGTGCTCGCGACTTTTTCAGGTTCGGAGTACAAGACCTTTGGCGATGTGGTGGCTGCGGCCAAAGCGAAAAAGAATGTGAACTACGGCAGCATCGGTTCCGGCAGCCTGGGCCACCTGGCCATGTCGCTTCTCTCCAAAAGCGGCGGTATCGACTGGCAGCACGTTCCCTACAAGGGCGGCGGCCCGCTGATGAGCGACGCCGTCGCCGGCCATGTGCCGCTGGCCATCGGTTCGGTGTTTGTGACCAAGCCGCACATCGACAGCGGCCGCCTGCGTCCGCTGGCGGTGACAACGAGCAAACGCGCGGCCGAGTTGCCGAACGTGCCGACGGTGGCCGAAAGCGGTTTTGCCGGCTTTGATGCGCCGGCCTGGTGGGCCATCCTGGCACCGGCCAAAACCCCGCCCGAGGTCCTCAAACGCATGAACGAGGAAGTCAACAAGGCGCTGAAAAACCCCGAGATCGCCAAAAAACTCAGCGCCCAAGGCATCGAGATCGTTGGCGGTTCTTCAGAGTCAGCCCGTGTCTTCATCGACAAGCAGATTGACACCTGGGCCAAGGTGGTGAAGGACAATGGGATCAAAGCGGATTGAACGCCTGGTGCAAATAAAAAAAGGGCCTGCGGGCCCTTTTTTCATGGACTCGCAGGATCGCATGGTGAAAATCTTACGGCGTCATAAGAGGACCCTGCGACAATGCCCACCCGACTCACGTTGAGGCAACACGCATGCATGCATTGGAAGAAGTCCTCGAAAAGCTGGTCGCCTCCCGGGCGATTCCCGGACTTGCTTTTGCTACCCTTCACGCAGGTCGCTTGGAGGCCGCGCGTGTCTTCGGGGTCCGGGGCAGCCATGATGACTCTCCAGTCGACGCACACACGGTGTTCGAGGCCGCCTCGCTAACCAAGCCCGTCGTGTCATTTATCGCGTTACAGCTTGCCGAGGAAGGATTGCTGAATCTCAATGCACCGCTGTTTGAGATTTGCGGCGAGTACGTACCTAACGACGCAAGAGCCCGGCAGATCACAGCTCTGCACGTACTGTCGCATACGAGTGGGTTGCCCAATATCGTGCGCGAGGATGCTCCGTTGAAAACCTACTTCTCGCCCGGAGAGCGTTTCAGTTATGGAAGTAGCGCATTCGCCTGGTTGCAGAGTGCAATGCAGAGCCTGACCGGAATGTCGCTGGAGGCACTGGCCCAGCAACGTGTCTTTAGGCCTTTGGAGATGCATGACTCCAGCCTGGAATGGCAGGAGCGCTTCGCGTCCAACCATGCCCAAGGTCATGAATGGGAAGGTGAAGCGGTGCCCAAGCGCCGAGTGGCGACGGCGCAGGCTTCTTGGTCGCTTCTTACGACGGCAACGGACTATCTGCGCTTCGTTCAGGCTGTCCAGACTGCTCAGAGCCTCACACCGCAGATGCATGCGCGCTGGTTCGAGCCTGTAGTGCATGTGCGCAAGGGTGAGAACGCGGAAGACCTGAGGGGAATAAATCCGCCCAACGAGCACGTGGCTTGGGGCTTGGGCTGGGGCCTCGAGCCGTCGCAGCATTGCTTCTTCCACTGGGGACACAATCCCGGTTTTCGGGCCTACGTTCTTGGTAACCGGACTACGCAGGACGCTGTGGTGTGGTTCGCCAACTCGGCTCGTGGCTTGAGGTTGGCGCACCTGCTGCTTCTCAAAACGGTTCCCGGTGAGCACCCGTCCGTGCAGTGGTTGCAGATCGGACAGTTGTAAGAAGCAAGGAACCTCACTGCAAGCCTTGCAGCAACTCCAAAGTCGGATATCCATCCGCCGGCAGGCCCAGGCTGCGCTGGTAGAGACGTATGCCGCGCCGCGTGGCTGGTCCCATCGTGCCGTCCGGCGTCCCGCTGTCGAAGCCGCGGGAGTTTAGCGCCGTCTGTAGCGCCAGCAACTGGCTGCGTGACAGCGGGGGCACGTCACGCGGCCAGACTGTTTGCACCGCGGGGCCGCCGGCCAGCGCCTGCGCCAGCAGGCCGATGGCGAGCGCATAACTGGTCGAGTTGTTGTAGCGCAGGACGGTGCGGAAATTGGGGCCGACCAGGAAGGCCGGCCCGCGGGCGCCGGCCGGTAGCAGCAGGGCGCTGTCGGCCAGGGCAGGCAGAGGCGCGCCGTTCATGGACTGCACGCCCTGGGCCGCCCATGCCGAGGTCGGCTGGCGCACGTCGGCATCGGCGAGCGCGAGGTCGAATCCCGGCGGCAGGCGCACCTCCAGCCCCCAGGGCTGGCCGGCCTGCCAGCCGGCTTTGGCCAAAAAGTTGGCGGTCGAGGCCATCACGTCGGGCAGGCTGCCCCAGATGTCGCGCCGGCCGTCGCCGTCGGCATCAACTGCATAGGCTAGAAAGTTCGTTGGCAGGAACTGCGTCTGGCCCATCGCGCCGGCCCACGACCCCAGCATCTGCGCGCGGTCAATGTCGCGGTTCTGCAGGATGTTCAGGGCGGCGAGCAGCTGGCCGCGCGCCCAGGCCTCGCGCCGGCCTTCGAAACCGAGCGTCGCCAGAGCGTCAATGGTCGGAATGTCGCCGGTATTGCTGCCGTAGTTGCTCTCCATGCCCCAGATCGCCACCAGAATTTCTGCCGGGACGCCGTAGCGCGCTGCGGCGGCATCGATCGCGGGTCGCGATTGCAGCAGCCTGTCCTGCCCGCGGCCTATGCGCTGCGGCGACACCGCGCTGTCCAGGTAGTCCCAGACGGCGCGGGTGAACTCGGGCTGGGCGCTGTCCAGCTCGGTCACGCGCGGAATGAAGCGAACGCCATCGAAGGCGAGGCGCAGCGTCTCCTCGGTGATGCCGGCTGCGCGTGCGCTGGTACTGAACTCCAGCACCCAGCGGGCAAACTTCTGCTGGTGTTCGTCCTCGCTCGATACGGCTGGCACCGGTGTGGCGACAGCCGCCGAAGGCGCTGGCGCCCGGGTGCCGGCCGAAGGTGTGGAGGCGCAACCCGCCAGCGCGAAGACCGCCAGCAAGACGGGAGCCAGCCCGCGGCGCGCGGGCACAGGGAAACGGGTGGGTGTTTGCATGCTTTTCATTTTCGCCCTTTCATGGACGCCCGATGAGCGATGCATTCAATACCCATGCCCTGCATTGCGCACGACCAGGGCCGGCGCGTGCGTCACAGGAGGTCGGGTCGCAGGATTCCCGAACCTGGCGAGCCTTCGTGCTGTTTTTTTCTTCTACGTCTGGTCTTCCGGCGACACGCCCAGCGCCACCAGAAAACGCGCGACCATGTTGTAGGTGGCGATCGCGCTGGTCAGCTCGACCAGTTCGGTGGTGTCAAAGTGCTGGCGCAGCGCCTCGAACACGTCGTCGCTGACTTTCACGTCCAGCGTCATCTGCGCCGCATAACGGATCACCAGCTGTTCGACCGCGCCCAGCGCCGGGTGCGCCGCCGAGGCGCGTGCATCGGCTTTCACCAGGGCATTGAGCGCATCGAGCTCGGCTTGCGTGCCGCCCGCGGCCAGGAAGTCCGGCGCGTGGTGTTTGTATTCATAGGCCGCACCGGTCAGCAGCGCGACCGTGCAGATGCCCAGCTCGCGCAGCTTGCGGCTGGTCGGCAGGCCGGTGCGCACCGCGCCCAGGTAGACGTTCCAGGCGCGCGCCAGCGGCTCGCTCCAGAGCAGGGCCTTGTCGAGGTTGATCAGGGTGCCGCCGCGCCGTTTCAGGATGGCTTCGACGAGGTCCTGGGGTTGAGGCTTGAGGGCGGGCGTCCAGTCGGGAATGCGCATGATGGGTCTTTCCGGAAGTTGTGGAAGTGGGGAGGAGGGCGGCGCAGCCTCGGCGGATAATGCCCGGATGCTAATCCGATTTACCAAGATGCAGGGTGCGGGCAACGATTTTGTCATGCTCGACGAGACGCAGCAGCGCCTGAACCTGACGCCGGGCCAGTACCGCTTTCTGGCGGACCGTCACTTCGGCGTGGGTGCCGACCAGATCCTGTCGGTGCGGCCCGCGCCCGGCGCAGGTGTTGATTTCGAGTACGTGATCCACAACGCCGATGGCGGCGAGGTCGAGCAGTGCGGCAACGGTGCACGCTGTTTTTTGCGCTTTGTGCGCGAGCAGGGCCTGACGGACAAGGACGTGGTCAGGGTCCGGACCCTGGCGGGCGTCATCGAGCCGCGCATGCAGCCGGACGGCCGCGTCACGGTGGACATGGGCGCGCCCATCTTCGACCTGGCGCGGGTGCCTTTTGATGCCACCGGCTTGACGCCCGAAACCGTGCATTCTTGGCAAAAATGGCCTCTGGCCCTTGATGGACGGGCGCAGGCAGCTCCTGTTTTTGTAGCAGTTCTGTCCATGGGCAACCCGCATGCGGTGCAACTGGTGGACGACGTGGAGACCGCGCCCGTGTTGCAGACGGGCCCGCTGATCGAGAACCACGTGCGTTTCCCGCGCCGCGTCAACGCCGGCTTCATGCAGGTCGTCTCGCGCAGCCGGGTCGCCCTGCGCGTGTATGAGCGCGGCGCCGGCGAAACCCTGGCCTGCGGCAGCGGGGCTTGCGCGGCGGTGGTCGCTGGCATACGCTTGGGCCTGCTGGATGCGGGCGTGGACGTGTTGACGCATGGCGGCACCCTGACCATCGAGTGGCAGGGCGGGCTGGACGCCGCGACCGCCCCGGTGCTGATGACCGGGCCGGCGACCACGGTGTTTGAAGCCGCCATTGAAGTCCCTGACCACCTTTGAATCTGCAGATTTTGTCGACTTAACGGAAAAACCAAGAACATGAATCCCAGCGAACACTCCATCCAGAACCCGATCACCGAAGACGACATTGCCAACTTCCTGGCCAACACGCCCGACTTCTTCGAGCGCCATGCCGAGTTGCTGGCCACCGTGCAGCTGTCCAGCGGCCACGGCAGCCGGGCGGTGAGCCTGCAGGAGCGCCAGGCCGGCATGTTGCGCGACAAGATCAAGGTGCTGGAGTCGCGGGTCGTCGACATGATCCGCCATGGCCAGGAAAACGTGGGCATTGCCGACAAGCTGCAGCAGTGCACGCTCAACCTGCTGCTCACCGCCCATGCGCGCGACCTGCCCGACACCATAGTGCGCGAGATCCAGACGCAGTTCGCCGTGCCGCAGGCGGCCATCAAGGTCTGGCACGTCAACGGCATCTTTTCGATGGAAGACTTTTCAACAGGGGTCAGCGAAGACACGCAGACCTTTGCGTCATCGCTGACCACACCCTACTGCGGCGTCAATTCCGGGTTCGAGGCCGTCAGCTGGCTGCCCGATCCGGCCCAGGCCCTGTCGGTCGCGCTGATTCCGCTGCGTCCGGGCAAGTCGCCGCAGGCCTTCGGCATGCTGGTGCTGGCCTCGTCGGATCCCGAGCGTTTCAGCAGCGGCATGGGCACCGACTTCCTGGAGCGCATCGGCGAGCTGGCCGGCGCGGCCCTGTCGCGCCTGCGGCCGGCCGCCTCCGAAGCCTGACCCTGCGCTGATCATGGCCGCGCACGGGCAACCCGCAAGCACCGACGGCGCGGCGGCGCAGCCGGTGCCCGAGGCGGATCCGCTGGTCGAGCGTTACCTCGAACATGTGCGTGTCGAAAAGCGGCTGGCGCAGCGCACCGTCGAGCTGTATGCGCTGGACCTGCAAAAACTGCAGGCGAACTGCCGGCAGGCCGGCGTGGCGCTGACCCAGGCGCAAAACCTCCACATGCGGCGCTGGGTGGCCCAGATGCACAGCGGCGGGCGCAGCGGGCGCGGCATTGCGCTCATCCTCTCGGGCTGGCGCGGCTTTTACACCTGGCTGGGCCGCGAAGGCCTGGTCAGCAGCAACCCGGTGCAGGACCTGCGCGCGCCCAAGGCCGCCAAACCACTGCCCAAGGCGCTCAGTGTCGATGAGGCGGTGCAACTGGCCGCCTGGCGCAGCGACGGCACCGCCGGCGACGCGGCCCTGCAGGCCCGGGACCGCTGCATCACCGAACTGCTGTACGGCTGCGGTCTGCGTATCGGCGAGCTGACCGGGCTGGACGCGGTGGCCAGCAGCCAGGCACGCGGCTGGGTAGACGTGCAGGCCGCCGAGGCGCATGTGCTTGGCAAGGGGTCCAAGCGGCGCAGCGTGCCGGTGGGCAGCAAGGCTCTGGAGGCGCTGCAGGACTGGCTGGTACTGCGCAGCGCCTGGGCCAAAGAAGACGCGGCGCTGTTCATCAACCAGCGCGGAACCCGTTTGACGCCCCAGCACATCCGGGTGCGGCTCAAGCAGCGCTCGCTGCAGGCCGGCCTGGCCACGCCGGTGCATCCGCACATGCTGCGGCATTCGTTTGCCAGCCATGTGCTGCAGTCCAGCGGCGACCTGCGTGCCGTGCAGGAACTGCTGGGCCACGCCAACATCACCACCACACAGGTTTACACCCGGCTCGATTTCCAGCACCTGGCCAAGGTTTACGACGCCGCGCATCCGCGTGCGACGGTGGCGGGCCTCAAACCCCCGGGCAAGCAAAAAGGCTGATCAGGTTCTCCGCAGGCGCAGCGGCCCCCTCGGGGGGCAGGGAGCTACACGAAGTGAGCGACCGTGGGGGCTTTACTTGTAATCAGGCAGCATGAACACCGCGCGCTTGCTTTCGGGCGGAATGCCGGTCAGCCGCTGGGCCAGGCGGCCCAGCGCGATCTCGGCGGTCGGCCCCTGGCGCGGTACCAGCGCATAAGCCACGCGAATCTGGGCCGCGCAGTCCTCGGGCAGGCCCTTGTAGGGCATCAGGCAACGTGCCACGATGCGCGGGCCCAGCGTGGCGGCTTCTTCCGCGGAAAACGGGCCTTCCACCAGCATGCCAAAACGCTGCCCGGACAGGCGTGCAGCGCTGTCGATGTCGCGCGCCGTCGAGAGCAGGCGCTCGGCCACACGCAGCGGCAACTCTTCGGCGGCCCGGCGCCCGAAATCGCGCCGTATCTGCTCGCAGTTAACCAGATCGATCATCAGCACGGCGCCCTGGTGCCTGAGTCGCTCCGAGCGTGCAATCATGCGCGCGAGGCGTTCGACAAACACCTGCTCGTTGATCAGGCCGGTCGACGGGTCGACCCGGTCCAGCCCCTGGATCCTGCGCCTGTTCTCGCGGCGCTGCTGGCTGCGCAGGACCAGCACCACCAGCATCGCCGGCATCTGCAGCGCCATGCTCGCCAACACCCCCTGCTCGGTGGCAAAACTCAGGGGCAGCCACTGCAGGTAACGCGCAATGGCCAGCGACAGGCTAAGGGCAAACGGGGTGGCGCTCAGCAGCAGCCATCCGCCGAAGCGGTCGCCGCGCCGCCAGGCCCAGAGATTGATCGCCAGCAGCAACACCGGCACCAGCACCAGGTAGGGCACCATCAGCGTGATGCGCAGCGCGCTGTCGGTCACCGCCAGCGCGACCGAGAGGCCAGCGCCAAGCAGCGCGACGGCCCACACCAGGAGGTTGAGCATGCGCGAGCGCTGTGCCAGGGACACGATGGTGGCATTGAGCAGCAGCAGCGACACCAGCATCCAGGTTGCCAGCACGGTCAGCGACAGGTCCGTCCAGACCGGTGAGCCGGGCCACAGGTGCAGGCCGCCCACGCCGGTGATGGCCACCTGCGTCAAGCCGATGAGCGCGGAACATGCCGCGTAGTAGAGGTAGGCCCTGTCCCGCAGCCAGAGAGCGCCGGCCAGGCCGGCGGTGCAGCCCAGCAGCGCCAGGCCGAAATAAATCCCCAGGAACAGCGACACCTGCTGTTCGCTGCGCAGCACATGCCCGGAGCTGACGAAGCGGATGGGCGCACTGAACCCTTGGGCATTTTCAATGCGCAGGATGTAGTGCGTAGGGTCCTCGGCATTGAAGTTGACCACCAGCAAGGGGTGGCGATGCGGCGTGGGCCACTGGTTGACCGGCGTCAGGTCGCCGGCGCGCTGCTCTATCCACTGGCCGGCGCTGTCCAGCGTGTAAAGCGATGCCCGGTCCAGCGCAGGGTAGGGAATTTCAAGCAGCCAGCGCTCCATGTCGGGCGCGGGCGGCACGATGAAACGGATCCACAACGACTGGCCGGGCTGCAGGGGGTAAATGCCGCGCGCCGGGGTCTGCTGCCAGCCCAGGTCACGTTGACTGACGACCTGATCGACTGCCAGTCGGGATTGCGGGTCTATCCAGTAGTCGCCCCAGTCGGCCAGCGCGACCGGTTGCTTGTCCGCGTCAAGGTCCAGCACCGTGCGTGACAGCGCGGGCAGGCTCAGGAAGGCCAGCATCAGGGCCAGACCGAAGGCCGCCAATAAGCCGGCGGACGGATGAATCCATGCCTTGCTGCTTGCAAAATGCGCTGAAAAGCCCTTAAAAAACATCAAGTGATTGTCGCAAATTTCCCTGAGGCCGCTTTCAGGCCAACCTTAGCCGCGACAATAGACGCATGAAATCAATACGGCTGAGAGAAGGCAAGGAGCGTTCGCTGCTGCGGCGCCACCCCTGGGTGTTTGACGGTGCGATTGCCCGCGGCGGGGCGGACGCCGGCGAAACGGTGCGGGTCGAAGGGCACGACGGGCAGTTCCTCGGCTGGGCGGCCTTCAGCCCGAGTTCGAAGATTCGCGCCCGGGTCTGGAGTTTTGTCGAGGCCGAGCGTATCGATGCTTCGTTTTTTGTAGCGCGTATCGCTAGCGCTATAAGGGCCAGAAGCCGTTTTGACATACAAAGTGACGGGATGCGCCTGGTGCACGGCGAGTCCGACGGCTTGCCGGGCCTGGTGGTGGACCGGTATGCCGACACGCTGGTGGCTCAGTTTTCCAGCTGCGGCGTCGAGCGCTGGAAAAGCGTGATCGTCGAAGCCCTGCTCGCCGAAACCGGACTCACGCGCCTCTATGAACGATCTGACGCCAGTGTGCGTTCCCTTGAAGGGTTGCCAGAGGCGACCGGCTGGCTGGCGGGCTCGGGCGCGACCGATCTGACCATCACCGAACACGGCTGGCAGCTGGGCCTGGACATCGCCACCGGCCACAAGACCGGTTTTTACCTGGATCAGCGCGACAGCCGCCGCAAGTTTGCCGACCATGCGCGCCGCCTGCAGTTCCAGAACGTGCTTAACTGTTATTGCTACACCGGTGGCTTCACGGTGGCGGCGCTGGCCGGCGGCGCAGCGCATGTCACGTCGATCGATTCGTCCGGACCGGCGATTGAAAAAGCCGCGGCCAATGTGGCGCTGAACGGCTTTGACGCCGGCCGCACCACCATGCTCGACGCCGATGTCAATGCCTCGATGCGGCAGTTCCACAAGGAGGGGAAAACCTTCGACGCCATCGTGCTGGACCCGCCCAAGTTTGCGCCCACCGTGGCCCATGCCGAACGTGCAGCACGCGCCTACAAGGACATCAACCGCATTGCGCTGTCCATCCTGGCGCCCGGTGGCGTGCTTTTCACGTATTCGTGTTCGGGCGGCATCAGTGCCGACCTGTTTCACAAGATCGTGGCGTCCGCCGGCACCGATGCGGGCGTCGATGCCTTCATCACCGAACGCCTGGGCGGTGCGCCCGACCACCCGATGACCGTCAGTTTCCCCGAGGGCGAGTACCTCAAGGGGCTGGTGCTGCTCAAAAAATAAAACTCTTCAATCAAAAATGGCTGTTGTCCTTGCTGGACGGGCACAGACAGCTATTAATAACATAGCAAACAATGGGCGCCGGCGCGGGAATGCTTGACAGGGCCTGTAAAGTGGTCCGACAGGCCCCGTGTGGAGTCAATGCGCGCTTCAGGGCCTTGCGTTGACGACTAAACTCCCCACCTTCACGGGTCCACCGTCCCGCTTTTCCCTGTATTTTTTTCCTGTATTTTTTAGGCAGACACCATGAGTTTGATTCCCGTGACCATCCTGACCGGTTTTCTCGGCGCCGGCAAAACCACGCTGCTCAAGCGCATCCTGACCGAAGCCCACGGCCAGAAAATCGCCGTGATCGAAAACGAGTTCGGCGAGGAAAACATCGACAACGAGATCCTGGTCAACGACACGCAGGAAAACATCATCCAGATGAACAACGGCTGCATCTGCTGCTCGATCCGCGAAGACCTGCGCGAAACCCTGCAGCTGCTGGCCGCCAAGAAGCGCAAGGGCCTGCTGGATTTTGAGCGCGTGGTGATCGAGACCACCGGCCTGGCCGACCCCGGCCCGGTGGCGCAGACCTTTTTCATGGACGAGGAAATCGCCGAGCAGTACCTGCTGGACTCCATCCTGACGCTGGTCGATGCCAAACATGCGCCCACCCAGCTCAATGACCGCCAGGAGGCGCGCCGCCAGGTCGGTTTTGCCGACCAGATCTTCATCAGCAAGGCCGATCTGGTGGCCGAGGACGAAGTCCAGGCGCTGATGCACCGCCTCAAACACATGAACCCGCGCGCGCCGCAGAAAGCCGTGCATTTCGGCGAGGTGGCGATTGCCGACGTGTTTGACCTGCGCGGCTTCAACCTCAATGCCAAGCTCGACATCGACCCGGACTTCCTCAAGGCCGACGAGCACGACCATGCCGGCCATGACCACGCGCACGGCGAGCATTGCGACCACCCGTCCCACGCGCAGGATGACAAGCACGGCCATCACCACCATCACGATGACGACGTCAAGAGTTTTGTGTTCCGTTCGGAGCGCGCTTTTGATCCGGCGAAACTCGAGGACTTCCTGGGCGCCGTCGTCAATATCTACGGCCCGCGCATGTTGCGCTACAAGGGCGTGCTGAACATGCAGGGTACCGAGCGCAAGGTGATTTTCCAGGGCGTGCACCAGTTGATGGGCAGCGACCTGGGGCCGGCCTGGGCGGCGGATGAAACAAAGGTCAGCAAGATGGTCTTTATCGGCATCGATCTGCCGAAAGATATTTTTCTCCAGGGCCTGGAGCAGTGTCTGGTTTGAGGTAGGCTGTCCACACAATGCCTTGAAAGGCGGGAGGGCCTCATGATTGTCTCCATTCTCCAACGTTTAGGCGCGCGGGCATCCCAGCGTCCCGGTGAGCCGCTACAATCGCGCGCCGACTCCCCTGGCCGGTCGTCTTCTGCAAAAAGGCAGGGCGGGGAAGTCAGGGTAAGTGCTGGCCTTGAAACGGCAGGTAGGGCGGCGAACAAACCAGACAATCAGGTAAAAGACAAGGTTGGGCTGACGAAAGTCAGCTTGGCCCGGAGTCAGCATGGGGAGCATCCCGAAGCTGCCTCCACGAGGAGACCCAATGTGAAAGCTCAAGCGAAAAACTCCAAGGTCGCGGTCAAGTCCGCTGGAAAAGCCACGTCAGCCGGCCAAGCCAAAGCCACGACCAAAGCGGCGGCCAAGCCCGCGGCTTCGAAAACCGCCGTGAAAAAACCGGCCCCGGCCGCCTCCAAAGCCAAGGCCAAGGTGTCGGCCAAGCCCGTGGCCAAAGCCAAAGTGGTGGCCAAGCCCAAAGCGGCACCCGCCAAAAAAGCCGCTCCCGCTGCGAAAAAGCCCACACTCGTTGCCAAAAGCCGTCCGGCCGTCAAGGCCGTCAAATCTGCCAAGCCTGCCCAGGCGCCCAAACCCGCCCCTGTCGTTAAACCCGCGGTCAAAGCCGCCAAACCCGTCACCAAGCCGGCCCCGCCGTCCGTGAAGGGCAAGGCCCCCGCCAAACCTGAAGAAAAAGTCATTATCAAAACGATCACCAAAACGGCGGCAGGCCCCGCCGTGAAAACCCCGCCCAGCCCCGCCAGCATTGCTGCGGCGCCCGCACCGTTGCAGACACCGGCCCTGAAGCCGGGACGCCGCGCCTCCTTGCGCAATTCCTCTTTTGCACCGCCTCCCGCGCCGATGATTCCGACCCACTCTCCCGACGCCGCGAAAGCCAGCTACTCCACCATTGCCGAGCGCGTGATCGCGCCGCCCCCGCATGTGGCGGCGAAAAAAGATCCCAAGCTCGCCAACAACTGGAAGACCAAGCCGGGCGAAGAGTTGACGGACGAAGAAGTCAAGGCCATGCCGGACTCGGAGTACATGAACGAGAAGCAGCTGGCCTTTTTCCGGCACAAGCTGTCCCTGCTCAAACAGGACATCCACAACAGCGCCGGTGAAACCACCGAGCATCTCCGGGAAGACACCGTGGTGGTGCCGGATCCGGCTGATCGCGCGACCATCGAAGAAGAACACGCCCTCGAGCTGCGCACACGTGACCGTGAGCGCAAGCTGCTCAAGAAAATCGAGCAGTCGATCGCCCGCATTGACTCCGGCGACTACGGTTACTGCGACGAAACCGGGGAAGCCATCGGCGTGGGGCGCCTGATTGCCCGTCCGACGGCCAACCTGTCGCTGGAAGCACAGCAGCGTCGCGAGCTCAAGCAGAAAATGTTCGGCGACTGATCTTTCCCGTTGCCCACTTCCTCCTGAACCGCTGTTGATGGCCAAAGAAGACACCACACCTGGCTTGCTTTCGAAAGTCGTGAAGTTCGTCCGCAACCCCGCGACGAACTGGTCGGAACTTGAAGGCAAGGAGTCGGACCGGGAGGAAGCCCTGAGCAAGCAGATGCTCAAGGAGATGATTGAGCGAAAACGGCGCAACGATTTCGTGCGCAAGCGCGAATTCGACATGCTCCGGAAAATGCGCAAGCGGGAGGCCATGACCGGCCAGGACCCCGGCGCGCGGCCTTCCTTCTTCCAGAGCAGCATGCCGTCCAAGCCGGACGACCGCGCCGTCACCCTGAAGAAAATCGACGAGATTGAAGCGCAAATGTCCATGCAATGGTGGAAAACCAAGCATGGAAGTGCGGCCGCTGGCGCCAGCGAGCCTTCTTCGCTTTCCCCGGCGACGCCGGCCGGTCAGCCCAACCTCAGCATCCACGCCCCGCTGCTGGACAACGCGTTGCCGGCCAGTTATGCGTCCACGGCACCTGGTGCCCTGGCCGCGGCGCTGGCCAAAACCAGGGCTGCCGCCATGTCACCGCAGCCCGCTCCGGCACCCATGACGGAACTGCCCGCCGGTGTCACCGCTACGTCGCCTGCTGCACCGCCCAAGCCCGCTGCACCCAGACCGGTCATTTCTGCAGCCTCCCGCGACGGTGAGCCGTCTGGTTTTTCAGCGTCCAAATTTTCCGTGGTGGATGCCTCGGAGGTGGCGCACGACCCCGAACTGGAGGAGGCCTCCATCCGTTTTGCCAATGGCGACGATGCAGGCGCCGAAGCCGGGTTGCTTGAGACGCTGGGTCCCCAGGGAAGCCGGGCCAGGCATGCGGACACCTGGCTCGCGCTGTTTGACCTGTACCGGGCCACCGGACAGCAAGACAAGTTCGAAAACCTGGCCGTCGAGTTTGTCGGCCGTTTCGACCGTTCGGCCCCGCAGTGGTTTTCCCTGCCCGAGATGGTGCAGCAGTTGTCCGGTCCGGCCAGTTCAGCCAGCCCGGCCGCCGGCAACGGACCGGCTGCGGACTGGGTCTGCCCGTCAAATCTGGGCATCCAGACCGTGGCGGCGCTCAGCGCGGCCCTGGCCCGCGCTCCCATGCCCTGGCGGCTTGACTGGAAAAACCTCAAAACGATTGATGAAAACGCCGTTGAGCCCCTGTGCAAGGTGTTCAGCGGCTGGGCCGCACAACCCGTGCAGCTGCGTTTCATGGGGGAGGCGCAATTGGAGCGGGTGTTGCAGGACGCGACCCCCTCCGGGGTGCGGGATACGCCCCAGGGATGGTGGCAGCTGCGGATGGAGACCCTGCGGGTGACCCACCAGCCTGACGAGTTTGAGCTGACGGCCCTCGATTTTTGCGTGACGTACGAGGTTTCGCCACCCGCCTGGGACAGTGCGCGCTGCGACTACAAGCCGCTGGAGCCGCGTGGCACCGCTGTGGCCGGGCAAGCCATCATTGGCGATGTCTACCGCGATTCGGTGCCGTCCAGCCTCAGCAGCGCACTGGAGGGCGATACCGAGATGGGCGGCAACTCCCAGATGAGCCATCTGTATGCTGTCGAACTGTCTGGCCAGATCGAGGGGGACGCCATTGCCGTGCTCGACAAGCTCGAGGCCAAGCTGATGGGCGCAGACATCATGGTGATTTCATGCGCAAAGCTGATTCGTGTTGATTTTTCTGCAGCCGGGACCCTGCTCAACTGGGTTTCCGCCCGGGAAGCCGAAAATCGCGCCGTGCAGTTCACCGATGTCAACCGTCTGGTGGCCGCATTCTTCAACGTGATCGGCATCACGGAGCACGCCCGGGTCCTGACGCGTATCGACTAGGAGTCTGCCAGGCCCCGCCCCGTCCGCAAGGGGGCAAAAAAACGCCATCGTTGCCTTGCGCTTTCTTGCGCAACACGCAGGCTGTCTGCACCGGGCAACCGGCAGGCAGTTCTGCAGGTGCAGTTACGACCCACGGGAACTTCGAGGTCTCTTTTCTCCTTCGCTCTCCCGCGTGGCACCAGCGCCGACGCCAGCCCGGTTTGCCCCGGCTTAAAGCAACACTTTCACTGGATCTTCTAAGTGCTTAATTTAGAACGATTTTTAATGGATGCCTGCTTGCAAAAGCGTTTCTAAGTGCTTGATTTCATTGAAAAAGTTTGTAGCAAACCACTTGCATGGCAAAACTTTCCTGCTAAAGTGGGAAAAAGTGCAATTTAGTGGTGAAAAGTGTTCTCTAAAGGTTTTTAACGGTGTTTCAAGGCGCGTCTTCTCTAGCTCTCGATACCAAGGGTCGGCTCTCCGTGCCAACCCGGCATCGTGACGTGCTCAGCGCCACCGCATCGAGCCAGCTGACCATCACCAAACACCCGCACGGCTGCCTCATGATATTCCCGCGCAACGAGTGGGAGAAATTCCGCGAACGCATTGCCGAGCTGCCGATGCAGGCACAGTGGTGGAAACGGATTTTTCTGGGCAACGCCATGGACGTCGACATGGACGCCGCCGGGCGCGTTCTGGTCTCTCCCGAATTGCGTAGCGCGGCAGGCATCAGCCGGGACACGGTGCTGCTTGGCATGGGCAGCTACTTCGAGCTGTGGGATGCGGCGACCTATGCGGCCCAGGAGGCCGAGCAGATGAAGGGCGAAATGCCCGATGTCTTCAGAGACTTTTCATTCTGAAAGACGACGGTGCAAGACACATGGACACACCGCACCGTCTTGTTGAACGAAGCAGTCGCAGCGCTTCAGGTCAATCCGGACGGGCATTACATCGACGCGACCTTCGGGCGCGGTGGTCACTCGCGCCTCATTCTTTCGCAGCTGTCCGACCAGGGGCGGCTCACCGCCTTCGACAAGGACCCGGAAGCCATTGCCGAGGCGCAGACCATCACCGACCCGCGCTTTGCCATCCGCCACCAGGCCTTCAGCCATCTGGTCGAGATGCCGGCGGGCAGTGCGGCGGGCATCCTGCTGGACCTGGGCATCAGCTCGCCGCAGATCGACAACCCGGCGCGCGGTTTTTCCTTCCGCGGCGACGGGCCGCTGGACATGCGCATGGACAGCACGCGGGGCCAGAGCGTGGCCGAGTGGCTGGCCGATGCCGAGACGGACACCATTGCGGAGGTCATTCGTGAATATGGCGAAGAACGGTTTGCTGGGCAGATCGCAAAGGCGATTGATCGTCGCCGACAGGAGCGGGGCGTTATTGCAACCACCGCTGAACTGGCCGAGGTCGTGGCTGGCGCGGTCAAAACCCGCGAGCCGGGCAAGGACCCTGCAACGCGTACATTTCAGGCTTTTCGGATTTTCATCAACGCCGAGCTTGAAGAGCTGCAACAGGCGCTAGAGGCTTCGCTCAAAGTACTGCAACCGGGAGGACGTTTGGTGGTGATCAGTTTCCATTCGCTGGAAGACCGCATCGTCAAGCAATTCATCGCCGAACATTCACGCGAGGTGTTCGACCGTCGCGTACCGTTTGCCGCGCCCAAGGCCATGCGGCTCAAGGCGCTGGAACGTGTCAAGCCTGGCGCCGAAGAAGTGGCGGCCAACCCGCGTTCACGCAGCGCCGTGATGCGCGTCGCCGAAAGGACCGAGGTGCCTGTTCAGGCGGCGACACAGCGTTACCCGGGGGCCTCAGCATGAGGCGGCAGCAATTTCCCGCTGGGCCGCCCCAAGGGAAATTAGCCCCTGAGGGGCTGGAGCCTGCGGCTCCAAACCTGCTTGAGCAGGTTTGGACAGGCGACAGAGGCGAAGCGTCTCGCGAGCCGCGGCCTGCAAGGCCTCGCGCATTACACGCAGTGAAAAGCGTGGGGGCCACATCGCCATGACGCGCCTGAATCTGGTCCTCCTGGTGGCTGTGCTGGTCAGCGCGCTGTACCTGGTGCACACGCAGTACGAATCGCGCCGGCTGTTTGTCGAGCTGGAAAAAACGACGGCACTGAGCCGCCAGCTCGAGTCCGACAAGGAGCGTCTGCAGGTTGAAAAGCGTGCGCAGGCCACGCCGCTGCGGGTGGAGCAGCTCTCCAGGGACAGGTTGCAGATGCGTTCGGCAACGCCAGCCATCACGCAATACGTCACCTATAAAAATCCTTCTGCGGCAGGTGACGCCCATGAGTAGAAGCGTGCGTTACACCTCCAGTCCGCTGCTGGCCAGCAAGACCCCGGTCTGGCGCAGCAAGCTGATCGTCGCAGGTATTGCGCTGGCCTTTGCCGGGCTGGCCGGCCGCGCGGCGTATGTACAGGTCGTTGGCAACGAGTTCTTCCAGCGTCAGGGCGAAGTCCGCTTTGCCCGCACCCTGGAACTGCCTGCCAATCGGGGCCGCATTCTGGACCGCAATGGACTGATCCTGGCGTCCAGCGTCCCGGCGTCGAGCATCTGGGCGATTCCCGAGGATGTCGAAGCGAGCAAAGCCCAGCTTGCCGAGCTGGCCAGACTCCTGGAAATGCCAGTAGTCGATCTCAACAAGAAACTGGCCAACGAGGACAAGACCTTTGTATGGGTCAAGCGACAGGTTGACGAGCCTGTAGCACAGCAGATTCACGGCCTGGGCATCAAGGGCATTTATCAGCGCAAGGAATACAAGCGCAAGTATCCGGAGGGTGAGACCATTGCGCATGTGGTCGGCTTCACGAATGTGGAGGACCGCGGACAGGAAGGGATCGAGCTCACATTCAACAAGGATCTGGCGGGCAAGCCCGGTTCCCGACGCGTGATCAAGGACCGGCTGGGGCGCGTGGTCGAAAGTATCGGGGAGCAAGTGCCGCCTGTGGAGGGCAAGGACATCCAGCTCAGCGTTGACAGCAAGGTGCAGTTCTTTGCTTATCAGAAGCTGCGCGACGCAGTGATCGAACGCAAGGCCAGGGCCGGCAGTGTGGTTGTACTCGACACGATCACGGGCGAAGTGCTGGCGCTGGCCAACTATCCAAGCTATGTGCCCGACAAACGCCAGAATCTCACCGGCGAGCAGTTGCGCAATCGCGCGGTGACGGATACTTTTGAGCCGGGCTCAACCATGAAGCCCATCACGGTGGCCATGGCGCTTGAGGCGGGCAGGGTCAAGCCGGCCACCCTCATCGAAACCGGTCCGGGGCGCATCAGCATCGGTGGATTCACCATCAGCGACACCCACAATTACGGCACGCTCACCGTGGAAGGGGTCATCCAGAAGTCAAGCAATGTCGGCGCACTCAAGATCGCCCAGAAGATGAGCCCGCATGAGATGTGGGACACCTATGTCGCGCTTGGCTACGGGCAGAAGCCGCAAATCGAATTTCCGGGCGCAGTCACGGGGCGCCTGCGCCCGTGGAAGTCATGGCGGCCCGTCGAGCAGGCCACGATGGCCTATGGCTATGGCCTGTCGGCCTCGCTGTTCCAGATGGCGCATTCGTACACCTCTTTTGCGCATGACGGCCGGATCATCCCGGTGACCATGCTCAAGAGCAGTGAGCCTGCGACGGGCGTGCGGGTGTTTTCACCAGAGAACGCGCGTGCCGTCAGGAAAATGTTGCAGATGGCCGCGGCGCCAGGGGGGACGGGCCAGCTGGCGCAGACCGTCGGCTATTCGGTTGGAGGCAAGTCAGGCACTGCGCACAAGCAGGTCGGCAAGGGCTATGCGAGCAACAAATATCGCGCATGGTTCACGGGCATGGCACCGATTGAAGCTCCCCGCATCATTGTTGCCGTGATGATTGATGAACCCAGCGACGGCAAATACTATGGTGGGCTGGCCGCCGCGCCAGTATTCAGCGAGGTCGTGCAGCAGACATTGCGCATGATGGGCGTTCAGCCCGACATGGCCGTCAAACCGCAGATCGTCACCAACCCGGTGGAGGAGTCGTTCTGATGGAGCGGCTGCACACCCCCGAGCAGGCCGCGCACTGGTTGCACCAGCGCGTGAGCGGCAGTCTCTGGACCGACAGCCGCAAGGTCGGTGCCGGTGATGGTTTTATTGCCTGGCCAGGTGCGGCCACCGATGCGCGCAAGTACGTGGCGGATGTTCTGGCCGCAGGCGCGCAGGCCTGCCTGGTTGAGCAGTCGGGAGCGGAAGCCTATGCCTTCAGCGACAGCCGTGTCGCGGCCTACAGCGGCCTGAAAACGGCGACAGCACCGATAGCCGCGGCTTATTTCGAGCACCCCAGCAAACAGCTGGACGTGCTGGCCGTGACCGGCACCAACGGCAAGACCTCGACCGCCTGGTGGCTGGCCCAGGCCCTGGGCAAGCTGGGCAGGCGCTGCGGCGTGGTCGGCACGCTGGGCATCGGACAGCCCGAAGCCATGGTGTTCAACGGCCTGACGACGCCCGATCCGGTGCTGTTGCAGCAGCAGCTCAGGCGCTGGGTCGACGACGGTTTTTCAGCGTGCGCGCTGGAGGCCTCGTCGATCGGCATTGCCGAGCACCGGCTGGACGCCACCGACATACGCGTGGCGATTTTCACCAATTTCACGCAGGACCACCTCGACTACCACCAGAGCATGCAGGCCTACTGGGACGCCAAGGCCCGGCTGTTTGGCTGGTCCGGCCTGAAAGCGGCGGTGATCAACATCGATGACACGCACGGGGCGGCGCTCGCTGTGACCCTGCGCGAGTCGGGTCTCGACGTCTGGACCGTGTCCTGCCTGGCGCCTGCGCGCCTGCAGGCCCAAGCCATCCACCACGGCCTGGATTTTCTGGGTTTTGATGTGGTGGAGGGCGATGAACGGCATCGGCTCTCGACCGCGCTGGTCGGGCAGTACAACGTTTCCAACCTGTTGGGTGTGATGGCGGCCTTGCGTGCGCTTGGCCTGCCTTTATCGGACGTGGTCGAAGCCTGCGCCCACCTGTCGCCGGTGCCCGGACGCATGGACTCGATTGCGGTGCCGGGCCGGCCACTGGTGGTGGTGGACTATGCCCACACCCCCGATGCACTCGAGAAGGTGCTGGGCGCCCTCCGGCCACTGGCCAGCGGGCGTTCCGGACAACTCTGGTGCGTTTTTGGCTGTGGCGGGGAGCGTGATGCCAGCAAGCGGCCGCTGATGGCGGCAGTCGCGGAAAAAGGGGCGGACCGGGTGGTGGTGACCAGTGACAACCCGCGCAGCGAAAACCCCGACGCCATCATCAGCCAGATCCTGCAGGGATTTGCCCGCCGCGATGCGGTGCACGTTCAGGCCGACCGCGCCCGGGCGATCGCTCACGCGGTGGGCCAGGCGCAGGCCGGCGACGTGGTCCTGATTGCCGGCAAGGGCCATGAAAGTTACCAGGAAACCGCGGGCGTCAAACTGCCGTTTTCCGACAAGGCGCAGGCCGAAGCGGCGCTGGACCAGGGTGCGAGCCGTCACGCCGCGCCGGGAGGCCTCGCATGATGACCCTGCAACAGGCCCTGCAGTGGTTGCCGTCTGCCCGGCTGGTGGGCGACGGCACGCTGCGGTTCCAGCGTGTGCACACGGACACGCGCAGCCTGCAGCCAGGCGACCTGTTTGTCGCGCTCAGGGGCGAACACTTTGATGCCCATGATTTCCTGGTGCAGGCGAAAAGCGCCGGCGCGGTGGCGGCCCTGGCCGAGCATGGCCTGGGTGCCGAACTCCCCGGCCTGCTGGTGGCCGATTCGAAGCAGGCGCTGGGCCAGCTTGCCGCGGGCTGGCGCGCGCAGTTCAGCCTGCCGCTGGTCGCCGTGACCGGCAGCAATGGGAAGACCACGGTCACGCAAATGATGGCGTCCATCCTGCGCGCCTGGAAGCAGGGCGGTGCTTTTGCGACCGAAGGAAATTTCAACAACGACATCGGCGTACCCCTGACGCTGCTGCGCCTGCGTGCCACCCACCAGGCCGGGGTGGTCGAACTGGGCATGAACCACCCCGGTGAAATTGCCAGCCTGGCCGCCATGGCCCGGCCCACCGTGGCGCTGGTCAACAATGCGCAGCGCGAACACCTGGAGTTCATGGCCACGGTGGAGGCCGTTGCCCGCGAAAATGGCGCGGTCATCGCAGCGTTGCCGGCCTCGGGCGTCGCGGTGTTTCCGGCCGACGAGCTGTACACACCGCTGTGGCGGGAACTCGCCGGGTCCCGCGCGGTGCTGACTTTTGCCGGGTCGGGCGAGGCCGACGTCACCGGCACCGCGCAATGGCTGGGCGGCGCCTGGCGGGTGGTGGCCGGCACGCCGCAGGGCGATATCGGCTTTTCGCTGCAGATCGCCGGCCGGCACAACGTCAAAAATGCCCTGGCCGCTACCGCCTGTGCCCTGGCGGCCGGCGCGCCGCTGGCGGCCATTTCTGCCGGGCTGTCGGCCTTTGTCCCGGTCAAGGGCCGCTCGCGCGCCCTCCAGCTCGAGGCGGCGGGCCACGCCCTCACGCTGATCGACGACAGCTACAACGCCAACCCGGATTCCGTGCGCGCTGCCATCGACGTGCTGGCCGAACTGCCGGGGCCGCGCCTGCTGGTGCTGGGCGACATGGGCGAGGTCGGCGACCAAGGGCCAGCTTTCCATGTCGAGGTCGGTGCCCATGCGCGTGAGCGCGGCATCGATCAGGTGTTCACGCTGGGCACGCAGTCCGCCGACGCTGCCAGGGCCTTCGGCAACGGCCGGCATTTTGGCGACGACATCGATGCCCTGAAGATCGCCGTGATGGCTGCCTTGCCGGGTGTGGCCAGCGTGCTGGTCAAGGGTTCACGCTTCATGAAGATGGAGCGCGTGGTCCAGGCCATCGCGGCCGACACACAACAACAAAAAGAGGAGAAAAAATGAACCCCCACGTTCACATGCGTTCACTGCTCCCCGAGGGGGCGTGTGCCTCCTTTGAGGCGGCTCGGCAGGAGGCACGCAATGCTGCTTAGCCTGGCCCAGTGGCTGCAAACCATGTCGCCGGAATTCGGCTATTTCCGCGTGTTCCAGTACCTGACGTTTCGCGCGGTGATGGCCGCCATGACCGCCTTGCTGATCGGGTTGATCGCCGGACCTTTCGTGATTCGCCGCCTGACCCATCTCAAGATTGGCCAGCCCATCCGCGAATATGCGATGCAGACCCACCTGAGCAAGAGTGGCACACCGACCATGGGCGGCGTCCTGATCCTGCTGTCCATCGGCATTTCCACGTTGCTGTGGTTTGACTTGAGCAACCGTTTTGTCTGGATTGTGCTGATCGTCACGCTCGGGTTTGGCGCCATCGGCTGGGCCGACGACTGGCGCAAGGTGGTGCACAAGGATCCCGAAGGCATGCGCTCGCGGGAAAAATACTTCTGGCAATCGGTGATCGGCCTGGTGGCTGCGCTGTACCTGGTGTTCAGCATTTCGGAAAGCTCCAACATGCGGGTGCTGGAGCTGTTCATGAGCTGGGTGCAGTCCGGTTTTGACGTGAACCTGCCGCCCAAGGCCGGGCTGCAGCTGCCTTTCTTCAAGGAAATCAGTTACCCGCTCGGCGTGTTTGGTTTTGTGCTGCTCACCTACCTCGTGATTGTCGGCTCCAGCAATGCCGTGAACCTGACCGACGGGCTGGACGGTCTGGCGATCATGCCGGTCGTGATGGTCGGCTCGGCGCTCGGCGTGTTTGCCTATGTGACCGGCAGTGCCGTTTATTCGAAATACCTGTTTTTCCCGCACATCCCGGGTGCGGGCGAGTTGTTGATTTTCTGTTCGGCCATGGCCGGTGCCGGCCTCGCCTTCCTGTGGTTCAACACCCACCCCGCGCAGGTCTTCATGGGCGACGTGGGTGCGCTGGCGCTGGGCGCCGCGCTGGGAACGATTGCGGTCATCGTGCGCCAGGAAATCGTGCTGGCCATCATGGGCGGCATCTTTGTCGTCGAAGCCATGTCGGTGATGCTGCAGGTGATCTATTTCAAATACACCCGCAAGCGTTTTGGTGAAGGCCGACGGCTGTTCCGGATGGCGCCCCTGCACCATCATTTCGAGAAAAGCGGCTGGAAGGAAACGCAGGTGGTCGTGCGCTTCTGGATCATCACCATGCTGCTGTGCCTGGTCGGCCTGTCGACGTTGAAACTGCGATGAACGCCAACGAATCCCCCAACCCCGGCGAAACGCATGAGGAGCCTCCAGCGGAGGTGACGCAGGCGAACGGCCTGGTGCCGGCGCCTGTGCCGGCGCCGGATGCCGTGCCGGCGTTGCCAGAGGCGTTGCCCCTGGGGGAGCCGGCATCACAGGCCCCGGCGGCAGAAACGGACCCGGTCCGCACCGGGGGGGCGGGCAAAGCGGGGGCACGGCCCCTGCCCGAGACCCTGACGGCCGCGCGCGATGCGGCTGCCTTTGTCGCGCAATTGTTTGCCGAGGTGAGTGCGCCCGAACAGGCCGCGCCGATCCCCCCTGTGGCGCAAGTGCCACCGCCGACGGACGAAACCGTGCAGGGTGGTGCTGAAGACGATGCTCCTGCAGCCGTCGAAACATCTGGCGAGACGGTGGTGTCGGCGTTGCACGGCCAGCATGTCCTCATCCTGGGGCTGGGCGCTTCCGGGCTGGCCATGGCGCGCTGGTGTGTGCGGCAGGGCGCGCGTGTAACGGTGGCCGATACCCGCGAGACGCCGCCTCAACTGGCCAGCTTGCAGGCGGAGTTGCCCCAGGTCGATTTCCGCGCCGGCGCATTCGAATCCGGTCTGGTTGAGGGCAATGACATCCGCGCCGTCTTCAAGAGCCCGGGCCTGTCGCCTGCGGTGTTTGCCCCGGTCTGGCAGGCAGCGCAGGCCATCGGCTTGTGGGCAGGCGGGGAACTGGACCTGTTCGCCCGCGCCCTGCGTGAGCTGCAGGCCGAGCGCGCTTATGCCCCCAAGGTGCTGGCAATCACCGGGACCAACGGCAAGACGACCACGACTTCGCTGACCGGCCAACTGGTGACCCACGGCGGCAAGACCGTGGCGGTGGCGGGCAACATCGGCCCCAACCTGCTGGACATGCTGGCCGGGCACCTCGATGCGGGCAGCTTGCCCGAGGTCTGGGTGCTGGAGCTGTCGAGCTTCCAGCTCGACGGCGTGCAGGGATTTGAGCCCACCGCAGCCGCGGTGCTCAACCTGACGCAGGACCATCTGGACTGGCACGGCAGCATGGAGGCCTACGGAGCCGCCAAGGCGCGCATCTTCGGCAGCCAGGGCCTGCTGGTGCTCAACCGTGATGACCCGGCGGTGATGGCCATGTTGCCAGAGCCCGTGCGGGCCAAGCTGCAAAAGCCGAAGTGGCGTGAATACGTGACCTTCGGGCTGGGCATGCCGCAGCGGCCGGGTGACTATGGCATTGAAACCGTCAATGGCATGGCCTGGCTGGTGCGTGCTGCCGAGGCCGACGAAACCATCAAGCGGCGCAAGGACGAAGAAGTGGTGCTGTACATCCAGCGCCTGATGCCGGTCGAGGCTCTGCGCATCCGAGGCCGCCACAACGCCACCAATGCGCTGGCCGCGCTGGCGCTGGCCGGCGCCGTGGGCGGCAACATGGCGTCCATGCTGCACGGCTTGCGTGAATACACCGGCGAGCCGCACCGCGTGACGCCGGTTGCGGTGGTGCGCGACGTCGAGTATTTTGACGACAGCAAGGGCACCAACGTGGGCGCCACCGTGGCGGCATTGACCGGTCTGGGTGCCGAACGCAAACTGGTGCTGATCGCCGGGGGCGAGGGCAAGGGGCAGGACTTTTCTCCGCTGGCCGGACCGGTGCGCCAGCATGCCAGGGCGGTCGTGCTGATCGGGCGCGATGCACCCCTGATCCGTGCTGCGCTGGAAGGCACGGGTGTGCCCCTGTTCGATGCCGGCTCCATGCAGGCCGCCGTTGAACTGGCGGCCCGGCAGGCGCAAACCGGCGACGCGGTGTTGATGTCGCCGGCCTGCGCGAGTTTTGACATGTTCGACAACTATGGGCACCGCGCCCAGGTGTTTTGCGACGCCGTCCAGGCGCTCGCGCAGGACGCGGGGGTGGTGTCATGACGGTGGCTGCCCGTCTTTCCGGCTGGTTCTCCAGTCTGGGCGGGGCAGTGCCCGAAGGCCTGCCGGTCCGGCTGGGCGGCCAGCGCCGCTCGCGCTCCGAGTCGGTACCGGTCCGCATGTCGGGGGTGGACCAGTCTCTGATCTGGGTCACGGTGGCCCTGTTGGTCTGGGGCCTGGTCATGGTGTACTCCGCGTCCATCGCCATGCCGGACAACCCGAAGTTCGCGCGTTATGCACACACCCACTTCCTGCTGCGCCATGCGCTGTCGCTGGGAGTGGCTTTTGCCGTTGCCCTGCTGACCTTCCAGGTGCCGGTGTCGACCTGGGAAAAAGTCGCACCCTGGCTGTTTGTGGCTTCGCTGGTGCTGCTGATGCTGGTGCTGATCCCCTTCATCGGCAAGGGCGTCAACGGCGCACGCCGCTGGATCTCGCTGGGTTTCATGAACTTCCAGCCTTCGGAACTCGCCAAGTTTGCGGTGCTGCTGTACGCCGCCGACTACATGGTGCGCAAGATGGAAGTCAAGGAGCGCTTTTTCCGTGCCGTCATGCCCATGGCCGTGGCCATCGGCATTGTGGGCCTGCTGCTGCTGGCCGAGCCTGACATGGGCGCCTTCATGGTCATCTCGGTGATCGCCATGGGCATTCTTTTCCTCGGCGGGGTCAACGCCCGCATGTTTTTTGTCATCGCCACCGTGGTGGTGATCGCCTTTGCGCTGATGGTGATGCTCAGCGACTGGCGCCGCGAGCGGATTTTTGCCTACCTCGATCCCTGGAGCGACAAATACGCGCTGGGCAAGGGCTACCAGCTGTCGCATTCGCTGATTGCCTTCGGGCGCGGCGAAATTTTCGGCGTGGGTCTGGGCGGCAGCATCGAAAAACTGCACTGGCTGCCGGAAGCCCACACCGACTTCCTGCTGGCGGTGATCGGCGAGGAGTTCGGTCTGCTGGGTGTTCTCTGCGTGATCGGTGCCTTCATGTGGATGACGCGCCGCATCATGCACATCGGCCGCCAGTCGATTGCGCTGGACCGCCTGTTTGCCGGCCTGGTGGCCCAGGGTGTGGGTATCTGGATAGGTTTCCAGGCCTTCATCAACATGGGCGTGAACCTGGGCGCCTTGCCGACCAAGGGGCTAACCCTGCCGCTCATGAGTTACGGCGGCTCGGCAATTTTGATGAACCTGATTTCTCTCGCGGTGGTGCTGCGGATTGACTATGAAAACAGGCTTTTGATGCGCGGAGGCCGCGCATGAAAAGCCTGTTTCGCCAAAACCGGTTCAGCGCGCAGCGCTGCAAGGCGCGGAGCGGCTTGGTTGATGCGCGGAGGCCGCGCATGAAAAGCCTGTTTCGCCAAAACCGGTTCAGCGC
>NZ_JAQSDN010000043.1:0-16297 GCF_029945925.1 Polaromonas sp. | reverse complement strand
GCAGCGCTGCAAGGCGCGGAGCGGCTTGGTTGATGCGCGGAGGGCGGTCGTGAACATGCTGCACACAGCTCCCTTCTTTACCCTCTCCCTCCGGGAGAGGGGCAGGGTGCGGGCTCCCGGCCAGCGCGATGCCCCCACCCCCACCCTCTCCCAAGGGGAGAGGGGGCAAGAGGTGACACCATGAGCAAATGCGCCCTCATCATGGCCGGCGGCACCGGCGGCCACATCTTCCCCGGGCTGGCCGTGGCCGAGGCGCTGCGTGAGCGCGGCTGGCGCGTGCACTGGCTGGGCGGCCGGGGCACGGCTGACCACCCGAGCATGGAGAGCCAGCTCGTGCCGCCGCGCGGTTTTTCCTTTGAGAGCATTGAATTTTCGGGTGTGCGCGGCAAGGGTGTGACCACGCTGGCCTTGCTGCCGCTGCGCCTGCTCAAGGCCTTCTGGCAAAGCATTGCGGTGGTGCGCCGCGTCAGGCCCGATGTGGTCGTGGGGCTGGGCGGCTACATTGCGTTTCCGGCCGGCATGATGAGTGTGCTGCTGGGCAAGCCGCTGGTGCTGCATGAGCAGAACTCGGTTGCCGGGCTGGTCAACAAGGTGCTGGCGGGTGTGGCCGACCGGGTGTTCACGGCTTTTCCGAATGTGCTGAAAAACGCGACCTGGGTGGGCAACCCGCTGCGCCCGGCCTTCACGCAGCAGCCCGACCCGGCTATCCGGTTTGCCGGCCGCAGCGGGTCTCTGAAATTGCTGGTGGTCGGTGGCAGCCTGGGCGCGCAGGCGCTGAACCGCATCGTGCCGCAGGCCCTGGCCCTGATTCCCGAGGCGCAGCGCCCCCAGGTCATTCACCAGAGCGGCGCCAGGCAAATCGAGGCGCTGCGCGAGAACTACCGCACCGCCGGCGTGCAGGCCGAACTCACGCCCTTCATCAACGACACGGCCCGGGCATTCGCCGAGGCCGACCTGGTGGTCTGCCGCGCCGGTGCCAGCACCGTGACCGAAATTGCGGCCATCGGCGCCGCGGCGCTGTTCGTGCCGTTTCCGGCCGCGGTGGACGACCACCAGACCACCAACGCTGCTTTTCTCGTGGACAGCGGCGGCGGCTGGCTGGTGCAGCAGCGCGACCTGACACCCGAATTTCTGGCGGACATGCTACAAAAAACAGAGCGGCCTGCGCTGTTGCAGCGGGCGCTTCAGGCCAAAAAGATGCAAAAAACAGATGCCACCGCCAACGTGGTGGCCGCCTGCGAGGAGCTGGTCCAATCATTGGACCGACCATGAAACACGCGATCAAACACATTCACTTCATCGGCCTGGGCGGCTCCGGCATGTCCGGCATTGCCGAGGTCCTGCACAACCTCGGTTACGTGATCTCCGGCTCCGACCTGTCCGACAGCGCCACCTTGCGGCGCCTGGCCGGACTGGGCATCCAGACCTTTGTCGGCCATGCCGCCGAAAACCTGGCCAGCGTTGATGCGGTGGTCACCTCGACGGCGGTGAAACCCGACAACCCCGAGGTGCTGGCGGCGCGCGAAAAACGCATCCCCGTGGTGCCGCGCGCGCTGATGCTGGCTGAGCTGATGCGCCTGAAGCAGGGCATTGCGATCGCCGGCACCCATGGCAAGACCACCACCACCAGCCTGGTCGCCAGCGTGCTGGCCGAGGGCGGGCTGGATCCGACCTTTGTGATCGGCGGCCGGCTCAACAGTGCCGGCGCCAATGCCCGGCTGGGTTCCGGCGACTACATCGTGGTCGAGGCCGACGAGTCGGATGCCTCCTTCCTCAACCTGTTGCCGGTGATGGCGGTGGTGACCAACATCGATGCCGACCACATGGAAACCTACGGCCATGACTTCGGCAACCTGAAGAAGGCCTTCATCGATTTCCTGCACCGCATGCCGTTTTACGGCACGGCGATTTTGTGCACCGACGATGCGGCCGTGCGCGAGATCGTGCCGCAGATGTCCTGCCCCATCACCAGCTACGGTTTTGGCGAAGACGCCCAGGTGCGGGCCATCAACGTGAAGGCGGTAGGCGGGCAGATGCACTTCACGGTGCAACGGCGCAATGGCGTGATTCTTGCCGACCTGCCAGTGGTGCTCAACCTGCCCGGCGAGCACAACGTGCTCAATGCCCTGTCGGCCATCGCGATCGCGGTGGAGCTCAATATTCCCGACGCCGCGGTGCAGAAGGCGCTGGCCGAATTCAAGGGCGTGGGCCGGCGCTTCCAGCATTACGGCGATGTGCCGGCGCCCGCCGGCGGCAGTTTCACCGTGATTGATGACTACGGCCACCACCCGGTCGAGATGGCCGCTACGCTGGCCGCAGCGCGCGGCGCCTACCCGGGCCGGCGCCTGGTGCTGGCCTTCCAGCCGCATCGCTTCACCCGCACGCGCGACTGCTTCGAGGACTTTGTGAAAGTCATCGGGCAGGCCGACAGTGTGCTGCTGTCCGAGGTCTACGCCGCCGGCGAGGCACCGATTGTGGCGGCCGACGGCCGGTCGCTGGCACGCGCGCTGCGGGTGGCCGGCAAGGTCGAGCCGGTGTTCGTCGACGACATCGAGGCCATGGCGCAGGCGATTGCCGACAACGCCCGGGACGGCGACGTGGTGCTCTGCATGGGGGCCGGCACGATTGGCGCGGTGCCCGGCAAGGTGGTCGAGCTGCTACAGAAAACAGAGCGTTCTGCGCAGGAAGGAAAAGGGCTGTGAGCCTGAAAGACTCCCCATTTGGCAAGGTGGCGGTGCTGCTGGGTGGCCACTCCGCGGAGCGCGAGGTCTCGCTGATGTCGGGCCGCGGGGTGCTGGAGGCGCTGCGTTCGCGCGGCGTCGATGCCCACGCCTTCGACCCGGCAGAGCGTGAGCTCGGCGAGCTCAAACGCGAGAACTTTGACCGCTGCTTCATTGCGCTGCACGGACGCTTTGGTGAAGACGGCACGGTGCAGGGCGCGCTCGAGATGATGGGCATTCCCTACACCGGCTCCGGCGTGATGGCCTCCAGCATCGCCATCGACAAGGTCATGACCAAGCGCATCTGGCTGGCCGAGGGCCTGTCCACCCCCAAGTACCTGTTGCTGCGTCGCGGCGCCTTTGAGCGCCAGCAGGTGATCGCGGTCCCCGACGACCTAGGATTGCCGCTGATCGTCAAGCCGGCGCGCGAGGGTTCGTCCATCGGGGTGGTCAAGGTGGCCGGCTATTCCGGCATGGTCGATGCGGTCGAACAGGCGGCGCAAATGGATGCCGACGTGTTGTGCGAGCAGTTCATCAGTGGTGATGAAGTGACCTGCCCGGTGCTGGGCACGGGGGATGATGCGCGGGCCCTGCCGGTGATCCGCATCGTCGCGCCCGAGGGCAACTACGACTACCAGAACAAGTACTTCACCGACACCACGCAATACCTGGTGCCCTGCGGCCTGCCGGCGGGCGAGGAAGCGGCGATCCAGGCGCTGGTGCTCAAGGCCTACCGCCTGCTGGGCTGCCGCGGCTGGGGCCGCCTCGACGTGATGATCGACGGCAAAACCCGCCAGCCCTACCTGCTGGAGATCAACACCTCGCCCGGCATGACCGGCCATTCGCTGGTGCCGATGTCGGCACGCGCCGCGGGCATCAGTTATGAGGATCTCTGCCTGGACGTGCTGCGCACGGCCAGCCTGGACAACCCGCGCACTCCGGGAGGCGCTGCGTGAGCCAAACCCTGCCTGTCCCGCTGGACGTCAAGCTCATGAACACCACGTCGCTGGTGCTGGGGCTGGCGTTTGCGGGCATGCTGGTGACCTTCGGGGTGTCGTGGCTGCTACAGCAGAACCTGTTTCGCCTCACGGCCATCCGGGTCGGCGGCGACCTGGGCCACAACAACGCGGTCACGCTGCGCGCCAATGTCGTGCCCAGGTTGACCGGCAATTTTTTCACGGTCGATCTGCTTCGGACGCAGGCTGCGTTCGAGAGCGTGCCCTGGGTGCGCAAGGCGGTGGTGCAGCGCGAGTTTCCCAACCGGCTGCGGGTGGTGCTGCAGGAGCACCAGGCCATTGCCTTCTGGGGGCAGGAGGGCGACGCCCGCCTGGTCAACAGCTACGGCGAGGTTTTCGAGGCCAACCAGGGCGACGTCGAGGCCGACGATCTGCCGCTGCTCAACGGACCGCAGGGCCAGGCCGTGCTGGTTCTGGCGGGTTACCGCAGGCTGGCCCCGGTGTTCGAAAAAAAGGACACCCGGCTGGAACTGCTGGAGCTGACGGCCCGCGGCAGCTGGCGGGCCAGACTCGAGGACGGTGTGGTCATCGAGCTGGGGCTGGGCTCCCTCGACGAGATCCATAGCCGTGCCGAGCGATTCATCGCCACGCTGACACAGGTGTCCAGCAGGTTCGGCCGCAATCTCGAGTCGGCCGACCTGCGTTACAGCAACGGGTATGCACTCAAGCTCAGAGGCGTCACCACCACGGTGTTGGGCGGCAACGAGGACAGGAAAGCAAAAAGGTAAAGATATGGCGAAAGAATACAAAGATCTCGTGGTGGGGCTGGACATCGGGACCAGCAAGGTCATGGCGGTGGTGGCCGAGGTCCTGCCCGGCGGCGAGCTCAAGCTGGCCGGCCTGGGCATCGCCTACAGCAACGGGCTCAAGCGCGGCGTGGTGGTCAACATCGACGCCACGGTGCAGAGCATCCAGCAGGCGCTGAAAGAGGCCGAACTGATGGCCGACTGCAAGATCGCGCGTGTCTACACCGGCATCACCGGCAGCCACATCCGCGGCATCAACTCCAGCGGCATGGTGGCGGTCAAGGACAAGGAAGTGACGCAGGCCGACGTGGCCCGCGTCATCGAGACGGCCAAGGCCATCAACATTTCCACCGACCAGCGCCTGCTGCTGGTCGAGCCGCAGGAGTTCGTCATCGACGGCCAGGACGTGCGTGAACCCATCGGCATGAGCGGCATCCGGCTCGAGGCCAAGGTGCACATCGTGACCGGCGCGCAAAGTGCGGCGGAAAACATCATCAAGTGCGTGCGCCGCTGCGGCCTCGAGGTGGACCAGCTGATGCTCAACCCGCTGGCCTCCAGCCTGTCGGTGCTCAGCCGCGACGAGCAGGAACTCGGTGTCGCGCTGGTCGACATCGGCGCCGGCACCACCGACGTGGCGATTTTCACCGGCGGCGCGATCCGCCACACCGCCGTGATTCCGATCGCCGGCGACCTGATCACCAGCGACATCGCCATGGCGCTGCGCACCCCGACCAAGGACGCCGAAGACATCAAGGTCGAGAGCGGTTTTGCCAAACAGCTGCTGGCCGACCCGGACCAGCAGGTGGAGGTGCCTGGCCTGGGCGACCGCGGGCCACGCATGCTCAGCAAGCAGGCGCTGGCCGGCGTGATCGAGCCGCGCATCGAGGAAATTTTTTCGCTGGTGCAGCAGGTCATCCGCGAGTCGGGGTACGAGGAGGTGCTGTCGTCCGGCATCGTGATCACCGGCGGCAGCGCGGTCATGCCGGGCATGGTCGAACTCGGCGAAGACATTTTTCTCAAGCCGGTGCGGCGCGGCATTCCGCGTTATTCCAGCGCACTGTCGGACATGGTGGCCCAGCCGCGCGCGGCCACCGTCATGGGATTGCTCGAGGAGGCCCGGCTGGCGCGCATGCGCGGGCATCGCGTCGCGCAGAAGGCGGGCAGTGTTCACAACGCTTTTGGCCGGGTCAAGGACTGGCTGGTGGGGAACTTCTGATGAAAAAATTTACGGTTTTTATCTGGCGGAGTCCGCGGTGCAGTCACTCGGGGGGCGCCGATCCCCCTGCGTGACACTTTTCCCATCGAGAAGAAACTAATAAAAATTTTTGGCAACTGCAACATATGGATAGGAGGCTCACATGAGCATCGAAATGATTGAAATCGAAGAGTTCAACCAGGGCACGCAGATCAAGGTGATCGGCGTGGGCGGCGGCGGCGGCAATGCGGTCGAACACATGATCGAGCGCAACGTCCAGGGTGTGGAGTTCATCTGCGCCAACACCGACGCACAGGCACTCGGCCGCGGCAGCGCGCACAAGCAGATCCAGCTCGGCGGCAGCGGGCTGGGCGCAGGCAGCAAACCCGAGAAGGGCCGTGATGCGGCGGAGTTGGCGGTGGACGACATCCGCGCTGCCATCGCCGGGGCGCACATGCTGTTCATTACCGCCGGCATGGGCGGCGGCACCGGCACGGGTGCGGCGCCGGTGATTGCACGCATTGCAAAAGAGATGGGCATCCTCACCGTCGGTGTGGTGACCAAGCCGTTTGAGTTCGAGGGTGGGCGCCGCATGACCAATGCCGACCTTGGTCTGGCCGAGCTGGAAGCCAACGTCGATTCGCTGATCGTGGTGCTCAACGAGAAGCTGCTCGAAGTGCTGGGCGACGACGTGACGCAGGATGAAGCCTTTGCCCATGCCAACGACGTGCTGAAAAACGCCGTCGGCGGTATTGCCGAGATCATCAACGTCCCCGGCCATGTCAACGTCGACTTCGAAGACGTGCGCACCGTGATGGGCGAGCCCGGCAAGGCCATGATGGGCACGGCCCGCGCCAACGGCCCGGACCGCGCACGCATCGCGGCCGAGCAGGCCGTCGCCTGCCCGCTGCTCGAAGGCATTGACCTGTCGGGCGCCAAGGGCGTGCTGGTGCTGATCAGCGCGGCCAAGGGTTCGCTCAAGCTCAACGAGTCCAAGCTCGCGATGAACACCATCCGCGCCTACGCCTCGCCCGATGCACATGTGATCTACGGCACGGCCTACGACGATGACCTTGGCGAAGACATCCGCGTCACGGTGGTCGCCACCGGCCTGAGCCGCCAGGGCATGCGCCGCCAGGCGCCTCCGCTGCAGGTGCTGCGTACCGGCACGGACAACATGCCGGTGCTCAACATGGCGGTGGGCGGCGCAACCGTCAGCGGTTCCCACCCGGGCGGCAGCAGCATGGGTTCGGCACAGACCGACTACGGCAACATGGCGGTGCCCAGCGTCTGGCGCACCAACCGCACGCAGGCGGCTGCCAAGGTCGATGCGCTGGCGTCGGGTGGCATGGACGACTTCGAGATTCCGGCCTTCCTGCGCAAGCAGGCGGATTGATCGATGTAAAGCTACTGCGCAACCCGATCTCGCGTCTGCGGTGCTCACCGTACCTGGGTACGGCTCCGCTCCTCAACGCAAGCTCGGGCTGCTCGCTACGCTTTCCATTCGATCAATCAGTGATTTGATCGCTGGACCGCTAATCACACAGGCCATGTGCGTCATTGCGCATGACCCGGTGCGTTTGGTCCGGCCTCCAACTAAAATGACGTCATGCTGGCGCAAAGAACCCTCAAATCCCTGACCAAGGCCGTCGGCGTCGGCCTGCACAGCGGTCAGCGGGTCGAGCTGACCCTGCGGCCGGCGGCGCCGGACACGGGCATTGTGTTTCGGCGCGTGGATCTGCCGCAACCGGTGGACATTCCCATTTCCGCGCAGGCAGTGACCGACACGCGCCTGGCATCCACCATTTCCAGCGGCAGTGCCAAGGTGCACACGGTCGAACACCTGATGTCGGCCTGCGCCGGCCTGGGCATCGACAACCTGTACGTGGACATCACGGCCGAAGAGGTGCCGATTCTTGACGGCTCGGCCTCCTCGTTTGTGTTTTTGCTGCAGTCGGCCGGCATTGAACTTCAGGCAGCGCCCAAGCGTTTTATTCGCGTGCTCAAGCCGGTGGAGGTGCGTGAAGGGCAAGGGGTGTCGGAAAAATGGGCGCGCCTGTCGCCCTACAACGGCTACAAACTGGGGTTTGAAATCGACTTCGATCACCCTGCGGTGGATTCCACCGGCCAGCGTGTGGAGTTCGACATGGGCACCGGCTCCTACAGCCGTGACATTGCGCGCGCCCGCACCTTCGGTTTTACCAAGGACGTGGAGATGATGCGCGCCAACGGGCTGGCGCTTGGCGGCGGCCTGGACAATGCCATCGTGATGGACGACTACAAGGTGCTCAACACCGACGGCCTGCGTTACAACGACGAGTTCGTCAAACACAAGATCCTCGATGCGATGGGCGACCTGTACCTGCTCGGCAAGCCGCTGCTGGCCGCCTACACGGCCTTCCGTTCCGGCCATGCGCTGAACAACAAGCTGCTGCGCGAGCTGCTGTCGCACGAAGATGCCTGGGAAGTCGTCACCTTCGACGATGAAAAAACCGCGCCCCAGGGTTTTGCGACCCTGGCGCGGGCCTGGTAGTGCGATCACGCAAGACCTGACATGGCCGTTTTTCGTGTCGCCATCTTCTTGCTGCTGTTCGCGGCCGGCGCGTCATTTGCGCTTTATGCGATCACGTCCCAGGTCCGCTACAAGCATGCGGGGCTCGCCATCCTCAAATGGACCCTGGTGGCCGCTTTCGTCTTTTTTGCCGTACTGATTGCGGACCGGCTGCTCTGAGCCGGTTGCCTCAATGGTGTCTGCCGTCCTTGAAGGACGCGGTGGATTTGCGCTGCAGCGTCGCGGCACGCGCCAGAATGGCGGCGGAGCCTCCCACATGGGCATGGGTGATCGCCAGGCCGAGCGCGTCGGCGGCGTCCTTGCCCGGCAGTGACGGCAGCCTCAAGAGGCGCATCACCATCTCCTGCACCTCGGGCTTGCCGGCCTTGCCGTAACCGGCCACCGCTTTTTTCATCTGCAGCGGTGTGTATTCGGCCACCTCGATGTTGCAACTGACCAGGGCCGTGACGCAGGCGCCGCGCGCCTGGCCCAGCATCAGCGTGGCCTGCGGATTGACGTTGACAAACACGATCTCGCACGCCGAGCTGTCGGGCGTGTAGCGGGCGGTGATTTCGCAGATGCCGTCGAACAGCACCTTGAGCCGCGCCGGCAGGTTGCCCCGGTCCAGGTGGGTGGTCTTGATGGTGCCGCTGGCGACGTAGCTCAGGGCGTGGCCCTCCACGTCGATCACGCCGAAGCCGGTGATCTGCAAGCCCGGATCAATGCCAAGAATACGCATTTGCTCTTCTTTTAATAGCTTCTTGCGCCCGCCGGTATTGGGCTAGAGCCCGAAATACCATCGAACTGAATGAAAGAAAACCGGCGCGGCAAAACACAGGGCGTCGACCCGGTCCAGCAGGCCGCTGGCCCCGGTGACCGACCGGCCTTCGCTGCCCCAGTTGGTGATGCCGCGGTCGCGCTTGAGGGCTTTCATCACCAGGTGGCCGAGTGAGCCGGCCACGCAGGCGATCAGCGCCATGGCCACCGCCTGGGCCGGCTTGAAGGGTGTCAGGCCCGACATCAGCCCGCCGACAAACCCCCCGACCGCCAGCCCGATCAGCCAGCTGCTCCAGTGAAAACTCTGGCTGACCTGGGGAGCCGTGGGTGGGCGCGGCCACTTGCGCGCGGACAGGTGCTGCACCAGCATGCCGGTCTGCACGACAAACACCAGAAAAAACACCAGGAAGGCGTTTTTGCCGCTGTAGCCCGGAAAGTCCAGCAGCAGCAGGGCCGGCACATGGCTGATGCCATAGACACAGACCATGATGCCCCACTGCAGCTTGGCATTGCGCTCCAGAAAGCGCTGCGGGTCGTTGGCCAGGGCGCTGACCACCGGTATCGCCAGGAACACGTACACCGGAATGAACACCGTCACCAGGTCAAAGCGCTCGGTCATGACCAGCCAGAACTGGACCGGCAGCACCACAAAAAAGGCCAGCACCAGGCTGCGGTGGTCGCCACGGCGGGTCGGCGACAGCGTGATGAATTCGCGCAGGGCGAAAAAAGCCACCAGGGCAAACAGCAGGGTGGCCACCGTCTCGCCTAGGGCCCAGCCGACCCAGAACACGGTACACATGATCCACGAGGTGTTGAGCAGGCTGCTGAACTCCTTGATGTCCTGCGTGCGGATCTCGTCCTCGCCGTTGTCGCGCAGCGACATGATGAGTGCCGCGATGCCGGCCACGATCAGCAGGCCGAACACCACGACAAACAGCAGGCCGACCTGGTTGGAGGGGCTCAGGTTACGCAGAAAGCTGCTCATCAGCTCTCCCTCAGCGCCAGCACGGCATCACGCGCACGCACCAGGAAGGCGCCGCGGTCCTCGCCTTCCTGCAGCGCCATGGGCGCGCCGAAGGTGACCGAGCACAGGATGGGCACCGGCACCACTTCGCCCTTGGGCATGACGCGCTGCACGTTGTTGATCCACGCCGGCACCAGCACCACCTGCGGAAATTTCTGCGCCAGGTTGTACAGGCCCGACTTGAAGGCCTGCGGCTCTTCCTGGTTGCCGCGTGTACCCTCCGGAAACAGGATGATGGAGTCGCCGCTTTCCAGCGCGTCCATCAATGGTTCCAGCGGGTCCTGGTCGCCGGTCTTGGCGCGGTCCACGTAGATCGCATTGAACACGGCCGTGGTGAGCCACTGCTTGAACGGCGTTTTGGTCCAGTAGTCCTTGGCGGCGATGGGCCGCGTGATGCTGCG
Source organism: Polaromonas sp. (assembly GCF_029945925.1). GTDB lineage: Bacteria > Pseudomonadota > Gammaproteobacteria > Burkholderiales > Burkholderiaceae_C > Polaromonas. The sequence continues at coordinate 5,867 of NZ_JAQSDN010000043.1, read as the reverse complement.
CAGCTCGCTGGGCAGGGCGGCCCAGATCAGCACCAGGTCGGCGTGGCTCTGGTGGTTGGCGAAATAAATGCGCTGTTCGGCCTTGGGCGGGCAACCCTGCCAGCGTGCCTGCGCGCCGGTCAGCGCACGAATCAGGCCCAGAAGGAACAGACTCATGATTTTTGCCGGCAGGTTCATGGCACCTCCACACCACCCATGCGTGCCGCGATGGTGGAGGCGCGCGACGCGAGGTAGCCCGAGCCCGGACGGGTCTCGAAGTACTTGGGACGCGGCAGCATGACGGCCAGGCGCGCGGCCTCGTAGGCGCTGAGTTTCGAGGCGGGCTTGCGGAAATAGTGCTGGGCCGCGGCTTCGGCGCCGAACACACCTTCGCCCCATTCGACATTGTTGAGGTAGATTTCCAGGATGCGTTGCTTGCTCAGCAGGGCTTCGAGCAGCAGGGTCAGCACCAGTTCCTGTCCCTTGCGCATCAGCGTGCGTTCGCCCGAGAGAAACAGGTTTTTGGCGAGCTGCTGGGTGATGGTGGAGCCGCCCACAATTTTGGGTGGTTTGGCGGCCCGGGCAGCGCCCGCCGGCGCGGCGCGGCTGGACAACTTGCCGGCGGCTTTTTCGGCGCGCTGCTCGGCCTGGGTGTTTTTCTCCCAGGCCTTCTCGAGGGCTTCCAGGTCCACCCCTTCATGCTCGACAAAGGTGGCGTCTTCGGACGCGATGACCGCACGCTTGAGGTTGGCAGACAGCTCGGCATAGGGCACCCACTGCTGGCGCCATTTGAGCTCGCCCTTTTCCGTCGCCAGGCGGTACGCTTCGGAACGCTGGAAGGCCGTGGACTGCGGATCCACCACGGCCATCAGCGCGATGCGGCCGACAAAATAAAGCTGCAGCGCCACGGTGGCCAGCAGCACCAGCAGGCTCCAGCGCAGCAGGGCTTTCACGCCGGGGCCTTTTGCTGTTGCTGCATTTCCTGGAGCACCTGGGCAGAAGGCGGGCGCACGCCGCGCCAGAACAGAAAGGATTCGGCGGCTTGCTCCACCAGCATGCCGAGGCCGTCGCGCGGCACCGCGCCGTGGGCCCGTGCCCAGTCGGAAAACCCCTGGGCAGCCGCGCCATACATCATGTCATAGGCCAGTGCGCCGGGCTTGAGCACGCGCGGCGCCAGCGTGATGGCCGCACCGCTGAGGCTGCTCGCTGTGGCGTTGATAATAACATCAAAATCGGCCTCCAGCCCTTGCAGCTCCTGCGCTACCAGCTCTGTTTTTTGTAGCAGCAGTTGCAGCGAGGGATGGCTGGCGTGGCGCGCCACCAGCAGGGCCGCGCGCGTATGCGTGCGGTTGGCGACCACCAGGCGGCGCGGACCGGCCGCCAGCAGCGGCCCCAGCACGCCGGCCGCGGCCCCACCGGCGCCCAGCAGCAGCAGGTCCCGCCCGGCCAGCCGGACACCTGCATTGTTCTGGATGTCATTGACCAGGCCGATGCCGTCGGTGTTGTCGGCTTCGATGCGGCCGGCGTCGAACTTCAGCGTGTTGGCGGCCTGCGCCAGCTGGGCGCGTTCGGTGGCGGAGGTGGCCAGCCGGAAAGCCTCGAACTTGAAGGGCACGGTCACGTTGCAGCCGCGTCCGCCGCTGTCTATCCATTGCTGCAGCGCCTGGGCGAAGTTGTCCAGCGGCGCCAGCAGCTTGCAGTAGTCCATGGCCTGGTCGGTCAGCTCGGCAAAACGCGCGTGGATGGCGGGCGACCTGCTGTGTTCCACCGGGTTGCCGAGGACGCCATAGTGATCCATGGGGCCGCTCATCGCTCAACGAGCCTGGTTTCCAGCGTCTCGTTGCTCGCGAACCTGAAACGCGAGACCACCACGATTTGGTCTGCCTTGCGGCGCATGGCCTCGCTGAAGCGATCAAACGGACCGGTGCTGCGCGCAATGCTTTGCGCGCGACGGTCCAGTGTCAGGTTGCCCGAGGTTTCGGCCACTTCGGTGGACAGAACACGGCCATCGAAGTTGACGGTGATGATCATGGTCAGTTCACCGTAGAGTTTTTTGCCAGCCTGTTCAGGGAAATTGACCGTGCCCTTTTCCTCGATCTTGCGGCGCAGCGTGTCGTAGTACACGGCATACACCTCCTCGCGGGTCGCGGGGCTGATGTAGCGCTTTTTGGGCCGCGCGTTTTCTTCGTTGATGCGCCGTTCGATTTCAGCGAGGATCTTGATCAGCTGTTTGCGTTTTTCCTCACGCTCGGCCTGGGCCGGGTCGGCGGACGGCACCTTCGGGTCAGGCGGCGGCATGGCCGCGAGCTGCTTTTTGATCTGTGCCAGCAGCATGGTCTGCTGCTCCTGCATGGTCTCGACCTTGCGCTGCGCATCCTCGCTGGCGTCGCCGAGCTCGGTCAGCGCCGAAGGCGGCAGCGGGCTGGTGGCCCGGCCTTTTTCCGCCTCGCCGCCGCCGGCCAGCGAGGCCTGGGCAATCGCCCTGGCCTGGTCAGGCCGCTCATTGCTTTTGGCGTTGACCAGGATCACTTCCAGCGGCGTGTCCTGAAAAATCCGGTTGAAACGTTCCGGATCGACAAAACGCACGGTCAGGAGGACCGCATGGACGGCGAGCGATACGCCCAAGGCGATTTGCAGGGTGCTGGGTGACTTCACAGGACTGGATTATCGGGGCTAACCGCCACCCGCCACGGCGGCCGCGTCGTCGGCCGGCTCGTTCAGATCGACGGCGATCGAGATCGGACCAGCGGCGATTTCCGATTCGTTGTCTTCCTCGGCCACCTGCTCGGCATCGGCTTCGTCCACCACAGCGCCCAGGCGCTCAATCACCGTGCTGTGGATGTCGAGCGTGATCTCGTCGATGTCGCCCAGGCGGATGCGCACCTTCGCGCCGCGCGGCAGCCCCTGGGCCCCGGCGGCCGGCAACACCAGCGGCAGGTCGTCGGCGCGCACCAGGTTGTCCTTGAATGCCGTTGCCGTGAGCTCCGTGATCTTTTTCTGTTGCAGGTATTTGAGCGTCCAGTAACGCTCAATGCCGGCCTGGAAACCGTTGTAGGCGCTGTAGGCACCATCAAAGCCCGAGATGATGGAAAACAGTTCCGCGTCTTTCGGCTTGAACGGTGCGGCCAGCGCAGCCGTGCGGCCGTGTTTGACACAGGCGATGATCTGCCACTGGTTGACCAGATCGGTGTAGCGGCGCAGCGGCGAGGTGGCCCAGGCGTAACTTTTGACGCCGATGCCGGCATGCGGCAGGGCCTTGGTGCCCATGCGTACCTTGACGCCCGGCAACAGGCTGGCCTGGCTGCGGTAAATGCCGGGCACGCCATGCGTGGCCATCCACTCGCCCCAAGTGCTGTTGGCCAGGATCATGGCCTCGGCGACGATCAGGTCCAGCGGCGCGCCGCGTTGGCGGATGCTGATGCTGACCGCTTCGTTGCCTTCCGGCTCCTTGCCCGGGGCAATGTCGAGGGAGAAGTTGTAGTCGGGCCGGTTGAAGTTTTCCGGCTTGCCGCGCACCACTTCGCGCTGGGCCTTCAGGTGCATGGCCAGCCGGTGCAGGAAGGCCAGCTCCACGCCCCAGGTGACGCCGGCAGGTGGCGTGGCCTGCGCCGCTTCGAAGAAGGCTTCGTTGAAGGTGTGGTCCAGCTGGTCGTGGCGCAGGTTGCTCACGATGGGCACCTGCTCCAGCCGCGTCACCGACTCCCTGGCCTCGAGCGTGGTTTCGTCGAGCGTGACATACAGCGACAGGGCCGGGCAGTTGCGCCCTTCCTGCAGCGTGTAGCTTTGCACCACCTCATCGGGCAGCATGGTCAGCTTGTAGCCCGGCATGTAGACGGTGGACAGGCGGGCGCGCCCCAAAGCGTCCACCGGGCTGCCCGGCAGCACCGCCAGGCCGGGCGCGGCGATGTGGATGCCCAGCGTGACGGTCCCGCTGCCCAGCCCTTGCACCGACAGCGCGTCGTCAATCTCGGTGGTGCTGGAGTCGTCAATGGAAAACGCCCGGACGTCCGCCAGCGGCAACTCGTCGCTGATGGCAGGCGCCTGCACGGCCGGAAAACCCGTGCCTTTCGGGAAGTTTTCAAACAGGAAGCGTTTCCAGTGGAACTGGTAGGGCGAGGCAATCGCGCCTGATTGCTGCAGCAGGTCCAGCGGCGCCTTGTGCGCCGTGCGCGAGGCCTCGACCACGGCCTTGTATTCGGGGCTGTTCTTGTCGGGCTTGAACAAGATTTTGTAGAGCTGCTCGCGCACCGGCGCCGGGCATTGGCCCTGGGCGAGCTCTTCGGCCCAGGCGCTGATTTGCGCGACGACCTGTTTTTTCTTCTCGATGGCCGCCAGCGCCTGCTGGAGGATCTCGATCGGCGCCTTGCGAAAGCGCCCCTTGCCGGCGCGGCGGAAATAATGCGGCGCCTCGAACAGGCGGAACAGGGCGGCGGCCTGCTGCTCGGTGGAGGCCGGTTTGGCCGGGTCGGCGCTGAAGTAGTCGCGCGCCAGGTCGGCAAAGCCGAATTCCTCGGCGCTCGCAAATTCCCAGGCCAGGTCCAGCTCGATCTCCGCGCTCAAGCGCTGCCCCGCGGCGACCAGCTCGGCAGGCGCGGGTTTTTCAAATTTCAGCAGCGCGTTGGCGGCCTTGACCTTGACCCGTTTGCCCGAGTCGAGCTCCACCTGCAGCGAGGTGTCCGCTTCGGACAAGATGCGGCCGGCCAGAAACTTGCCGGCCTCTTCAAACAATACAAACAAAACGACATCCTTTGGTTACTTCTCCTAGTGTAATCAGCCGCCCCCGGGGCCGGCCTCAGGCGAGGCCCAGGAAGTCCATCACTTCCGGCAGGTGGCGCTCGAAGTCGCTGATGGCGTGGTCGCCGCCTTCCAGCAGCCGGATGTGCGCGCCGGGGTAGCGGCCCGTCATTTCGCGCCAGTCGAGTACCTCGTCGCCCTTGGCAATCACCGCAAAATAGTTTTCCGGCTGGGCCACGGGGCCGCGCTCCAGGGCGCGCAGCTCGTCCACAAAACGCGGCTCGAAGAAAAAGTGTTCGTTCGGGTCGTGCCAGGCGGTCTGCTCGCCGATGTACTTCGCCAGGTCGCGCACTGGGTTCACTGCCGGGTTGAGCAACACGGCCTTGCAGGCGCAGCCTTCGGCCACATGCGTCGCATAAAAGCCGCCCAGCGATGAACCCATCACCGCCATGGTGTCACGGGGCCAGCCGGCGATGCCCTGGCTCACCATCTCCATCGCTTCCCGCGGCGAAGGCGGCAGTTGCGGGCACCACCAGACCACCCCGGGGTGGTGGGCTTGCATCCACGCTGCGACCTGCCGGGCCTTGGCGGACTGGGGGGAGGAGCGGAAGCCGTGGAGGTAGAGGAGGTGGGTGGTGGGCATGGGGCTATGGTAAATCCCTCTGTGTTCCTTTGAGTCCCTTTGTGGCGGCCGGCTGCTGTGGATTATTTGAATAAAAAGTGGCTGTAGCCCTTGTCCCATAAGCGCAAATAGCTATTGAATTGATAGCGTTGTGGCGTGTCGTTCGGGCTGGGCTTGGCCTGTCCTGAGCCTGTCGAAGGGTTGACGCCGCCTTTTCCTCCTGCGCTGGGGTTCGCCAACAAGCCGGGTCTCGCCCCGGCGGGCGACTTACTTTTCTTTGCTTCGTCAAAGAAAAGTAAGGAAAAGAAAGGCGACCCGATGGTCTGGGTCCCCTGCGCTTCGCTCCGGGGCAACCTGCGCTGCTCGACTCCGGCGGGGGTCGGCAGAACTCGCTGCGCTCGGACAACTGCCGCCCTGATCTCGCCTCCGTCTGCGCTGCTCGGCCCAGCCCGACGGGTGGGGGGAACAAATGCGGGTTCGGGTGCGGGGAGACATGACGCGCAAAGCGCGTCATGTCGGGGCACGCGGCCGT